>JAIXOU010000027.1 GCA_027486585.1 Verrucomicrobiaceae bacterium | reverse complement strand
TGATGTGGTCGTAGCCGGGGGCGATGTCGGTGGTGAGAGGGCCCAAGGTGTAGAAGGGGGCCTCGTGGCACCATTCGAGCTGCTTGGCCATGTTTTCCTCGATCATGTGCATGGGGACGTGGCCGGGGCCTTCGTTCATGACCTGGACGCCTTTGGCCCAGGCGCGTTTGGTGAGCTCGCCCTGGACTTCGAGTTCGCCGAACTGGGCTTTGTCATTGGCGTCGGCGATGGAACCGGGGCGGAGGCCGTCGCCGATGGAGAAGGAGACATCGTAGGCGGCCATGATGTCGCAGATGTCGTCCCAGTGGGTGTAGAGGAAGTTTTCCTTGTGATGGGCGAGGCACCATTTGGCCATGATGCTGCCGCCGCGGCTGACGATGCCGGTCATGCGGGAGGCGGTCATGGGGACGAAGCGCAGCAGGACGCCGGCGTGGATGGTGAAGTAATCGACGCCCTGCTCGGCCTGCTCGATGAGGGTGTCGCGGAAGAGTTCCCAGGTGAGGTCTTCGGCTTTGCCGTTCACTTTTTCGAGTGCCTGGTAGATGGGAACGGTGCCGATGGGCACGGGGCTGTTGCGCAGGATCCATTCACGGGTGGCGTGGATGTTCTTGCCGGTGGAGAGGTCCATGACGGTGTCCGCGCCCCACTTGGTGGCCCAGCGCATCTTTTCGACCTCTTCCTCGATGCTGGAGGCGACGGCGCTATTGCCGATGTTGGCGTTGATTTTGACGAGGAAGTTCCGGCCGATGATCATCGGCTCGAGTTCGGGGTGGTTGATGTTCGCGGGGATGATGGCGCGGCCGGCGGCGACTTCGGAGCGGACGAACTCGGGGGTGATTTCGTTCGGGATGCGCTGGGGGAAGCGCTTGAAGATGCCGGGCGTGTAGTCGGTCTGGACCTGGGAGGAGCCGACGTGCTGTTTGTCGAGGTCGTTGCGGACGATGTCGTGGGTGAAGTCGGCGATCTGCGCACGCTTCATGTTCTCGCGGATGGCGATGAACTCCATCTCGGGGGTGATGATGCCTTGTTTGGCATACCAAAGCTGGGTTACGGGGTGGCCAGTGGCTTTGAGCGGGCGGCGGCGTTCGCCATTGAGGCCGGGGAATTCGACGAGGCGATTGCGCTCGGCGGTGCTGGCAAATTCGGCGTGTTTGCCGCTAAGGTAGCCGTTGTCCTGAGGCTTCACTTCGCGGCCATCGTAGGCGATGACGTCATTGCGGGCAGCGATCCATTTTTCACGCAGGGCAGGCAGGCCTTCGGAGGAGTCGCCTTTGAAAGCAGGATCACCCCAGGGGCCGGAGCAGTCATAGACGCGGACAGGATCGTTTGCTTCGATGCGGCCATTGAAGGCTTTGGTGGGCGAGAGGGTGATCTCGCGCATGGGGACTTTGATTTCTGGATGGATGACGCCGGAAAGATAGACACGGCTGGAGGCTGGGAGTTGCTCGCTGGAGTGGGCTTCGAAGGAGGATTTGGGGTCGGCGATCATGGGGGAAATTCCTTGTTCTTAGTTCGTGGTTCTGTGTTCTTGTTGGGGCGGCTTGTGGCCGTGAACTGAGATGGAACCTCCGAGCGAACTCCCTTCGGCGGCATGACCCGCATCAGGTTCGGAGGGTTCAGATCAAAGAAGATCCGTCTCAGTCCCTAGCGGGGACGCCCCTGTCGTAACAGCTACGAGTGTGGTGACGACTGGGGGGATCGTCAAAGCGTATTTCTTTCTGAAAGCGGAATCCTCAATGGAGATTCAAGGCTCTGGCTTGACGCGGGAGATGACGAAGTTTCGTAACAGGAGCTTGCTGGACTCTGCCGTGCCTGCGGTGAGGCGGAGTGTTTCGCCAGAAAATTCCTCGGTCAGGTGGATCTGACCGATTTTGAAAAGACGGAAGCTTTTGATGTCCTTGGTAGCTCGATTCTTTTCCATCACTTGGGTGATTTTTTGCCCAGCAAACTCGGTGGTGAGAGGGAGATCATTTTCTAGAGGGAGGGTGGCATACTGAATAAGCAATTCGTAGTTTCCCGGAGGGATAACGTCGATCCGCCACTCGATTTGGCCGATGGCTGCGGCTTCGGGGCTGGCGCTGCCTTCAGGGATGGGCAGGATGCGCTGGGCAAAGGCGGGTGTCAGCGTATTAACGCCACGGCGCGGTTTCAGAGGTGAGCCTGGAGGCGGTGGACCGGGCGGCCCTGGTGGCCGCGGACGCATCTCGGCGGGCTTTTCAGGACTTGGGTTCAGCTCTTCGGCGACTTCGGAGAGATCCAGGATGGCTCCAGAGCTGATGATGGCCTGGACGCGCTGGATTTCGGCTTTGATAGGTGCAGGATCGTTAGCCGTTGCTGCGATTTTTTGGAGGTCGGTGAGATACTTTCCGAGGACGGGGATATGCCGTGTACGGAGTTGCTGTTGATAGATGGCCTCTGTCTGGCGCAGTCGGGATTCTGGGGCGCTAGCTTCGACAGCAGAAAGGGGCTTGGCAGCAGGGGAGGGCGGGATTTGTGCCTGACAGAGTGATCCCAAAAAGGCCAGGAGTCCGAGGCAGAATATGTGAAAAAAGCGGCTCATTTTTTCTCCTCGTTGATGGCCCAGGCTCCAGCCTTCTGCTTCTTGGCGGAGGTTTCACGATCTAGCAGGTTGCTGATCATGCCCTTCTCCAAGGTGCCGCGCATTTCATCTTTCATGGGTGCACGAACGGCGGCGAGTCCGTGATCGACGATCACATTCTGATAGAGTCCTAAGTCTGATAAAAACACGAGTGCTGGCCGACTGCCGTCCTTATCCACGTCGGGGCGGACGAGAAGTCTGAGGGATTTGCCATCCAGATAGCCGAGGGTGAAATCCCGTGCAGATCGCCCCATGGCCGAGACGGCGTCGGAGTCGATGGAGAAATGCTTAGCGAAGGCTAATGCGTGATCTCCTTGGCCATCAAGCGGCGCGCATTGGACCCAGAGAAGTCTAACGAAAATCTGCTGCCCCGCGTGCTCGATCATGAAATGATCACCTGTCATTTGATCGTTTGCGATGAGTTTGGCGTGCTCCAGATCTTCGAAGCCTGAAATCTGACCTAAACGAGCCAACATCCGGTAGAGTGGATTCTCATTCGGTTTGGCTGGATCTTTCTTTTGCAGAGAGGTTAGCCGCTTGGCTTCCATGTCTGCCATTTCGCGCAGCTCAGGGGACGCTGCACCAATTTCGGTCAGTTTAGCCTGATAGGCTGTTAGGGCTGCTTTCTGGGCACGCTCAAGTTCTATGGCGAGTCGGGCTTTGGCTTGTTCTAGAGTATCTCTTTCTTCCGGCAGTGAGGCCGCCTGGATGGAGGTTTCTTTGGCAGGAATGAGCTGAATTTGTCGCAGTTGCACCTGATTGGCCGGATAGCCTGCAGCAGGAACGAGTCTGAGGGTGACTGTGCTGCGGGTGAAGGTGATCGGTCCAATACGCACGGGGTTGAAGGTGGTTTCATCGGCACACAAGGGGATGTCGAAACTGCGTCGATTCTCCTGAGCCCCAGGGAGCAGAGAGACTTCGTAAAAGGCAAAGGAGGCTTTATCTTGGGGTGTGAAGCGCGATGACGGCGACGCAGTCGTGGTCGTCATGAGTGGGCTAAAATTGGCTTCTAATTCGACGAAATAGCTGCCTGGCGTGAGGCGCACGCTTTGCCATTCTGCTGCGCTGCTGCTGCTACGCCAGCCAGTGAGTGTGTCGTCACTCACCTCTGCGGTGCCGCTGAGTCGCGCTTTGTCTGGTGCCAAAGGGAAGCCTTGGATGCTGGTGGTTCCAGATTGAGCGTAAATGGCTTTTAACTCTGCTCGCCTCTGCTGTACGAGACGCGCTTCTTCATAGTCAGAGGCGGCAGCTAGCTCTAGTTCGAGTTTGGCCAAAGCTCGATCGTATTGATCGGTGAGGACTTGTGATTCGCTGAGGAGGGTTTTGAGAAACTGAGTCCGCGCTGCTGTCAGGGTCAGGGTTTCAGCGGCAGTCGTTATTCCTGATACCAGCATGAATGCGGCCACACAGAGTCGAACGGAGTAAATCCGAGCAGCTGCGGTGAAGCATAGGTGAGATGGCGGGAGGATCATGAAGCGTGTCGAATCAACTCTATGACGCATGACTGTGCAAAGACATCGTGTGTCATTTGGAAGGATTCATCGTGCCTGAGCGCTGTCGAATGGTTGTGCTTTTATAAAAAAAGCATGGGCCGAAATGAATCGACCCATGCTCTCAAAAGTGTTTTTTAGATGTCAGCCTCCCGTGAAGGAGGGCAGAGACTAGTAACGACCACCGCCGCCACCACCACCGTAGCCGCCGCCACCACCGCCGCCGCCGCCGTAGCCACCACGGCCACCGCCACCGCCGCCGCTTTTGCCACGACCGCCGCCGCCACCACCGTAGCCGCCGCCGCCACCACCACCACCACCACCGTAACCGCCACCACCGCCTGCTGGGCGATCTTCTTTCGGACGTGCTTCGTTGATGCTGAGGTTACGACCCATAAAGTCTTTGTTGTTGAGACCTGTGATGGCTTCAGTCATGGCCATAGGAGTATCCATGGTCACGAAGGCAAAGCCACGTGGGCGTCCAGATTCGCGATCCATTGGAAGGAAGAGATCCGTCACTGTGCCGTAGTCAGAGAAAAGCTGACGGAGGTCTGTTTCAGTGGCGCTAAAGGGCAGGTTGCCCACATACATTTTGGTATTCATATCGTTAACTTGGGTTCAGTCTTTCTGGGAGAGAGACAACACAAAGCTCCGATTTCGGATTTCAGAACACCACCGAATCCGTAGAATCACCTGATGAGCAGCTTTGTTTGGCCTTCACCAGATCGACTTGCGCTGATATAATGACGGCAATTAAGAGAATAGCAAACGATCTTTTGAATTGCCTTTGTAGAGTTGCGCTGAATTTTTCTCCGCAAATCTTTCTACCCGCTTCCTTTTTTCTGATGTTTTCTCACGACTTTTGGACTTCTTCGAGCTGTCATGTGGCTCTGAATCCGCATCGACCAAACGATGCCGATGGCTTGTTGGAATTTGCTCTTGAGCAAGGCTGGGAATCGAAGTGCTTTTTTCAGACTTCTGGGAGTGAGGGTCTGCCCAAATGGGTGGTTCTGAGCAAAGAGGCCTTTTTGATTTCTGCGCGTGCGGTCAATGCGCATTTTCAAATCACCACAGCGGATCGCTGGCTGATTGCACTGCCGCTGCATCATGTGGGTGGTTTTTCCATCGCGGCAAGGGTTCATTTATCAGGTTCAAGTTATGTGCAACACGCTGGTAAGTGGCATCCACAGGAGTTCGTGGATCTTTGTGATCGTGAGAATGTCACACTCGTTTCTCTGGTGCCGACACAAGTTCATGATTTGGTGATCGAGCGACTTTCTTGTCCTGGACAGTTGCGTGCTGTGATCGTCGGCGGGGGTGCTATTTCAGAAGGCTTGGTGAAATCAGCGAGGTCACTGGGATGGCCTATTTTTCAGAGTTACGGAATGACGGAAGCTGCTTCTCAAATAGCCACTCAGTCGCTTCATTCGAAAGAGGACGCTGGGCTGGAAGTTATGCCCCATTGGAAAGTGAGCACGGATGCAGAGGGGCATCTCCTCCTATCAGGTCCAGCCCTTGCGGAAGGCTACCTCAAAAAAAGTGATGCAGGGAAGTGGGTATGGTCAGCAATTGGGGAGGTTTTCGCGACGCGTGATCTGGTGAGCTTGAGATCTGAAGGAGCGCTGACATTTTTGCGGTTTATTGGGCGTGAAAGTGGGGTGATTAAAATCTTGGGAGAACTCGTGCATTTGGCGCCGCTTCAGGAGCGCCTGGATCAGATTGCTTTGCAGGAAGGAAGTCTGAGCCGACCCATCATTGTGGCATTGCCCGATGCTAGGCGTGAGATGAAGCTCGTCTTAGTCGTCGATTCAGGAGATCCTGAACTGTGGTTAAGTCGTTTTAATGTTGGGGTGAATCGTTTTTGTCAGATTACTGAAATCAGGCAGATCTCGGTCATCCCACGCACCGACCTTGGCAAAGTTGATCATGTGGCACTCAAGGGCTTGCTCAGCTGAGTCAGGAAAGTGAATGAAATCACTTGTTTTTAGGTCATCAAAAACACTTGCGTTCCTTTGCCATAGATGTCAGAAATGGCGGAGTGACCACCTGTGAAAGGGTTAGGATCGTTGGCATATCAGGTGCGTCTGCGGAAATTCCGTTGGAGTGGCTTGATTTGGCGGCCCCTAATTCATGAAGCAGCGTCCGAATCCAGACCCAGATAAGATTAGATCAGATATGAATACCAAGATGTACGTGGGGAATCTCCCCTTCAAAGCTAGCGATGTCGATATCCGCGAGCTTTTCTCCCAGTTTGGCGTTGTTACAGACGTCTTTCTCCCAATTGACCGTGAAAGCGGACGCCCACGCGGCTTCGCTTTCGTTAGCATGGATACTCCTGAGGCCATGACGGCTGCAATTGAGGGTCTGAATGGCAAGGATTTCGGAGGTCGCAACCTCGCAATCAATGAAGCCCGTCCGAAAGAAGAACGCCCAGCAGGTGGCGGCGGCGGCGGTGGTCGCGGGGGCTACGGTGGTGGCGGCGGCGGACGCAGCGGCGGCTACGGTGGTGGTGGCGGCGGAGGCGGCGGCTACGGTGGTGGCGGTGGTGGCGGTGGCGGCAAAAAGTGGGAACGTGGTGGTCGTGACCGTGACAACGGTGGCGGCGGCGGCGGTGACCGCTGGTAAGCTTACTTCCAACATAAATTTTTAAACGGAAGCGGGTCTCTCTAAAAGGAGGCCCGTTTTTTTTATGGGGTCGTTGGTTCAGCTTATCCAAGCTTCTTGATGGGACTTTGGTCCTATTGAGTTGTGCATGTGTGTCCTGTATTAATGAAGGGTTGGTTGTATGGAGTCTGCTTTTGTTTGGAATGTCGCGTTCAGGTTGTTGGAGTTGTCGGAAACAGGGTATGATAAAAATAACTTGTTTTTCTTCGATCACAGTTGATAGTAAACCGTTGTTAATTTCTCAGGTCTGAGAATTTAAATACCAAGCTTCAAGATTTATTATGAATTCTATGGATTTCACTTGAACTTACTTTTATCTACAGCATATTTCGACAGTTCCTGAACATTCTCGATAACCATAGCTCTCAGCCATGTCAACAAACCTACCCATTTCACCTCTAGCAAAAGACCACGCAAAGCTGGCTGATTTCATTCTGTTTAGTCAGCGCGAATTTTTGCTCAACTTGTCCAGAGAGCTCAATCGGGATAACATCTCCTTTGCGCAATTCTTCCTGCTTGGCTACTTGGCCACTTCGAAAGATCTAACGATGACCGACATTGCCCGCAAGATGGGGCATTCTACAGCTGCCGCTACTGGGCTGGTCGATCGTCTTGAAAAGCTTGGTTACATGGAGCGCACACATGCCATCGATGACCGTCGCAAGGTGCTCGTTCGTGTAACTTCCAAAGGTCTTGAACTGGTGAGCCGCCTCCGTGACGAGCTCCAGTCGCAGATCGCCGACGCGATGTCCGAGACGTCCTCCAATGACGCTGCGGCTTTCATGTCCAGCTACGGTTCGGTGGATGCCGCCGCAATGGCTCGCTAATTTCGCTTGGTTGTTAAGTTGTGTTCAAAATCAAAGGCGCATGGATTCTTCCATGCGCCTTTGACATTTTGGGGCACTATCAAAGCTTATGCACGATCAGACATGGATGACTTTTCCGCTTTTGGAGGCTTTGCCAGCCTTCAAGCACCGCTTTACCCTCAGGCATCCGACCATTGAGGTCGATGCTGAGCGCGCCGAAGTCGTGGAGCGTTTATGGGCCTGGCATCGGTCGCAGGCAGAAGAAATGGGGTTTTCTCCCAATGAGCTCTGCATTGCTGAACAGGTGCATGGGAAAGGCGTGGCTGTGGTGAGTGCTATTCAAAAGGGTCCTATTCCAGCGGTTGATGGCATCATCACGGCGACACCTGGACTCATCATCGGAATCTATGTGGCAGACTGTGGTGCCATTTATCTGGCTGATCCTAAAACTGGAGCCTGTGGTGTTTTGCATTCCGGCAAAAAAGGTTCGGAGCTTGGCATTGCTGCGGAAGGCATTCGCCTCATGGGAGAGCACTTTGGCTCACGCCCTGAAGATATTCGAGTGCAGTTGGCTCCTTGCATTCGTCCTCCTGCTTATGAGGTGGACTTTGCCAATCAGATCCGCGAGAGCTGCCTGGCTGCCGGAATTTTGCCTGAGCACTATGCAGACTGCGGAATCTGTACTTCGACCGATCTCAGTCGCTATTACTCGTATCGTATTGAAAAAGGCCGCACAGGAAGAATGTTGGCGCTTTTGGGGCGCTTAGCATGAAAGCGGTTTCCAATTCGTTTTGTCTAGCCTCCTTTGGCACATCCATTGCCCCGTTTTGTTTCTATGCCCAGCACCCTCGACCTTTCATCTCCTGCAAAAATTAATCTTTGGTTAAAGATTCTTGGGAAGCGTGATGATGGTTTTCATGAAGTCTCCACCCGATTGGTAAAGCTAGGGATCGCAGATACAGTGACTTTAACTTTGACGGATGGAGCTGCTGGCATTGATTTGACCTGCAATGTGCCCGGCGTTCCGGTGGATGATTCCAATCTTGTCTGCAAAGCGCTGCGAGCCTTTGAGGTCCGCGTCGGTCAGTCCTTTGGCTGGCAGGTTCATTTAGAAAAGCGTATTCCTCATGGGGCCGGGCTTGGCGGAGGCAGTAGCAATGCAGGCGTTGTGCTGCGTGCCGCGAACGAACTCACGGGTTCACCTTTGAGCATGGAGGAATTGTTAAAAATCGCGGCAGGCATTGGCTCTGACGTTCCTTGTTTTTTGCTCGAGACATCTGCGGCTGATGGCACGGGGCGCGGAGAAAATGTGACGTCTGCAGAGTTCCCCTGGAAGTTACCACTGGTCCTGATTAAGCCTGCCTTTCCGATCCCCACGCCTTGGGCTTATAAGAACTGGGCAAGTTCGGCGGAGTTACCGGGTGTGCTCTATGCTCCACAAATCTGCCCTTGGGGTGAAATGGTGAATCATTTGGAGCGGCCCGTGTTTGAAAAATACCGCCTCTTGCCTGGGCTGAAGAGCTGGCTACTCGGTCACAGCAGCGTCCGGGCGGCTTTGATGTCAGGCTCAGGCTCCACCATGTTTGCCATTACGACCACAGATATTCAGGCGGCTGCTTTGGCCGAAGAGGCCCGCCAATTTTGTGGTGAAACAGCCTGGGTTCAGGCGACGACGACGCTTTAATTTAAAAATCTAATCTCATGAAAAAACTACTCTTTTTTACCTTTGCGCTTTCCCTTCATGCTGCTGATGAGCCTCTCAAGTTGAGTGATCCACAGCCTCAGCGATATCTGCTGAAAGCTCGCGCGAGCCAGATCGATCCTCGTGCCAAGGAACATCCAGAGATTGAATTTGTCTTTGAGAAAAAAGGTAAGCCTGCGGACGAAGAAAACGCTTCGGTGGATACTCGGGTAGCGCCTCAGGGGAAGCTGGTCATCTGGCTGATGGGACACAGCGGCGGGTTGTTTGAAAGACTGAATAGCTACGGGCTGCACGCGATACAGGTTCATTATGCCAATGGTTGGTTTGGGAAGTTTGGCAAAGAGCCTGCACCTGAAGATGATAAATTCCTCGGCAAAATTCGTCTGGAGGCGGCAACTGGGGAGGATTTCAGCGATGTGGTCAGCATCCCGAAACCCGATGGCATGATGGAGCGCGCTTTTCAGTTCGTGAAATGGCTGGCCAAAGAAAATCCACAAGGCAAATGGGAGTACTTTCTTTCTGCCGATGGTGCCTCGCTACGCTGGGATCGCGTGATCGTTTCCGGTGCCTCTCATGGCAGCACCACGGCCGCACGTTTTGCCAAACATCAAAAGGTGGATCGAGTGGTCATGCTTTGTGGTCCGCGGGATAATCTAGAAACATGGCAGGGTTTGCCATCGGCCACTCCAACGAACCGCTATTTCGGCTTCAGCCATGTGCTGGATGGTGGCTGGGCGGGAGATCACTATTGCCGCTCTTGGCAGCTTCTTGGATTGGCCGACTTTGGTCCGATAGTGAATGTGGATGAGGCTAAGCCGCCTTATCAAAACTCCCGCCGACTCACGACCGCGGCCGATGTCAAAGGAGACGCTAATCGTGCGCACTCCAGTGTTGTACCTGGTGGCGGCTCAGTAAAAGACGCTGAGGGGCATTTTGTTCATGAGGACGTCTGGCGCTACCTCTATACCCATCCAGTGGACCTCACGGGCGCGGCCACTGCGCCAGATGCCGATTGTGAGATGGATCTGAGAAAAGCTAAGGAAAAGAAGTGATCTTCACTCCTCCGGCAGGCTGAGCAGTCGCTGAGCTTCTTTGAGAAGAAAGGTTGTGTTGCTAAAGGGCTCCCAGCTGATGTCGATCCAGCGAAGTCTGCCCTTGGCATCAATCAAAACCGCGGCATGAAGTGGCTCTTCTTCAAAGTCGTCGTAAGCGCGGAAGGTCTTGAACATGGACAGACTCGGATCGCAATAAACAGGAAACGGAGGTAATTTTTTAGTGCTCATTTGCTCGGCGATCCTTCCCGCCAGTGAAAGCGGTTCGCGGGTGATCGCGGCCAGAGAGATACCAGCTTTTTCATAGTCGGCGGCGACTTTGGCAAAGTCGTTGACCTGCTTCATGCAGTGAGTGCAGGCAGCTCCGAGATAAAAGAGCAGTACATGCGGCTTGCCTGCGAACTGAGTTTGATTCACGGGCTTGCCATCCAGAGTCAGAGCTTCCCAGTTGGGGGCGGAAGGTGGTGACCAGTGGACTGGCCCCAGGGACTCCAAACTAGGACGTGTGCCGCTATCAGTGCGCTTGGGCGCTTCAGCGCGCCATTCACCTGTTTCGCCAAAGGTTTTCGAGAGTTTATCCAGACGCTGCTTGATGGGCAGGTTGTCATCCATGGCAAAGGCCAGCTTTTTGACCTCAAGAAACGTTTTCTTAGCATCATCCAGTTTACCGAGAGCCACTTGAGCCTCCGTCTTTGCGGCGAGACCTGCGAGATCTTGAGGCAATTTGGATAGGGTCTCTGTAGCAGAAACTTTGTTGTTTAATTTGAGCCATAACCGCAGGCTCAATTCCTTTGGCATATCTGTCGCCTTTTTAATCACGTCCTCCGCTTTTTTGGGTTCAGTGATGACTGCATTGAGGGCTCTGAGATCTGCTAAAGCCTTGGCTAGTGTGTCCGATTTAGCCTTGTCTGTTTTGACTGCGTCGGGTTTGGCTTTTTCTGATTTAGATTCTTCAGCTTTTTCGGAAGATTCTTTTTCAACTTCGTCTTTTTCCAGCACACGCTTCTCTTCCGTAAGCTTTCGTCTTGTCAGTCTAGATGGGGTGGGTTTAGCCGGAGTGGTCTTTTTTGACTCTTTAGCCTTGGCCTCTTTGGTTTTTTGGTCCAAGGCTTCCAATGCACTGAGCGCTGCGGCAAGTCCTTTGGAGTCTTCTTTGAAGTAGGAGGCAACCCCACGAGCACGCAGACGCGTGGCCTCATGGCTGGGCTGAATCACAGGGCCAATGACTGGACTGTCAGTGATGCTAATGAGTTCATCCCAGAGTTCCCATTTGATGAGTGTATCGATGAGGCGAGTGCGACCGTAGCTGGCGGTATTGCTTTCTTTATCCAACGTGTTGTTGGCAGGATGTTGCGGTGTGCGAATCAGGCTTTTTGCCAAACCCATGGCGTCCTTGGCGCGGCCCAATTCATTGTAAGTGCGGATAAGCCATTCTTCATTGTGAGCGTAATTGTGGATGAGGTTGGGCAGGATCCAGTTTTTAATCATGTAAGCATGATCAATCCGCGTGCTGGCTTCCTGCTGCCAGGCAGCATCGTCAAAGCGCTTGAGCTTTGAAAAAGTGTGTCCGGGCATGTGCCACATGTGGGCGATCCCTGGTGCCACTTGTCCATTCACTGCCGCTGACTTTAGCGCCTGCGCTGGCTTACGGCTGTCCCATAAATGAATGCGGTAATGATGGGCCGGGTGCTCAGGGTTAGCCGCAAAGACCTGATCTAGAAGAGCGTTAATCGCCTGATAACTGGTGATCGGGGCGACGTCATTGGCATGCCAGGTTTTCCAAACCAAAAAGGCCTTTGCCTCAATGTCATCAGGGTAGTCTTGGACGATGGTTTCCAGGTCGCGGATGTAATCGAGCGAACGCTGTTTCTTATTTCGTTTGTCGTCTTTGGTATCCTTGTAGAAGGTTTCCAGCGTGGCGATCCAGAGCTTTTCATGAGCGTTGGCTTTTTCCTTCAGGGCTGTGGCTTTTTTGATGAACTCCTTGGCACGTTTTTCATTGCCTGAGTTCGCCATAGCCATGCCCCAGTAGGCCATGGGGCATTCTTTGTCTATGGCCGCAACTTGGCGGAAAGATCGTTCCGCTTCAAAGTACCAAAAGCCATGCAACTGCCCGACGCCTTGGTTGAAGAAAGCTTGAGCTTCAGAGTTTTTCGAGCTGATCGGGAATTTGATCTTTCCGCAGCCTGGCAGCAGAACCGCAGCTTGGCGCGGTCCTTCATTGAAAGACTCGCCATGAACCGATTGGCCTGGTAGTGCATGGTCAGCCTGGCAAAAGCCGGTTAAGGCAAAAACAACGAAAGCGATGCGTAGGCTAATAGGCATGAAGATCTCTATCTTTATTTGGCTGCGGCATTCCACACTTTGATGTCATCAAAGAAACCGCTTTTGCCTGCGACTCCGAGTTCAATTTTGGATTTAGTGGCATGTGCAATGCCTGAGGATTTTAAGTAGCCGGTCGGTTTGCCATCGATAGTCACGCGCATTTCATCACCCACAGTTTCCACGACAAGGGTGTACCATTTGCCAACATCAAGCTGGGCAGGGTAGGTGATCTGACGGCCTTTGAGTAATTCGGCCACTTCTTTCTTTTTCGTTGGGTCATTGCGCATTTCGCGGGTCTCATTCTTCATGCCGCCGTCTCTTTCATCAATGATGGTGACGCCATTCAGGCGAACTTGAGCTCGGCATAGATGACCATAATGGGCACCCGTGTATTTGCGGTCATCAAACTCAACGTCGATCATGGAGGCACCTTCAAAGCGGATCTTGGTTTCGACAACGCTATCCTTGGTCGGGATCTCTAGGCCATAGACGGCGGCATGGGCTTTGATCACAGATTTACCATCCTTGGATGGCATGTCTTTTTCTCGAGTTTGCACACCTTTGAGCGTGCCATTTTCAAAGCTAAACGTATCCACCACTTTATGCCAAGGCTTGGCTGGCGTGGCGCTTTCAAAGTCATCTGAGAAGAGTAACTCCTTCTTCTCTGCTAGAGATTTTGTTGGGATCTTTGGAAGATCTGCAGCTTGGGCTGCCGAAAGTGTCAGTAGAAGTGGGACAATGAAAAGGAGGCGTTGCATGAGAGAGACAGGAACGTGCTTGGATCTTGAATCATTGCAATGTGATTGCTTTCAGCTGCACATCTCTTGGGGTGATCGGTGAATGCTTGCTTGCCTAGCTGAAATCGCTGTCTAAGCCTTCATGGCTTGATCTCCTCTAAAGACTCATCTCCCGATTGGACGCGCCGCTTTTGGATTTTGCTGGCGAGTGTCTTTGCTTTCCGTGTTGTTTTCACTCTGTTTTTCTGCATGCAAGCAGACCTGGCAGGTGATGAAGCCTACTACTGGGACTGGGGACGCCAGTTTGATTGGGGCTACTATAGCAAGCCCCCGATGATTGGCTGGATCATGGGTGTCGTCGGCCGTCTGTCCGGAGATACTGATTGGGGGATTCGCCTTGCTGCCTTGCTGCTCGGCACAGGGACCCTGGCGGCTTTCTTTGCGCTGACTCGGAGTCTTTATGATGCGCGCACTGGCTTTATTGCCGCCGTTTTAATGCTGCTTACACCTGCCAGCGCTGGCTTGAACTTGTTCCTCACCATTGATGCGCCTCTGCTCCTCACCTGGACGGTAGCACTCCTCCTGTTTTGGTCGGTTGTCCAAATGCCTGGTTCATGGCCGCGTTGGCTGCTGCTGGCTTTGGTGATGGGCATTGGCACCTTGAGTAAACAAATGATGTTGGTCTTTCCTCTGCTGATGGTGGTCTTTGCCACTGTTTCAAGAGAGGATCGGGCTTTGCTGAGAAACCCGCGTCTTTGGATCTCGATTGTCATCAGCGCGCTGTTTTTACTTCCTGTCTTGTATTGGCAGCAGCAGCATCAATGGATCACGCTGGAGCATACAGCTCATCATTTTGATACCAAGAGCCTTGATTTTGGGCATTGGCTGACGCGGACTCTGGAATGGCCAGGCGTGCAGGCCTTGGTGTATACACCCGTGACTTGGCTGGCTTTGATGATTGTCCTTTGGGGCGGGATGACTCGTTGGAAAAGCATGGATCGTCGAGGACGCTTCATGCTGCTCTTTTCGGCCCCTGCTTTGATGATCTTCACGCTGTTGGCTTTGCGTCAGCGCATCAATCCGAACTGGCCCGCTGTTTTTTATGTGCCTGCCTTCGTTCTTTTGGCTGCGTGGTTTGCTGGGCATCTACCTCTGGGGAAGCCTGCCAATTGGCAAAAATGGAGCTTCCGCGTTGCGGGCTTCATCACCGTGATTTTACATCTGGTTGTGCCGATGACTTTTTTGACCAGTTTAAAGGGTCATAAGAAACTGGCTGAACTGCGTGGCTGGAAAGAAACAGGAGAGCAAGCTGGCAAGTTTTTAGAAACGGTGCCGCGTCCAGGAAATACCTTTGTCATGGCTTTGGGGCACCGCTACAGCGCCGCGCAGATGGCCTTTAACATGCCGCAGCATCCGCACACCTATCGCTATGAGCCTTCGGGTCATCCGATGTCCCAGTATGAAATTTGGCCAGGAGCTGAAGAGCGTCTGGGCGACGATGCTTTGATCTTTAGTCAAAGTGCTGTGCCGAAAGCGGTGTCGGATGCTTTTGATAAAATTGAACCTTTCGGCAAGGTCGAGGTGCCTCTTGGCGATACCACGCGAGTCTATCAGGTGTTCCTTGGGCATCGATTGCAAACTTGGAAAAAGATTGGGACTCCATGATCTCCTGGGATCTTTCTATTCTTCATCACATCAACCGCGAGTGGACTCATCCGCTACTGGATTGGTTGATGCCGGCTGTCTCTGCGATTAATGCCTGGTTGCCCCTGCTTCTCCTGATGGTGCTGCTCGTTCTATGGCATGGCGGTAAACAGGGAAGGCTCATGATTCTGTGCCTAGCCGTTGGGCTTAGTGTGAGCGATGGGATCATCTCCCACACTTTAAAGAAGGTTGTTGGTAGAGTGAGACCACGAGATGCGGTGGAAAATGTGATGATTCGTGATCTTGGCAAAGGTTCGCCAGAATTCATGCGGCTCTTTTCTCCTCCAATACAGCGCCTCAGTGCACCCACGGGAGACTTACGCGGAAACTCTTTCCCAAGCAGCCATGTGATGAATTTGTTTGCCGCAGCGACAGTGGTGGCTCTGTTTTATCGTCGATCCGGTGCGGCCCTTTATCTGCTAGCACTACTGGTAGCTTACTCCAGAATCTATGTCGGCGCACACTGGCCTAGCGATGTCGTGCCATCTATTGGCATGGGAATTCTAGTAGGCTTGGGGGTGACGAGGTTTCTTCAGCGCCGGTTTGCTGCCTTTTGAGCAGAAAGTGGTCGCCAGTCTGGAAGGTTCTAGCCTAGCCTTCGTTGCCACATTCCTGTTTTCACTTTCATGTATCTGCAACTCTCTCTGCTGAGCCTTCTCAGTGCCTTCTTGCTCTTTCAGGTTCAGCCGATGATTAGCAAGTTCATCTTACCTTGGTTCGGTGGTAGCCCGGGTGTTTGGACGACCTGCATGTTGTTTTTTCAAATCGTGCTGTTTGCTGGTTATGCCTACGCTCATCTGCTCACCAAGTTGCAACGACGCACACAATTTATCGTTCATGGTATTTTGGTCATTGCAGCGCTGATCTGTTTGCCCATTTCCCCGAGCGATAGCTGGAAGCCCGCTGGAGATGAAGATCCTGTGGGCCGTATCTTACTGCTGCTCTTAGGCACGGTCGGGTTGCCTTATTTTGTGCTCTCCAGCACCAGCCCACTGAGTCAGGTGTGGTTTACCCGATCTTTGCCTGGGCAGCAGCCCTGGCGTCTCTATGCGCTTTCGAATTTGGGCTCGCTGGCCGCTTTATTGACGTATCCTTTCATCATTGAGCCTGCGCTGGATGTCACTCAACAGACCTGGTGGTGGTCCGGTGGCTTTGCTGTTTTTGCACTGCTTTCGATGTACCTTTCACAGCGCAGTTCAAAGATTGAGCCAACGGTGATCGAAGATGTGTCTGCCATTCCTGATGAGCGTCCGCCATGGTGGAAACGTGTGCTTTGGGTGCTGCTACCTGCCTTGGCTAGTGTGCTGCTTTTGGCAACGACCAATCATGTCTGTCAGGATGTAGCTGTGGTGCCATTCATGTGGGTGGCTCCATTGAGTTTGTATCTGATCACTTTCATCATCTGCTTTGAGCATGAGCGTTGGTATGTTCGCAGTGTATGGGCTTTTTTGGCGGTGGTGGCTATTCTCATTGCTGGCATGGACAAAGCCATACATGCCAATACAGAGTGGGATCCGACGCCGAACTTTCTGGCAGAAATGGCCTGGTGTTTCGGAGCCATGTTTCTCAGCTGTATCGTCTGTCATGGCGAGTTGGCTAAGCTCAAGCCTGGAGCCTCTCGTCTGACTGAGTTTTATCTTTTTATGTCAGGCGGCGGAGCTCTTGGAGGCCTGCTGGTGAGTTTGGTGGCACCACGTGTTTTTGTGACTTATCTCGAATGGCCGCTGGGGCTGATGGCTGCTTTATTGGTTGCTGTTGCTGCGTTGGTCGTTGCACTTTGGGGAATTCAGAAGCGTCTCATTCGTGGCGCACTCGTCGTGCTTTTTGTCGCTCATGGAGTCTTTGCTTTAATGAAAATGGCTGAGCTTACGTTAAAGGTGGATAAGCGAATTGAGCGTGTGCGCAACTTCTACGGGGCAGTTAACGTGGATGAAGATTGGGACGATGGCCTAGAGAACACCTACCGCACTCTCACCCATGGGGGGATCATCCACGGGATGCAGAACTTGGGGGCGCTTTATCGGGACGAGCCTGTCACTTATTATGGTCGTGATTCAGGGATCGGCCTGTGTTTAGGTGTCCTGAAAGATCGGCCTGATGCGCATGTGGGAATCGTTGGCATGGGGGCGGGCACCACGGCTTGTTATGCTCAAAAGAACCAGCATTGGCGATTCTATGAGATCAATCCTGATATCTCGCGATTGGCTCGGAAGCATTTCACTTATTTGGCCGATGCTGAGAATCGTGGCGCTAAGATTGAAACGATCATTGGCGATGCCCGTCTCATGTTGGAGCGTGAGCCTGATCAGCAGTTTGATGTGCTTTTGTTAGACGCTTTCAGCGGAGATGCCATTCCGGTACATTTGCTCACCAAAGAGGCCTTTGCCATCTATCGTCGTCATATGAAGCCCGATGGCATCATCGTCGTGCATGTCACGAATTCCTACTTGGCCTTAGCTCCGGTTGTGGAAAAACTAGCGGACGATATCGGCTGGAAAACCACCCGCGTGATAGCTGATGAGGATGGTGACATTGACTCGACCGACTACGTCATGGTCACACTGAATGAAACACACCTAGCGACCACGCCGCATCATCGTCCAGAAGATCCCGAACCGCTCGATGTGCCTCTCTGGACCGACAAACGGCACGATTTGTTTCAGATTCTGATGCGGGATTGAGACTAATTTTTACAGGAGGAAGCAGAGGTAGCAGAGATGGGAAGGGATTAACCTGAGCCGGGGAGTTTTAGACGGTGAACGCCTCGGGTGAGTTGATCGACATTGAAATTGATCAGCAACCCAAGAGGCAGATCCAGGAGCTTCATGTAGCTAAGTGTCTGTGCTTTATGGATGGGAAGAATGTCGCTGACAGATTTTAATTCTATCAAGAGACATCCATCGACGATGACGTCACAGCGCAGAATGTCTTCAAAAACCAAGTCCTTGTATTGAATTTTAACGGCGCGCTGAACCTCCACGATGTGCCCGCGCAGTTGTAACTCATGGATGAAGCAGCGTTGATAAATGCTTTCAAGAAGCCCTGGTCCCTTGTCGCTATGGACTTCAATAGCTGCGCCAATCACACTTTCCGTGATAGACGCAGCCTTATCCAGTGAAGGATGTTTCTGAAGTATCATCTCTGCTAACTCCTGTTCCCATCTTAATGCGCTAAGAACTCATCCAACGCTGCTTTGGTGATGCGGTATTGGCTGCCGATCTTCTTGGCTTTGATGTCACCGGACTCGATGCTGGAGATCACATCACCTTCGGTCACTCCCAGGGTTTGGGCGACTTGAGCGGGGGTCAGGATATCCAGAATTGGGGCAAGGGCTGGTGCAGCTGATGCGACGGCGACTCCCGGTATCGGTGGAGGCGTGGCTCCGCCGACATTGAAGGCACCTTGAGCCATCATGCTATTGGCCATGCCAAAACCCATGGCAATTTCAGCAGCCGAGCCCGCGACTCCTGGGCCACCTTTGGCCATGCCTTCTGCCATTTGGAATTTCACATAGTCGTTGAGATTGCCAATGGCACCCATGCTGCTGCGCTTGTCGATGGCTGCTTCCACTTCTGGCGGAACGCTGGCGTTTTCCAGCAGGAAACTGGTAATCTCAATGCCGTATTTGCCTTGAGTTGCTGGATTGATGAGTGGGAGGAGGGCGTCTCCGAGTTCGCTGTAGCGGGTGGCTAGATCCAAGACAGGAACTTTGGCCGTCGCCAGAGCATCCGTGAAAACGCTGACAATGCGGCTGCGCATGGTGTCGGCAAATTCATCGAGACGGAAATGATGATCCGATCCAGCGACCTCTTTGAGGAAGAGCTTCACATCGGTAATCTTGAAATCAAAGGTCCCGAAAGCACGGACACGGACAATGCCGAAGTCCTGATCACGCATCATGATCGGATTGCTTGTGCCCCACTTATTGCCAGTGAAGAGGCGCGTATTGACGTAATAGACGTCTGCTTTGAAGGGTGATTCAAAGCCATATTTCCAGCCTTTGAGCGTGGAAAGAATCGGGATGTTTTCGGTATTGAGGGTGTGTTTGCCCGGGCCAAAGGTATCGCCAAACTCACCTAAATAGACAAACTGCACGGCCTGTGATTCACGCACGATGAGCTGAGCTCCGCGCTTGATTTCCTTGTCTTCATCTGGAAAGCGCCAGGAAAGAGTGTCGCGTGAATCATCTGTCCACTGGATGATTTCCAGAAACTGTCCTTTGAGGTAATCCATCAGGCCCATAGTCGTATGTATTCGTTTGAGGTTTAGCTAACGTGTTCCAGTAGGCTAGAGCGCCCTCTGGGCGATGAAAAGTTTAAACTTAAATTGTAACCGATTTGTTTCGCTCCTCAGAGGCCAGCACGCACCCTTTCCACTCCTGCCACCATGTTGGCTAGCTTCTGCTTGGCTGCCCAGCGCGCTGTTTGGCTGAGTCCACAATCTGGGGCAAAGACCAGTCGTTCTGCGGGCGCATGTTTTAGGCAGGCTTTGACGGCATCGGCGATGTTTTGAGGCGACTCGATGTAGTAACTCTTCACATCAATGATACCCACAGCCACATCGGTTCTTTTGGCGATTTCACCGATGATTGCCAGTTCCGCATACTCACGGTTGGCCATTTCCACATGAACCTCATCACAATGGAGATCGAGGAAATCCGGGAATAGTGGCGCGTATTTTCGATAACCTACGGGATGGCCTTTGAAATTGCCAAAGCAGAGATGCGTGCAGATACGAGCCTTACCATAACCGCTTTCTACGGTGCGATTGAAAATATCCACAAAGCGTTGGGTATCCTCTCGAAAGCCGTAACAGCTCATGCTTGGCTCATCCACGCAGATTTCCTCAGCCCCCGCTGCCACTAGATCTGCGATTTCTTGGCGGACGATTGGCAGCAAAGCTTCCGTGATGGCATAACGATCCGCATATTGTCCATTTGGTGCCAGCCGACCGCTCAGCGTGTAAGGCCCCGGCACACTCACCTTGAGCCGCTTACCGGACTTTCCAGCCAGTCTTTGCAGCCGCTGGAACTCTTCGACCACGCCTAAGCCGCGCGGAGCGTGCAACTCACCCGTGATCTCATGTTTACCCCGCTGATCATGAGCAGGCGGGCCAAATCGACGCGGACTGGCAGGCTCTAGCGCGATCCCCTGGATGAAGCCATAAAACGATAGGTTAAAATCAAATCGCGTCTGCTCACCATCGGTAATCACATCCAACCCTGCGGCAAGCTGATCCTGGATCGCCACCATGGCCGCATCCTCCTGCATCTCACGTAAATCAGCTGCGCCAAACTCGCCTAAATGCTGCGCTGAGAACTCTAACCAACCTGGAAAAGGATAACTGCCAATGACTGAAGTGCGGAGAGGTTGATCGTTCATATTACCACGCATGTCCCGCTAGGCTCTCCGAGTCAATGCCATGCCGCAAAGTGCAATTCTGCGGCTTGGAAAGTCACAACCGCCATGGCCATTCCATTTCCTGCCAGATAGGACGGACATTAGTGTCTGCTCACGATCAATGGGTTAGGTGTAGATTTCAGTGAATTCTACAATCTAGCCGTTGAATCGATCATTTTGGGGATTACTAAGTTGATCTACCTTTATCGGTTTATTCTCATGAACTATCATCAATACGATTCTCCCATCTTTCGCATGGCTTGTCAGCAGTTTGATCAGGTGGCTGATTTTATGGAGATCCCGGAGGCCGCGCGGGATCGATTGAAAATGCCGAAGCGGGCTCTTTCCGTTGCTGTGCCAGTGCGCATGGATGATGGACGAACGGAGGTCTTTATGGGGCACCGAGTGCAGCATCATTTGACGCTTGGACCGACCAAAGGTGGCATTCGCTTTCATCCAGATGTGACGGTGGGTGAGGTGGCAGCACTTGCCATGTGGATGAGCTGGAAGTGCGCCTTGGTTGGTCTGCCCTATGGCGGTGCCAAGGGCGGGGTGGCTTGTAATCCACGCGAACTTTCACTCGGCGAACTGGAGAGACTGACCCGCCGATACACTCAGGAGCTGATTCCAGTGATCGGGCCGCAGGTGGACATTCCAGCTCCAGATGTCGGTACCAATGAGCAGGTCATGGCCTGGATCATGGATACTTACTCACTTCAAATGGGTCACGCTGTGCCTGGTGTGGTTACGGGCAAGCCAGTGCTGCTGGGGGGCTCACTTGGTCGTCGTGAGGCTACAGGCCGTGGCGTTGCTTATCTTATTTCAAGGGCGATGGACACGATCGGTCTGGCGGCCTCTGGCGCTACCGCCGTGATTCAGGGATATGGCAACGTTGGTGCGGTGGCAGCGGTGTCGATGGCTAAACAAGGTATCAAAATCATTGCTGTGAGTGACGCCTTTGGTGGCATCTATAATCAACACGGTCTGGATCTGATCAAGCTTGATGCCTATGTGGCTGAGACGCGCAGTGTGGTTGGGTTCCCAGAAGCCGAGCCGATCAGCAATGAGGACATGTTGATTTTGAAATGCGACATCCTAGTGCCAGCGGCACTCGAAAGGCAAATCACAGAAGCCAATGCCGCCAAGCTGCAATGCCGTATTTTGGCGGAAGGCGCAAATGGTCCTACAACACCGGAAGCTGATGCCATTCTTACCAAACGCGGTGATGTCATGGTCATCCCTGACATTCTTTGCAACAGCGGTGGTGTGATCGTGTCCTACTTCGAGTGGGTGCAGGATCTCCAGAGTTTCTTCTGGAGTGAAGGGGAGGTCATGGATAAGCTTTTCCGACTCCTGGAGCAGGCCTTTATCCAGACGCTGAACATGTCTAAGAAGAAAGAAGTCTCCCTACGCTTTGCAGCCTTGAGTTTGGGCATCAAGCGTGTGCATGATGCCAAAGTCCTGCGCGGTCTGTATCCATAACCCACAGGACTTCGACAGACAGTCGTTACATCACCATGCCACCATCTACGGCCAGTACTTGGCCGGTGATGTAGCGTGATTCTTGGCTGGCGAGGAAGAGTGCTGCATTGGCAATGTCCTCGGCCTGTCCGAAGTCGCCCAGAGGAATTTTATCGAGGACGGCAGCTTTGACTTTTTCATCCAAAATACCGGTCATGTCGGTGGCAATGAAGCCCGGGGCGATGACATTGGCCGTAACGCCTCGGCCTGCGAACTCGCGAGCAATGGACTTGGTAAAGCCAATGACACCTGCTTTGCTGGCGGCGTAGTTGGCTTGACCGGCATTGCCGATGAGACCGATCACTGAGGCTACATTGATGATGCGGGCGCCTTTTTGTTTCAAGAGACTGCGTTGGAAGGCTTTCAGCATATGGAAGGCTCCCTTTAAATTGGTATCTACCACAAAGTCCCAGTCTTCCTCGCTCATGCGCAGGAGCAGCCCGTCTTTAGTCACGCCAGCATTGTTGACCAGGATGTCCACGTGATCGAAATCGGCCAATACGGCTTTGCCGAGTTCTGCTACAGCAGCACCGTTCCCGACATCCACGGCATAGCCCTTGGCTGAGCCTGGATACAGGGCGTTGATGGCGTCCGCCGCAGCGTTGGAGTTGGCTTCAGTGCGGCTGACGATGGCCACTTTGGCCCCTTCAGAAGCAAATTTTTCAGCAATAGCTTTACCGATGCCACGTCCGGCACCAGTCACGACGGCGACTTTATCTTGGAGTTTTCCCATCCTTCATCATGGCAAACGTAAACGCTCTGGCAAGGACGTTGTGATTCTTAACCTGACCTATTTATGAAACTCTACGGCGACTTTTTGAAAGCTCACATTGGCGGCGTTGGGCTTGTTTTGAAAGGCATCGAGCATTTAGTAATGCACTCAGCCTTTCAAGACTACGCCCGCCTTGCCACTGCGGGCTTTCGCAGCGTCTCGTAACGACTTTCATAAATAGATCAGGTTAAAGCCAGAGGGCGGTGGCCCAGTCGCCAGCGTGGCGTTTTTCGCCCTCGGCTAGGCGGAGTAAGGCGTTGGCTTGACTGAGCGCAAAGAGGGCGTGGCTTTGCTGCATGCCTTGGACTCGGAAGAAGCCGTTTTGGATCTCGCCACGCAGATAATGAGGGCGGTCGCCTTCGTTGGAGAGGTCGGCCATGAGCCGGACAGAGACAGGAATGGCGGTGGTTTCGCTTGCCCCCATCCAGCGAAGCAGGGTTGGGCGGACAAAGAGCTGAAAGGTGATGAACGAAGAGACGGGATTGCCTGGCAGCCCAAAGATGAACACAGGACGGCCATCAGCTTGGCGGGTGGTTTGGGCAAAAAGGAAGGGTTTGCCTGGCTTCACCTTAACGCGCCAGAGGTCGGGCTGGATGCCTAGCTGTAGAAGGGCTGGCTTGATCTGATCATGATCACCGACAGAGACGCCACCGCTGAGGAGGATGATGTCCTGAGTCAGAATGAGCTCCCGCAAAAGCTCCACGGTGGCAGTTAAATCGTCGCTACAATGGCGTGCTTCGGCTTTAGAGATGCCTAGCTGAGTGAGCAGACCTTGGAGCATAATCCCGTTGCTATTGTAGATCTGACCAGGGGCCAACGGCGTGCCGGGTTGGATAAGCTCGTCTCCCGTGCTCAGCACGGTAACGCGGGGACTGGCATGAACGGCGACCTCGACACTTCCCTGAGAGGCTAGCAGGCCGAGGCGACCGGGAGTCAGCGGCTGTCCGCGCCGAAGCATGATTTGACCACGGCAAAGATCAGCTCCGAGTCGGCGGATATTTTCGCCTGGCTCAACAGGCTCGCGGCAAAGCAGGGTGTTGCCAACGCGGTCCACGTCTTCCTGCATGATGACGGCATCGGCTCCGGCAGGCATGGGTGCACCTGTAAAGATGCGGATGGCTTGTCCTGGGGCGCAGTGAAGTTGGTGATCCGGTCCAGCGGGTTGTTCGCCGATGATCTGAAGTTTTGATCCGGCTCGGCTATCGGCAGCTAGCAGCGCGTAGCCGTCCATCATGGAATTGTCGAATCCTGGGATGGGCACGGAAGCCGTGAGGTCGCTGGCTGCATAACGCCCCAGCGCGGCGAGTAAGGGTAAGTGTTCGACGGGTCCTGGACTGACGGCGGCTAGGACGCGCTCCAGCGCTTCGACTTCAGTGAGCATGGAGATCAGGGGTTGGAGTCGCCATTCACGACAGGTTCTAAATCGTCTAGCTTCACAGGTTCTGAGGGCACACTTGCTGGCATTTTTGGAGCTACAGGTGCATTGGCTGGGTGGTTTTGATTCAAAGCGGGGTCCAACAGGCTCAGCGGAATGTCAGGCAAGGTGGGCATGTTCATTGTGGGGGATCTGCCCGTATTCGGCATGGATGGCGTGACTGTGGGTGTGGGCGCCACAGGAGGTGGCAAGCTGCCCTGACTGAGCAACACTAGGTTACTCACTTCCGGGTTACCTTCCTTAATATCTGCGGTGAGGTAGTGACCTTTGCGCTCGGGGGTGAGGACGAGTTTAGTTTTCTTCCCATCAGAACTCAGGGCGCTGAGTTCGGTTCCGGCTGTAAGGGAAGGCAACTGCTCACAGCGAATGAGCACATAGTTCTGCTCGGGATTCACCATCTCAATGATGCCGATCAGTGTGGATTTACCGGAGGGCTCAGGTTTAGCTGTTTTTTTCTTGGAGGCGCAGCTGATGAGCAGCAAAGGAGCGATCAGCAGAAGGATCAGCGGTTTCATGGGGGATCAGCGGGCGGCTGTTTGAGGGAGACGTTTACCGAAGCAAATGAGACTTTTTTCTGTGCGGATGAAGATTTGACCTTCACTCAGGGCAGGGGAAGCAAAGACTTTTTCTCCAAGCTCACATTCGGCGGTGAGTTCATAATCTTTTCCAGGCTTGATGACACGCAGGGTGCCGAAGTCATTGATGAAAAAGACCTTTCCCTCGGCGCTAACCTGAGAGGCATGGTGCTCTTTCATTCGTTCCTCCCAGGCGATGTCTCCGGTGGCCGCGTCAAAGCAATGGGCGATGCCGGAATCGGAGACGATGAGAAACCAGCCCTTTTCACAAATCGGTGATGGCACGTAGGAGACGCCTTTGTTCGTGCGCCAAGCGATGTGGGTGTCGGTGACATTGCCGAGGCCATCTGGCTTTATGGCTAGGATATGATGCTCTGGAAAGCCACCGCTCATGAGCAGCAGATTGGATTTTTCATCATGGACGATGGAGGCCACGAACTGCTCCGTAGGACCGTCGATCATCCAGAGCAGACGGCCATCCTTTGGGCTGTAACTGGTCACGCATTTACTGCCAGAGAGGATCATTTGGACTCGGCCACCGATCTCCTTAATGAGCGGTACGCAGTAACTACGAGTTTGGTTTGGCCGCTCGATCCGCCAGAGTTGCCGGCCATCTGTTCTGGCAAGCGCAACGATGTAGCCCGGGCCGTCGTGGTCGCAGTTGATGATGACTTTGTCCTCAAAGAGAATCGGACTGCTGCAAAAGCCGTGTTTGCTGGCAAAGACACCTGGGCTCACTTGCCAGACCTGCTTGCCGGAGAAGTCATGGGCACTGACAATGACGGATTGACCATCTAAAAACGCGGTGAAAACACGCTCTCCATCGGTGGCTGGAGTGCTGGAGGCATGGCTATTAAGGCGGTGCTTTGCCTCCAGGGTCGATTTCAAGACTGGCTTTTGCCAGAGCAGCGCCCCAGAAGTCCGGTCTAGGCAGAGTAAAACTCGCTCCTGGGTGTCGGCCACCGCAGCCACGGTGAAAAGGCGATCTCCCCAGACGATGGGAGAGGCATGACCTAGGCCAGGCAGTTCGATCCGCCAAGTCTCGTTTTCTTGGGTGATTTTTTTTGGAAATCCATGATCTAAACTCTTGCCGTCCAGTCGATTACCTCGCCATTGGGGCCAGTTTTCAGCGTGGCCTGAGGTGAGTGTGAAAAGGCTGAGGCCGAGGAGTAAAAGTCGCTGCATTTGTGCGCATAGTATCGGTTCTCTGGGGCGGCTTCAATCATCAAAGCAGGCCTTTCTTCGTGGGCCTGCCGAAAAAAACCTGCATGTCAGGTATTGACCACAGCGCAGTAAGCTGCCAGCATCGCGCCCCTATGGCTAAAAAAACCACCGCAACCAAAACTCCTCGTAAACCAAACGCAGCTCTCATGAAGCCAGTCCAGCCTGATGCCATTCTGGCAGCAGTCGTCGGATCTGAACCCGCTTCCCGTGGCGAACTCACCAAGAAACTCTGGGACTACATCAAGAAGAATGGTCTCCAGGACGCAACGAAGAAGACCAACATCAATGCTGATGCTGCTCTCAAGGCTGTCTTCGGTGGTAAAGCTCAAGTGACGATGTTTGAGATGACCAAGCTGGTCTCCGCTCACATCAAATAAGTCGAGTTTTTTAGTCGAACCAACCAACCTCCCTATCGTCCCTGACCTTCATTGGCAGGGACGATTTTTTTGGTTTCATTATCCCGCCATTTCAGGTACTCATTCACGTGCTGAAGATCCTCAAGAAACTTCCAAGATGGCTGCGTTATGTGGCCATCTTGACTGCAGTGGCAGTCGCTGTTTGGTGGGGGCTGCCATGGTGTGTGGAGCTTCCAGAGTCCCTATTGCAATCAAGGGCTGAATCTGTCCGCTACCTAGCCAGAGATGGCAGGCCGCTGCGCCAACTGCTCAGCGCTGAAGGTGATCGTGTCGGTCAGTATGTGACTTTCGCGGCGCTTCCTCCCACGCTGATCCAGGCAACCCTAGCCGCAGAAGATCGTCGATACTGGTCTCATGGCGGTGTCGATCTACTGGCCATTGCCCGAGCTGCGAGGGATAATCTGATGTATGGGCGCATTGTCTCAGGTGCCTCGACGATTCCTCAGCAGCTCATCAAGGTCAGTGCCCAGCGTCAGGGGAAGCGCACGCTTTGGGTGAAGTGCGTTGAAGCTCTGCAAGCACGAAGACTCAGTCTCGCCTGGTCAAAGGAGCAGGTGCTCAGCGAGTATCTTCGCCGCATCAGTTACGGGAATCTGCTCACGGGCTGCCAATCGGCGGCTTCAGGCTATTTTAATAAGCCGCTCACCGACCTGACTTTGGCTGAATGCGCCCTGCTGGCGGCCATTCCACAGTCACCGACGCGCTACAATCCCTTTCGTAAGCTAGAAGCCATTCGTCCGCGCCAAGCGTACATCCTGCAGGCCATGAAGGAGCAGGGCTGGATCAACGAGGACGCCCTGCGTGTGGCCCTGGATGAGAAAATCACGCTGCAACGTTTCACCGGTGGTTTTGCCGCGCCTCATGCCATCGAAATGCTGCGCAGGCACGTCACAACTCAGGCGTCTGCGACGATCCAGACCACGATTGATGTCATGCTTCAAGAGCAGGTGGAGAACATCATCTCAAGCCGATTGGTGGCGCTGAAAGATCGTCATGTTACCCAAGGGGCTGCGGTTGTGATTGAAAATGCTACTGGGTATCTTCTCGCTCTGGCGGGATCACGTGATTTTTTCTCAAAGGACGGCGGTCAGATCAATGGGGCCTGGGCTGAGCACTCGCCCGGATCAGCAATGAAGCCTTTCACCTATCAACTCGCGTTTGAACGAGGTGCTACACCTGCCAGTATCGTGGCCGATTTGCCGATCGAATATCCGACAGCCAGCGGCCTCTATCGTCCAGAAAATTATGCTCATCGCCTCTATGGTCCCATGACGTATCGCGATGCCCTCGGCAATAGTTTAAACATCTCTGTGGTGAAGGTGCTGGCTAGTTTGGGTGGGGCGCAGACACTGCTGACTCGCCTGCAGGAGTTGGGGCTCAGCACGTTGACAGATTCCGCCGATCATTATGGGCTTGGCCTGACGATTGGGAATGCGCCAGTTCGGCTCGTTGAGCTGGCGAACGCCTATGCTGCCCTGGCCCGATTAGGCAAATGGAGACCATGGTCGCTGGTGCCTTCAGCACAAACGGTAGCAGTAAGGGACTTTGATCCAGCGCCGGCCTATCTTTTGGCCGATATCCTCAGTGATAATCAGGCGCGCACCTTGACCTTTGGTCCTCATTCGCCACTGCGCCTACCTTTTCGCGCGGCGGTCAAAACGGGCACCAGTCAATCCTATCGGGACAATTGGACACTTGGTTACACGCCGGAATTCACGGTCGGTGTCTGGGTTGGAAACTTCGACAATACACCCATGCAAGAGGTCTCTGGGGTGACTGGTGCCGCTCCAATTTGGCGTGACATTTTCATGCATCTCCATCAGCGGCATACGCAGACATGGTATGAGCAGCCTGCGGGAATTGTGCGTGCGCGCATCGACCCGAGGACAGGGAAGCGACTGACCGCACAGTCACCGCCTGTGCGCCTTAGCCGAGAGGATCTCTTCCTAACAGATCATTTGCCTGCACCTGCCTTGAAATCAGACTATGATGGTCTTGGTCGTGCCCTAATCGCTCCTGAATACGCCCATTGGCTGCGCAGCGGCGACAATTGGATGGGTGACCTGCTTGTCTGCCCCGCCAACGAGATCCATCAGGTCTGGACCATTTCCAATCCCGTCCCAGGCACCGTGGTCCGGCTTGATCCCGATGTGCCGAATCAAGGCCGCCGGTTAATCCTCCAGACTCAGCCAACACAGCCCATCGAATGGACCAGTGATACTCTCGCCGTCCAACTGGATGGCGATATTCCCTATGTCTTGCTCAAACCCGGCCGCCACAGCTTCACTGCACGCCATCGTGCCAGTGGCGAAGTTCAGCGAACCTTTGTGATTGTTCACGAGGAGTAGAAGCCGCGGCCAAGTTTTGTGGCGAAGAGTGCAAAAGAGATTGGAACAAGGCTGCAATTGCATCCAAGCTTGATCGAATGTCCCAATCTTCATTAGAAATCAAAGCGCTCGTCACGGGAGGTGCTGGCTTTATCGGTTCACATATCGCCCAGGCCCTATGCGCCCGAGGTGCGCAGGTGGTGGTTCTAGATGACCTGAGTACTGGGGATGCCGATGCCAATCTTGCCTGGGCAGGTGCAAATGACCGTATCGAATTTGTGAAGGGCTGCGTCACGGATGCCGCACTCGTGAAAAAAATCATTCAGGGCTGCGATTGGGTTTTTCATGAGGCCGCCATCGCCTCAGTTCCTCAATCGGTGGCGCAACCTCTTGAAAGTAATGCCATTAATTTGGAGGCCTCTCTCAATCTGCTCGTGGCCGCCCGAGAAGCTAAAGTGAAGCGCTACATGTTTGCCTCCTCAGCGGCTATCTATGGGGACACAGCAGTGCCGCTGAAACACGAAGCTGATCCCGTGCTGCCGCTGACACCCTATGGTCTGCAAAAGTATGGGAGCGAGCGCTATGGCCAGATGTTTCATCACCTCTACGGACTGGAAACCGTGGCGCTACGCTACTTCAATGTCTTTGGTCCGCGCCAATCGTTCACCTCTGCCTATTCAGGTGTTATTGCCAAATTCTGTACGCTCATGCTGGAAGGAAAGGCTCCGACGATCTTTGGGGATGGCCTGCAATCCCGCGATTTTGCCTACATCGATAATGTGGTCGCCGCCAATCTGCTGGCTGCTGAGCGACCTGCTGAAAAGGTGGCGGGACGTGTTTTTAATGTGGCGGGTGGTGTCAGTGTGAGCCTCCTGGATCTGGTGAATGAGCTGAATCAAGTGACGGCGCAAGCCTTGGTGCCGTCGCATCAGCCTGCACGCAGTGGCGATATCCGTGATAGCGCAGCGGATCTCCGTGCGGCGCGGCAGGATCTAGGTTATGATCCACTCGTTTCCTGGCAGGATGGGTTGAAGCACACTCTTGATTTTTACCGCTAATTTCTCTCTGTTTTTATGTTTAGTATCATTGCCTCAACCGCTGTGGCTATGCCGCCCTATTGGATGGTCATTCCCTTTGCTCTGCTCCTCTTGAGCATTGCTCTGATGCCGCTTTTTGCCGCCCATTTTTGGGAGCATCATTATCCTAAAGTGGCAGTTGGGTTAGGATTGGTGACCGCCATCTATTTTGGCCTAAAATCGGACTGGCATCCTCTCGTGCATGCTTCTCATGAGTACGTTAGCTTCATGGCCTTGGTCGGCTCTCTGTTCGTCATTTGTGGGGGTATCAATATCGGCGTGAAGGGTGAGGCGACTCCTTTGCGAAACACCCTCTTTTTAGCCATCGGCGCCATCTTATCCAATGTCATCGGAACGACAGGAGCGTCGATGCTCATGATCAGGCCCTGGATTAGGATGAACAGATATCGCATTACGGGACAGCACATTGTGTTCTTTATTTTTGTCGTCAGTAACTGTGGTGGTGCCCTGACTCCCATTGGTGATCCACCTTTGTTTTTAGGCTTTCTCAGAGGCGTTCCCTTTTGGTGGGTCTTGGAGCATGCCTGGATGGGCTGGTTGCTGGCCCTTAGCCTATTGCTCGTCGTCTTCTTTGTGCTGGATACCTATAATTTTCGCCGTGCACCCAAAGAAGTGCGGGAGAAAGAGACTCAGGAGGAGCATTTTCACTTCCGAGGTCTGCCCAATTTAGGCTTTCTGGCATTAGTCCTAGCAGCCGTCTTTTTGCCAAAGAGTGTGCAAGAAACCGTGCTCGCCGGTATCTTCTCCATTCCTGCGCTTGTTATGTTGGCTGCTGCTGCTGGATCTTATTTTACGTCGAAGCCAGACATTCATGCCGCCAATGATTTTAACTTTGGTCCAGTCAAAGAGGTGGGGTACTTATTCATTGGCATTTTTCTCACCATGATCCCCGCTTTGCAGATTTTACAAAGTGGCCAGGCCATTCAGCTAAGCTCGCCCATCGGTTATTATTTTGCGACCGGATCACTGTCTGCCTTTTTGGACAATGCACCGACCTACCTGAGCTTCCTGGCCGCAGCGATGGGAGCGGAGCATCTGAGTGTGGACTCACCTGCGGATGTGATCCTCTTTGCCTCTTCTCACCCACAGACACTGATAGCCATCTCACTCGGCGCGGTCTTTTTTGGTGCGGGTAGCTACATTGGCAATGGTCCTAACTTCATGGTTAAAGCCATCGCCGATAAGTCGAAGGTAAACACTCCCGACTTCCTGCGCTACATGTGGCAGTTCTCTATTCCCATTCTTCTACCCATCTTGATCATTATTGGTTGGCTCATGATCCACTAGTCCGAGGAATAAAAACTGAGAACTACACGATTCATCCTCCGTTTCGTCTCAATGATCCGCTTTTCTCTGCTGCTCCTTCTTCCTGCCCTGCTTATCGCGCAGACACCGCCGCCTCCTGCCGAGTATCAGGGGCGCATCATTGCCAGGACCATGCATTGGGAAGCTGCTAGTTGGCTTATTCGTCATAAACGCGATCAAGAAGAGGCCACCCTGCTCATGCGTGAGCAGCTCAAGCTAATGCCCGGAATGAGTGTCTGCGACATGGGCAGCGGCAATGGATATCATACCTTGCCCATCGCTGAAGCTGTCGGCAAAGAGGGTAAAGTTTATGCCGTGGAAGTGCAGCCTGAAATGATCGAGATGCTACATCAGCGGGCTGAGGGGAAGGGACTCACCAACATTGTTAGCATCATCGGTGAGATGGATGACCCTAAATTACCTCCAGCCTCCTGTGATATGATTCTACTGGTGGACGTGTATCACGAGTTTTCTTATCCCGAGCCTATGTTAGCAGGGATGAAAAAAGCCCTCAAGCCAGATGGGGTCATCGTCATGGTCGAATTCCGTGCAGAGGATGATAGCGTGCCCATCAAGCCGGAACATAAAATGACCAAGGCACAGATCAAAAAGGAATATCTTAGCAACGGCTTCAAGCTCGTTCGCGAGTTCGATGGCCTACCTTGGCAGCACATGATGTTCTTTGGAGCAGAGAAGCCTGGTGAATAGATGAAAGTAGACGATTAAACGAATAGGAAGGCGTATTTGCTTGGTTTTCAGCCTTGCATTACAGCTTTTTCAATGATCGAGATGTGTGATGACCCGCATTTATTCGCTCGTTCTCCTCATTCTCGTCATGGCTCTTTCTGCTTGTAGTAGTCGTAAATCTGCACGGATCCTGTCTAAACCTCGAGTGGTTCAGGTTCAGGACGGCATGGCCTCAATTTATCGCGATCACCGCACAGCTAGCGGAGAGACTTATCTTTCCAGGGCAATGGTGGCCGCACACCGAACTTGGCCGATGGGGACCATGGTTAGAGTCACTCATTTACACACAGGACAGAGTGCCATTGTTCGGATCAATGACCGTGGGCCTTACATCCGCGGTCGTGTGATCGATCTGACCCCTGCGGCAGCATCAGCCATTGGGTTGACGCCACGACATGGCATTTGCAAAGTGCGATTAGAGCGGCTGCAGCGATGATGATTTGGTAAAGTTCTTGCTTCCCAGATCTGAGGTGTCGGATTAAAAGAAGGGGAATGTCTTTTCACAGATTCTTCCTTAGCTGCTTCCTGTTCAGTGCTCTAGCGCTGGCAGAGAATCCATTTGATAAGGCTGATCGTGATCGTGAGATTGCTCGGCAACGGGCTTTTGATCGCGGACAGAAGACGGCTCTGCCAGCGGCGGAGAAGCGTGAAGCCATCGGCCGTTTGCTCGCTAGTTCAGTCAATGCGGCGCGCTCCGCAGAAGGTCAGGCCATCAATCAAGGGCCTCCCTTAGCCGCCATCTATAATCGGGTGATGGAAACACGTCGCCATTTTAAAAATGACGATGACCCCTTTCTTTGGAATGCCAATGATACGTTTACCGATAGCCCTGAATTGGCTGACAAGGTGCGCAAAGAGGCAGAGCAGATTTACCCGGATTTAACCAAGCCCAATTCAGCCTTTGCCATGAGATTTGCCGCCGTGAATCGTTGGGTCGATTCGCGACAGCCACCCTTGGCAAGAGATTCTCGGCGCATGCTGTTGGTCTGTCACATGGTTAGCCTCGAACTTAGCGGCAGCATGGCGTCCGATAGCCTGGGGCTTGCTCAAGTGCCCCTGTCGGAAAGAAAGGGCTTCAATCAACCAGCGCTGGTGAAAGCTGCCACCTTTGAGATCGAAGTTAGGGGCGAAACGGCTTTTTTACCCGGTGGTCTTAATGGTAAGGTCAAACGTGGTGGTCTGGGTAGTCCTGATCTGATCGAATGGCATGACGCCACTGGCGTGCATCATTTGTCGTTGCCACAGCAGACTGAAGGTCAAGTGTCATTCTCAGCCCGAGAATCACGTTCCTATGAGCGTTTGCCATTGCTGAATGGGGACTTTAGAGTTCGGTTTTTTGAATAGACTATGAGCCTCTTTCTAAACCTCCAAGACACAAAATTGGGCTTCTAAGAAAGACTCTAGAGACAGTCTTTTTCGACCTTTCCCACAATCGGTTCTTGTCATCTGGAGATCATAGGCCATTCGTTCAGTTCTCAATGTCCTGCAAAATTGACCCCGCCCTGCATACCGATAAAAAACCGGATTGGATTCGCGTGAAGTTGCCGCGTGATCCGGTTTTTTGGAGCACCAAGTCCCTCATTTCAGATTTAAAACTCCACACAGTTTGTGAAGAGGCGCAATGCCCGAACCGCTGGGAATGTTGGAGTCAGGGAACGGCTACCTTCATGATCGCCGGAGATCGCTGCACTCGCGCCTGTGGATTTTGCGCCGTAAAAACAGCGAAACCCTTTGCTCTCGAAGCCGATGAGCCACAGCGCGTCGCCGAGGCGACCAAGCGTTTGGGATTGAATCACATCGTCATCACGGCCGTCGCCCGTGATGATGTGAAGGATGGCGGTGCCGATCACTTTGCTAAAACCATCGAAGCTGTCCGCGCTGCGGTGCCTGGCATCACGATTGAGATCCTTGTGCCTGACTTCAACGACAAAGACGATGCCCTAGAAGTCGTCATGAAGGCCCGCCCGCATATCTTCAATCACAATTTGGAAACGGTGGAACGTTTGACGCCCTTGGTTCGCAGTCGTGCCCAGTATCATCGCAGTCTCCACGTGCTGAAACGTGCCAAAGAAATGGCGGCTGAAATGGGCAGCAAATGCGCCACCAAAAGCGGCTTGATGCTTGGCTTGGGCGAGACCGAAGTGGAGCTTTTTCAAGCCATGGACGACCTTTTGGAGCATGGAGTCACTGTGCTAACCCTTGGCCAGTACTTGCGGCCATCAGCCCAGCATCTTCCAGTCATTGAGTACATTCACCCCGATACCTTTGCCAATTACAAAGAGATCGCTCGCAAAAAAGGCTTCCGCCATGTCGCCAGTGCACCCTTGGTGCGCAGCTCCTACCACGCGGCTGACTTCAAGCCAGAGCTGGATGTGATGTAAGTTCCGCGACTTGATTTTCTGCCAGCGAACTTGGATTGATAGGACGTGCTTGCAAACTGCTGTCTCCGCCTGAATCGTAGAGGCTCATGAATATTTTGGTCACCGGCGGCGCCGGTTTCATTGGTTCCCATACGGTCGAGCGTCTGCTGAAGAGCGGGGCAGGGCATGTGTCCATCCTCGACTCTTTCAATGATTACTACAATCCAGCCATTAAGCGGGCAAACGTTCGTGGCTTTGCGGACCAGGTGACCTGCTACGAGGGGGATTTGACCGATTCTGCCTTTATCCAGCAGGTGTTTGAGAAGGGACGCTTTGATTCGGTGATCCATCTGGCAGCTCGCGCAGGGGTGCGGCCATCCATTGAGCATCCTGAGCTATATATCGATACGAATATCAAGGGCACCTTCAATCTCCTGGAGGCGTCTCGCCGCACGGGCTGCAAAAATTTCGTCTTTGCCAGCAGTTCCTCTGTTTATGGGGTGAACAAAAAAGTGCCTTTTGCCGAAGAAGATCCGATTCTGCAAACCATCAGCCCTTATGCGATGACGAAGATGGCAGGTGAGCAGATGTGCTCGAACTACAGCCACCTTTACGACATTAAGACGGTGTCTCTGCGCTTCTTTACGGTCTATGGACCCCGTCAGAGGCCTGATTTGGCCATTTCTAAATTCAGCCGTTTGATTGAAGATGGCATGCCGATCGACAAATATGGCGACGGACATACCGCGCGCGATTACACCTTTATCAGTGACATTGTGGACGGTATTGTCGGTGCGCTGAATTACCGCTCGGGGCCGATCTGCGACATTTTTAACTTGGGCGGTTCGCAGACAGTGACCCTGAATGACCTGATCGCTACCATTGAAGAGGCGGTAGGTAAAAAGGCCATCATCAATCAACTCTCTGAGCAGCCGGGTGATGTGCCCTTGACCTCAGCCGACGTCAGCAAAGCGCAGTCACTGCTTCATTTCAAACCAACCACAACCATCGCCCAAGGCGTGCCGAAGTATGTCGAATGGTTCCGCCAGATGCGGACGGAAGGTGTGGTTGTTTGCTAAGACAAATCTGAATTTCGTCTCATGCCCGAAGATGTCTATCAACCCATGACGCCCGCAGAGGTACGCGTCTTACGTGACCAATTGGATGCCAAGGGTAAAAAGTTGGTTTTTACCAACGGCTGCTTTGATCTTTTGCACGCAGGTCATGTCCGTTACCTGAATCAAGCTCGCGCGCTGGGGGATGCCATGGTCGTGGCCCTGAATTCAGATGCTTCCGTGCGTGAACTGAAGGGGCCCTCACGTCCAGTCAATCGTGAGCGAGATCGTGCTGAAGTCATGGCGGCTCTGCGTGCGGTGGATGCCGTGGTCATCTTTGGTGATATGCGCGCCACGGCTCTCATTGAAGCAATCCGCCCTCACATCTATGCCAAGGGCGGTGACTATACTGTGGACTCGCTGAATGCTGAGGAACTGGCTGCACTGAAGGCCGCTCGCAGTCAGATTAGCATCCTACCTCTGGTGACGGGGCGATCCACGACCAAGACCATTGAGCGCATGACCAAGCCTGCTGATGGAGTCGGCCCTCTTCGTTTAGGCATTCTAGGTTCTGGCGTTGGGTCCAATCTGAAGGCCATTCTAAAGGCCATTGACGAACATGAGCTCGATGCCGAAGTCGTCGTGGCCATTTCAGATGAAAAGGATTCCATGTTCTTGAAAACCGCCAAGTCGGCGAATGTGCCAGCCTTGTTTGTCGATGGTGGTCATAATCCCCGCCGCTTGCACGAATCTGCTCACAAGGAGATCGTTGAGCATTTGCAGCGTGCGCAGGTAGAGGTGGTCGTTTTGGCCGGCTTCATGCGCATTTTGAAGGAGCCCATGCTCAGCGCCTTTGCTGAACGTATCGTCAATGTGCATCCCAGTCTTTTGCCAAAGTTTAAAGGCGCACGTGCGGTTCAAGATGCTATTGATGAGGGGGAGCTGGAGACCGGCTGCACCGTGCATCTGGTGACGGCTGAGATTGATGCAGGACACATCCTTGCCCAGGCCAAGGTGCCGATCCTGGTCGGTGACTCGGCGGAAGAGTTGCATCAGCGCATCAAGGTCGAGGAACATAAGCTTCTGCCAAAAGTGCTGGCGGAGTGGCCGCGAAAAGGTTGAAACCGCTGTGCCGAACCCCGTCTGGGCGCTTGCGTGATAGCCAGCTCAGTTTTAAAGACACAGCCTACAGCTCCCATGTTCTCCCGCATTTTTGACCGTTATCTTGGCAGGCAAGTCCTCTCAGCCACGCTGATGGGTGTCCTACTGCTATGCGGCGTCATGGTTTTGGGGAATGTCTATAAGAAGCTGGACGAGTTGCTTGGCGGCACCCAGTTGCCCTTTGCGGTCATTGCTGAGTTTGTCGCACTCATCATCCCTTTTTCGCTGATCTTCACCATTCCATGGGCGTTCCTGACCTCCATTCTGCTGGTGTTTGGCCGTCTCTCCGCCGACAACGAATTGGTCTCTCTTCGCATGACTGGCTGGTCCATGCCGCGCATTTGTGCCTCCGTCTTCGTGCTCTCTCTCGCACTCTCAGGCGTTTGTTATTGGGTGAATGTCGATATTGCGCCCATGGCAAAGAACCGCATGAAGATGCTCTTTTATGAGGTTGCTTTAGAGAATCCGGAGTCACTCTTTCAGCCAGGGCTGGTCCTGGAAAAAGTCCCTGGATTCCGCATCTACACCGAGCAGCGTGACGGCCGCAAGCTCACCGACCTGACCATCATTGAAATGCAAGGCTCGCTGGCCAAGCGCATCATCCGTGCTGATCGTGCCGTTTTAGAGACTGCCCCCGGCGTGCTCGACTTCACCATGCGTCTCTACAATGCGCACATCGAGGCTATCAGCCACACGCCAGATAAGAAGGTGGAAAAGATCGAGTTCCTAAACGCTGCCAAAACAGCGCTCACATTCCCCATGTCGCGGCTGCGCAATAGTTCGGTGAGGGTGAATGCTAGCATGAAAACCACTTCGGCGTTATCGGATGAAGTGGATCAAGCCGTGGATTCGGTGACACGTCTCAAAATGGACCCAAAGCAAGTTTCACAATCCCGCACGGAGTTGCACAAACGCTTTAGCTTTTCCTTGGCCTGCTTCACCTTTGCTCTTGTTGGCATTCCGCTGGGTGTGACGGCTCAGAGGCGTGAAACTTCGACTGGGTTTGCGCTCAGTCTCATGACCGCCACGGTTTACATTGGGTTCATCATCTTTGCCGACACGCTCAATGATCAGCCAGGCTCTATGCCGCATCTGATCATGTGGCTGCCAAACGTTCTCTTTCTGGGCATTGGCGGTTGGCTCTTTTGGAAGTTGAGCCGGAAGTAGCCGACTTAGAGATGAAACTTCCCGCTCTGCCCCATGAAGGCGACCGGGTTTTCATAGGCCACCTGCTGGATCATCTCCGCTGTCCAGCCGCGCTGGCGCATGACCTGCATGGTCTTTGGCACAGCCAGTGGATCACTGATGCCCCAGTCACAGGCACTGTTCATCCAGATCCGTTCAGCATGACGGTGCTCGAGCATGTCGATGGCGCGATTCGGCGTGCATTTACTCTCTGGATAGAGGGTGATGCCTGCCCAGAATCCCTGATCCAGGACATGATCAATGGTGTGCTCTTCGACATGGTCGATGATCACACGCTCAGGCTTGATCTTTGGGAAGTTTTTCAGCGCATCCACGATCAGTTTGGTGCCCTTGAGTTTATCTTCCAAATGTGGCGTATGGATTAGAACAAGTTGATCGTAATCCTGCGCCACCTGAACATGCTGCTCGAAGATGCGCAGCTCATTGCGGCTGTTCTTGTTAAGGCCAATCTCGCCAATGCCCAGCACGCCCGGTTTATCGATGAACTGCGGAATCAGCCCGATTACTTCCTCGGCCAACTTGGTGTCTTCAGCTTCTTTGGGATTGATGCAGAGCCAGGAAAAATGCTTGATGCCAAACCTCGCTGCACGCTTGGGTTCATATTCTGTGATCTGGCGGAAGTAATCATAAAAGCCGTCGGCTGAGGCCCGATCAAACCCGGCCCAAAACGCGGGCTCACAAATCGCCTGACATCCCGCCAGCGCCATGCGCTCGTAATCATCCGTGGTGCGGCTGACCATGTGGCCGTGTGGTTCAATATAGTTCATGGGGAAGGTGAGTTTATACGCGATACGCTCCGATCGCGCCCTGCATGGTGGCTTTTTCGATGGGGTCAGCGCTGGGATCGCTGAAGCTCAGAAGCACCTCCTTGGCTCGTGTTGGCTCGTTCAGAGACAGCAGGGCGATGGCGTTTGTCAGGGCTTGAACGCGGAAGTCGTCGGTCTGATTAGCGCGTTGCACACGGTCTAGGAAGGCAGCAAGGTCGATCAGCTTGCTGCGCGCATCCATGAACCCGAGGTCCACGAGATTCACCGTTGAGGGAGGAGTCCAGTCAGACATGAGAGTAGCAATTAAATGGTCATCGAGCTGTAGCCGCCATCGACCACCATTTCATGGCCGGTGATGAAGGAACTGGCGCCATTGGAGGCCAGCAGAAGCGCGGCAGCGACCAGCTCACGAGATTCGCCAAAGCGGTTTGCTGGGGTGTGGCGCATGATGTTTTCCACACGCTCAGGTGTTAGCACCTTGCGGTTCTGTTCAGCGGGGAAAAAGCCAGGCACCAGAGTGTTCACGCGGATGCCCAGCGGTGCCCATTCGCGGGCCAGATTCTTGCTCAGATTATGCACCGCGCCTTTTGACATGCTGTAAGTGAAGACACGGCTGAGAGGCATGAGTCCAGACATGGAACCCAGATTGATGATCGAAGCTGGGATCTTGTTTTCTACGAAGTATTTGCCAAAGACTTGGCAGGCCAAAAACACGCCTTTGGTGTTAATATTCATGATCCGGTCATACTCTTCTTCAGAGATGTCGAGAAACGGAGTCGCTGAATTGACGCCAGCGCCATTGACCAGGATTTGGCAGCCGCCAGAGCGCTCCTGCACCTGATCCAGCAGCAACTGTAGATCGGCTTTACGGGAAGCATCGGCGCTGACGAAATAGCCTTTACTACCAGCCGCATGAATAGCGTCCAGACCTTTTTCTGCCTTCGCAGGATCACGGCCGACCAGCACGACCTCCGCTCCGGCATTGGCAAAGCCACCAGCGATGGCACCACAGAGCTCGCCGGTGCCTCCGATGACGACAGCGGTTTTACCTTGGAGAGAAAAAAGTTCAAAAATAGAAGACATAGTTGGGGAAGGGGAATGAATTTTGGATCAAACAGGCCAGCGTGTCGAATCAAACCTGAAACGTCTTGGACTTACTTCGACAAAGTCATCACGCATTCGAGATGCTTGGTCTGTGGGAAAAGGTCAAAGGGTTGGACTTTATTCAGGCTGTACCCCGCAGCTGTGAACAGCACCAGATCACGCATTTGCGTGGCGGGATTGCAGGAAATGTAAACGACCCGCTTGGGTCCAAACGTGAACAACTGCTGTAGGAACTCCTCGCTACAACCTGCGCGCGGCGGATCGATGATGACCACCGTGTCACTGCCCGCATGAGGCACTTGGGCAAAGATCTCACGGGCATCCGCAGCAATGAATCGGCAATTCGTTAGGCCATTGATCTCCGCATTGTGAGCGGCTTTTTTGACGGCGGTTTCAGACAGCTCCACGCCGATCACCTCTTGGAATTCTTTTGCCGCACTGATGCCAAAGAGGCCGCTGCCGCAGTAAGCATCCACTAAATAGGTCGCTCCACTGGCTTTGGCCTCTTCCACCGCATAGGCCACAAAATCCGGCAGGATGAAAGGATTGTTCTGGAAGAAGTCGCCCGCTTGAAACTCAAACTTCACGTCGCCTACTTGCTCTACAGCGATGGCATCTGCTCGGGTCAAAATTCCAGTAGCCGTGGCACGCATGAGCAACGTGGCACCATTTTTAAAACTGCCTGCTCGGGCTGCTTCACGCACTTGCGTCAGTTGCTCATTCAACGCTGGCATGGCGATGGGGCACTGCTCCACATCCACCATACTGTTGCGTGTGCCCACCCTCAGAAAGCCGATCTCCGCCACAGCCCCATCCTTGGGCTTATGAAAATGTGGCGTGATCTTTGAGCGATACCCATACTGGGTGGGCGAGGCAATCACTGGCAGCACTGGGTGCTCGATCTTGGCCATGTGCAGCAGCAGCTCTTCGGCTTGCCGGCGTTTCCAGGCGATCTGTTTGTCATAGGCCAGATGCTGATATTGGCAGCCACCGCAGGTGCCGAAGAGAGAACACACCGTCGGCACACGCTCGGCGGAAGGCTCCAGCACTTCCACCAGATCCGCATTGCTGTAGTTTTTGTGATTGCGGTAGATGCGGCACTTCACCAGCTCACCCGGAAGCGCAAACGGCACAAACACCACCCAGCCATCGACCCGTGCCACCCCATTGCCTTCATTGGTGAGGTTTTCGATTCGGACCTCCAGCTCTTGATGGTAGGTGAAGGGGATAGGAACAAACTTGCGTGGCTGCATCTCATGTCTTTAGCAGTCGCCGATTGAAGATCAACTCAGCAGCACTTTTGAGTGCAGGATGTCGAGGAAGTTAGATTCTTTGTGAAAATGTTTAACTTTATGCTTGCAGGATCTTCATCTTGTCGCAAGATAACGGCCCGCCAGAAAAGCGGGTGTAGCTCAGTGGTAGAGCATCTCCTTGCCAAGGAGAATGTCGCGCGTTCGAATCGCGTCACCCGCTCCATTTGTTCGCGATAACATTTGGAGTCCGGCCTAAGGTTTTAAGTAGTCTTCACTGGCCTTTTAAGTTTTCCCGAGTCCTAGGAGGACAATGGTATCCCTACCTGAGATGTGGCCAAACCAAGAACAAAGAAGCCCTACCTTCCTGGTTTCTGACCTCATCTCACTCTCTGTCTTTCATTTCCTTTCTTCGACGACAATCGGGGCGGTGACGATTTCTGCGGCGATGCCACGCAGATGGAGGTCAAGGAATTGGGTGACGCGTTCGTCAAGCAGTGGGCTTTTGAAGCCGTGGCCGCCGTTGGTCATTTCTTGGAACAGGGAAGGGACACCGACTTTTTGCAGGGCGGCGTGAATCTCTTGGCCTTGGGCAAATGGGACGAGTGGGTCTTTGTTGCCGTGAGCGGTGAAGAAGGGGGCGTCGCCTTTGGAGACGTGGGTCACAGGTGAGGCTTCTTTGGCGGCGGCTTCCCGCTCCTGGACGGGGCCTCCGAGCAGAAGGGCTTCTGGGTAGTCCTTGTCCTTAGAGCGGTCCACGGTGCTGGGTTGCCTGACCATGGTGAGAAAGTTTTCGGGGCCGAAGTAATTGACCACGCAGGTGACTTGGCTGGTTTGATCCAGGTGATTGCCGAGCTTGCCTTCGAGGTCCTTCACGTCGCCACTGGTGCCGAGAAAGGAGACGAGGTGTCCGCCTGCGGAGGTGCCCCAGACGGCGATTTTGCTGGCATCGAGCCCGTGCTCTTTGGCGTTGGCTTTGATCCAGCGAATGGCGGCTTTGCAATCGTGGACCTGGGCAGGCCACTGAGCCTCGTTGGTGAGGCGGTAGCCAATAGAGATGCCTGCGTAGTGACCGCTCTGGACGAAGCGGGCGAGGTTGTTCAGGCCGCTGGCTTTGTCGCCGCCTTTCCAGCCGCCGCCGTGGATGAAGGCGATGACGGGCAGGGCCTCCGCAGTGGAGCGTGTTTTGGGTAGGTAGAGATCGAGCTTCTGGCGTGGATTGTCGCTGTCTGCATAGGGCAGGTCAAGCAAGGCCTCAATCCCAGCGGGGATGGCGCGTTGGCTGGTTTTAGCGTCTGGTCCTTTGGATCGGCTAAGAGCTTTGAGGTGCTCGGCTTTGGAAATGCTGCCGCTTTTATCGGTATCGACCCGATCAAAATGGGCGCGTAGACGATCGGGCAATTCTTGGCGGTCGAGCTGGCCATCATGGTTTAGATCCATCTGCTCAAATAACTTGGCGGTTTTTCCCTCAATGCTTGGCTGCTGGGCGTGGCAGGTGAGGGCGGTGGCGCAGAAGAGTAGGCAGAGGGGTTTCATGATCGGGCAGGATAAACTCCGGTAAGGGGAGGAAAGTTGCAGAGAAGAGTGGTGCGGGTTTGCACTTCCTGATAGACTGCTATTAATCCGCACCATGCCAGCAGCCGAAGATCTCAAGAATGTCCCGCGTCACATCGCCATCATCATGGATGGCAATGGGCGCTGGGCCAAGGAACGTGGTCTGCCTCGCACTGAAGGACATCGCCAAGGTGCGGAGACGGTGAGGCGTGTCACTGAGGGATGCAGTGAGCTTGGGGTGGAGTTTCTGACCCTGTATGCTTTTTCCTCAGAGAACTGGAAGCGCCCGCAGCGTGAAGTGGAAGCACTGATGCATCTACTGGAGCTGTTTCTGCGCGAGAAGACGCCTGAAATGCTGGAGCAAAACATCCGCCTCCAGGCCATCGGCCGACTGCATGATCTGCCGCAGAGCTGTCAGGCGCAGTTGCACAGGTCCATTGAATCGACCTCTCAAAATACGGGGCTGACGCTGATCCTGGCGCTGAGTTACGGGGGCCGTGAGGAGATCATTGATGGCGTGAAAAGCCTGATCGAAAGCGTGGAGCGTGGGCATTTGGATAAGGGCATGATTGATGTGGATGTCTTTAGCAAGCATCTTTACACGCGCTACTATCCTGATCCAGACCTACTGATCCGTACGAGTGGTGAGATGCGTCTGTCGAACTTCCTGCTCTGGCAGCTGAGCTACACGGAGTTTTACATCACGGACAAGTTTTGGCCTGACTTTGGCAAAGAAGAATTGGTCGAGGCTGTGAATGCCTATGCGAAGCGGCATCGGCGCTTTGGGGCTGTCTGAGGTGTCTTGCTATGAAAGCGCTTTCACTGACCGAACCGGGATGTTTGACCCTGATGGATCTGCCTGAGGCTGCGGCCCCTCTGGCAGGTCAGGTGCTGGTAGCGATCCGTGCGATCGGTATCTGTGGGACGGATATCAGCGGTTTTTTGGGCAAGATGCCCTTTATCGAATATCCGCGCATTCTGGGCCATGAGCTAGGCGTGGAAGTGCTAGCTTTAGGGGATGCTGTGACTCATTTAAAACTGGGAGATCGCTGTTCGGTGGAGCCGTATTTGAACTGTGGTGATTGTCATGCCTGTCGGCAGGGGAAAACGAACTGCTGTGAATCCTTGCAAGTGCTTGGGGTGCATGGGGATGGCGGCATGCGTGAGCGCCTAATCCTGCCTGCTGATAAGTTGCATCCCAGCAACGACTTGAGTTTTGAGCAACTGGCGCTGGTAGAGACGTTGGCAATTGGTTGCCATGCGGTGAATCGCGTGAGCATTCAGCCTGGAGAGGATGTGCTGATCATTGGCGCGGGTCCGATCGGGCTGACGGTTTTGGAGTTTGCTAGGCTCACGGGCGCGGCGATCACAGTGCTGGATTTGAGCGAATCTCGACGCGCCTTTGTGAAGCAGCATTATGTGGGCGTGAGTGTCGTTGAGAGTCTGCCGGATGAGCCCTGTGCGCAGGTGATCTTTGATGCCACGGGCCACCCTGGATCCATGGCGAGGACGCTGACTTTAGCCCGGTTCACCGGACGAATCGTTTATGTCGGGATCACCAAGGAACCGGTGCTGCTGGATGATCCGCTGTTTCACCGCCGTGAGTTGACTCTGCTAGCCAGCCGGAATGCGGTGAGTGCTGACTTTCCGCGTATTCTCGGATTGATCCAATCAGGCCAGATTGATACGCGTCCATGGATCACGCATCGCTGCGAGTTTGAAGAGCTGCCGCTGCAGATGGCGGAGTGGGTAAAGCCTCTTTCAGGTGTCGTGAAAGCGGTGGTGCAGGTGAAGTGATTTTTTCTCCTCGCATCCGGCTTTGTCCTGCTCATAGCTTCACGCGTGGAAGACAAGGATTACAAAGTGAAGTTAGAGATTTTCGAGGGCCCCCTCGATCTTCTCCTGTATCTCATCAAGAAGGATGAGATCGGGATCTATGAAGTCTCGATTGAGCGCATCACGAAGCAGTACCTAGCCTACATCAATACCTTCAAGATGCTGAATGTGGAGTTGGCCAGCGAGTTCATCGTCATGGCGGCCAATTTGATGTATATTAAAAGCCGCGAGCTACTGCCGCAAACCTTGCAACCACCGGAAGACGATGCCGACGAGGAAGATCCACGATGGGAATTGATCCGTCAGTTGGTGGAGTACAAAAAGTTCAAGGATGCCGCTCAATTTCTGGGTCACCAAGAGATCAAGGGAGATGAGTTCTTTGCCACGAATCCCGAGCCTCTGGATCTTTCGGAGCAGCCTGACATCGTGGGTGAGGTGGGCATTTTTGATCTGATCCGGGCTTTCCAACGCGTGTTAAAGCGCTTCGAAAATACGACCGATATCCGTGAGATCGTCAGTGACCGCTACACGGTGGCGGATAAGATTGAGCATTTGCTTGAAGCCATCCCGATGGGGGCCAGAGTTCGCTTTGAGAACCTGTTCAGCGATGCGGCAAGCCGAGTGGAAGTTATCGTTACTTTCCTAGCGGTGCTAGAACTGATGAAACTCAATCATCTGATGGTCGAGCAAGAGCAAATGCTCGGTGAGATCGTGGTGATCCGGCCTGTGAAGTGAAGGCTGCTCAAGCTAGAAGGTCACTCAAATTCACCTGGATGTGTGGGAAACTTAGGCAAGTCAGTACGGCTGATTTGTCTAGTTTCACGCATTGTGAGTAGATGCCAGCCTGCGGAGCTGAGAACTGTTCTACCCAGCTGTCTTCAGGATTTACGAGCCAGTATTCTGCGACACCGGCTTCTGCATAAATGGCGGCTTTTTCACGATCTCTTTCCAGGGTAGAAATGGAGACTTCGACGATTAGTGTGGCTGTCGTCGGGTGAGCGTGGGCAAAGTCTTCGATGGTTCCTGCAACAACGGCAATGTCAGGTTCCGGCTCTGAATCTTTGCAGGCGATGGGTTGTTCTTGCCGGATACAGAATTGGTCATTTAAATATAATCTCAGCCATTCGGCTAGACGCTGAGTAACAATGTAATGGCGGGGCGATTTAGACATCTTGGGCAGGACAAATCCGCGAATCAGCTCTGTGCGCTCCTCCACCAATCCCATTTGTCCCAGTGCCTCATAGGTATGGACCGTCATGGGGATCACCTGTTGGCGCAGCAAAGGATGTTCAAGCACGGCATTCAGCATATCGTCACGATAGCAGATCTCGTTTGAGTAGAAAGGATATTCTTGGTCACTTTAATCTCTCGCATTTTGCTCTGGTCCTGTTCATCTTGCGACCATGTCCAATCGCATCCCCACCTATGCCCAGCGCCGCCGTCATGCGATGGTGTCTGCTTGGCGTGGTGTGGATGAGGGGCCGATCATTGATCTGCCTGCGCTCAGTGTGGCAGATCTGGTGGGCAAGATCGTTGCCCAAGCGGGCATTGCAGACCGCATGAAGCTTGAGGAAGTGTTGGCTGCCTGGCGTGACATCGTGGGTGATTTCCTGTTTCAGCATTCGCGTCCCGACTCCATCCTGCGTGGAGTTTTGATGGTGCGTGTACTTCAACCAACGGTTCATCATGCTCTGGCCATGGAGCGGACACGCATTTTAAAGAAGTTACAAACCCAACTCAAAAGCGCTGGCATCAAAGATGTCAGGCTGAAGCATGGCTGATCCCTGAAGCACATGGACTGGAACGACTGGCTGACCATTCTGCGCTGGCGCGCAATCGAGGAAGGAGATACCGAAGGTCTTCTTTTGACCGAAGAACGGCGTCGCGAAGCGACGGGCCGCAGCTGTGCGGGACTGACGTCTGAAATGATTCAAAGTGATCGCATTAGCAACCGTGAAGAGGCATTCTTATTGCGTCGATCTCGCAAGCTTGAACAGGAAGTCATCGGCTGGAGCGGATCCCTTGTTCGGGTCATGGAAAGGCTCACGGTTGTCCAAGGACGAACTGCATGGATGATTGCTGGCTGGATTGCAGCGCTCCTATTAGGCTATGCCGTTTCTGGGTTAGGGCAGGAGGCTGAGTTTAATCTTTTAGCTCTTCCATTGGTCGGTGTCTTGGCTTGGAATGGGGTGATCATGGCGGCGGCCTTGGTTCTTGAGCTGAAATCGGAAGGACGTAGCCCCATGCTTGAATGGCTGGCGCGTCGTCTGAGTCCGAATCCCGCGGACCGCAGTGGGGAAGGGGACGTGCCCACTGGAATGTCTGTGGATCAGCGCTTTTCTCAACTAGCTGATGCGCCGGCCTTGGAGCGCTGGCAGCGACGTTTCCGAGCCTGGTTGCACGTGGGGGCTGCGATGTTGGCTTTGGGCAGTGCTGTCGGCCTGTATGCTCATGGTTGGTCAAAGGAGTATCGCGCTGTCTGGGAAAGCACCTTGCTTTCTGACCAGCAGGCGCAGAGTTTCTTTGGTAAACTCTTTAATCCAGCCTCCACAGCGCTGCACTTACCATTGCCTTTGGAGCTGCTACCCAAAATGCGCCGTACTCAGGGCCTGGTTGCCTCTTCTGCGCCTGCTCTGCCGTGGATTCACCTTTATGCAGGTACGCTTTTTTTACTCGTCATCGTGCCACGGCTTTTATTGGCTGTCTTGAGCGTCTGGCGCGCTCATGCGGTCATGTTAAAAAGGATGCGCTTACTGGGATGGAAAACTTATCTCATCCGCACTCTACGTAGTGTCGAAGGTGGTCAGGAAGTCATCACCGTGCTCATTCATGCCACAGATGCCACACCCATTCATCGTGAAGTTTGGACTCGCGGCGTTCGGGACCGCTTTGGGCGAATGATTGAGACGGAAATGATCCCCGTGCCTTTGGGGGATGAAGATGATTTTGTCGCTGAATGGAAGCCCGCTCATCCGCGAGTCTTTGTCGTTTTTAATCTAGCGACAACCCCTGAATTGGAGGTGCAGCGTCGTTTTGTGCTGGATGTGAAGCAAGTCCTGAGTAGCAGCCAGCGTGATGCCGAACTCATAGTGCTGTTAGACGCCACCAGTATTGGCAATCGCTGGTCTCCAGACAAGCTGGCTGGTCGTGAAAAACTTTGGACTGAAATGCTGCAAGGCGCAGCACAAGAGATCATCATCGCCGCTCGTCGAGCAGGGATTTAACTTTCATCTTTCATAGAGCTTATGTGGTGGTCCTACGAAGATGTCAAAGAACAGAAAAAGCGTCTTGAACGTGAGATCGCTAAGCGGGTGAAACGTGGGGAACGCTTTGAGGTGCTATCAGCACCAGAAGGTCAAAAGAAGCTTTGCACGACTTTTTGGGGGCAGGCCTGGTGTCGAAATCTTGAGTCCTATCAGCAATATGAATCTCGCCTGCCACGCGGGCGCAGCTATCTCCGTCAGGGGAAAGTGTATAACTTGGAAATCACCCCAGGAAAGCTCAGTGCTGTTGTCGCCGGATCAGAGCTCTATGATGCCAGCGTCAGCATTAAGCCCTTGCCTGATCAGCAATGGCATGAAATCGTCCAATCCAGTGCTGGGCAGGTTAGTTCCATGCTGGATCTACTTTCTGGCAAGCTCGGTGATGGGCTGATGAAAGTGCTGACAGATCCGCAAGACGGCCTTTTCCCCAAGCCCAAGGAGATCCGCTTTGACTGTTCCTGCCCGGATTATGCGGACATGTGTAAGCACGTCTCCGCCATCCTGTATGGCGTCGGAGTGATGCTGGATAGCAAGCCAGAGCTTCTATTTACTTTGCGCGGGGTCGATCAGGCTGAGCTTTTAGCCAATGCCAGTTCCATAACGATGGGCGATCTCGATACCGGCACTGAACTCGGAGACACGGATCTTTCGGCTCTGTTTGGCATTGATTTAGGCGAACTGCCTTCTGAGGAGCTACTGCCTCCTATGCCGGAGAAAAAGAAGGCACCTTCGAACAAAGTGACCACCAAGAAGCCGGCTGAAAAGAAAGCGCGCGTTTCAAAGCTACCTGCCAAGAAATTAGCCCATAAAAAAGCCCGGTCGATTTGACCGGGCTTCACTGAGTTTGTGGGTTTAAGTTTTACCAGCAGGAGTTGCCTAAGCCACGGTTGAATCCGCCTCCAATGAAGGGGCCTCCACCGAAACCGCGCGGACCGCAGCCACCACCGAAACCAGAGCCAACGGAGATGCTGGTAAAGCTGGAGCGGCCACCATAGCAAGGATTGCCGTAGCCGATGGGGCCTCCGTAACCATAACCAACACGGCGATACATGACTGGAGCTGGACGACCAAAATAGCCGACATTGTTGCCGTAATAGCGCTGATCGTTACTAGCACCGAGCGTAGATCCTGCCAAACCGCCTAGAAGAGCGCCGATGGCGGCACCTTCAAGACCACGACCGCTCTGATTGCCAATGATCCCACCGACCGCGCCACCACCTAGAGCGCCAACGACCGTGCCACGCTGTTGGCCTGGACCGGGGCCACCGTAATACCCGCCATCATAGTAGGGGCTCACGCAGGAGGTGAAAGTCAGGGCGATACCAAGGACACCGACAGTAGCCAGATGACGAAGGGATGTTTTCATGATGTTTTTTGTTTGGATAGGCTGCCTCAATATCAGCAAACTCTCAGACGCGAGTCTGACAGAATCATTCATTCAAAAAGCATTTTTTTTTGTGCCTCCTAAAAAGAGCCGCCAAAACGCCCATCCTGAAGATGGGCGGCCACTGATCACAAAACTCAAGCTTTCACGAGCTTAGCGGAGGCAACGAGTCCTTCGTCGGAGACAATTTTTCCGGTCAGTTCAGTTTTGCAGTCCCCTTTGAGTTCATCGCGGAACTTCTTGATGAAGCTTTGAGTCGGCCAGGAAGCGGCTTCGCCAAAGGCGCAGATGGTTTTGCCTTCGATCTGATTCGCCACAGTTTCCAGGGTATCCACGTCATCTGGGCTGGCCGTGCCGCCGACGATACGGTCGCTGATCTTTTTCATCCACAGGCTGCCTTCGCGGCAAGGGGTGCACTGACCACAGCTTTCGTGGGCGTAGAAATTGTTCAGGTTATTGATGACCCAAGTCATGCTGCGACTGTCATCCATAATGATGACGCCTCCCGAGCCGGCCATGGTTCCGCATTGCGCCATGGTGTCAAAGTCCATGGGGATGTCCATGATGCCGATCTCACGGCCATCTTTGAGTTTATAGGTTTCGTCTGCACGTAACACTTTGGATGAACTACCGCCAGGAATGATTGCCTTCAGTTTGCGCCCTGGTTTGAGTCCGCCACAAAGAACGTTGATGACTTCACCCATGGTGACTTTGCCCACTTCAACCTCGTAGTAACCTGGATTGACGACGTCTCCACTCACGCAAAGGATGCGTGTGCCTGTGTTGTTTGGCGTGCCGAGTTTGGCATATTCCGCACCACTCATCTGGATGATGTGCTTCACATGGCAAAGAGACTCAACATTGTTAACGATAGTCGGACTCATGTAGAGGCCGAGGGCAGCAGGGAAGTAAGGAGGCTTGATGCGCGGGTAAGGGCGCTTGCCTTCCAGTGATTCAATCAAGCCTGTCTCTTCTCCGCAAATGTAGGCACCTGCACCGCGATGCACGTAGATCTCACAATCAAAGCCAGTTCCGAGGATGTTTTTGCCGAGGAAGCCGTTGGCCTTGGCTTCGGCGATGGCTTTTTCGACGATCTTCGCCGCGTGCGGGAATTCCTCGCGAATGTAAATGTACGCTAGCTTGGCATTTACCGCAAAGCAGGCGATGGCCATGCCTTCAATGAGCTGATGTGGATCCTGATGCAGGATGTAGCGATCTTTGAAAGTGCCTGGCTCCGATTCATCGGCATTGCAGATCAGGTAGACAGGCTTGGTATTGGTAGGCGGGATGAAACCCCACTTCACGCCAGTAGGGAAGCCTGCGCCGCCACGACCACGCAGGCCGCTAGCTTTGACTTCGTTGATGATGGCACTTTTCTCCATCTTCAGTGCAGCCTTCATCTGCTCATAACCACCGTCCTTCAGGTAGCATTCGATGGACGGGTCGTAACCGACACGGTCGATGTTTTTGAAGATCAGACGCTTTTCGCGGGAATGGGGCTCTTTGCCGGGGAGGTACTGGACTGCCATGGGTTTAGTATCCAACTACGATAGAGACGGGCAAGTGGCTTTGTGAAAAATTTCACAAGCAAAGAAACCTCGACTTTTTTGACTCAGGGGGGCGCAAAAGTACCTTTTCCGAGGATTTGACTCAAAACGTGGTTGTTAATTAATAGCACTGGTTCCGGTTGTAATAGCCGGAATGGTGGTGATTGCGTTGATAGCGGCGACCGTTGTTGTTGTTGGCAAGGCTGTAGGCAATAAGACCGACCGCAGCGGCACCGATTAAGGCTGCGCCTGGTTCTACGACTTGGCGTGGTCGGCCATATTGATCATAGGCGGTAGTGCAACTAGAGCCAAAGCTCAGGAGGAGAAGGGCAAAGACGGTGTTCTGAAGATGCTTTTTCATGGCATCAGTAGGACGGTCCCCTTACCAGGTTATTCAGCCTGTTTGCAATTGACCACTTTTATTTTGTCTTGGAGCTCATCCCTCTTTGCGCTCCTGGAATGGTTGTGCAGGTGAGACGTTTCACACCCGATTGACAACCTTCACCGCAATTCCTCTCTTGAGCAAAGAACATGGGGGATTGACCCATAGATAACAAAGTTTCGGGAGGGGTAGAGTTCTAGGACGGTAAACCACAACTCCTCTGACCGACCCATGAATAGCTCCCTTTTCCTGAAATCATTGTCGAAAATCACGCGGAAAACCTGCTGGTGCTGCATCCTTTTTGTCACAGCACTCACCGACTTCGAATTGGCGGGCACGGAGGCTCCCATCAATCTGGGGCAGGCTTTTGATTTCGGCGTTCTAGCAGGCTCGGGGATTACAAACACAGGAGCGACCACCATCATCGGAGATGTGGGAAGCTTACCGACCTCAACTATCACTGGCTTTGGCACAGTAATCCAGACGGGGACTAATCATGCGGGAGATGGCGTCACCCTAGTCGGGAAAAGCGATCTACTCATTGCTTACAATGACGCTGCAGGCCGACTGCCGACGATCAGCTATGCCCCAATCTTTGATCTCGGCGGACTCACCCTTGCGCCCGGCGTACACACGGACACTTCGTCCTTTGGGATCAAGGGCACCTTGACGCTGGATGCGCTGGGCAACCCGAATGCCGTCTGGATTTTTCAGGCTGGATCCACCCTTATCACTTCGGTCGGCAGCATGATCAATCTGATCAATGGTGCACAACCGGGGAACATCTTCTGGCAGGTCGGCAGTTCTGCTACTATCGGGGTGAACTCGGCTTTTTCGGGCACGATCATGGCGGCTACTTCCATCACGCTGAATACAGGAGCCAGTATGGATGGACGTGCTCTGGCCTTGAATGGCGCGGTGACGATGGATAATAACGCCATCAACATCGTGCCACTTCTGATCGGGCCGACACATTGGCTGGGGACGATGAATGGGCAATGGACCTCGGTTGGAAATTGGGCCAGCGACTCGGTGGGTAGTGCGGCGGGCCTCATTCCCTCGGTGGCGGATGACATTTCCTTTTCCGCCACGGGCGCGGCCAATCAAAGCACCACCCTCGGTGCCAATTTCGCGATTAACACTCTCACGATCAATGACACGGCAGCAGTGACCATTGCCGGAGCCAATACACTGAGCATCGGTGGCAATGCTGCTATCAGTGTTAATAGCGGTGCTGGCTTGTTCACGGTCACCAGCAATTTGGCTTTCACTGGCGCGATACCCACAGTGAATGTGAGTAACACTGCCGGAGCACTCTTCAGTGGGAGCGTCGCTAGCACAAGTAGCCTGACCAAGACTGGTGCGGGTACGCTCGGACTATCGGGCATTGCCAACGTTACAGGTCCAGTGAACATCAACAGCGGCACGCTCTTCATGACCGGATCCCTCGTTTCACCCTTGGTCAATGTCGCGCTCGGTGGCAATCTCAATGGCACTGGCAGCATCACCGGATCAGTGGTCAACAATGGAGCCGTCAATCCAGGCAATGCGGTGGGTGCACTTAACATTGTCGGTAGCTATACGCAGGGCGGCAGCGGTCTGCTCGTCACGCAGCTTGTGACTCCAGCTAACCATGATCAGTTGATCATCAGCGGAGCGGCTAATCTGGGCGGTGCCCTGCAAATAACGACACCTGGTGGAGCACGCCCTGCCTTGGGTAGCAGCTTTGACATCATTCATGCAGGCAGTGTCACAGCCCCTTTCGCCACGGTAATCAATCCCTTCGCCGGCCCTGGCACTTTAGTGAAACTTGTCGTCGTTTACTCACCGACGACTGTTGTGGTGAATGCCGTGCAGAACAGTTTTCAAAATGCGCTGAGCCCCATCCCGCTCACGCCGAATCAAACAGCCACGGCTGGCGCGTTGGATTCTGCTTTGACTGATGTGCGGCAGACGGCGGTGCTGAATTACCTCAACAATCTTAACATCAACGCCGTGCCTCATCAGCTCGACAAAATCGCTCCAGAAGAGCTGACGGCCATCTACAGCATCTCCTTTGCCCAGCTCGATACTGAAGTGCTCAGCGTGCAGCAGCGTCTGGCTTCCATCCGCAATGTGGGGCGGAGCCAAGCCCCTGCTTACACCAGCGGTAAAGATGTTGTGCTTGGCGGTTCGATTTCTCCAACGATCTCACCTGATGACAGCCGCTATGGCTTCTTTGCCAATGCGACAGGCCAATACGCCAGCCTCGGAGATACCTCGAATGCCAATGGTTTTGATGTGCAGTCGGTCGGTAGCACCATCGGTGTCGATGTGCGTTTGGATGAGCATTGGGTGCTTGGTGTTACTCTAGGTTATGCTCGATCCAGCAGCGATCTTACGGGCGGTGGTTCTCTCTCGGCTGATGGCGTGCGCTCAGCCGTCTATGCTATGTACCAAAGAGGTTCCTTTTACACCGAGTTCATGGTAGGCGGCAGCTACAACAACTACGACACTGAACGTGGCGCACTGGGAGGTATCGCTAAAGGCAGCACCAGCAGTTCGAGTTTCGATGCCTACCTCGGTACGGGTTATGACATCTACATGGATCAATGGACCCTCACCCCCATGGCTTCTCTGCTTTATAGCGCCGTCAGCATCGACGGCTTTAATGAATCTGATTCACTGCAACCACTGAGCTTCGACTCACAGAATCAGAGTTCGTTACGATCACGCATTGGTCTGCGTGCCGCTTACACGACCCGCTGTGGCGATGCCCTAGTCACCCCATCCCTTAGTCTGCAATGGCAACATGAGTTCCTGGATAACGCGCTCGCTATGAGTTCAAGTTTCGCTAATGGCGCTGGCAGTCCCTTTACCGTATATGGCCCATCTATCGGACGCGACAGCGCGCTCGTCACTGCAGGTATTAATGTCGCCTGGAATCGTTACGCCATCTACCTCGCCTATCAGGCACAGCTGTTCCGCCGCAATTACGAAAGCCAAACCCTGCTCGCAGGCTTCCGTGTGAGTTGGTAAAGGTTTCGCTAAGTGTTTCTGCGGTTCCTCAGATCACACGTGGAGCGTCGATACGATAAGAGGCGGATGACGACGCGGGATGATGAACCTTTCGCGCTTTGACTGCTAGAATCAGGAGTGGGCTGGCGCTACTCAAAGGTCTTCCGCCCCCCAACCTTGAGGTGAATATTACCGGTCATGCCTCTTCAACGCCCAAAGGCCTGAATGAAGGCGACTTCAAGTGCTAGGCCTTCATTGACGTTGGTGTGTAGATGCTGGTCAAGCTGACGGAGGTAGCGGATGCGCTTGGCGGTGTCTTCTGGGGACCAACGTTGGGCTAGCTGTGCGGTAGCTTCCCGATACTGGCTGAGATCGAGATGTTCTGCGCCCACCTGCTGACGAGCGATGTCGCCCATCCATGCGAGCATGAGATCCATGAGGGCGTCCCGACGCTGGAGGTAGGCTGCTTCGATCTGAGCGGTGACTTCTTCTTCACGCTGTTTGAGCCATGAGCCGTCTGTGGTTTGTTTGTAGTGGTCCTGCTCTTTCTCAAACTCCGCTTCCTGCTCCTCTTTGATCTCATCGTAAAGGGCATCGATGATGGCCTGAAAGTCTGCCTTCAGGGCCAAGGCGGCTGAGATGCTGCCGCTGGCGCGGGTGGCGAGCTGCTGGAGGACGGTAAGGAGCTTTTGCTCATGTTCATCAAACTTCCGAGCCTCGGCCGGCGGCAGTAGCGGGATCTCGATGACGCGTGAGAGGATTGTCGTGAGGAGTTGGCCGGGCTGCGAGGTGAGCAGTAGCAGCAGGGTACGATCAGGTGGCTCTTCGAGTGTTTTTAAAAAGGCATTCTGCGCCTGTACGTTCATGCGTTCGGCATCGACGATGATGCCAAGTTTAAAACCGCTGGGCCCCGTGGTGCGGTGGATCATGCGCTCGAGATAGCGGATGGTGCCAACTTCACTGGCGTCGTCGCCGATGGTGATGCGGCGTGATTTACTTTGAGGGCGCAGGATGACGGCTCCTTCCTGAGCCCAATCTTCCAGAGTCGAGTGTCTGGCAGGGCTGATAAGGCTGAGTACTTTTGTGGCAAAGCCTTCTAAATCGGTGCCGCGGGGGCCAGTGATCATGTAGGCATGACCCAGACGACGGAGCTGCTGGGCGCGTTTGAGGAGAGAAAGGGCGTGATCGGTTTTAAAGGGCATGTCGGCGGGTTTCGATCAAAGTTAAAAGACTGGCGTGGATGGCTTCTGGACTTCGGCCGGCATCGACAATGACGATGCGCTCTGGCTCGGCCTTTGCCTGCTGGAGATAGCCCTGGCGTACTTTTTCAAAGAAGGCGCGGGGTTGACTCTCCATGCGGTCAAGCTCGCGGCCAGTGGCATGGATGCGGCTCCATGCGGTCTCTGTATCTAGATCCAGTAACACCGTGAGATGAGGCAGAGTGCTGCCGACGGCAAAGGCATTGATGGCCTGAACACTTGCCAAGGGTAAGCCGCGGGCGATGCCCTGATAAACGGTGGTGGAATCTAAAAAGCGGTCGAGGATGACAAAGACGCCTGCTTCCAGCAAGGGACGGACCTTTTCCCGCACCAATTGCGCGCGGCTGGCGGCAAAGAGCAGGAGTTCTGCTTCCGGCGTAAGGGTTTGGCCTTCTTTAGAATGCTGAAGGAGGTGGCGGATCTGCTCACCGATGGCGGTGCCGCCTGGTTCGCGCATGACTTCTACGGTTTGACCTTGGGCCTTTAGATGAGCAGCCAGCAGGGTGATCTGGGTGGACTTGCCACAGCCTTCGGAGCCTTCAAAGGAGAGGAGGAAGCCTGGTAGATGAGTCATGGGGCTGGGTGTGCTGGGCAGAGGGTGAAGTTAGCGGACTTTTTAGCGTGTGGGTGCCCGATGTCGAACAAAAGCATTTTCGTTTTGGCAAAGTGAGCTGGCGCGTTTATCTGAACACTCCCCATGACACCCCTCTCAGACTATCAATTCGGCAGCCGTGAATCGAAGCATGCCATCGAAGAAGATCTTGTTTTTGCACCTAAATTTGATGAGCACGGTCTGATCGCCGCGATGGCGATCGATTCTGAGACAAATGAGCCGCTGATGCTGGCCTACATGAATGATGAGTCTCTGCGCATGACCTTGCAGCTAGGGCAGGCCGTGTATTACAGCCGCAGCCGGAAGACGCTCTGGCACAAAGGCGCTAGCAGTGGCGAGTTTCAGGAGATTTTGGAAATCCGCACGGATTGTGATCAAGACGCGCTGATCCTGAAGGTGAAACAACACGGCGGCGGCTGCTGCCACACGAAGCGATCCAATTGTTTTTACCGCAAAGTGGTCACGCCCGCTGAAGGCGGTCTGGTCATGCTGGAAAAGTAAATGATAACACGCTGATGCCCGCACTTGATTACCCGCCGCCGCTGCAACGATTGATCGCTCAGATCAAGTCGCTGCCGGGCCTGGGTCCACGCAGTGCGGAGCGACTGGTGCTTTGGCTGCTCCAGGATGGCGGACGCGTGGAGCCATTGATGGATGCTTTAGGCGATCTGATGGCCCGCGTTCATGCCTGTGATCAGTGCGGTTTTTTTATCGAAAAAGACACGGATTGTGCGCTTTGTCAGAGCCCCAAACGCCAGCAAAAAATCATCTGTGTGGTGGAGCAGGCTGCGGATGTGTTACGGCTGGAGCGTTCAGGCGCTTTCCAGGGGTTGTATCACGTTTTAGGCGGTAAACTTTCACCTTTGGACAATGTGACGCCTGATGATCTACGGATCGAACCCCTGCTCGAGCGGGTGAAGACTCTGCATGTCGAGGAGGTGATCCTTGCCGTGGGTTCGGATGTCGAAGGTGAAGCAACGGCGAGCTACCTTAACGATCTACTACGCTCTGAGGGGCTGACGGTTTCCCGCCTAGCCCAGGGCATGCCTGCCGGCGGTGGTTTGGATCATGTGGATGAGCTGACTTTGTATCAGGCTCTGCAGGGTCGCCGGACGGTGTGAAGATTTTCTAGTAGGTGAAAAGGTCACTGACCTTCCATTCACTCTCCAAAGCTTTTCCTTGAACCTTCATGGTCTTATTCATCGCTGCCGTGATACGGCGCTGCATATGAGTGGTGAGTCTTCGACCTTTGCGTCCGCGTTGAACGGCTTTGTGCGTCAGAGGTTCTTCACAGGCCGCGACGATGTCATGATTGTCGAGTGAGTGCTCGGTCATCAGGGCATCTAGTGGCTGGGCGCCGAGATTGCGCTCTACGGTGTCGGTTGTTTCTTCAGGCATGGAAAGGTGGATTCGGGGCAGGGCAGTCCATATCATCCTGGCAGACTAGATCAAGGCATGTCTGCTTGTTTGAGCGGCTCATTGGACGTCTTTTTTGAATTTAGAATCCGAATCGGTGATTGGCATTAGGAACTTTCTGGGTAGTTGTTTGGGTCTTGTTCTCTTGTTTTCATATGAAGCTGCTTTTTCACTTTTTGATCGTCTTTTTGGTCTTGGCCCATGCACAGGCGGCCCCTTCGGTAGATGAGCAGGCGCGTTTTTTAGCTGGGTTAAATGTGGACGGTTCTGCCTTGGAGCCTGTGGCTCGAGAGCAGGCTTGGCAGGACCATGCGGCTGAATTTCACCGCGCCTGGTCTGATTTAGAGGAGCGGCAACTTTCTCAGATTCGTACCTGGGTGCCGAGTTCTTTGGCCTCTATTTACAGCGACCCGAGTCCACTTTTTTACATGTTCAGCGGGCCAGATTTTCTTTATGCAAATGCATTCTACCCCAATGCTGCCACTTACATCTTATGTGGGCGTGAGCCCGTGGGGATGATTCCTGATGTGACGTCGCTGAGTTCTGAGGCACGTTCTGCAGCCCTGAAAAATATGCGGACAGCTCTGAATGCGATTCTCAGCTTTAGCTTTTTTATCACCGCAGATATGAAGACCGATCTGACGCAGACTCAACTCAGTGGCACGCTACCAGTGCTGTATGTTTTCTTGTCGCGCATGGGCTGTCGTATTGAAGAGGTGAAGCTCGTTGGACTTAGCGCGATAGGCGAACTGACTCAAGAGAGATCCAAAACTCCGGGGGTGCGAATCACCTTTCTCGGTACAACAGGTAAAACTCAAACGCTCTATTATTTCACCACAGATCTTTCGAACTGGGGTATCAAGGATAATCCAGGATTCATGCAGTTTTGTGACAAACAAGGGGTGGGTAATGGCTTTGCGAAAGCGGCTTCTTATTTGATGCATCTGAATGAGTTTACCACTGTGCGTGACTTTTTGTTAAACAAGACCCGGCATATGATTCAGGATGATAGTGGGATTCCGTTTCAGTATTTTAAACAGTCGGATTGGATGACCAGTTTGTATGGTCATTATGCGGGTCCTATTGATTTGTTTAAACAACACGAGCAGGCTGATTTACGTGCTGCTTTTGCTGCGGAAAAGCCGGGAGATCTGCCTTTTGGGGTGGGTTATCAATGGCGTCCTGGAGTGTCGTCTTTGATGGTCGGATCTTCCATGAAGCAGGCGCCAAAGGCTGAGGCTGTGGCCGAGCCTGTGAGTGAATGAGGCGGTAGCTATCTGACTGGCATCAACGCTATTTCCTGAAGAAAGATCCAGTTGCGAGTAATGAGTGCGCTGAGAAAGATGGCAATAAAAAAAGTGATGGGCAAAGATAGCGATTTCCAATGATCCATCGCCCGCTCAAGCCCAAGGCCAACAGCGACAATGACGTTCCCTGTCCATAAGCAGGCATGCAGGAGAATGGTGTCTCGGCTACCATACCATTCCAGTGCAGCGATGCTCCACATGAGCATCGCTAAGACACCAAGGGTGAACGGTTCGACCTGTGCCCGCCAAACGAGACCTGCGAAAGCTAGAGCCAGAATGAGAAGCCAAGCACCAGTCAGTCCTCTGCGTAGGTCTAAAGCAGCCCATTGAGTCTCTCCGACGACGACTTTTTTTCTGCTGGCGTCTGTTTGTGTCGTCACTTGGGCTGGGGCTACGACATTGGATACGAACACCTCTCTAGCAACAACTGCCTGTGTATCGCGTGATGACTGCCACCCTTTGCTGAAAGAGCACCAGCTAGCTAAACTGGTCGGTAAAGCTGTGGAAGTAGGGTAGATCATCCGTTGTATGTTAGCCAAACTGAAGCTGAGTGTGATGGCTGCAAACACCATGATAAGTGGACGCAGAGCGAAACTGCCCGTTTGATCGCGATCTTGAGCGCAGCGCACTAGCGCCATTAAGAGGCAGGGGATGATGCTGCCCACAAAGGTGCTGATGGCATAGGTGGCAGCAAGCACAAACCAGGCACCTCTTACTAAGGAACCACGTGCAGTCACCGCAATAAGTGCAGTCACACCGAGGCCAGCAAAGGTCCAAGTTTGGGGTAAAGGAGTCAGCACCCAAGTACATGTGCTGGCACCAAAACACATGGCTAGGAGAATGGCACGTACTGTTGGGGTGCCGGTCCATAGAAGCGTATGGTAGATCATCACGACGGCAAGTGAACCAGCTATGCTTGTCAACATGGCAACAGCATGCTTTCGTGCACTGCTCTGATCCTGGCCTAGTGATTGCCAGAAATGAATGCACAGCCGCGCTACAGGCTGATGAAGAATCGTGAAGGCAGGATGTAGAGGACTGATCTTATCGTGATTAGCTGTCCTATCGGATGATAAATCATTGAAGACACTCTGCGTTTCAGCCCCAAATATGATCCCGTCACGGACATAGATAGGGGTGTTTTGGAATTTGAGATGGGCGGCAAAAAAAAGGCTGTAAAAGCTAACAGCAAGGATAGCTCCCATGCCCCGCCAACGTGTTAAAACACGAGATGTTGCTGTAGGTCGCTGGCGGGTAGATGGGCGCATGGATCCCCTGGTTTCGTATTAGCGAACCTTGACTCAAAGACGATGGCGTTCGACTCAGAAGTACTTTTTGGTAAACAGCAGGCGTGCAAGTTCTGCATGGCGTGCCTGCAATTTCTTGAGTCGTTGCTGATGAGAATCGACACTGAGTAAGTCGCCTGGATACTGCACCCTCATAACGTCGCACTGAGCATACAGTTGATCGATGGCGATCTTTAGCTCCTTAAGCTTCCGTGATTCGTCTGGGGTGATGCGGGCTTCAAAAATGGTGTGGTGCAAGATGTCGGTCTCGCGTTCCAAGAAGGAAACGGCATTGGGCAACGATTTGGGGCCACCAATGAGGGCACCTGAATCAGGGTCCACTTGGGGAGCTTTCGGCAAGAAGCGTCCGGGCTTTTGTGGAATGACGGATTGCGGTTCTGCTGGCAAGCCACCTTCTCTTGGGTCGATGATCGTTGGTGTGATGAAGAGCATGAGGTTTTTGTGGTTCTTGCTCTTGCTGTCATAACGGAAGGCTTTACCAAGAATGGGAATGCTTTGGAAGAAGGGAACGCCAGCTTTACCTTCGCGCTCACGGGCTTCATCCAGTCCTCCGACTGCCACGGTGTATCCTGAGTCCACTTCAACTGGGGCTGAATAAACACGGGAGGAGGCTACCGGATACGGATTGCCTGCGATGGTTTCTGTTCCGACAATACTCGAGACAGTCACCGACATATTGAGAAGGATTTTTTCTCCATTCATTCGCTTGGGTAGGATATTGAGAACTGTCCCGATTGGTAAGTAGGCGATGGATTGGGAAGTTGTGGCGCCTGCTCCGACCGTGGCTGAGGCGCTACCTCCGAGAACTGGCTGATTGACGACGCTACGAATGGCTACTTCGCGATTATTCATGGTGACCATTCGTGGGTAGGATGTCGTCTGTGTTTCATCATCACGAAGTAGAGCGCGGAGTTTCACATTGATGTCCTGCGCGCTGATAATTCCCAGCGCAGGCCAGCCCAGGGCTCCCTTGGCTGAATTTAGATTGGTTGGGGTGAGCAGATTACCAAGGTCTGTTCTGAAGCCGCCATTGGTGGCGACTGATTCTGTCGTTACAGAAATTTGTTCCCTACCATTGGGGTCCGTTTCAGTCGTCACATCTTTGATCTTATTGAAGCTACCGGTTTCTAGAGTGCCGGTCCAGTCCACGCCAAACTCGCGCTTTGGATCACGTGAGGTTTCGATGAACTTGACTTCAAGAGCGATGAGCGTCTGTGGTTTATCAGAGGCTTCTAAATAACCCTGGACCCATAAATGCTGGAGACGTGTTGCCACGACATAGAGTGTATTAGAGTCACTCATCCAGATAACTTTTGGCTTGCGGAAGGCGCTGAGTTCATTGGAGTTCATTGCTTTGGCTATATCTAACGCTCCACCCAGAGCACCGGCCGCACCGCCGCCAGCTGCCAGCCCGCCACCCGAGGCTTCGTCCCCCGTTTGATCGCCCTCAGGGGGTAATCCTAATAAATCACGGATGGAACCAATCATGTCACTTGGTTGAACCGTGAAGGTTTCTTGTGTGCCCTGTAAGTCAAGTCCGCCGCCACCGCCACCGCCTCCACCAGCACCGGCACCGCCGCCTGCGCCGCTGCCGCCACCGGCTCCGCCGCCAGCTCCTCCTGCAACACCTAGGCCAGAGTTGTTGCTAACTTTAGCCACACGTTCCAGCGAGTTATTTAAAATAGTGTAGGACTTGCCGAGAAGCTCACGGTCATCAGCGGGGCGGAAATACCAAATGTTGTTTTCGTAGATCAGAGACAATCCATTGGCCTGACAGATGGTTTCTAGTACTGAAAAGGGACTCGCCTTGATTGAAAAGGTGGTTAGCTTTGATGCTTCTGGACTATCTTGTGGCAGCGAAATAAACGGAATTGCAGCATCGGTCGCTAAAAAGCGCAGAACATCACCGAGCAGTGCCTGTGAGAAATCATATTGTTCAGCAGGGGCCTGACGCAGGCCTTCAGCAGCAGCCTCATAAGCCTGAGTGCTTTGCGGCATAGTCGATCCGTAGTTTGAACCAAAATTCTGTGCCACCAAATGACGGTCTGGGCTCAGCATGACAGCTGTTGCAAAGAGGAGGAGAAAAGTTTGATTTCGCATGGAGAATGGTAATTATATTAATTGTAGCTTTAATATTCAATTAACTCAAGTGGAATTTATAATTTCAATAAATATCAGCTTCATCATTCAATATTCGCGTTTATTTGTTTGTATTATATGATTTTTATATTTTCCATGTTTAATCATTTGCTATTTAACCATAATTTCAATATAATTAACTATTCACCAAAATTGATATGCACTCTATCTTTAGCCATCTGCGCAAGAATCGTTTGAGCCTCTTGGCTCAAAACGGTGCCTTTTCTATTTTGGAGGTCATGATTCTCATTGGAATCATAGGTGTCCTGTCATCTGTGGCTCTCGTCATGGTCGGCAAGCAGCCCATCGTGATCAAGGATACAAAGCTTTCCTCCGATGTGGCGACTCTTAATCAATTGGTGTCCGCGTATGTGATGGACGGTGGCAGCCTTACTGGCCTTACCAGCCCTCAGGCCGTCTTGGATAAAATGAAGCGCGCTAGGCCGAGTAACGACCTCAAGACTCATGTGGGAGCCTCTTCAGGTCGTATGATTGATACTCGTTTGAGGGCTCTAGTCACAACTGCTCCGCCTGCTAACGGAGCCCAACGTGCCAGATGGAATACTCAAAAGCAGCGTTTCGAGCTGACTACATCGAACGGTTCTGCTGTGGCTGAGTTTTTTATTGATGAGGGACTTACTTCAACTGACTTTGGAACTGATACCACCAGGAAAAAAAGTAACGTGAGTTTTAACGCGAGCCGTGGCTGGGTTTGGGGTGATTCGGCGAATCCAAGTTCTGCGAGTTACGGAACGCCTTCTGGCGGTCAAGGAGACGGCTCATCAAATCTCTTTGATCCTGATGAGGTTGAGTCCACACCAACGCCACCTGGCGGCGGCGGTGGAACAGGCGGTGGAGGCGGTGGCACCGGTGGTGGTGGCGGAACAGGTGTTCCAGATCCCGTGCGCTTGCCGCAGCCCAATCTGAGTCCTTGGGGAGGAACGTTCGCATATGGAGTTTTTCCTTCAAGTGTATCGTTAAGTTCCAATGGGGCACCAGCTGGAAAATCGCAGTTACAGTATCGTAAAAACGGTGGTGGCTGGTCTGATTATTCAGGGACCCCCATTTCATTGAATCCTGCGGACACGCTTGAAGCGCGTAATAAAACGCTGGATACGGCCCTCTACTATGACAGCTACAATACAGGGTCATCCTATTACCGGCTTACCTCTGGTTTTGCAGGTAGCAGTTCAGGGACCTGGGGAAATGCAACGGGTGGTTCAAACCTTCTGGTCAACACACAAAACGGCGTTGAATCTTCAACTTTCAAGCATGGCAACACCAAGCTGGATCTTGGAAATGGAGAGTTTTTGGATGCAGGGACAGAGAACGTTTTGTCATTCACACGTAAACCCTTTGATGCGATTGTACCTAACACTTGGTTTGCGCTTGGTGATTTGTTGCTGTTAAACGGCACCACTTTTTACGACAGTGAGGCCGATGGCGTCACCTTGAGTATCAATTTAAATCTCACTGAACCGGCTCAGTCAGCCGTTATTCATGTGAATCTCGGACTCATCAGCACGGAGAACTCCAGTGACCGCACGGCTAGCGCAGACATTGTCGAATTGCGCAACCCCAACACCGGGTTCTCAGTGGACATTGATGGTGTCAATTATCGCTTAGAGCTCAGTTGGGCCACTTTAAACCCTGGCGCTGGCGTAGCTCAGGGAAACAAATTCCTCGTCTATGAAGGTTCCTCTGCTCAAGCAGAATTAAGAGCCCGGTTTGTTCCCAATCGCTAATCATTCACCCGCTACCAATATGGAAGATATCAATGAACGCAGCCAACTCGGCTACCGCATGCTGCACCTCTCCAAAGATAGTGGTGTCAGTGACTTTTACATCACGCCATGGGAAGCGCTAAGTTATAAGCGCAATGGGAAGTTATTCTTTGATTCCTTCATTTATCAGCCCGAGCGCCCAATTGAGTTTACTTCTGGCTGTATTGATTATGCCATGGCATTAGGTAGCCGCCGCTATCGTGTGAATCGTATGGTGACTCGTGGACGTCCACGTTGGGTTATGCGTCTTCTCCCAGAGAGTATTCCCGATATCAGCAAACTGATGGTGCCACCAGCTGCCATTAAAGCGTTTCTTGAAGCGAAAAATGGTCTGTTCCTTGTTTGTGGGGCAACGGGTTCAGGGAAATCGACAACGATCGCGTCAATGATCTTGGAGCGTGCCAAGCGTCGTCAGGAGCATGTCCTAACTTTTGAAGATCCAATTGAGTTCGTTTATCCACCTGGCATTCCGTCTCTTGTTTCACAGCGTGAAATTGGCACGGATGAATTGGACTTTAATAAGTCTTTACGTGCCGCGCTTCGTCAAGCTCCAGATGTCATTCTTGTGGGAGAAATTCGTGACGGTGAGACCGCTGAGATTGCCCTCCAAGCTGCTGAGACTGGGCATGTCGTCGTGGCAACTCTGCATACGTCGAGTGCAGCACAGACCGTGCAGCGGTATCTGAAATTGATCCCAAGTGATCGAATGGAAAACGCCATGCTTTCCTTTGCCGACAGTATCCGTGGGATTCTTTGTCAGCGTCTGATGTTTGATGAAACGCGTGGAAAGCGTTTCCCAATTCATGAACTTCTTTTGCCCTATGATTCGGTTTGTGGCATGATTCGTCGCGGTGAATTCAAGAACCTTGAGCAAGAACTCGAGGCCGGATTCACACGTGGCATGATGAGTTTTGAACGCTGTCTGGGAATGCGTGTTGCTGATGGGTGGAAGCCCACTGCCGTGCGCAAAACCGGATACGCGGAACATGAAGTCTATGACTTCCTATCACGAGAAAACCTGACCTCTATTTATGCTGTGGGATGAACTAAAATCTGTATTGAATTTTTCTGCCTTCAAAGCTGAAGCAGATGATGCCTCTGTGCCCTGGAACAAACGTTTCGAGGGGAGGAAGACGCTTCTGTTAAATGTCGGACGAAGTCAGACAAGCTGGCGTGGCGTTAACAAGAAGGGTGTCTTTGATGATGGCGGCGTCATGGATGGCGAGTTTTCTGACATCGCTCCTCAGCGCGCAGACGAGTGGCGTATGTTAGCCGACGGCGGCTGGTGTGTCGTTAGCGTCAATAACCGTTTTATCATGAGCCTTGAAGCAAACATGATGCGAGGGGACAATTGCACTTCACTCTTAAGGACCAATCCACGAGCAGTGTTGGGACCAAAGTATGATCGTGGTAAACGCTACGGCATATGCCATCATCCAGATACTTCTTCAAGCATGCTCCTAGCCTGTGAGGAGAGCTTGGTGAAGGTAACAGAAGATGTGCTCAAAACCATCGGTCTGCGTCCAGGCCGAGTCTGTTGTGGTTTATTTGCTCTAACGGAGCATGCGATCCATGAGATGTATGTCACAAAACGGCTGAATACCGCTGCTAACTTTGCTCTTATCAGTGCATGTGAGGGCTCTGTTGCTGTTCTAATTCAGCAAGATGGGCAATGGAAAGAGCTGCGCAGTCGCAGTGGCATGGGGCCTGATGCAGTGGAGACCTCTCTCCAGATCATCACCCCATTGTTGCAAAAGTTACCTCAGGGCAGCCCGATCTACTTTATCAGTGATGGTCAGGATTTGAAGTACCGAACGGAAGTGATGTCGGTGCTCGAAAAGATGGGCGGCCACGATCTCACTGAAGAAGATCTTCTGTGGAAGGTTATTGGCACTAACTAAAATTTTATACATTAGCTATGAGCGTTTATCTCTGTCACGACTTTAAAACCCCCCGCAACGACACCTCCAAGCGGCTTCCTGATTCATTTAAAGCCATTCCAGCTTTGTTTTATCTGGTGCTGATTGCTGCCGCCTACTTTATGACCATGGACTGGAGGGCATACAAACAAGCTGAGCTAGATAAGATACAAGCTGTGGCTAGTAAGGCTCAGTTCGAGGCCTCGACAAAAGACCTGCAAACAGAAAAAGCAGGTCTTGATGCGGAGACTGCAAAAGCAGAATTATTGGCTAAATGGATGGAGGGTGCGCGTAATGTTCAACCCATTGGTGTGGCTATCGCACGTGCAATGCCCCCTGAAGTGCGTCTTTCTGATTTATCTCTTGAGCGTAGCGATCAGGTGCCTGCCAATTTATCGCTGTCGGTGCGAATTAATGGAGGCTCTCCAACGGAAGTGGGTCTCATGGAAAGTGGTCTGTCACGCCTTCAATATCGCTCTTACGCACCTCAACAATCCAAGGAAGGGGACGTGATCCAATACCGCTCCACGCTCATTCGTTCCGAACAGTAAAACTTCATCGTCATGAATCCAAAACAACTAGCATGCGTGATCTTGATGTCCTTCATCGGAATCATATTCTACGTCGGACAAATCGTACATAAAAATGTGGGTGCGATGAAAGCGGCTGCGCAAACTGCCATTGATGAATCAAAGGCAGCTGATGATGCCAAGCAACTTGCTGAAATCTTATTAACGAAAACTAAGGCGGATACAGATGAACTTCGTCGCTTCTTAAAGTCTTGGACGCCAAGTGTGCAAAAAGTTCAGACAGAACAAGAAATGGAGGCTGCTGTAGAATATACCCTTCGTGAACGCGGCATTTCATTCGTGAAGTCAAGCAAGAGTGAAACTAAGACTATCGCGGGCGATTTATTCATGCCCAAGTTGATCATCAGTACCATCACGCTGGAGGATGAATATGCAAAGGTCCTTAACTGGCTTGGAGATCTGGAGAAACGTCTGCCATTGGCACGTGTCATAACCTGTCAGCTGACTGGTGGCAGTAGTGTCAGACAAATTCAGCTCACTGTGACGATCGAAAATCCTATCGTGAATCTTGCCGCCAGCATTGGCAGTAAAGAGGCACCTAAAAAATCTTGAACTGCATGAAAAGTTTATCCTTTGTTTCAATACTGCTAGTTTGCTTGTCCCTTAATTTATGGGCTCAAGATCCTCTTGCGCAGCAAACGCAAGACGCTGTCGAGCCTGAGGTCGAGCAGAGAGTTCATTACACACTAGTTTTACCCGAAGAGAAAACACCCGAATTGCTCAAGGCTGACGAGAATAATCCTTTCGAGGTCTCGAACAGCGAAGTTGAAAAGGACGGGGATTCAGAGGAAAATCGTGTGCGTGACATTCTCGTTAGCATGCCTGCTGTAGGTGGTGGCTCTGGGCCTGCCGGTATGCGTGTCATGCTCGGCGGAATGCGCTTAGAAGTGGGTCAGCAGGTGCCAGACGTTATCCCTGATCAGCAGGTCATGCTGCGGGTTAAAGCAATCAATGATGGCTTCATCGAGCTAGTTTGGGTGGAAAAAACACCGACGGGATTACCTCCAAAGCCTTTTGTAATCCCCGTCGATGTTTCGCCAAGCGTCCGTTATCGTATGCCAGCAGGCACTGGTGATAAAAGTGGTGGCGCAACTGGCACTTTACGCCGTGGTGAAGTTTCCGCTTTTAGACGATCAAACGAGGCGGATTCTATTGCTATCACTAAGCCTGCAGTCAAAGCCGTCTCGGTGGATGATCAACCGGTCAAATCAAATGAGGTGCCTGCTCCGGCATCCAATGTCCCGGAAGCTTCTGTCATGAGAATGCTTTTTGGGAATCATGGTCCACAGCCCAAATGAAGATTCGTCCTCAGGCATTTGTCATTCGTGAGGGCGGCTATACGGCTGTCGAGCTGCTGCTCGTCCTATCCCTCAGTGCCGTGATCATGGGCACTTTTGTTGTTTCGTTGGGTACTCTTTCAAATAGCCGTCCGAGTACAAGTTTATCTGTAACCAACCCTCTCGATTCAACGAGGAGAGCCAACTATTATTACGGCAGTTCAGAAACCGTCAATCGTGATGCAGTCATGGCACCGCATTATGGGATGATGGCACAGGCAGAAGAATTGAGAGAGCAGTTTCAAACAGACATTGTCTCCTCGACAGCCATTTTTTGTCTGTATCGAACGGGGTTGAATAATTATCGACCGCACACCATTTTTTACGACCCGACAATTCACAATGAGCTGGATACATCTCAAAAATTCAGAAACCACTTAGTGGTTGATCTCAAAGTCGTCCAACCAACTCAATATGTGGATTACCGTAATCCGCAGAATACTGCGCTCACGCAACCAGCTGAAAATGCGACCATTTTTCTGCTGACCTTCAGTAAGGTTGAGAAGCTGTTCAAGGTGCTCTGCATTTATGAGATTGATGTATTGAGAATCACCTCAACAAGCCAGACACAAGGTTTTCATGCCAGTGTCAGACGTTTTGCCGACAATCCAGTCTTGGCAACGATGCCATCGGGCACCAGTGGGGGCGGTTCCAGTGCTGCGGGCTCTTTTACCCCCTTGGCTTTTTCAAGTGGGTATGAGGTCTTTTATCCGCCGTCTGTTCCTAGGCCTGATCCAGCTAAAACGAATGAATGGACCACGGATGGCTTTGCTCCAATCTTCATCTCTTTTGAACGCGCTACCCGCTTGGCTTTGGTAGAAGGCACCGCCATAGACCGATTTAAAATTGCGGCTGAGCGGCCATTTTATTTTATTTGGTGGCCTGATCCTGGAGCCAAGAATCTTGCTCAGCCAGCTTCAAACAATACGATAGACGTTTCTGATCCGCGTCAGGCCTACAACCACATGGGAGGACGCACCTCATTCATGTTCACGGTTCCCATGTTTCCAGCCCTTTGACGTTCATGCAAACGCAACTGAAACAGACCTCTAAAAAGCAACAGGGAGCACTCATGGCTGCGGCCTTACTCATGATGGTTGTTATGGGTATGTTCATGAGCGCATGGATTTCATTGATGAGTTCACGCGCTGTTCAGGTCAGTCTTTTGCAGGATGCTGTGCAGCGTCGTGTCTCAGTGGAAAATTCACGCATGCTAGCATGGCAATGTTCCATGGATAAAGGCTTCGATCCGAATACCACTATGGCCAGTAATGTGTCTGGGTTTCTTGGCACCAACTTTGGTGGAATTAACACCTTTGATGGTTGGAATTTAATGAATGTTTTTTCTTCGACGCGAATTCCTGGAAACATGAATACCGTCTTCCCATATAACTACAACGGGGTCAGACCATCGACTTCTTATCTCACGACCGAACAGTTAAAACGTCCCGGAACATTAAATGAGGTCGATGATTTTAATTCTTTCTCATTCATGAAGTCTTTTCCTCCCGTGCTTGCGGGAGATCTGTTCACCTATTATCGCAAGCCTGAAGGTGGTGTTTATGGGAGTATTCAAATTGAGGTCGTCAACACGACGGCAAGCACCGCTATCTGGGCCGTGAACGGACGCACGGTGGTGCGTGATCCTGCTTCATTCTTTGCCAAGACGACTCCAAGTCCTTTGCAATTGCCATTTCAAACTCGGACGCTTTCGATTCAATCTCATGATTCATATAATGCTAGAGGAGTTTTTGGGACCTTTACTGGAGGCCTTCTGAAGCTTCTTCCATCAAATTTACCCTCCATTCCAAGCACTACAGGTCCTGTTTCTACAGCAACCGGAGATCGATTCAAAGGCTATCTCAATGTCATTTACAACGACTTAAATCCTTCCAACTCACTCTGGCACTTCATGGATCGTGAGAAGGCTGCTGGCCGCACTGACTATGTGACCTTGGATGTCTATTCAAAGACAGCAACGACGACAGGACCCTATTGGATGGACGCCTACACAGGAGCTGCTTCTAGTACTCCAATTTATCAGCCGTTTGATTATAAAAATGAATATACACGCACTCTTTATATTCAGTTGGATCATGCCAATTTAACCCATTTAAGGATTAAGCACCCAGTGGATCAGATCGTGTTTCTAGGCCAGAAAACCGCTCCTGCTTTTGAGGCAGCTGGACGTATGGCTCCCATCATGATCGCGATTGTTCAGGACGCGACATCTCCGCCACTTATTAATATGGCCTTTGTCGGGGATAATAACCGACGTGTTGTTCTTGGTGTTAAGGTGGCACAACCTATCACCCGTGGACTTTATTTGAATTGGGTTGATTGGGCTGGTGGGCCGGCCACAACAGTTAACAGAAATTGGAGGATGGTGTATATCAATGAAGGTCAACTGACGATCATGAAGTTACAGCCTACATTGACCCGGAGCGTGACTTGGATTGGAGGCGTAATGACCAACTGGACGGTGAAGCGCCACATCAGTGACGGGTTAGCAGCCAGTCGTCTAACCTTTGTTTCTGATGCGAGTGTGCCTATTACCGGAACATTGATTGGCCCTGCCTATGCCTCTCTAATCCCCCGTGATGCTTGGTTGGAGTCTTATTTTTTACCAAAGCAGCCATGATTACTTACTCGGTCATTTCTTCTTTTGGGCAACGCGCGCGATCTGCTTATACGCTTATTGAGGTGCTTGCTGCCTCATCGATCATTGCTGTTGCAATGGCTGCGTCCGTGAGTCTTTCTTCAACTTTAATGCTGCAAGAGGAACTGTCTTGGCGTGTGGCAGTCACCCGGAATTATCAGGAAAACATGGCCAGATTATGGCAACTCGGTATCTCTACAACGGCACCGAGTATTAGGACTGTGATGACGGTCATGCCTGATCAAGCCAACAATCCCGTGCTGAATCGTATCATCAATGGAACACCAACCATCGTTGCTGCTGGAACCGCCAATCCATCCAATCTAGGAACGATGGAGGTCGCTTTTGTTACAGCTTCAGTAAACATTTCCACCCAGGGCGTTGATAGCGTCGAAACTCAGGGGTCTCCCTTCACGCTGACGGTTTATAGGCCAAATCTACCAAGTACCCTTCGTCCGCCTAAACCTTAACTCCCCAACAAGACTGCTATGGTCAAAAAAGTCGTCATCACCAACGTTAATACGGGTCACAAGAATACCACCCTTGTAGCCACAGATACGCATGAAAAAGCCATCATTGGATGTGGTATTTCAGCGAATGAGACTGTGTCTATCGAAGACGTGGGAGGCATTGATGCCAAGCTTCAACTTTTAACCTCTCCAAAGCCCGGAACTGAAGACTGTGGCTCTTTCTTTTCGGGCGTGGGGCGTTGTTTAGAGCGCAATATTAGCATGACCAAAAGCCTCAAGCTTCAGGTCAACCGTGTGACGTCTCCTCGATACAAAGGCATGATCGCCGATGTGATTACCATGATCGCTCAGGGAGAGAAGTTTAGTGACGCGATGGCAAAATTTCCGGATCTTTTTTCCGAAGACATTTTATCTCTCCTCTACGCGGGAGAAGAAGCAGGTCAGTTATCCCGTGTATGCAAACGTATCGGGATGGCCCAGAAGAAGTCTTCAAAAACACTGAAGAAGCTAAAGGGTGCGATGATTTATCCAGGGATCGTCATGGTTCTCGGTGTCATTGTGGTCATCATCATGAGTTTCACACTGGTTCCTGCTCTTGCTAAACTCTTTAAAAGTTTCGGGACTGAACTGCCTTTTGCAACGAAAGCATTGATCGCTCTTTCGGATCTCTTTCTGCATAAGCCCTACATGGTCGCAGTGCCTTTGTTGGCTATTTACATGCTTTTAACCAATTTTAATAAAATCATGTCTCAGCGTATTATGCAGGATCTTGTTTTGAAGATGCCTGTCGTGGCGACACTTGTGCGTAAAGCGGCTGCAGCGAGTGGTTTCCGAACCATGGCTATGTTAACCGAGTCGAATGTACGTCTAACAAGTGCCTTGGAGATCACGGCTTCTGCGTCCTGGCACTATCACTATAAAGAGTTTTTTACCAGGTTGCGTGATCATATCACAGTTGGTCGCAATCTTCATGAAGCCTTTTTGATGGAGTCTCATTGGTTAGGCGCTGATGGGCGTAACCTTTGCGGCCTTATCGAGCTTGCTGCTGAAACTGGATCGGGAACTGAAATGCTCGCTGAAATCGCGGACGATTATGAAGAGGAACTCGACGGTCTTGCTGCCTCGATGGATAAGCTTATCGAGCCACTTACCATGCTCTTCTTGGGTGTCATCGTCGGCTTCCTCATTTACGCTATTTACGGCCCGATGTTTAGCCTGGGTGATGTTATCTTGAAGAAGAAGTAAAGCTTTGGTATTTACCATCATACTAGCTTCATTCTTTTTCTCATTAGCCATTCGGCGCTGAGGAGAATGATGACGGCTCCGAACCACCACCAACTGGACCAGAGATTGGTCTCTAGAATGGTGACTTGTTTGCGGTCGAGAGATTGCAGAAGATTGGGTAATTCGGTGGCGGCTTGTTCTTCTCTCAGGAAACGGCCACCCGAGGCTGTGGCCATGGATTCAAGTAGCGGGCGGTTCATGGTGAGTGTGGCCCATTCAGGATTTCCGACATCTGCCACACGCAGGGAGAGTCTGAGATCACTGCGCGTTTTCGTTGGACTCTCTGCAACTGCAATTTCATAGGCCCCAGACTTTAAAGGGGGAGTCATAGCGCGATAAATACCAAAGTGCGAAGGGTCTGGCTCAAGCTCCAGCGTGGCAATCTCTTTACCATCGAGTAAAAGGAATGCGCGCGGCTTGGCATCAGTCACCATGCCACCAACGGCATTGCGAACACGAACGCGAATTTCACTGGTCTCTCCAGGTGTGTAGCGCATGCGATCTGTGCCAATGGAAAGCTGTTTATCTTCAGCCTGAAAGGGCGGTGCGGCGATCCATGCTGCCAGCTGCATCCAAAGGCGCTGATGATAGAGATCACCGACCTGAAAACGCCAGCGCCAGAGCTCGTCCGTAGCCAAATACAGAACTGCCCCTGCGCCAACAGGGCGAAAAACAGCGGCGGGCGCGGTTCCTAGATTGGCAAGGGTTACGGATCCGGGTTGTGCAGTCACTTGGGCGGCCCAGCGCATTTCGGGCAAGGAGGGCCAAAGAGTGCTGTTTGCTGTGGGGCTGTCACTGAGTCGCAGTGCTTGCTGCCTCTCACCTTCAGGGGTGAGGTGCCAGAGAATGTTATTTGATAACGCTTCGACTTTGGCTGGCCATGTTACAGGAATGAGTGAGGCTGTTTTTCCTTGGTTCCATTGCTTGAGATGACCATGCAATCCGTCGATCATGATTAATCCGCCTCCACGTTTTTCGACAAACTCTACGAGCCATTCAAGCTGGAACTCTTTGAGTCGGGCAGGGGATAAATCACCAAGAACGACGAGATCGTAGCTGAGCAGTTCTTCACGTGTGATGGGGAAGTTTTTTTGAAGACTGCCGTCGTCGATTTTTTCCGAGTAATCATCAAAGACAAGCTTCGCGTCCCAGCGGTCGTCGCGATCAAAGTGGTTGTGAATGTAGCGAGTCTCCCAGCGCGGACGTCCATCTAGAATGAGGACTTTACGTTTTTTGGTCAGGAGGTGCAGTGCTACCTCGCGGCTGTTGTTTGAGCGTGTTTTTTCAAGATTGGAACGCTCACCTTGAACGGCGACCTGGACATTCAAGAGTCGCAAGGTCTTGTCCCGCTCAGTTGCTGGTGCTGCCGGTAGTTCTTTTACCGGGAAGTTAAAGTCGAAGCGTCGTTCACCTTTGCCATCTCCCGAAAAGGTCTGTTCCCACATGGTTTTTCCTGCACTGGTTATTTTGATCAAGGCGGGGGTGCCAGACGGCAATGAATCACTGATCATCACTCGGCCTTGGAGATTTTCTTCAGTGAAAACTGATTCAGCGGTGATCATGTTCAGCACACTGAGATCGGCTGGTGGGACCTCGGTCCCGAAGCCAACAGTGAATACAGGTGTGTTGGATTGCTTCATCACAATGGCAAACTCTTCGGGTGATCCGGGGCTATTGTGTTGGCCGTCGGTGAGCACGACAAGCGCCGTGCCTGGAGTAATCGGACCGAGGGCGTCCTTCAAAGCATTATCTAAGTTGGTGATCGGAGCATCAGCTTGCACTTCAAACCTTAAGGGGATGTCTCCAGAGGTATCTTTGCCTTTTTGTCGATTCCACCAGACGCGTTGTGTCTGCTGTCCACGCAGTAGCACGAGTTCGACATCCTGTGTTTCAGTGAGCTTTTTGAGAAGTGGCGTCGAACCGGAGAGGAGCATTTTTTCAGCACGTAGCAGGCGCGCTTCAGAGTTGTCATCCTCCAGCTTCATGCTGGCTGAGGTGTCAACGGCTAAAACCACGCGGCCAAGTTGTCTCTGGGTTGTCTCGCGGCGCATTACGGGTCCCGATAATGCTAGTACCAGTAGAAACACGGCCAAAGAACGCAATGCAGCAGGCACCCAACCCCAGCGACTGCCTACAAACTTCAGTTCACGTCGATATAAAAACCACATGGCTGCTGCCAATCCAAACGCCAACAACCACACAGTGATGACAGGGTAGTCACCGGTGAAGCGGAGTGTGGTTTCGGTTGTGGGAGTCATGGATAAAGAAAGCGGTTAGTTCTAGGTAGTTAGTCGGAGACGGTGACGTTGATGGTTTGCTATTGGGGGAAATGCATTGCTTTTTATGGCGCTGCGACTAACCACGAGCAATTCTCTGTTGAAGTAAGACCTCGAAGAACAACAAAGCGAGCAGGGCCATGAGGAACGGCTGCCAGAGCTCGCTGCCGTGTCGGCGGGTGCGGTCAAGTTTCTGCCAGCCTTCAAAGGAGTCCACAAAGGAGGCTTGGTAACGATCGGCAAGGGCTTTGACTTTCTCGGAGGGAAGGGCGGCTAGATTGGATTCGGCAGGGTCGAGGTTGTAGGCCATTAGGCGAGTCTCGCCAGCCTGAGATAGCTTGTAGATGCCAGGCGTAGAGATGGGTTTGGATTCGAGCAGGGATTTATCAGCATCGGCTTTGACCTTGAGGAGCTGTGTCTGGCCAGTAGGATCAGTCAGGGTGTATTCGATGCCGACACGTTCTTTGGGGAAGACGATTCGTAGTGGCGCGCCGACCTGAGCCCAGGCACTGATTGTGCTTTGAGTTGCCAGATAGGTTACCAGCCGCTGCATCAGAGGAACGTAAAAGGGTTGCAGTGGCAGGTTGGACCATTCTGTATCAGCGGTGGTCGCTGCAAAAATGACTCGGCCGCGTTCATGGGCTTTTTCAATGAACAGAGGCGTGCCACGATCCAATTGCAGAATGGGTTTAGCATTTGTTTCTTTAGCGAGATCAAATTCAAGCCAACTTTGAAACTCAGCATCTTGCAGGCGTCCGCCACGTGAGTCATTGAAGTAGAGAGTGGCCGGATGGGTGAGTCTTTGCTGATGAAGGCGCGCTGGCAAGGAGGTGCTTGGCGCTCTTTGCATTCCTTTGATGCTGGCTGGTAGTAGTCCTTCACCCTTGCGGAAGAAATCGCGATTATACCAATCTAAATCACAGTGTGGGCCAGCAAAGATGATGAGACCGCCGCCAGATTTGATAAATTTATCGAGCTCGGTGAGTCGATTTCCCTGGATCCGATCGACATCAGCTAAAACCACGACCTCCATGCCTTTGAAATCGGTTTCTCTGAGCCGCTTGGCTTCGACCTTGGTGATGCGGATCAGATCTTTCAGGGACGCGCTTGCCGATTGATAGGGGGTTAAAGCCAGCTCAAGAAAATCTGTGGCGCTTTCAAGCGGTTCTGTGCTTGGGCTGCCATCGACGAGAAGAACATTTAATTGATTACGCACCTGAACGACGGAGTAAAAAGCATTGTCGTCGGGAAAGCTGTCTCCTTCGATGCGGACGGCTAGAGAATGATCACCCACTTTGTCAAAGGCATGAGTGAAGCTGATGATGGCTTCACCGTCCGCGGGTAAGCTAACTCGGGAAGTGCGTAAGCGTGCGCCATCTGCCTCAAGATGTACGGCCACATCTTGCCACTGTCGTTTGCCATGGTTCTGAATGCGCACGCGCATGCCTACGGGCTGCTCCTGAGCCACGACCAGAGCTGAGAGGTCGGCGCTAGCGATGCTGAGATTCTCGGTCAGATCACTGACCAGTCGAAAAAACGTGACCTGGGGCATTGGCTCCTGTTTCAACAACGTCTCAAGTGCTGGCAAGGCCGCGCCATCGGCAGCGCTTTGCCAATCGCTGGATTGGAAATCGGACACGATGGCCAGCTCCCGTGATCCGTTGGTGGTTTTTGATAATGAGGCGGCTGCCGTTTGTAGTGCGTCATTGATTTTCACAGGGCCCGACTGATTGGCGCTGTCCGCGAGCTGTTTGGGAATGACGTCTAGCGTGCTGGTTGATTGATCTAAAAGCCGTCTGGCATTGCCTCCAGCTAGGATGACCTGGGCATCTGATCCTTTGGGTTGAGCCTCCAGCATGTGTCCGATATCAACCCGCGCTCTCTCTGCGGGTGAGCCACCTGCTGATGGCGCGCGCATGGAAAATGAATCATCCAACAACATCACTAAGGAGGACTTTCCAAGTCCGAAGGATCGCAGTGCGGTTAGAACGGGTCGTGCTAAACAAAGTGCTAGCACAATCGGTATCGCAATGCGCACAGCCAGAAGCATCCACTGTTCGATGTTGAGTTTGCGTTTGCGTTGCTTAATGACCTCTTTGAGCAAATGCATGGCTCCCCAGCGCACGGTTTGCACCTTACGCTTATTCAGCAGGTGAATCAGAAGCGGAATCAAAAAGGCCGCAGCGCCTGCGAGGAGAATGGCATTTAAAAAAGTCATCGCATTCTCAAGGCTAGATAGCTCCTCAGGGCCGCAGCATGGGGTTCATCGGTGGGCAGTGTCAGGTAATCGACCTGATGCTTGCGGAAGCCATCTTTGAGCTGCTCTTGGAAGTTTTTTAGGACTTCGAGGTAACGCTGGCGGATCGTGGCTGGGTCGAGCAGAAGAAAGTCTTCGTCTTGCTCTAAGTTCTCAAAACGTGCCCACTGGCCAAAGGGGAATTCTAGTTCATCGCGATCCCAGAGGTGCATGGCGATCACCTCATGGCCTTTTTTTCGAAGTACGCCGATGGCTTTTAATAGGGCCGCTGGATCATCAAAGAAGTCGCTGATCAGGATGACGATCCCCCTGCGCTTTAACCGCTGAGCCAGAGATTCAAGAACTGGGGCGAGGGCGGTATCTTTGCCAGGTTCCGTCTTGATCATCGTCTCAAGGATGTGATGAAGATGAGTGATCCGAGTCTGATTGGGAATGAAATTTTGGATCTTGCTGTCAAACGTAATCAGGCCCACGGCATCCTGCTGTGACATCAGCAAATAGGCCATGGCAGCGGCAAGCTTACGGGCATAGTCGAACTTGAGCACGCCTTTTTGTCCGCGGTATCCCATGCTGCCACTGGCATCGAGCACGATTGTGGCGCGCAGGTTGGTCTCTTCATCGAACTCGCGAATGTAAAAGCGATCAGCGCGGCCAAAAATTTTCCAGTCGAGTCGGCGAATGTCATCTCCCTGGACATAGGGTCTGTGCTGGCGAAATTCGACGCTGAATCCCTTATGCGGCGAGGTGTGATTTCCCGTCGTGAAGCCTTCTACCACAGTGCGCGCAAAGAGTTGCAGGTTATGCAGACTGGTGATGTCTTCAGCTTCGAGAATGGAGGAAAGGGTGGCCACGGGGGGATGACGAATGTGTAAATTCGAATGACTAAAGAATGACGAATATCGAGTGTTGAAATGGAAGCACGATCTGGAAATCTTCGGACTTAGGCATTCGGGCTTTTTTCGTCATTCGGATTTACTCATTCGTCATTTTCAAAGCACTCGCGCGTCCGCCTTCTTCACCTTCTTAATGATCTCAGACACGATCATATCTACAGTCACGCCTTCGGCTTCGGCATGGAAGGTCGGGACTAGTCGGTGGCGCAGGGCGGGTTGGGCCAGGGCTTCGATGTCGTCGATAGTGACATGCGTGCGATTATGCAGTAAAGCGCGCACCTTACCAGCAAGGACTAGCATCTGGCTGGCACGCGGGCCAGCGCCCCAGCTAAGCATCTCTTTCACATAGGGGAGGGCATCTGGCTCGTTCGGACGTGTCGCGCGCACGAGGTCGAGGACAAAGTCGGTGACATGGTCAGGCACGGGAACTTTACGCGCCAGGAGTTGGGCGGCTTGCAATTCCTCTGCGGTGATGACGGCCTCGATTTCTTCTTGCGGACCGCCTGTGGTGCGGGCGACGATTTCACGCTCTTCCTCACGGTTTGGATAGTCCACTTTAATGAGGAATAGGAAGCGATCTTTTTGGGCTTCAGGCAGTGGGTAGGTGCCTTCTTGTTCGATAGGGTTCTGAGTGGCTAGGACAAAGAATGGCTTTGGCAGCTCGTAGGTTGTCTGGCCGACGGTCACGCATTTTTCCTGCATGGCTTCCAGCAGCGCGGCCTGAGTCTTGGGTGGCGTGCGGTTGATTTCATCCGCCAGTACGATTTGGGCAAAGATCGGGCCCTGTTGGAAAACGAGCTTACGACGTCCCGTTTCAGCATCCTCTTGAATGATCTCGGTGCCCGTAATGTCGGCTGGCATTAAATCGGGTGTGAACTGAATGCGACGAAAGCCGAGGTGCATGGCATCAGCCAAGGATTTCACCAGAAGCGTCTTAGCTAGCCCTGGCACGCCCTCGAGGAGGCTGTGTCCGCCCGCAGCGATAGCGATGAATACCTGCTCAATCACGGCTTCCTGACCGACGATTCGCTTGCTAAGGGCAGCTTTGAGTTTGTTGAAACCAGAAACGAGGGAGGCGGCAGCTGCTGTGTCAGACATGGAGGTAACGATAAGGCGAAAAGGAGATTAAAGAACACGACTTGAATAGCAGGGTTCTTTCCATTCGTACTGAATGATTGCATCAAAAAATCATACTTAGTTTTCAATGCACGGGTCTGGTTTTTTCAATTGTACATCCTAGCGCGCAGAAACAACGATGACTTCTAAGTTGATTCAAGTGGCAGGCGCGTGTTTGGATGAAAGGTGATATTTCTCCGCAGCCTCTTGGCGATTATGCTTTTAGTTTTAGGTTCCGCCTGCCGGCGTGAGCCTGACGCACAGCCGCCAGTAACCCAGGCTGAGACGAATTACGTTGAGCAGGATTTAGACAAAGGCGCAGGCTCTGTTTGGGTGGCTGATCGAGAGGGGCACCCTGGCCGTCTTTTCCTCTGTGGGACGATTCATATTCTGCGTGAGAGTGATTATCCCTTATCGCCTGGATATGAGGCAGCCTATAACCTAGCTGATAAGCTGGTCCTGGAGTTGCCGCCGGGATCAGGTACTGGACCTGCAATGGCCTCTAGGATGCGGGAGTTGGGCATGTACTCGGCAGATACCTCTTTGGAGGCTAATGTCAGTACAGAAACGTGGGCCGCCGTAAAAGGCTGGGCAGCTGCTCATCGAGTCGAGGCCTCATCGCTGAATCGCTTTCGTCCCTGGTTCGTTTCTTTGATCATTACCTCAACTGAGTACGCAGGCTTGGGGGCTAGGCCTGACATGGGCGTGGATCAACATTTTGAAAGCCGTGCAGAGCGCGAAGGAAAGCCTGGTGAGGGGCTTGAAACTGTGGAGTTTCAACTGCAGCTGTTTTCTCAGCTCACCAATGATCAACAAAAAAACATGTTGGAGCAAACCTTGGCTGAGGTGGCTACGATGTCTCAGGAGTACGAAAAGATGATCGAAGCCTGGAAAGATGGTCGCCTGGATGCTCTCCATGAAATGCTATTTAGAGAAGCCGAACGCTATCCAGAGCTCATGGATCTGTTTTTGAAAAATAGAAATCTCGCCTGGATTGATCGCCTAGATGAGATGTTAAAAAAGGGTGAGCAGGCCATGATTCTCATCGGGACTGGGCATCTGGCATCGAAAGGTGGTATCATTCAGTTGCTCGAAAATCGCGGATATAGGGTTCGCCATCATCGTGATGTGCCAGACCTTTGAAATGATGGAGTTATTTTAATCAACTGAATTTCAATGGGTTGAGTCGAGGTGGACGACTTCTGTGCACTTCTGATGTCCTGATGGTGTCGTCTCCTAAGCACGCTGACTTAATGACTCAAAGGACTGAAAAAATCAGAATCCAATAAAAATACTTGATCAATCTGCAATTTTGAAAGATTATTAAGATGTCCAAATATTTAAGGTTCATCAAGCACGCCCATGAAAACCATTTTCAATCTATTCGCACTGACTTTTGTCATTCTTGTGCATTCTGCTAGCGGGCAGGCTCCATATTATCCTTCTGCTGGTTCTGGCCTTGCTGCACCGATGGCTCCTATGCCACCGCCAACTCCTCCGACGTTGCCACCTGCTTTAGGTGGACCTGCTCCGTATGCAGGGATGTCGCCTACTTTACCAGCACCTGCGGCTGGATCACCTTACGCTGGACCTACCATGGTGGATCCGAATGCTGGAATGGGCTACGGCGGTTATCAAGAACCTGCTCCTGCGAATAGCTGGGGCAGCACCATGGCGCAGAGTATGGGTGGGGGAACACCTCTTCTAAATTACAGTTACGTCGAGGCTGGCTACCGCTTTGTCGATCCGAAGATCGAAGGTGCCAATGGTAGTCATGGTTTAGGCGTCGCACTTGTCATGGATCTACCAACGGTCTTCTTTCTTAAAGGTAGCTTTACCTGGGGAAGTGGTAGTGGCGAAAGATCAGCCAAAACTGCAGCCAACGCCGATTATAAGCTTTCAACGATTAGCATTGGTGGTGGTGCGTACATGGCAATCACTCCAAAGTTCCACTTCGTGGGTGAGGTTGGATTGGTCTATGCCAACTTCCAAGCGGACGGTGTCAATAAGAGCTATACGGACGGCGGGATCTACATCCGCCCAAGCATGCGTTATCAAGTCGTGGATTGGATGGAGTTGCAGGCTGGTGTAACCGTGACTAGCGCCAGTGACTACGATAGTAAGATCGTCGATTTCAGTGGATACTTCCGAATCTTCCCTCAGGTCGACTTCAATATCGGAGCTGATTTTGGTGACGCCACAAGAACCTTCAAAACCGGTGCTCGTCTGCGCTGGTAAAGGCGGCTTAAGTTAGCTTCAAAAAACGCGCTCTTTACCGGGACGCGTTTTTTTATTCTGTTGAGCGAGCTCCGCCAACTGTTTGAGGGGCGATTCTTGCCCGCCAGATGTAACGTTGGAAAAGCACCTTAACACTGGCTGTCATCGGCACAGCGAGGATGGCACCGAGCAGGCCGCCGAGAAGAAGAGCCCAGACGAGCACACTGGCGATGACCGTCATCGGATGCAAACCTACGGCTTCACCGACAATGCGTGGTGTGATAAACAGTCCGTCGATTTGCTGAACCACGGCAAAAATAATGGTCACAGCAAGAGGCAGTGCCCACCATGGGTCGCCTGGAATCAAGTGGCTTCCGCCCTGAACGGCACCGATGATCACTGCTGGGATCCAACATAAAGCGATGCCTAGATAGGGGATGATGCCAGCAATGCAGAGAGCGAGCCCAATCAGCAATCCGAAATCCAATCCAACAATCATGAGCCCTGCGCCAGTCGCTAATCCATTGATGACGCTAACAAAAAGTTGTCCTCGGAAAAAAGCGATCAGATAACTGTTGATCTCCGTAAGGCAAGAAACGACCTCATCTTTAAAGGCGCTGGCTCTTAACGGCAGGTAGTCTGACCACTGCTGTTTGATCTTGGCGCTCTCAATCAGGAAGTAATAAAGATAGAGTGGCACAATGATAAAGCTGAGAAGAAAGCCAAAGACGCCGAGAAATCCTCCGACGCTGCTACCAATGAATTTACCAGCATTTTTCAAAACATTGGGAAGCGTTGTCGTCACCCAGTCGCCACTGAGTAAAGTTTTGATATCAAGATCCCAAGCGCTCACTTCTTCGGTTTTTTCATTTTTCGTGATTGATGTGGGGGTGACTGGTGTCTTGGCGGGTGCTTCCGTAACTGCCTCTTCCGCCTGTATTGGCACAGAATGTGAGAGGTGAGGCAAAATGATGCCGTAGTCCTTTTCCAGCTTTACTGCAAAATCCAACACGGCCGTGCGTGCTTTCACGCTGTAAGCAGGCACCTTTTTGGCCAAGTTAGCCGTTTGATCCCCGATTTTTGGTAGAATCCACCATCCTAGGCCTACCAGCGCTAGCGTGAACAACAGGAATACCGCCAACACTGAGGGCTGTCTTTTGACACCGCGCTTTTCTAGCCATGAAACACCGGGCTCCAAAAGATAGGCTAGCACTCCTGCAACCGCAAATGGGACCAAGATAGGTTGCAAATAGCCCATCACCTGGGTCCCAAGGTAAACAAGGCCAATGGCCAAAGCACCGACAATCGATATTGATACGGCGGTGATCGCTGTCCAGAGAGCGCTACGCTGAAAGGCTGTGGGAAGGTTTTTCATGGGAGAATGAGCTGAGGTGACCGCAAGGCTTTAGTGAAAGAGTCTGGCGCTGGGAATTGCAATTTCATCTGGATATCGTAATCCATTCAGACGCGGACTGAACGCGTTTTTTCCATGCTTGCCATCCCTGACTCACCCTTCCGCGCGGTTATTTTTGATTGTGACGGCACCCTCGTTGACTCGATGCCCCTTCATTATCAGGCCTGGATTGCGTCACTCAAGCGCCACGAGGCACCTTTTGATTTCACCGAAGACTATTTCTACTCTAAAGCCGGCGTGCGAGAGCAGGATGTCGTCAAGTTGCTGAACGCCGAGTATGGAACCAGTATCGATCCAGATTCAGTCGCTGATTATAAGGCCGCATTGTTTGAGACCTTGATCCCTCAGGTGAAAGCCATTGTGCCCGTAGCGGAGTTTGCCAGGTCTGTGTTTGGCAAAATGCCCTTATCCGTAGCCTCTGGTAGTGAGGAGCACATCGTTCGTGGCTGTCTTGAGGCCAATGGCCTGCTTTCACTGTTTGATGACATCATCATCACTCCGAGACTGGTTGCCCATGGAAAACCCGCGCCAGATATGTTTTTGCTAGCCGCACAGCGCATGGGCATCCCGCCAGAGGATTGTCTGGTGCTGGAAGACGGCCAATCGGGAATCGATGCAGCTAAGGCCGCTGGCATGGACTGGGTGTTCGTTCCCCGAACGCTGCGCTAAACGCTAGCTGCGCACTAAAGCAGGTTCTGGATACTCAAAGGTGCGTCCTTCAAAATTTCTGATCACAGTGCGTTGCTCATCCCTGAGTAGCACATAATCAGGATTTACAGGCACCTTGCCGCCACCACCAGGAGCATCGATCACAAATTGTGGCACGCCATAGCCAGTGGTGTGGCCGCGTAGTTGCTCGATGATTTCCACGCCTGTATTCACACTGGCGCGTAGATGGGAGCTACCCTGGATCAAATCACACTGATACAGATAATAGGGACGCACACGACACATCAGAAGCTTTTGCACCAGGCTCTTCATGACTTCAGCGTCGTCATTCACGCCACGAAGCAGTACACTTTGATTTCCTAATGGCACACCGTGATTGGCTAAGCGTTCCAGAGCCTCTTTAACCTCCGTGGTCAACTCACGTGGATGATTCGTGTGAATGCTCACCCACAGAGGGTGATAGCGTGCCAGCATCTGGCAAAGTTCAGGCGTGATTCGCTGAGGTAGGAAAATAGGCACTCGGCTGCCGATGCGGAGAAACTCGATGTGCTTGATGGAACGCAACCTTTTGAGGATCGCTTCCAGTTTTCCATCACTGAAGAGCAGGGGATCACCCCCGCTGAGAAGTACATCTCTTACTTCATCATGGCGCTCAAGGTAGCGGAAAGCCGCTTCATAATCTGTATGCAGCTCCTGCTCACCCACACCACTAACGACTCGGCTCCGTGTGCAGTAGCGGCAGTAGCTGGCGCAGCGGTCGGTCACTAAAAACAGCACCCTGTCAGGATAGCGGTGAACCAGTCCTGGCACCGGCATGTGGCTGTCCTCACCACAAGGATCGGCCATTTCATCAGGATCTTCCCAGGTTTCCTCGATCCTTGGGATGACCTGCCGACGGATCGGGCAGTCGGGATCAACTGGATCGATCAAATTAAAGTAATGTGGCGTAATCGACATGGCCAATTTATTGCCACTCAGTAGCACTCCCGCGCGTTCCTCATCACAAAGAATCAGATGCTTTTCGAGTTGAGCAAGAGTCGTGACGCGATTCCGCAGTTGCCAAGCCGAGGAGTTCCAATCATCTAGAGAGATGTTTTGATCTTTCCAGTAACCCGGGGCAGGAGAGCGGAATTCTTTATCCGGGAGCAGTGAAGGCGTCGTACGCATGTAGATTTATCGAGACGTAGGATACGCGCAGATTTTTCCTGCTGTCAAAATTTTTGCAAAGATTCATCAGCTTCCGCAGTTCCCGCAGCATCTGAAAGCATTTGTGCCGACTTTTGACAGTCTCAAAATCATTTGAGCATGAAAAACCCCAGTCTAGACGAACTAGACTGGGGTTGGATTGGGGCTGTGTTTGAGGCAACCTTAAATTACGCTTTCCAGCCGTCGCGGTAAGCGGGGCGGGCGACGAACTTATTCGGGGCTTCGGCATTGCTGACTTTCATGCCTTGTTTGTCCCACTGCACGCTTTGCTGCGCACGAACGGCTAGGTTACCCAGAAGTACGAATTCGGTCAGCGGTGCGCTGTAGTCGAAGTTGGATGCTGGTAGTCCGCCATTGACGATGTGGTGTGCCCACTCTCCCTGCGGATTGTTTGGCATGGCGCTGCGTGTTTCAGTCTTCTTGATCTTGCCAGACTTCATGTCGAGGCGCGTTTGAAGCCAAAGATCCTCGTTGTAGATGACAGGGCTTGCACAATAAGCGTCACCTTCAAAGATGGTGCCATTGGTGCCGATGAACATCATGCCGCTGCTGGCTTTTTCAAAGGCTTTGATGGCACCTTCACTGGTCATGTGCGGAGAGATGGCAGGCTTGTTTGGCTTGCCATCTTTGGAGCCGTCGTTCCAGGAAACGGTGAGTGCAGCGTGCTTACCGGCAGGCATGTGATAGACTAGGTCGCTCCAAACTGGGGCGCAGGTGTCGGAGATTGGGCTGCTGGTGGCATCAATCTTTTCAGGGATGAGCTGACCAAGGATGCTGAAGGTGGCGTCCATGATGTGGCAACCCATGTCGCCAAGGGCACCGGAACCAAACTGCCACCAACCACGCCAGTTGAAGGGGTGGACGCTGTTACCGCGCTTGCCATTGACGCCAGCGGGGATTTCAAATTCAAAGTAAGGCTCGCTGGCTTCGCTGGAGAGCCAGAGATCCCAATCAAGGTTAGCTGGGCATTCGGCCGCTTTTTTGACAAGGGGACCCTGTGGCCAAATCGGACGATTGGTCCAGAGGCGGATTTCTTTGAGGGTGCCGATGGCTCCCTGCTCGATCCATTCCTTGGCCAGACGCTGACCTTCCATGGTGCGGCCTTGGTTGCCCATGTTGGTGATCACGCCTGCAGCTTTGGCGGTGCTGTGGAGATCACGCACTTCGCTGATGTAGTTGCACAGCGGCTTTTGAACACAGACGTGCTTCTTGTGCTTCAGGGCATGCATGGCGGCCACGTAATGAGTGTGGTCGGGGGTGGAGACGATGACGCCGTCGATCTCGTTCGACATCTCATCAAACATCTTGCGGAAGTCTTGATAAAGCTTCGGCGCTGCTGGCTCGGGCTGGCTGGATTTTAGATGGTGATCGACGCGTTTTTTAGCGGCTTCTTCAAGGCGTTTTTTATCCACATCGACGAGCGCGACGATGTTATGATCCAACGTCACACCCTGAGTGTCTGACTGACCTTTACCGTTGGCACCGATGACGGCGAGGTTGAGTCGCTTTCCAGCTTTGTCCTGGCCTTTAAGCAGGAGGTTAGGGCCCGTGAAGGCTCCTGCTGCGAGGCCTGCAGTGCGGCCCAGGAAATGACGACGTGAGATGATGTTAAGACCCATGGGGTGTTTTGGTAATGGATGGTTGTTTGACGGATCGAGTAAACGCGCAGGCTCGGCTCGAAATTGCAGGCAAATTCTAGGTGGAAAGAATAATCAGGCAAGACCGATTCGTTCGCCAGTTTCCTGATTCTGATTTATGGACCTTTAGTGCGAGCAATCTGGCGGCTGGCGCGGTCTAGCGTGCGCCGTTCATCATCGGTCAGGCTGTGCATGCCTTGAACGCTGATTTTGTCCAAAATGGGGTCCACTTCGTCACGGATGAGATCAATGACGGGATCATTGCGTGGGTTTTGTTTGCGCACGGCCTCCATGTCCACTTCGACGACGGGACGGTAAACGTTGGCCAAGACGGGGCGGCGACGGACATTAGGAGCAGTGGGGATTGATCCGAAACTGGGCTGGGTGCCTCCGTAACCTAGCGTCCGTGAGTAATACCATCCGGCTAAAGCACCGCCGATATGGGCAAAGTAGGCGACATGACCGCCACCAGAGAGCCAATTGGGGAGTTTGTCGAAGACTGCTAAGACGCCAAAGAGGACATTGGTGATGAGAAGAAACTTGGCCAATCCCCACAAGCTGAAGCGCACAGGAATGATGAAGGCTAATAGCAAGGTGACTTCCTCCCTGGGCATGGCGATGGCATACGCTAGGATGAGCCCCATGACGGAGGCCGATGCTCCGATGAGTGAGATGCTGGGCTCATTCAAAACGTAGGCACTGAGCACGATCTGCAAGGCTGCACCGATGATGCCTGAGAGCACGTAGATGATGACGAAGTGACGTGGGCCATAGAGATCCTGAACTCGCTTTCCTGCGAACCAAAGCATCATGGAGTTTAACAAAATATGGCCCACACTTCCATGTACGAACATGTAAGTGAAGGGTGTCCAGACATGGCCTTGGAGCAGGCTGTCGATGCTGACGCCACCTGCAGGTAAATTGACACCGCTGAAGGACTCTTTTGTCAGGCAAAGGTCTGGGAAGAGGATCCACTGGAAAACAAAGACGGCAATGTTTGCCCAAAAGAACCAGTGAAAGGCAGATACCTGACGCACACGTTCTCCGAAGCTGGGAGCCTCGTCGCGCATGTAGTCGCGGTCATAGATAGACATAGATGACCCAAATCTAAAGCCGCCCTGCTAAGGTGCGAGGCTTTTTTATGATGAGTTTATAGCCCGACGGTGGCCCGGACAGCAGCCTCGTCGATGCCCCTTAGGGCGAAAACACGGAGCAGGGTATCTTCGATCAGATTGTTTGGGCAGGAGGCACCGGCGGTAATGCCGATCATGACGGGCTCATTGCTGGCGAGTTTGCCTGAGTAGCTGGTTTTTTCAGCTTTCAGGTGCAGATCAAAGTGAATGATCTCCTCCAGTGAAGTCAGGCAATCTGCGGTGCGGATAAAAAAGGTGGGAAGTTGCTGCTCGCCAATTTCCACTAAGTGTGTGGTGTTGGAGCTGTTGTAACCACCGACGACAAGAAGCACATCCAAGGGCTGCTGAAGTAGCCCAAAGAGGGAGTCCTGACGTTCTTGAGTCGCACCACAGATGGTATCAAAAACTTGGAAATTTTTGCTTCCGACGCCATCGCGCTTTTCAACGGCGGCTTGCAGCCTGCGCTGAATCTCTTCTGTCTCGGACTTTAGCATGGTGGTCTGATTGGCCACACCGATTTGCTTCAGATGGATGTCAGGATCAAAGCCTACAGAGTAGGCGTCAGCGCCTTTGAACCGCTCATAGAAGGCTTCTTTGTCGCCGCCTTGATAGATGTAATCGCAGATGTAATCCACATCCGCTAAGGTCAGAATGACGAGATATTGACCGTTGCCACTGTCACCTAGAGCCCGTGATGATGTGGCACGGGTCTCTTCATGGCTTGCTTTGCCATGGATGATGGAGGTGAATCCGGTTTTAGCGTAGTTGCGGACACGTTTCCAAACACTCATGACATCTCCGCAGGTGGTGTCCACGACCATGCATCCGCGCTCGGCGATGATCTTCATGAGCTTGGTTTCAGCGCCAAAAGCAGGCACAATCACCACGTCGTCGTTGTTCAGCTTGGCACATTCATCTTCCTGCTGACTGATCGGGATGGAAACAATGCCCATTTCCGTTAGTTGGCGATTAACCTCTGGATTGTGAATGATCTCACCCAAGAGGAAGACACGTTTGTCGGCAAACACGCGGCGTGCCGCATAAGCCAAATCGATCGCACGCTCGACTCCGTAGCAAAAGCCGAAGTCGCGGGCTAGGCGTATCGTTGTGTTCCCGATCTGCACCAGACTGCCCTGAGTTCGAATCGTCTCGACCAAATGACTGCGGTAATGCGTTTCCACTTCTGCCTGTACACGTTCCATCACCTCAGGGGTACGGACATTGACACGACGGGATGGGGCAGCGGTAGCAGGCATGAATAGGGAAGGGTGGTTTAGTGAAAAAGGGAGACCCTCTCAGGTCTCCCCTGGGTTAGGCGTGCTTTATCAAGTGCGCCTAGCTCAATGATATGGTTCGACTTTTAGTAAGTGTAGATCTTGCCTTTGGCAGCATCTTCAAAGACCTTGGGGCTGAGCATGTAGGAGTCTGGTGGGTTGTCGAGCTTGGAGTCGTCCAGCACTGGCAGGGTCTTGCCAATGGTCGCATCTTCTGGGTGGCTGGTAGCGATGATCAGCGGTGTGCCGGTGCTCACCATGCTGAAGATTTTCTGAGCTGACTTGATCGGCAGACGCACACAACCATGGGTGCAAGGGTAAGGCTTCACCCAGCCCCAGTGCATGCCGTAGGCGGACTTGAATTCCATCCAGAAGCTCATTGGGTAGCCGGCTCCAGGTGAACTGGCGCGGCGGCGTTTGGCTTCCTTGCTGTAGATCCTGAAGGTGCCCATCGGGGTCGGGGTGCTGGCTGTGCCCACGGAGCATGGGGTAGCGAGAAGTACCTCATTGCCCTGCATGACATAAACGCGCTGAGCACCCGTGCTGAGCTTCACCTTTACGGCAGAAGGATTGGTGACTGGCTTTGCTGGTGGGTCAAAGCTGGTGGAGAATTTACCTCCCGAGGGGCGGGTGGTGCAACTGCTCATGACAGTTGCCACGGCAAAGAGGGCGAGGGTCTGGAGAAGACGATTCATTGAAGGTGTTTTCATCGGAGCTTCAGTCCTAGCACTCCATGCTGATCTCTCCAGTAATTTTCTTGCAACAAAATGATGGGGTCGGCTTTTTAGCCGCGTTTGATGAGAGTCTCCCAGCCTCTATTTCTCATGAAATCCTCATTCTTGCTCCTTGTCCTGCTTTTAACTCTCCCTCAAATCCATGCCCAGAAGGCTGAAACGCCTGCTAAAGCCAAAGAGTGGGTGCTTTTTGATGGCAAATCCCTTGATGACTGGGAAACGGTGGACATCGGAGCCAGTGGCACCATCGAGCAAGAAGAAGACGCTTTAATCATCAATCAAGGCGATAGCCTCAGTGGTCTTCTGTATAAAAAGGCGGCTGAGCTCCCTGTAACCAATTACGAGATTAGTCTGGAAGCCAAGCGTCTGCAGGGGGTGGACTTCTTTTGTGGGCTGACTTTTCCAGTCGGGGACCTCAAAACCTGTGCCACACTCGTCTGCGGCGGCTGGGGCGGCAGCGTCACCGGTATCAGTAATATCGACGGACAAGACGCTGCCAATAACTCCACTGGCACGTATCAGCGCTATGAGGATGACAAATGGTACAAGTTCCGCCTGCGTGTCACTCCTGAAAACATCAGTGTCTGGGTGGAGGATAAAAAAGTCGTGGATCAGGATCTCAAGGATCGTAAAATCAGTCTTCGTCCCGGCCCGATTGAAAGCTACGCTCCTTTGGCGCTTAGTACTTACTGCACGACTGCGGCAGTCAAAAACATCCGCCTGAAAGAAGTGAAGTGACACTCTAGATCTGCTGCTTTTATGAATCGTCGTCACTTTCTATCTGCGGCCGCAACCACCCTAGCTGCGCCTTTTGTTCGGGGGCAAAGTAAGACAGCTCCTGAATTTCATGGAGCCATCATTGGTCAGGGTGGCTTTCGTTATCGCGTCGATAAACTCTGGAGCCAGGCTGATCCGGCCAAGACACCTGTGAAAGATTGTCATGAAATGGTGCAGTCCTCAGATGGGCGCTTGTTTCTTCTGACCAATCACAAGCAAAACAATGTGCTGATTTATGATGTCAAAGGGGCGGTGCTTGGCACTTGGACTCAAGGTCTAGCAGGAGCCCATGGCCTAACGTTGCATCGTCAGGCGGATGGCAAAGAGTTTCTCTACCTAACCGACTCCAGCAGCGGCCGGGTCATGAAGACAACTTTGGAGGGCGAACTGGTTTTAGAGTTGCCCAAGGCCCATGAATGCGGGGCATATTCGCCTAACGATCTCTACAGCCCGACTGAAACCGCCGTGGCTCCCAATGGAGATATTTATGTAGCTGACGGATACGGCTCGCAGTTCATTCTGCGCTTTAATCAAGACGGTAAGTTCATCAGCAAGTTCGGTGGTAAAAGCACCCAGCCGGTGAATCCAGGCAAGTTCATGCAGGCTCATGGTGTGGCCATTGATACGCGCGGAGAGCGGCCGCTCCTCGTCGTGACTGAGCGCATTCGGAATGAGTTTAGCTGGTTTACTCTGGAGGGGAAACATGTCCGCAGTGTTTATCTGCCTGGCGCTTATGTCAGCCGGCCTGTCATTCACGGACGTGAGCTGTATTCAGGCGTTTGTTTCGGCGCAAAGCCGAATGATTATCGCATGTGGCAGGGACGTGGTTTTGTGACCATTTTGAGTGATCAAGATCGGGTGATCTCGAATCCAGGGGGGCAATCTCCCGACTTTGAGGATGGGCATTTGAAGGTCATGCTTCAAGGCCAGCCGGTCTTTAACAATTGTCACGATGTCTGTGTGGATACCCAAAGTGACCTTTATGTCTGTCAGTGGAATAGCGGGCATGTGTATCCCTACAAGCTCCATCGTGAAGGCTGAGCGGCCTTCGCTGAGGTGCGCACGCAATGGGATGGAAAAAGGTCGAGCGCGCTTGACCGTGAGACATTCGATGTGCCTGGAAAGTCGCATCCTTCGCGTTCGGTAACCTGATCGTTCCTGACCATGGCAGGTCAGTGGTTTGATTTGGTCTCCGGTTCCACGTGCCCTCTCAAGGTAGCGCTTTGGAGAATGAAGTGGCTGAGAAAGTGAAGGAATGAAACGGGAGACTGCATTTCGTGATTGCTACGCCGACAGGAGTGCGTCAATCTGAACGTCCATGAGCCAATCTGTTTCTCTCCCCGACCCAAACGCCCCCTGGTATAAGCAACTCAATAGCTACCACTGGTTTGTCATCATTGTCGCCTCAGCGGCTTGGTTTTTTGACTGTCTGGATCAGCGGCTTTTTTCGTTGGCTCGCGTGCCGGCGCTGGTGGAGTTGATGAAGCTGCCACCGACAAGCCCAGAGCTGCAATCCTTTGGTAAAGTGGTGACGGCTTGTTTCCTGATTGGCTGGGGGATCGGTGGCATGATCTTTGGAGCCCTCGGAGATAAGTATGGTCGAGCACGCATGTTGACGCTGACGATCCTGATTTATTCGGCTTTCACAGGCCTGAGCTACTTTAGCCAGACGCAATTGGACTTCACGATTTTCCGTTTTCTCACGGGTATTGGAGTGGGCGGAGTCTTTGGATTGGCCGTGGCTCTGATCGCTGAAACGGTGCCGAGTGGTGCGCGCACACAGTGTCTGGGCTTATTGCAGATTCTTTCGACCATCGGCAATATTTCCGCAGGCTTTGCCAAAATGGGCATTGATGCGCTGGAAGCCAATCAGACGATCGCGGCGGGCTCAGGCTGGCGCTGGATGTTTCTCATTGGGGCAGCTCCGGCTTTGATGATCATTTTTACTCGTGGCTACTTGAAGGAGCCTGAAGCTTGGCAGAGACTCAAGGACAGCAATCAGCTTCCCAAGGGTGGCATCTTTGCTTCCTATGGCAGCCTGCTGAGCAATGCACGCTGGAGAAAAAATCTGTTGGTCGGCGCGGTCATCGCTAGCACGGGTGTGATCGGTTTGTGGGCCATTGGTGAGTATGCGGTCGATCTTCAAAAAGTGGTCTTTAAGCAGCATTTTGAAAAACTGGGTGTCGCCGCAGACAAGATCGCAGGAGAGGTTAATAACTCGATCTCCATCGCTTATCTCTTCAACATGCTGGGTGCGGCTGTGGGCATGACCTTGTTTACCAATGTGGCTAAATTGGGCCGTCGCTTGGCTTTCTTCCTGGGTTTCTCGGCAGCCTTGATCGCTACATTCCTTGTTTATTGGAAGATGAGTGATCCCGTTTCGGCTCGCTGGATGATGTTCCTCATGGGCATGGCTCAGCTCAGTGTCTTTGCTGGTTTTGCGATCTATCTTCCAGAGTTGTTTCCGAGCAAGCTGCGCAGCACTGGGACAAGTTTCTGCTACAATCTCGGACGTTTTGCCGCCGCGGGGGGTAGCTTTTTCTCAGCCACTTTGACCTCGGGTGTTTTTGGTAAATTCGCGGCTCAGGATCCAGCGCTACCACTGCGCTACGCGGCGATGACGATGTGCGCCATTTTCCTGGTGGGCATTTTCATCCTGCCGTTTGCTCCTGAAACCAAAGGCAAGCCTCTACCTGAAGACTGAGTGTTATGACGGCTGCTGAACTGGCTGCATTACCGTCCTTGCCAGTGAGTTTGAGCCCTGAGGCTCAGGCTCTCTGGCATACGAAAGCGGGAAACTGGGAAGAAGCGCATAACATCGCGCAGGACATTCATACGCCACTGGGGTCTTGGATTCATGCCTTGCTGCATGTGATCGAAGGCGATCAGTGGAATGGAGACTACTGGTTTGCGAAAGCCAAGAAGCCATCTCGCGGGCCTAAGGATGTGGATGCGCTTTGGGATGAAATCGCTGCCACCGTGCTTTCGCGATGACGGAAGGTGATCCAGTGCAGATCGAGATCACAGACGAGCTGGATCTGCACACCTTTCAGCCTCGTGAGGTGGGGGAACTGCTCGTGGATTACCTGGGTGAATGTCAAAAGCGTGGCATTCTTAATGTCCGAGTGATTCATGGCAAGGGCACGGGCGCTTTACGCGTTGGGGTCCATGAAAAGTTGGCGAAGATGGAAATAGTCGCGGCGATCACTTGGCCTGCCAGTGCCCAGACCGGTGGTTGGGGCGCGACTTGGGCTCAGCTTAAGGCCTTGTAAGTTCTGCCTTGCCCGAGATGATGGGTGTTGAGGTGCTTTTCTCACCCACGGTATCGGGTAACTCTGCCAGATTAAAATAACCGATGCCCTGATTGAGATCTGGTCTGGTGACAAGCAGTCCGCTGAATGATCCGATGCGCAAGATTTTGGCATACGGAAGGGTGCTGTCATTGGGATCGTCATCACTGAAACTAAACGTGCCACTCAGAGTCCCCGTCGTTGCGCTGAAGCTGAGTCTGACACCCTGCGGGTTTTCCAAGATCAATGTGGGCATCACTGCGCTCAGCGATTGAGTGATTTTAAAAGTCTGGTCGAATCGCGTGAATAAGGGGAGTCCCGTGAATCTTAGCTTGGCATTGTTTGTTAGAGGTCCCGCTGCGGGCTGCGAATCTAGATCAAGGATCATGGCTGGTGAGGCTGGTCTCAGGTATCTAGCGCCGCGGACCTTGAGCGTATGTAAAGGGATGCCTGATTTATAGGTTCGAGTTGTGTTTTTGTCAGGTTGGGGGGATTTAAACCAATCCATCGTCCCATCCACAAGACCTGAATCTAAAGTGATCGTGCTCCATCCTTGGGTGCTCCCTGTGTTTGAATAAAGCATGGCGTGAAAAGAAGTCTCACCTAGTAGACCGAGTGTAGAGCTTCCCGTCAGGGTCGTGGCATCCGCCAATTTACCAGCCCAAGTCACGATTCCTGTCGTGCCGACTGTCATCTTCACATGGCCATGTCCCTGCGGATACGCTGTATTGAGAGCTAGAGCTTCGGGAACTTCCAGCGCAGCGTTGAAGGCTGTGCTTGCCTGAACGGGTTTGTTGGTTGCCGACCACGGATTTCGAAACGCTTCAAAAGCCGCCGTGTTGGATCCATCCGAGATCGTGCCAGAGAGCCTGTCGGTGCTGAGATTCAAAAGAATGTTACCCGTCAGCGGTGTAAGAACTCTGCCTCGTGAAATGGTGAAGGGGGTTGTCGGGTTGGCATTGTTAAGCAGGGCATCAATACGGCTGGCCCAGGCATAGGTCTTGGTTCCTAACGTGATGGTTCCAGTGTAGGTGCCTGTATTGGAGATGCTGAGTTTAACGCGCCCGCCAAGACCTGTGTTCAGGCCGCTATCACGCTGCACGATTCCCGTCCAAGTGCCTCGTGCCGCGAGTGGGAAGTCTTGGATATCCCATTCAAATTCCACGGGTGGGCTAGAGCCAGCTAGATTGGTCGCCGTGATTTTGATTTTATAGATTCCAAGTCTTCCTGGGCGGCCCGTCAGTAGGCCGGAGGGGCTGATACTGACTCCAGGGGGCAATCCTGTGGCGGTGAATCGGGTGGTGCCATGGATTGCTGAAATCTGCTCGTTCACGGCACCGCTGACAATGCCATCATCAAGGCTTCGTGGGGTCACGATGGGTTTGTAGCGAAGTTCGACCGTTAGAGGTAGCGTCTCAATCGTTTCAGCAACGCCTGACATGCGAACAACGCAGGTGTATGGCCCCGTGTCTCCAGGCTGCATGTTCGTGATGGAGAGCGTTTTGGAATCCATGCCTGAGATTTTCCCACCTTTAGGAATCGTCTGACCATTCAGTTTCCATTCGTACGTGAGGCCTTCGCCTGCGGCCTGGGCTGTGATGCTGGCCTTGGTGGCTAAGTTGACGATCGTTGCTGGAAGGGTGCGATTGACCACGCCGACAGAGACCATGTCTGAAGTATCACTTCCGGTTAGATTGCTGACCTTCACCTGATAGCGCCCTGCATGGCTGAGGCTGGTTTCAGGGATATGCAGCGTCTTGGTCGTAGCGATTTGTTTGAGGTTTTGCAGCCAGGAATGAGTGAAGGTACCCTGTCCCGTTAAGGTGGTATCCAGAGTCAGCGGCTGTCCAGCGGCTAAAAACTGGGACGCGGTGGTCTGTGCCGTGATTGCAATCGGCGTGAAGTCGGTTCCATAGAGGGTCAGCCTGGCTGAGTCAAAGGTTCCTGTGGTGAGGGGATCGAGATCTTTGATGGTGAGGATCCATTTGCCTTTAGCGGATTCACCCCAGTGTCGGACACTGCTAAAATTCCAGTCGTAGTAGTTGGAGCCATCATCTTCTGATTCCTTGGTGGCTAGTGTGCTGACCGTGCCAGAAGGAGAGGTGAGTTTGATCTCTAGATCGCCCCGATAAGAGTGAAACACATTTAAGTTGAGCTTGGCATGTTCGACCCTCATCGGATTCGTTGTACTAAAATCAAACACAATGGAAATGCCCTTGGTGTTATTATCTGGAATGGTAGCGGCGGCATTCGAGGTCCGAGAGTCCTGAATCATGGGTCCCAAAGAGGTCCATGTTTCAGCCAGAGTCACAGCTGCTTGCACGTCGATTTGGCCTCCCCCAAAGGACTGATGATGTCGAATGACCGGCAAGCTGCTATCTCCACCATCGCGGGAAATCCAGCCTGGATCGACTGGCAAGAGTTGTGTGGACGTGCGCAGCAGGATCTCCTTCACATCACGCCAGTTTAAATCGGGATTGGCTTCGAGCATCAGCGCCAGAGCCCCTGAGACCGCCGGTGCAGCGGAGGAGGTGCCGCCGAAGTCATGGGTGTAGTCGAGATCGGCGACCTCACCTTGGGCTGTTCCTCTCTCATTGTAACCTTGGTTACCTGTAAGATCGCTCGTGAAAATAGCCACACTGCCACCACTGCTGGGTGCACAGACAACCAAATGAGACCCCGTTTCACTGTAATCGGTTAGTGCGCCTTGATTGTTCGTTGCGCCGACCGTCAGGATGAACATGGAGTTGGAAAATCCGTCTTTTTGGCCTTGTTGTCCTTCCTCACGGCCATTGCCTGCCGACCACACAAAAAGGGTGCCTTTGCCTTGACGTCCCGTCTCCGTCGCGTTTTGACGTGCCGCTTCCATAAGCTCACCCGCAGGCCTCAGTGACCAAGCAAAACCGCCGGCACCCCAGCTGTTGTTTTTGATCTGAATGATGTCTTTTCCACGATCCATGGCTTCCGCATCATCTTGATCGGAGGTCGGTGAAGAAATGAGCCTGAATCCCACCAGCGTAGCTTCAGGGGCTACACCCGAAACACCGATCGAGTTATTGCCGCGAGCAGCTGCCACACCACCAACTGAAGTTCCATGAAAGTCCTCAGCAAAGTTCGATGGCGCGGGATTGGTATCGTTTGGGGAATCGTTCCAGTCATAATGATTCGCACTGTCGGCATTGGGGGCCAAGTCTGGATGCAGAATTTGCAGCCCGTCATCGACGATGGCGATTTTGATGCCCTGGCCTTTGTAGGTATCCCAGACGGAGGTGACGTTCATGTCTGCGCCGACTTTGCCACCACCTTGGCCTGTGTTTTTCAAATGCCATTGAGAGGTGAAAAGAGCATCATTCGGCGTGGCGTGCTTTTGCATCTGCCGCAGGAGTAGCGGTCCGATGGATCGTATGGAAGGATCTCCGCTCAGTTGTTCAAGGGCTTTGAGGGCGGCCTCGGGTCCACCTTGCAGAGGTTCGACAATGAGGCTGCCGGGCGAGTAATCGGGCTCACTGATTAGCTTGAGCCCGTGGGTTTTCAGCAAGGCAACCGTTCTCTCACGGTCCGTGGTTTGAATGTGAATCCGCTTGTGCAGGATTTGCCGAGATTGAACTTCATCTTCATGCCCTTCAGGATAGATGACCCAACCTGTCGTCTCAGGATTCAGCTCCTTGGCGGCCTGGATGAGTGCCTGAGCATTCGCAAGAGGAGTGAGCTTTTGAAAACGTTTGTCCGTCGCTGCTGTGGTGAGATAAAGCTCCGATAAAGAAAGCGTGAAGCGCTGGGCACGTCCATCCACCGATAGGACAAACGGGCGACCTGCCATTAAATCATGCCAGGCCTGCGCCTGAGCCTCAGGATTGGCTCTCACCTTTTGGATCGAATTCAGGCTTCGAAGTTGTTTGCGTGGATTGACCTCGGTTGCAGATGCCTTGGGCATGTCTTGCTGGATTTCCTGCACCGCTTCTTGCGTGACCCACATCACCAGAACCAAGCTGGTAAGCCCGCCAAGGATTTTGAAAAAGGTGTTGGTTGGCATGGTGCAGGCGGTCAAGAAACCCCAGCATTATCCCTGCCGTGCTCACAAACCACAAATGAAACTTATCCGTGGATCAACGGCTAGCGGGTCTAGACTTTCGACTAGCGGTTTGGTGCACGCACCTGATTCAGGAGCATTTTCAGGGGTGTTTTCCTGCCAAATCGCGTCTAACCAGTATAATTTGGGTTTTGGTCAATAAGTGTTTGGCTTAAATGACTCTGAATTTAAACTTATTTAAGTGCCTCATGTTCAATGGAATAATTCAAAGACTAAGAACATGGGGCAAACAATTCTTGTCAGGTTTTGATAAAATTCATAATTTAATAAGAAATGAGGATGAAATGTTCAGTTTTATCAATCGCCGCCAGTAAGTGTAATGATGCGTTATTTGATGAGTCAGAGCGAGCTTTTCAGGTGAGTTATCATCAGATAAGGCCTTGGATAATTGAGTTCGTCCTTAATCAAAGCCCGCTGATTGGGACGATGCCTGCTGTTTTCGCAGAGCCTTTGAATTCTATCCGGTCGGGAATGGGCCGTTGGCCTTGGCGAAAGGGTTTTTTCTGCCGCTGTGTTGATTTGGTGAGGTCCGGAGCCGGTTTTCTGAGCCACGGACTTAACTTTTTCCGCTGCGGACAAAACCTTTTCCGTCGCGGACTTAACCTTTTCCGTGACGGACCAAACCTTTTCGTTTCGGACAAAACTAAGTCCGTCGTGGACCAAACCTTTTCCGCTTCGGACAAAAGCTTTTCCGCCGTGGACTTAACCTTTTCCATGACGGACCAAACCTTTTCGTCTGGCAGAAAACTATTTCCGTCGCGGACCAAACTCATTCGATCACGGACCAAAGTCATTCGCCACCGGACTAAACTAAGTCCGTCGCGGACTAAACCTTTTGCGTCACGGACTAAACTAAGTCCGTTGCGGATTAAACCTTTTGCGTCACGGACTAAACCTTTTCCATCGCGGACAAAACCTTTTCCATCGCGGACCAAACCTTTTCCATCGCGGACCAAACCTTTTCCGTGCCTGATGAAGACCCATTCGTTGGGTTTTAACCTTTCAGAATCAGGCGTCTTTATGATCCCTCCCGTAGCTGCGGGCGCAAGCCCGTGGAACGAGCGTGCCACGATCCCTCGCGCACTCCAGACCACCTCCTCTGCGGAGGCGGCTACGCCCCCCACGCCTTGGCAGGCGCGGCTACGTTCCTCGACCCCTTTCACGCTCACGGGAGCGTGCCTACAAACCAGACAACCCAAACAACACCATGGCTAAAATACCCGTCACTTGGAATGGCACCGATGCTCAGGGCAACCCTTTGCGCTGGGACAGCGGCCTTACTTGGGACGGCTTTTTGCCGACAACCCCTAAGAAACCTATGTTACAACTCCGCGTCCTCCTCGGCTTTGCCGCTGCCTCCGATCACTCGTTGGAAGAAACTGCCACCTCGGTGCTTTCCAAGCTCTATGACAATCCCACTTTTGCCAATCCCCCTGTGGCGAAAGCGGATCTCCAGGCGGCTTTGACCGCTTTCAGCCTCGCCATCGCCGCGTCCCTGCGTGGGGGACCTGTCGAGACGGCGGACAAGAACAACAAGCGCGAGGCTCTCGTCAGTCGGTTGCGTCAGCTGGCCGGATTTGTACAGGACAAGCACGACAATGATTTGGCCAAGCTCTTGAGCAGTGGTTTTGAGGCCGTCAGTAACAATCGCGCCTCAGCCCAGCTGGAGCAGCCGTCCATCAAAGACATCCTCAACGGCATGACCTGCCAGCTCATCGTACGGGTGGGACCGGTGGCCAATGCCAAGTGCTATGAGGTGCGCTACGCCCTCATCGCACCCGGCGGGGCCCTCGGCCCCTGGCAATCCGGTGGCCTGCACACCAGCTCCCGCTCCATGCCCATTGGCAATCTCACCCCCGGCGGCAATTACCAGTTCCAGGTCCGCGCCGTTGGTGGCAGCACGGGTTACAGTGACTGGTCAGATCCGGTTAGTCACATGAGCCTGTAAAGCTCGGTCAGTCAGTGCATTGCCTCGCACCCCCAGCCAGTCTGCCAATCAAGGTTGGCTGGGGCGTGTCGAGAGTCTCCAGCCCTTGTCGGTCGAGGTGAACGCCGACACCCGCCAGCTTTCCAATGGCACTTGCGGCTTTGTCGAGTTCTTCGCGGGTCAATCGGCACTCCTTTTGCACATGAAGCACTTGTTTTTGAGTGATTTTATAGCAATGGCGGATTCTTTGATTCAATGAACAAGGTCTCTTGACTCGATTGATCTCATGACTAAATAAACCGACTAATAACCAACTCAGTGCGGCATTTCCAAGAACCTAGCCCTGGATATCTCTCACGACTTGACACCTGAAGAACAAATCATGGTCATGACTCTGCCGCAAGAAACCAACCAGCCGATCAGCCAATGGATCCTGGATGCTGTCCTTGAATTGGCCGTCCGCTCTTATGCATTTATGAATCAAACTACTTTGTTTACTGCGCGAGAGATTAAGACGATCTGCAGTTCATTAATCCTTGGAGCTATTTATGCTGCAATTCTATTAACTCTGACGCCTTCAGCTCACGCTCAAAGTTTCGCCACGAGTTCTGCCATGACACAGGCAAGAAGTTTGCACACGAGTTCTCGTTTGCTAGATGGACGTGTTATACTCGCAGGTGGTGTGAATGCATCTGGGTATCTTGACAGTGCCGAGATTTATAACCCAGTAAGTAATTCGTGGACTTTAGCGGCAAATCTTCCGGAAAAGCGCGCCTACTCGGAGGCTGTCACCTTGGGCGATGGAAAGGTGCTAATCGTGGGAGGCTTGGGCTCAGGCGGGGCTTTGTTAAGCAGTTGTCTTTTGTATAACCCTTCAAACAATACATGGTCTTATACAGGCAGTTTGAATCAAGGTCGCTGGATTCATCAGATAGTATTGCTGAAAGATGGTAAAGTCCTCTCAGTGGGCGGATATGATAATTCACAAATTTTAAAATCTACCGAGATTTATGACCCGACGACAGGCTTGTGGAGCACGACTGCGTCTATGCGAGACGCGCGCCATTCTCACGCTGCGACTACTCTGGCCGATGGGCGTGTGTTGGTCAGTGGCGGTCAAGGCATGACCAACACTGTTGAAGTTTACAACCCAACAGTTCAAACATGGACTGTAGTTGCTTCTATGAATACGGCGAGAGGCGTACACTGCTCTGTTTTATTAAACGACGGTAAAGTCCTTGTTGCTGGAGGAGGGCAAAATAATAGCAGCAACTTTCTGACAAGTTCAGAGCTTTACGATCCAGAAACAAATATCTGGAATACTGTTGGTAGTCTATCGTCGAGTAGGCAGGGACATGCTGCATCGATCTTGGCCAACGGTAACGTGGTCGTAGCAGGTGGTGATAATTTTACAGGTAGCACATCAACTTGCGAAGTTTACAATGCAGCTTCCCAAGCATGGGTGAGTTGTCCAAATATGAGTGTTGCCCGTGCAAGTCACGACGCGCTTTTGCTTCTGGACGGTCGCATTTTGATCGGAGCAGGCCAGCGCAACAATGGTGCTTTCTATTATAATACCGTGGACATCCTTAGCATGCCGCCCTTTTTTCCTATTGGCGGCCAACCACAATCACAGACGGTGACTCGGGGACAGCCTGTTACTTTGAGTGTGACCGCGACAGGCATTGGCACATTGTCCTACCAGTGGCAAAAAGACGGTGTAGATATTCCTGGGGCGACATTGAGCAGCTTCAGCTTAGCCTCCGCCCAACCTTGGCACATCGGGGATTACACGGTGAAGGTAACAGATTCGGTGGGTACGGTGAAGAGTGAGATAGCCGCGCTGAGTCTTAGTGGGGTCAATAGTGGAATTTGGAAGGGAATGGTAGCTTATTATTCTTTGGATGGGAACTTGAGTGACGCAACGTCCTTTGGCCGGAACGGAACCCAAAGCGGACAGATTAACTATTCTACTGGACCTCTTGGCGAATTGTCATCAGCAGTTTCGTTCAGCGGGAATGGACACTTTTCTATCACACCGTTAGGATTCTCGCCCAGCAATGATTTTTCGATTTCGCTTTGGGTTTATGGAGACCCTGCGGGCAACGGAAGCTACTTTGGTGTTGGTCGTGTAGACAATTTTATTTCAACGGGTTTGGAGGGGTCTGGTGGCCTAAATTTTAGGTATGTGAGCCATAACAACCCTACATGGCAGTTTTATTCGGGCTGGGCTTTTGGAAGTCCTTTCTTGGGAACAGACGGGCCTCCGTATGTTTCAAATTGGAAACACATTACTTATTCTAAACAAGGACAAATAACCAAGATTTACATTGATGGCCTCTTTCAAGGATCGATGGAGAACACTCCTCAATCAATCGAATCTAACGCAATATGGGTTGGTCAACATAAGGGTGCCGGTGATAGCGTAGGTTTATATTCGATGTTCGGCAAAGTCGATGGATTGCGCATTTACAACCGCGCTCTTAGTGCCATCGAAGTGCAGGCGCTTTACGTGAACGAAACCACGGTTCAGTTCACCACCCAGCCGCAGTCGCAGACAGTGAATCAGGGGCAGGCAGTCACATTGACTGTGGCGGCCACCGGAGTGGGTTCCTTATCCTACCAGTGGCAGAAGGACGGTGTGGATATTCCTGGGGCGACATTGAGCAGCTTCAGCTTAGCCTCCGCCCAACCTTGGCATATCGGGGATTACACGGTCAAGGTGACTGATTCTGTGGCGGCCGTGACGAGTGAGGTAGCCTCTCTTGGTCTTAGCGGAGTCAGTAGTGGAATTTGGAAGGGGTTGACAGCCTATTATCCATTGAAAAACGTTTCCTCGGATGTTGGACTCCTAAACAACACTGGAACGGCAGAAGGAGTATCCTTTGTTTCAGATCGATTCGGCTCTGATCAATCTGCTTGTGAAGTAATCAATACCACAGGCACATCCAATCGGATACTCTGCGGGAATCCCTCCAATGGTATTTTTGATCTTACAGGTTCTTCTACAATCTCGATGTGGATCAAGCCATCTAACACTCTGAAGCCTGCAGATGGACAGCTAGTGAATGGCGTTATTGCTAAAGATGAGGGATCCGGTTTCACTAACAAGTGGATATTGAGTATCTACTCGAATAAGCTCGGTCTTTACATTCGTCGTTCAAATGAAGGAGAAGCCTTTATCTATTCGGATTCTGTAGTTTTTTCCTCCGATCGATGGCGTCAGATCACCCTCTCAAAAAACGGCACTCAATTGAATTTTTTTGTCGATGGCCAGCCTGCAGGATCGGCCTCCCAGCCGTTACCAATTCCTCTTATTAACTCAGAGATGACGCTTGGATGGTCGGAGGCGCCGTTCAACACCAACTATTCAGGTGCTTTTGACGATGTTCGCATCTACAACCGCGCGCTCAGTGCCACAGAAGTACAGGCGCTCTACGAATTTGAATCAAACCCTGCACCCACAGTTACGCAGCATCCCTCCTCACAGATAGCTCGGGTCGGAAACACGGTGACCTTGGGTGTGCAAGCTACTGGCCAAGGATTCCTCACCTACCAATGGAGGAAGAGTGGCATGAACCTGCCGCTAGCGACGGGACCGACGCTAGAACTGCTTGGACTGACATTGGCCGACACGGGAAGCTATGACGTGGTGGTCAGTAGTGGTTCCGCATCCACCACCTCCAATACGGCTGTGCTAACGGTGCTGCATGCGCCGACCATTTCTGCATTTAGCAGCCAGCAGATCAATGAGGACGCCACCCTAGGCCCCTTGTCCTTCTCGATAGGTGATCTGGATACACCGACCGAACAGCTTACTGTGACGGCCAGCAGCAGCTCTACCGGGCTTGTTCTAAATTCGGCGATCCAGCTGGCCGGGGTTGGCACCACCCGCACGCTGACCTTGAGCCCACTGGCCCAGGCATCTGGAGCTGCAACGATTACGCTGACGGTCAGCGATGGTGTTCTGGAAACCACGCAGAGCTTCTCCCTGTCCGTCCAGGCTGTGCCCGACGCACCTACGGATGTGACCTTGAATCCAGCGGCCCTTGCTGAAAACAATGCCACAAATGCCGTGGTAGGCACGCTGGCTCCGACGGATGTGGATTTGGGCGACACGCATACCTACTCCTTCGTGTCAGGTTCAGGTTCGGTAGACAACGGCAGTTTCACGATTAGTGGCAGCAGCTTGCGGCTCAGTCCCACTGCGGACTATGAAACGAAATCCAGCTATGCGGTCCGACTTCGTGCCACAGATGGCGCGGGGCTTTATTATGAGAAAGCACTGACAGTCACGATTCTTAACGTCAATGAGGCACCGACAGTCGTTGGGCCACTGACCCAAGCCATGATTGAGGATGGGCAAGAAGCGCTAACTTTCACAGTTGCGGATGTTGATACTCAGGTTTCTACCCTGACGCTGGTTGCATCCAGTAGCACTAATCAAGCCTTGCTTCCGGTCAGCCGGGTCACGGTCAGCGGCACGGGTTCAAGCCGAAGCGTCATATTAGATCCGATTGAAGGGCAGAAGGGGACGGCAACGATCCTCCTCACTGCGAGTGACGGCTTCCTGAACGCGACAACAACCGTAGCTGTGACGGTGTATGAAAAGGACATCGTGATTGCGCAGCAGCCCCAGTCTCAGGAAGTCAGTGAGCTAAGCGAGGCACGCTTTTCCGTGCAATTGAGCAGCGGTGGAGAGTTCGCCACCTATCAATGGCATCGCAACAACCGGGAGATCCCGGGAGCGACCCAACCTGAATTAATTCTGACTTCCGCGACTCTTAGTCAGGCGGGCAACTACCATGTGGTGATTACGAACCCGCAGATGAGCGGAATGAGCAACCCGGCGGTCTTGTTGGTTCGTGTGCTACCGGAGATTAAACAGCAACCGGAATCCCTGATCGTGAATGTGGGGGACTCTGCCGGATTTGTCGTTTCGGCCCTTGGTCGGCCCACCCTAACCTACCAGTGGCGACGGAACGGTGCGGACGTGGCCAGTGCGCGTTCAAGAAGCCTAGACATCGCTGCTGTGATGACTTCTCAGGCAGGACGCTATCAAGTGAGAATTAAGAATCCAATGAATACCACAGGCATCCTGAGCAACGAGGTCGAGCTTGGCGTCGTTGAATCCTCTATCATCTCCAAGACGGTCACGATGCAGCAAGGCAAGGTGATGAAACTGACGGTCACCGCAGTGGGCAATGGCCTAACTTACCTCTGGCACAAGAACGGTGCAGCAGTGAGCTATAATGGACGCAATAAGGGCTGGGATAGCCGAGAATTGACCATCGACAGTGTCACGGATGCGGACGAGGGGGATTACCAGTGTCAGATCACTGCTGCAGGCGGAACCGCATGGGGGGCGCTCACAAGTGTGAAGGTGTTTAATCTAAAGCCAAAGATTCAGCGTCCTCTGCTTTTGGACGACGCGATGGTTGGCAAGAGTTATGAATTCACGGTTCCTTTGGATTTGGATAACGGTGGAGAGGCAACTAGTTATGTGGCCACAGGACTGCCGCCCGGCCTCAAGATTAATGCCACGACCGGAGTCATCTCAGGCAAGCCAACGGTTGCCAAGATCGAAGGTTACTTTGTGAAAATCGCCGCGATCAATAGTTTGGGAAGGGATGAAGAGACCGCCGGAATTGCGGTAGCGCCATTGAGAACGGGAACTGTAGGTGCCTACGCAGCCATCGTTAGCCTGCAAGCCTGGCAGGATTTCCCAGTGCCTTATTCGCCAGAGATGTATGGTCGGTTGGATCTAACGGTGCTGAGCAGCGCCGCCTACAGCGGATCATTGACCTTAGGTGGGGTGAAATTCCCATTCACTGGGGTGCTCGATGCGGATGCTGCGGTGGACCCAACCGGTCGGTTTACGGTGAAACGAAAAGGCAAGCCTGATATCCAAGGTGATTTCACCCTGATTCCAGATTCTGGCAAGCCGCGTCAGTTAACAGGGAAGATCACGGTTATTCACGAAACTTCGGACCTGGAACACGAAACTCGGGATCTGGAAATGCTAGGATGGCGGCAGCCCTGGAGCAACACCGTCAAAGCCACGGCCTATGATGGCATGTACAACCTCGTGGCCGATCCCGATCTAACCCCAGATGTTGAAGAACGCTTGGATCTTTTTGGGCATCCTGTGCCGAGGTCGGCAGGTTATTTGAACTTCACCGTGGGGCTTAATGGTGTCTTTAACTTGGTGGGACGAACCGGCGATGGTGAGCGGGTGACCTGCAGCGGGTTTCTTTCGGAGCCATACGGTTTTTCGCAATCCCAGTCCCCATTGTATGCCTACATCAGTGCTACAAAAGGCTGCCTGGCTGGGCGGCTTTTGTGCGGCGCTGAATCATCAGACGGTGCGAGGGATAATGGTGCTGGAACTTTGCTGCTCAGTTGGAACCGTGCACCCGGAGTCAACACAAGCCGTCTTTACAAGGAGGGCTTTAATAGCGTTAGCGTCAGCATGTCTGGGGGGCAATACGTGCCGCCGGCGAAAGGCGAACTGCTGCTGGACAGCGTTTCGCAGCCACTCGTCCTGAACAATGCCAAGCTTGATTTCGATGGTGGTGGCGCTGCCAATCAGCCAGCCATCACCTTCAGCATTCTTGCAGATGGGAAACTGGCGATGCCTACTTCTGCCACCCGGACGACTCTAAGCATCACTGCGGCAACGGGTATGTTCAAAGGAAGCTTTGTTTTGACAGACCTCAATCCTTTTACCAAAAACGGTATTCCGCAAAGTCTGACGCGGACCGTTAGTTTTGAGGGGCTGATCGTGCCGTACCGTGGAATCGACGCAAATAGTCCACAAGGCAAACGTGCCTACGGGAGTGGTTTCTTTGTCATGCCGCAGATGCCAACCAGCGTGAACGAGACGTTGTCCAATAGCCCGATCCTTGGAGGCCGGGTCACCATCACCAACAAACAGTGAGGTGGTGGTGATGGTGGGTGTCTAAGACGACTGCAATGGCTAGGACGTTGTCTCCTTGCCTGACCGATGATGGGCGGTGAAGGCCGTGGATGCAGGCTTTTGCCTTACTAGGCCCAGAAGCTGCTTCGTTCCTTCAACCATGTATTCTGCGCCCATCCCTTGGAAGATGTTGTCAGCGACTCACGGTGCTGGTGTTTTGACACCGGCTTGGAATCTGGCTGATCCTGTCACGCTGCCGGAAGAGGGTCGCTTCTTTGTCGTCGATGTTGTCTTTGCCTCGCCGTTTGCTTCAGCTCCGGTGGTTCATCTGGGGCTGACGGGTTTTGATGTGGATCAGCATGACAGTGCCCGGCTGACGGTCAAAGTCGGCCAAATCACCGAGTCGGGTTTTCAGGCGTTGATCTCAACCTGGTCCACGACTCGCGTTTATGCCGTGGAGTTCAGCTGGTTGGCCATCGGAGCCTAGCCAGCTGGCGGTTGGGGCTCAGCCGACGTATTGAGTGATAAAACCCTCATTGCCCTCGGGATCGCGGTAACGTCCGAGCAGGATGGGTTCACCCTCTCTCTGCATGGGCAGGTCGAGGATTTTGCCTCCGGCTTTTTCGATGAGGTCCATGACGTCAAACACGTCTTCAAATTGCAAGCTGAGTCCTGTGGGATTCAGGCTGCCGTCGTGCCCGCCATGAAAGGCGATGATGGCATTGCCAAAGCTGAGCTCGCTCCAGAACTCGCTGACGAAAATCTCGTCGAGTCCAAAGACGTTTTTGTAGAAGCGGACGGCGCGCTGCATGTCGGTGGCCAGCAGCATGAACTTGACCTTTTCTGGCCGGATGGCGCTCATTTTAGGCAGCGTTGCTAGTGGAATCAGAGCCGTTTTTGGCGGCATTCAGCGCGCTTTCAGGCAAAGCGACGGTGGATCCCGTGGAACCTGGGCCGATGAGTTTGCGGAAGATCTTTTGAGGGAAGGAGAGGCCTTTTTCTTCGGTCTCGATCTGGGAGAGTGCCTGAGACTTGGCCATTTCCCAAGCAGGAGCAAAACCGGGGGCATTGATGATCATGTGCTTTTCAGCGCGGGCCATGATTTCCAGCTCGCGCTGCAGTTTATTTTCAGGCTTTTCATTCAGGCGCGCGACCTGCATGCGTAGGCTTTCATTCTCCTGAGCCAGCTTGGTTTTATCCTTGCTGGTCTCCTGCATCTGGCGGGCGTCCAGCTCAAGCTTATCACTGAGATGAGTCTTGTAGCGTTTGAATTCGCCTTTGGTCTTCCAGTGATTGACGTAAGACATGACGAGAAACACACAGCCAAGGGCGAAGCCCATGCCAAAGGTGTAGAGGGGATTGGAAAAGATATCGAGCATGGTGATAAGGCACAATGATAAGGGCGAACTTGAAAAAGTCGCTCAGTAAAATGGGGCTGATTGTTTCGGTCCCGGGGCTTACGTGCCCAAAATAGGGCACCAGATGTTACAGGATTAACAAGAAGGCAGGATTAACAGGTCTGAAAAAATCCTGTTCTGCCTGAAAATCGAGTAAATCTTGCAATACAGCCCAGCTTCTAGGTTTAAAGCCTCATTCCACGGGTAAGCACTGCTTTGGTCCTCGGAGGTTAGATCAAGCCCAGGCTTTTCAGCGTGGCTTGAAGCTCCGCCGTCTTGGCGTCTTCCATGGGAACCAAGGGAAGGCGCAGCTCGTTGCTGCAATGCCCAGCCAGTGCCATCGCGGTTTTGATCGGGATGGGATTGGTGGAAAGCTTCAGGAAGGCGGCAAACAGCGGGTAATACTGCGAATGGATGCCCAGAGCCCCTGTGTAGTCACCTTTCAGCGCGAGGTTCACCATGTCGCTGATTTGTTTTGGAATCAGGTTGGAGGCCACACTGACGACGCCGACGCCACCCACGGACATGAAAGGAAGGGTGAGGCCATCGTCGCCAGACAGGATTTCAAAGTCGGAGGGCAGCAGCTGCTTCATCTGGCTGACGCGCTCAGGATTGCCGCCGGCTTCCTTGATGGCGCGGATGTTGGGGCAGGACTCTGCCAGGCGTACAATGACGTCGAGGCCGATCTCGATGCCACAGCGGCCAGGAATGCTGTAGAGCATGATGGGGAGCTTGGTGTTATCGGCGACGGCCTTGAAATGCTGATAAAGACCTTCAGGGGAAGGTTTGTTGTAATAAGGCGCCACTTGCAGGGAAGCGGTGGCGCCTGCGGCCTCGGCTTCCTGGGTGAGCTCGATGGCTTCGCGGGTGCTGTTGGAGCCTGTGCCAGCCATGACCACGCCACGGCCTTTGGCAAACTCGACCGTCAATTGGACCACTCGCTCATGCTCGTCATAATCGAGTGTTGGGGACTCGCCCGTCGTGCCGCAGGGGACAACGCCGGTGACGCCGTTGTCGAACTGGAAATCGACGAGCTTTTTGAGTGCCTCTTCATCAAGTTGACCATTGATAAAAGGGGTGACGATGGCGGTGTGGGTTCCTGCGAACATAAAGGGAATGGGAGCTTAGATGCTTACGGTGCCTTGGAAAACAAAATCCGCAGGGCCAAACAAGGTCACGTCGGTGTATTCATGGGGAGCGGACTCGGTGAAGCCAATGCGGAGCGTGTCGCCGCCTTTGACGAGCACGGAGATGGGGCTGGCGGCACCCGTCAGTTCATGATGGATCAGGGCGCAGGCGACCATGCCGGTGCCGCAGGCAAGGGTTTCATCTTCCACACCACGCTCATAGGTGCGGATGGCGATGCTGTCGGCTGCGAGGACTTTGGCAAAGTTGGCGTTGGTGCCTTTGGGTTTAAAGGCCTCATGGTAGCGCAAAGCAGCACCCCATTCGCGGACAGGCACGTTTTCCAGATCCTCGACAAAGACCACGGCATGAGGAACACCCGTATTGACGCTGTGGACGCTGAGGTTGGTTCCAGCCACGGGGAGGGTTTCGCCCAGTTTCAGACCATGCGGCGCACTCATGTTGATGCGCACCTGACCTGCTTCAAATTCGGCAGAAATCATGCCTGCCAGAGTTTCGAAACGAATTTTGGACAGGGAATCCCCATGCAAATGATTGACGAAACGACCAAAGCAGCGTGCGCCATTGCCGCACATTTCAGCTTCGCCACCGTCAGCGTTGTAGTAGCGCATTTTGAAGTCACCACCCTCGGTGGCTGGCTCCACGCAGAGGAGTCCGTCCGCACCGATGCCGCGATGGCGATCACAGAGTTTTTCGATCTGATCCTTGGTGAGGGCTAAAGAGAGATCACGGTTATCCAGCATGACGAAGTCATTGCCAGCGCCATTCATTTTAGTGAAGTTCAGGGTCATGGAAAGAGAGGGTTAAGGGAGAGCTTTGACAGCAGCGACAAGCGGTTTTACAAAGGCTTCGACTTGGGCGGCTAAGTCAGGTGCCGAGCCATTTTTCTCGATGAGTTTGACGATGGCACTGCCGACGACCACGCCATCGGCCATGCTGGCGACTTGCGCGGCCTGCTCGGGATTTGAGACTCCGAAGCCGACACAGACGGGGACATCGGTCGCTGCGCGGATGACGGCCACTTGTTCAGCAATGCCAGTCGCCACTTCGACCTGAGCACCCGTGACGCCGAGACGAGAGACATAATAGATGAATCCTTCAGCGCACTTGGCGATGCTGGCGATGCGTTCTGGCGGCGAGGTCGGAGCGATGAGTTGGATGTGGCGCAGCTCAGGCGTCGGCTTGAGCTCAGGATTCTGGACAACTTCATCGGGCGGCAGGTCTAGCACCAGCACGCCATCCGCACCGGCAGCAGCTGCGTCGATGTGGAAGCGCTCGTAGCCATAAGTGTAAACGGGGTTCAGGTAAGTGAACAGCACCAGCGGGATCTGAGATCGGGTGCGGAGCTGGCGGATCATTTCCAGAACCTTAGGCGTGGAGGCACCCGCTTTGAGGGCGCGGTCCGCTGCCATTTGATTGACCACCCCGTCGGCGAGCGGATCCGAGAAAGGCACGCCAAGCTCGACAATGTCCACTCCGGCACGTTCCAGGCCTAATACGATGTCGATCGTCGCCTCCAAAGAAGGGTCACCTGCGGCCACGTAGGCGACAAAGGCACGCTTTCCGCTGGCGCGGAGATTGGCAAAATGGGCGTCGATTCGATTGGTTGGAGCGGACATGGAGGGTGGTCTATCTAGCGCGCTCTAGCCCGAGTGCAACCACGACGCGCAGGGAGAATGCCATCTTCCTCATTTGAATCCATGTGTCCTTGCGGCGTGCTGCTGGCTGTGGATGCTCTGTGAGTGACTTTTACCCTGCTCGACACCCAATTTCATGTGCTGCCCATGCAGACGCGGTTTCCTTTTCAATACGGGATCGCCAGCATGACCGCGCTGCCTCATCTCTTTGTGAGTGTGGACATGGTGGTCGAGGGTGTCGCCGTGCGAGGACTTGCCAGTGAAGGGCTGCCACCAAAGTGGTTCACGAAAAATCCAGACAGCCCTTTTGAACTCGATCTAGCCGAAATGCTGGCAGTGATTCAAAATGCTTCACGCATTGCTGAAAATGCGGCTCAAGTGCCTGTTTCGTTCTTTGGCTGGTGGCTGGCGCTTTATGAAGAGCAGGCGCGCTGGGCAACGCTGCGTGCGCAGCCTTCCTAGCTGGCAAATTTGGGCGTTAGCCTGCTGGAGCGCGCTGTTTTGGATGGATTATGCAGGGCGAAAAATCGCCCGCTTCATTCTTTCTTGCGTGCGGATGAACTGCAAATTGACCTGGGTCAAATCCATCCTGAATTGCGTGGGATAAGCCTTGCTGAGGCTCTCCCGGATCAGCCGCTAGATCAGGTCGCTGTCAGGCATACGGTGGGGCTGGCTGATCCATTGAGATCCTCAGAAACAGCGACTCTCGCGGATGGCTTGCCTGACACGCTCGAGGAGTCCATCCGCGCTTACGGACTCCGCTATTTTAAAATCAAGCTTTCTGGTCGAATCGATGTCGATCAGCCGCGTCTGCGTGAGATCACCACCGTGCTTTTAGAAAACTGTCAGGGCGGATTTAAAATCACTCTGGATGGCAATGAGCAGTTCACAGACCTGAGTAGCTTTCGGAAATTTTACGCGACTCTATCGGCTGATGCTTCACTCGCACCACTGATGGGGAATCTGCTCATGGTCGAGCAACCGCTGCACCGTGCTCATGCTCTGAAAGACGAAATAGCGACCCAGTTAGCCTGTTGGCCTGACGCACCGTTGCTAATCATTGATGAATCTGAAGGCACTTTCGATGATCTTCCGCGCGCTTTGGAACTTGGCTACAGCGGCACCAGTCATAAGAACTGCAAGGGTGTCGTTAAAAGCTTGGTCAATGCGGCACTCCTGAAAAAACGAGCTTCCAGCATAGGGCGTCCACTCATCCAGAGTGCTGAAGATTTAGCCAATATTGGTCCTGTCGCGCTGCTTCAGGATCTGGCTGTGGTTGCCCTTCTCGGTATTCCGCATGTCGAGCGAAATGGGCATCACTATTTCCGTGGACTCATTCAGTATCCTGTTGGCATTCAAAGTCAGGTGATGGCTACTCACCCTGACCTTTACCGCCAGCATGAGTGCGGTTTCCCGACTCTGGATATCCGAGAGGGGCTTTTGGATCTTCGTAGTGTGAATGCTGCGCCCTTTGGCTGCGGCATCGACTTGGATGTGACTCAGTTTCCGACTCTGAAGGCCTGGATCATGAGTGGTGGGATGGGAATGCTTTGAGTCACAAATTTTAAGTGCTTGAACACATTTTCTTGGCTATGAAGAGCGCATGACTCACGCCGAAGCTGCTGCCCGCGCCGAATTTCTCCGCACTGAATTACACCGCCATAACCGCCTCTATTATGTGGAGGCGCGGCCGGTCATTTCAGATAAGGATTTTGATCTTTTGCTGCGTGAACTTCAGGACATTGAAATCCAGTTTCCAGATCTACTCACGGCTGACTCCCCAACCCAACGCGTCGGAGGTGCACCTATCGAGGGCTTTACGCAGATTCGACACACGGTGCCGATGATGAGTCTAGACAATACCTACTCAGAAGAAGAACTGGCCGCCTTCTTTGCTCGTCTGCAAAAGGGGTTGGGGCGCGAGAAAATCGACTGTGTGATCGAGCCCAAAGTGGACGGTGTGGCGATCACCATCCGCTATGAAAACGGTGTGCTGAAGTATGGAGCTACTCGTGGTGACGGCCAGACTGGGGATGATGTCACGGTCAATCTCAAGACGATCAAATCACTGCCGCTGCGTCTGCCCAAGGACGGCCCGCAGACCTTTGAAGTGCGTGGAGAAGTCTTCATGTCGAAGGCGGTCTTTAATAAACTCAATCAGGAACGTGAAGAGGCTGGTGAACAGCTTTTCGCCAATCCGCGAAATACCACCACTGGCGCGCTGAAGCAGCTCGATTCAAAGATCACCGCCAAGCGGCCATTGGATTTGGTGTTTTATGGCATCGCCGATGCGACGGGTATTGAGGTCCAATCTCAGGCCGATATGTATGCGCTGCTGGATCATGCGGGACTGCGTAAGGCGGATCACATCTGGCGTGCTGATAATGCTGCTGATCTTATCGCAGCCATTCGTGATCTGGATGTGAAGCGTAAATCGCTGCCTTATGAGACGGATGGAGCGGTAATCAAAGTGAATAGTTTTGCAGATCAGCGTCATCTTGGCGTGACCAGCAAAGCTCCTCGATGGGCGATTGCCTACAAGTATGCCCCAGAGCAGGCTGAGACGACGATTTTAGCCATTGATATCCAAGTCGGTCGAACCGGGGCGCTAACTCCCGTGGCACGTCTAGAGCCAGTACTTGTCAGTGGCAGTACGGTCAGCAATGCTACACTGCATAATTACGAGGAGATCGAGCGAAAAGACATTCGTATCGGTGATCGAGTGATCATTGAAAAAGCTGGGGAAATCATCCCCGCTGTGGTCAGTGTGAAGACTGAGAAACGCACAGGAGAAGAACGATCTGTGGTGCCGCCGACACATTGCCCCATCTGTGGCACGGGAGTGCATCGAGATGAAGAGCAAGTTGTCATCCGCTGCCTGAACTCGCACTGCCCAGAGGTGGTGAAACGCCGGATTGAGCACTTTGTCAGTCGCGGAGCCATGGACATCAGCGGGCTGGGTGAGTCGGTCGTGGCGCAGTTGGTGGAGATTAAACTTGTGAAGGATGTGGCGGATCTTTACACACTGAATGAGCTTCTATTAGCCAGATTGGAGCGCGTCGGCACAAAGAGCATCGACAACTATTTGAAAGCTGTCGAAGCTAGTAAAAAGCAGGACCCTTATCGACTGATTTTTGGCCTCGGGATCTTGCATGTAGGCGCTGGCGGAGCTCGCAAATTGCTGGAGCATTTTGGTAGTATTGATGCCATCGCCGTAGCGACGGTTGAAGAGTTGACCCAGTGTCCTGATATCGGCAGCATCGTGGCACCGAGCATTCATGCATGGTTCCATGAGGAGGAGAATATAGCATTGATGGGACGTCTTCGTTTAGCCGGTTTGAACTTTATTCAAAACGTTGTCGAAGCCGCCAGCGACAAGCTTGCAGGCACCTCATGGGTGATAACGGGAACGCTCAGTGAAGATCGTGAAACCATCGCTGATACCATCCGCGCCAATGGCGGCAAAGTCAGCAGTGGCGTCAGTGGCAAAACCACTTATCTGCTGGCTGGTAACGATGCCGGTAGTAAGTTGGATAAGGCCACAAAGCTCGGTGTGAAGGTCCTCGCTGAGCCTGAGTTCAGAGCCATGCTGGCCTAAATCAGATCTGCTAGTGATACATGAGCCAGTGACTCGACGCGCTTCCAGGCTCCCGTGAAATCGAGGTGTCGAGTCATCGGACCTGGGGCCACGATGCAGCGCATGCCTGCTGCCTGGGCTGCACGCAGTCCATTGAGGGAATCTTCAAAAATGACCACTTCTTCAGGCGCTACGCCTAGACTCTCGGCAGCATGAAGAAAGATCGAGGGGTCCGGTTTTACCTTGCCGGTATCATCCACGGTGGTGATGTGGTGAAAGTGATCTCGTAGGCTGAGCTGCTGCATCCAAGAATCAATCCATGTGCGTGGACTGCTGCTGGCGATGGCCGTTTTAAGTTCTAGTGCACTGGCCTCCTGTAGCCGATCAATCACGCCAGGAAGCGGGAAGAGCGTTTTCCGTAACTCGTTTTCAGCTTCTCTGCGCAGCACTTCTTGGGCCTCCCAGTCAAAGCTTAGCTGAGTGAGTTGTTCCAGATCTTTCCGTGGATCATAGCTCGTGTTAAAGTCGGTGCCGACCACTTGGGCGTAACGCTCAAGTGGCAGATGATGACCATAATCATCAAAGATTTTCTTCCAAGTGAAGTAACCGACGCTTTCGGTATCAACGACAAGACCGTCGAAATCAAAAATGACTGCGCGAATGGGGGGATGCATGGGGGCGGAGTATGGAATGGCCAAGATCAATGAGCAAGATCAGAGGCATCTTTATCCTTTGAAAAAACAGTCATCCAGACGAAGGGATGCTTCTCTATGGACGCCGCACTCCTCAAATTAAGCGCTGAAAAACATCTTCCAGAAGCTCTCGATTGGTTGCGCCGTATGGTTGAGATCAATAGCTTCACCACAAATCTTGCCGGCGTGGCAGCATTGTCTAGTCTGACGGTGGATTGTTTCAAAGACCTAGGTTTCACGGCCAAGCTGACACCTTCCGCGCATCCTCAGCACGGTGATCATTTGTTTCTCAGTCGTGGACCTGCTGATCAAAAGCCCATCGTTCTGGTGACGCATTTAGACACTGTTTTTCCAGCTGAAGAAGAGCTCATCAATCATTTCCGATGGTTGGTCGAAGGGGATCGGATCTATGGACCTGGAACGGTGGATAACAAAGGTGGCACAGTCATGATCTGGTTGATGATGCAGGTTTTGCGTGAGGTGAATCCAGTCCTTTTTGAAGCAACCCATTGGCTTATTGCTGCTAATTCAGCTGAAGAAGTGATTGGTTCAGATTTTGCTGAGCGCACTCAGGATCGCTGTCCTCAGGGCGCAAGTGCTGTGCTGGTTTTTGAAGGCGGGCCTCTGGATGAGTCGGGCTGGCACATGGTCACTTCTCGTAAAGGCCGTGCTGAATATCGGATCACCTGCACGGGTCGTGCAGCTCATGCGGGGAGTAATCATGCGCTTGGTATCAATGCAGTGGTGGAGCTGTCAAAGCTGCTGCCAAGCGTCGCTGCGCTCACCGATCCTTCACGCGACCTGACCCTCAATGTGGCCAGCGTTCATGGTGGCACTGTTCTAAATAGGGTGCCCCATGAGGCTGTCGCTGAGTTGGAAATGCGGGCCTTTGATCCTGCGGTGCTGCTTTCGGCTGGTCAGGCTTTAGAGGCCTTGGCAGGTCTGACGGAGGCTGGTGCGGAAATCAAGATTGAATGCGTTGGGCGCACCCGGGCTTGGCCTGGTGGTCCAGAGACAGATCAGCTTTTTCAGCATTGGGAAAAACACGCTGCTGCTCTCGGTGAGCACACTGTGTCGATGCGTCGAGGCGGTCTTAGCGATGCGAATTATCTCTGTGGACTGGGCCCTACACTGGATGCTCTCGGCCCAGTGGGCGGCAATGCGCACTGCTCTGAATACAGCTCTGATGGCAGCAAACGCCCCGAGTATGTAGAGCCTGCCAGCTTTGTTCCGAAAGCCGTCATGAATCTACTGGCTGTCGAGGAGCTACGGGACGCTACTTTTTGCGATTGAATAAACCCTTCACTTTTGAGATGAATCCGCTGCCTTCGTTTTCAGGCATTGAACGCGCAGCTGGATCCGGTGTGACGACTGGAATGACGCTGGTTTGGCCTTGGGTCCAGCCGCCACCAAGGGCTTTGATTAACGAGACGCTGGCGACGAGTTTTTGACCTGCGATTTGCGCCGTGGCACGCTGAGTGATGAGAGCGGTTCGATTGGCTTCGATGACATCGAGGTAGGGACTGGTGCCCGATTCATAGCGAGTCTTAGCCAACGCGGAAGCGCGTTCTGAGCTTTCGCGGGCGCGCTGTTGAGCGGCTGATTGAGTGCTGAGATTTCGTAAGCTGGAGAGACTGGTTTCCACATCAGCTACGGCGCCGAGGAATGCCTGGCGATACATAGCCAGGGCTTCATCATGCAGGGCTTTGCTCTTTTGCAGATTGAAGCGGTTTTTGCCGCCTGCAAAAAGGGGAATGCTGACACTCGGACCTGCGCTCCACATGAGGGAGTCAGGATGCAAAAGAAGGTCGATGTCGCCACTCTGAAAGCCTCCACGACCGATGAGCTTGATGCTGGGAAAAAATTGTGCTTTGGCTACACCGATGCGGGCGGTGGCAGCGGCAAGTTGGCGCTCTGCTTGTGAGATGTCGGGGCGGCGCTCTAGTAGGTCGCTGGGCACGCCTGCTGGCAGGCTGGGCGGATTGGCTAGTGAGCCTGATTGAGGTGTAATACGGAAGCTTGCTGCGCTTGTGCCGAGCAGTGTGGAGAGTATGTTCTCTATCTGGTCACGCTGGGACTGGAGTGAGGAGATTTCGGCCTCAGCACTGGCGACTTCGGTTTCAGACTGCGCTTGCTCTAGCTCGCTGCCTGCCCCTGCTAGAACACGAGCTTTGGCAATTTTAAGGGCTTCACCACGCAGGGCAACGGCCTCACGAACGAGGCGCATTTCGATATCCAGAGAGCGTAGTTTAAAGTAGTTTGAGGCGACATCTGCCTGGATGCCAAGAAGCACATTGTGAATGGCATTAGCAGCCGCGTTTGCATTGGCTTTGTCGGCTTCCACTCCGCGTCTGATTTTTCCCCAGAGATCCAGTTCCCAGCCGAAATCCATCAGCGCATTGTAGGCTGGGCCATCATAGCGAATGCCATTGAGAGGGAAGGGGGTCGGCATTTGTGCCGAGGTTCCCTGTCGCTCAGCAGTGAGGGGAAGGCTGATGTTCGGAAAAAATTCTGCGCGTGACAGACGGGCTGTCGCTCGTGCTTGATCAAAGCGGGCAATGGCTGCCTTCAATTCTTGATTGTTTGATGTCGCTCGGGATTCGAGTTCATTGAGTTTGGAATCGTGATAAATCTTCCACCATTCGCCTTTCGGCAAATGAGACGATGGCGTGGCCGCGCGCCAAGTGACGTTCTTAAACTTGGCTGGCAGCTCTGTCGCCGGACGTTCATAGTTCGGCCCCACTTGAGCGATGACATTTGTGGTTAGGAAGAGGAACAGGAAGCGCATGGTGATGTGAGTTAGTTGTTCAGGATATAGTCCGCTTCTTGAGTTCATGCGTGGTCTGTCGTCACTGGTTTGGGTTGTTTTCCGAGCTTCATGACGAGGACATAAAACACTGGAGTCAGGAAAAGTCCCAGAAAGGTCACGCCGATCATTCCTGCAAATACAGCCGTTCCCATGGCCCGACGCATTTCAGCGCCAGCTCCAGTGCTGACGACCAGAGGATAGACCCCTGCGATGAAGGCGATGGAGGTCATTAAAATGGGGCGCAAACGTAGGCGGCAGGAATCCAGAGCCGAATCAAGCGGACTGAGGCCATGATCATGTCTCTCTTTGGCAAACTCGACGATGAGAATGGCGTTTTTGCAGGCAAGTCCGATCAGCACGATGAAGCCGATCTGGGTGAAGATGTTGTTATCACCACCGACGATCATCACGCCAGCTAGAGCAAAGAGCAGACAAAGCGGCACGATGAGGATGATGGAAAGCGGCAGACGCAGGCTTTCAAACTGTGCTGCCAGAACCATGAACACGAGCAGAATGCAAAGTGGGTAGATGAACATGGCCGTATTGCCGGCAATGATTTTTTGATAAGTCAGATCAGTCCATTCAAACTCGAATCCGCCAGGCAGCACCTGTTTGGCGAGATTTGACATGACCTCTTCGGCCTGCCCCGAACTTAGTGGTGGAAGCGGGCCACCGTTAATGTCGGCTGCTAGGTAGCCATTGTAATGCGTGACGCGGTCAGGACCGAAGCTCTCCTTCACTTTGACGAGTGAGCCGATGGGCACCATCTGACCTGCGGTGTTCTTGGTTTTTAGGCGTAGGATGTCGCCAGCATCATCTCGGTATTCAGGTTCAGCTTGGGCCACAACTTGATAGGTTCGGCCAAAGCGGTTGAAGTCATTGACGTAGAGACTGCCGAGATTGATTTGCAGTGTCTCGAAGAGATTTTGCAAAGGCACACCCTGAGTCTTGGCTTTTTCGCGATCCACGTCAGCTTCGAGCTGCGGTACATTAACCGTGTAGCCGGAATAAACCTGAGCCAGCTTTTGCGTGCCATAAGCCGCGCCGACGAGTTGCTGAGCGGCTTGGTAGGTGGCTGCATAGCCTTGATTGGCGCGGTCTTCGATCATGAGCTTAAACCCACCCGTGGTTCCGATCCCATTGACTGGCGGCGGTGGGAACATCAGAACCATGGCATCTTGGATGGTCGAAAATTCGCCGTTAAGAGCGCCTGCGATAGCGCCCCCATTGAGGTCTGGGGTCGTGCGTTCACCAAAGTCTTTGAGGCCAACAAAGACAATGCCTGCATTCGGACTGATGGTGAAGCCTTGGATGCTGAGGCCAGGGAAGGCGATGGCGTCCTTCACTCCAGGATGTTTTAAGGCAATTTCAGACATCCGACGCATGACCGCTTCTGTGCGGTCCAGCGAGGCTCCATCGGGCAATTGAGCAAAGCCGACGAGGTATTGTTTGTCCTGAGCTGGAACAAAACCTGAGGGGACCATTTCAAAGCCTTTCATGGTAGCCCAAACCAGTCCGCCATAGATTAAAACGGCGATGAAGCTGAAACGAATGATGCGTTTCACCATGCCAACATATAAATTGGAGGACCACTCGAAGAAGCGATTGAAGGGACGGAAAAACCAACCGAGCAGCACGTCAATGAAGCGTGAAAGTAGGTCTTTTTTGGCGTGATGATCTTTCAGTAGGAGGGCCGATAATGCTGGGCTGAGGGTAAGGGAGTTGATGGCAGAAATGACCGTCGAGATGGCAATCGTCACCGCGAACTGTTTATAAAACTGTCCACTTAATCCGCTGATGAAAGCCGTGGGGATGAAGACGGCACAGAGCACCAGAGCTGTTGCCACGATGGGGCCCGTGACTTCCTTCATGGCCTGTTTTGTAGCATCCAAAGGATTGAGTCCATTGCGGATATTTCGTTCCACATTTTCAACCACAACGATGGCGTCATCCACGACGATGCCGATGGCTAACACCAGCCCGAATAGGGACAAATTGTTGATGGAAAATCCTAGCGCATGCATCACGGCAAAGGTGCCAACAAGCGACACTGGGACGGCGACTAGCGGGATGATGGAGGCACGCCATGTTTGAAGGAAAATGACAACGACAAGCACCACGAGCAGAATGGCCTCGATCAATGTGTGGATGACGGCATCAATGGATTTTTCCACGAAAACCGTGGGGTCATAAGCAATGGCGTAGTCCACTCCTTCGGGGAATTTGGTCTTAAGCTCGTCCATCTTGGCGCGGACGGACTTGGATAGTGAGAGCGCATTGGACCCTGGTAGTTGGAAGATGGGGATGCCGACGGCGCGCTTGTTATTGAGCAGGCTGCGGAGTGCATACTCGCTAGAACCCATCTCAATCCTGGCCACATCTTTAAGACGTAGTTTTTCACCATGGATGCCGACTTTAACGATGATGTTCTCAAACTCTTCTTCGCTTACGAGTCGCCCCTTGGCATTGACGGTGAGTTCAAAGGGGACGTTGCCCTTGACTGGCTGCTGACCGATCACCCCGGCGGCTACCTGCACATTTTGTTCGCGGATCGCATTGACGATTTCAGAGGCGGTCAACTCACGTGCAGCGGCTTTGTCGGGATCAATCCAGATACGCATGGCGTATTCACCACCACCGAAGAGCTGGACTTGGCCGACTCCTGGTAGTCGGGCTAACTCGTCCTTCACATTGAGCGTGGCATAGTTGCGCAGATACAGTTCGTCGTAGCGGTCGTTCGGTGACAGCAGATGCACGACCATGGTCAGGTCGGGAGATGATTTGACCGTGGTCACACCAAAACGGCGCACTTCTTCTGGTAGCTTTGGTAGCACCTGAGATACGCGGTTTTGTACCTGCACCTGTGCCAGATCAATGTCTGTGCCGAGTTTGAAAGTAACCGTCAGAGTCATCACGCCATTGGCTGTGCTTTGAGACGTCATGTAGAGCATGTTCTCAATGCCATTGATGATTTGCTCAATGGGTGAAGCAACCGTCTCGGCGATAGTCTTGGGATTGGCTCCCGGATAGGTCGCCGTCACGATGACCGTTGGTGGCGCTACCTCTGGATACTCGCTGATAGGCAGCTGAAAAAGTGAGATCGCGCCGAGGATGAAGATCAGGAGTGACAGCACGCCTGCAAAGATGGGGCGCGTGATGAAGAAGCTGGAAAAGTTCATGTCAGAAAATGGGGGGATTTCTGCGCAGGCAGTTTATTGATGGACTGCTGCGGTAGGCTCTCGCTTTGCCCCGTCGCCTTCGACCGGCGTAACTGGCATTCCTGGCATTGGCAGGCGAGCCATGCCGTTGATGATGATTTTTTCACCCGCCTTGACGCCACTGCGGATGATTCGTTTGCCCTGGATGCTAGGCCCGATCACGACGGGCTTATAGACGGTGATGTTTTTATCATCGACTCCGAGAACGTACTTGTTGGCCTGATCGGTGAGAATGCTTTTTTCGTCGATCAGCAGGGCAGGGTATTTGGCGGTCATCGGCAGGCGAATGCGGGCAAAAAGACCTGGTGTGAGAATGCCTTCCTTATTCGGAAACTCGGCACGCAGGACGATGCTTCCTGTCCCTTCATTCAAACGATTGTCAAAAGACTCGACATGACCTTTATGGATGAAGCTCGTTTCATTAGATAGCTGCAATTCGACGGGCATTTTACCGTCTTCATTAAGAAAGGTTTTTTTGTCACGCTGCAATGCCTGGATCTTTAGAAGGCTATTCTCATCAATGTCGCTATAAACATAAACGGGATCGACAGTGACAATGGTAGTCAGCAGAGTTGTTCCTGCCGTGACGTAGTTTCCTGCTGTGGTAATGGCTCGGCTGATGCGGCCACTGATCGGTGCTCGCACCTCACTGTGCTCTAGCTCGATCTCGGCGCTGTGTTCCGTCGCGCGTGCTGCTTCAAGTGCTGCCTGGCCCTGAAGATTCATGGATTCACGCATTTCGGCCTGCTCTGGAGCGATCGCTTTGGCTGCTAACAGGGATGAAACTCGATCAAACTCACGCTTTACGGCTGTCGCATTGGCTTGGGCCCTTTGAACCTCTGCTTTGGCAGCTCGTAATTTGGTTTGAAACGGACGCTGATCGATGGTGAAGAGAATATCTCCCTTATTGACTAACGCACCTGATTGGAAGTGGACCTGAGTGATATACCCAGAAACGCGTGGCTTGAGTTCTACGGCTTCAACAGGCTCTACGCGACCAGTGAATTCTTCCCATTCGACGAGTTCTTTGGTTTCTACCGCTGCTAATGTAACCTGGGCAGGTGGCATTTGCATGCCAGCGCCATGATCTCCGCCTTCATGTGGTAGGCATGCGCTGAGAAAAATCGTTGGTATTATGAAGAAATGAAATTTCATTGATTTAGTGAAGTTGACTAGTTGGTTAATTTGAAAAACAAATAAAAATGATCTCAGTTTGTTGATGCACTGGCTCCCAAGAGTAGTAGTGCACCGGCTTCAAGTTCATCCATGTGAGTCAAGTCGTTCCACATCCGAGCATGGAGTAAGAGTCCCTCGCTGTAAGCGAACAGGATTCTTGCCATCATGGCTGCATTGGGAGCAACAATCATTCCAGAATCATGGGCATCTCGAATGGCACTTTCGAAATAAAGAATGAACTCACCCAAGATCTGTTGAAGCTTATCCCGCAGCCGATCATCAATGGTGCTGATTTCAGCACCCAAAGAATGTACTGGGCAGCCGAGTACGTGCCCGTGCTTGGCTTTCAACTCTTCCTGTTCCTCCCGACACTGGCGAAAGCAATTTTTAAGTCGTTCCAGTGGAGGGATGGTTGGGGAGAAGAGCTGATCGAGTTTCTTTTTTTGTTCTGTCCAGCCGTGGTCAACTCCATTTAAGGCGAGCTCTGTTTTTGATTCAAAAAAGTGATAAAAACTGCCTTTTTTGACACCTGCTCGCTCACAGATGTCATCGACCGACGTGCTGCCATAGCTGCCGGTCCAGATCAATTCGATCACGGCTTCGATTAAACGTTCCTTCGCATCACTTGTTCTACCCATGGGTTTTTTAATACCCATGGTAGATGATCAGTCAACTATTTAAGTTGAGGTCATAAGCTGAGCTGAAAAACCAAATAGCTCTGTTATTTAGCGTAACCAGCGGCGGCTGTCCCGTCTTCGTTGAGGTGGTTGGTGGACCAGAGCACGGCGCGGGTGATCAATTTGAGATAACGGTCGTCAGTGACTGTTTCGGTGTTATGGCCAATGGTGCTACTAAAGATGCGAGTCTTGTTAGGACCATACTCATTGGTCCATGCGACGACGGCATTCACTTCAGTGGCTTTGGCGGTGGGGTCAGCTACCTCACCTTTTTTGGCTTTTGGTTTGACCATCTGCTTACCGCTAGCGAGTGGTTTGCCACCCAGGATTTGGATGTTGTTGTAGAGTTCTTCGTTGATCGTTGTCCAGTTTTCCAGGCCTTTAGTGATCGGGTGATCTTGGGCGGTGAAACTGATATCAATCGGCTCTTTCGGGCCATGACCAGTGGACTGGAGACCGATCATCTCATACCAGCCGGCATTATCGGCTCCCACGGTCACTGGTTCTTTGAAGTTGCCCCAGCGGTAGCTGTGCATGGCGCAATGCAGATTCACTGCGGGGATGCCTGCCTTGTGAGCATTGAGGATATTGGCAACATAAGCTGGATCGGTGACATCGGCGGAGCATTCATCGTGGACAATAAGATCGAAGTCCTTAGCCCAATCCTTGGATTTGTAGATCTCAAAAGTAGCCTTGGTGGTCTTATCTGGATTGTAGGCGACATCGACCGTGGCATTCAGGCGTGATTCGATACCCTCTTTCAGCGCTAGATGCTGTTTATCATACTCATGACAGCAGCCGCCAGCGACGATGAGGATGCGGAGTGGTTTTGGTGCTGCATTGTCGGCTCCTTGGGCCAAATAAAGGCTGGTGGCTAAAGCGAGGGTGAGCAGTGGGGCGATAAGCTTTTTCATGGTGTGGATGGTTTGGCTACAGGTTCAAACGTTGATTGTGGACTTTGCTTTCTGCTTAGAGTCGATTATTCGGTCACCACAATGTTCATCTCAGTTGCTGCAGGCATCGAGAGTTCCCAGTTGGATCGACTTGGCGAAGGTTCACCGGAGCCCGTGTATTCGTAATGAAAAACGCGTTGGCCATTAGCTCCTGGCTTGCTTGGCTTGGTGAAAAGATCCAGTTCCAAAGCGCGGTCAGAGCCCTTGGGGACGTCGATCTTTTTGGCTTTTAGGCTAATTTGATTCGCTCCATTGCTGAGCCCACCGATGACGAAGACTTTGAGGACATTATCTTTAACGTAATAATCGAAGCCATTGATCTTCACCTCCGTTTCGTAGCCGATGGATTGAATCGTGCCGCCTGAGATATGCTGTGGCGCAGGACAGATGGTAGGCGCGGTTGGCGCTTTGCCGGGTGGAGTAAACTCGGGCAGGTCCAGGAAATCAGGCGCGCCGCCCTGTTTGAGTTTTTCCAGAAGATCGGGACGTGTGCGCAGGTGAATGATCTTGTTGCTATCAAACTTCCATTGACCTTTATCTTTGAAAAATTTCAGCATCAGAAGGTTGTCTGGAAGGTCTTCCATATCACCGCCGACATTGATTTTGCCAAAGTAAAGCAAGTGCGCTGTGTCACCTACAGCCTGGGCTTCAAGCAGACGAAGGTTTGACGTGTCGGCAGGACTGATCGTTGTCTCAAAGACGGCTTTTGGGAAAGCGGATCCTTGGCTAACGATCAGATTCCGAGTCGTGACCTGGCGATACATCGTGATGGCCGCAGCCCAAGCCGTGGCGTTTTTGTTTTCCACGGCAATGCTCCAGCGTTTGTAGGCAGACTCAAGCGTGGTTTTTAGTTCAGGTTCTTGTGCCAGACCCTTCTGCGCGGTTAGGCAGAGGGTTGCTGCTAGGTAGGTCGAAAAAAAACAAAAGCGCATGATAAAGGGGTTCTAACTCAAGTTGGCAGGATCAATCCAGAAAAAGTTGCTACTCGGGCTGATCAACTCGCTGAAAGTTCGTTGTTAAAATAAACCTTGATGAACTTCATGCCTTTTTTGTCGTCGTAACCGCGCTCTAGAATAGGATCGTTTTCCGTCGATAGGGTGGACTTCACATGAATCTCGACGCCTGTATCCAGCTTGAGTGTGGCATTGATGCGTTTTCTGGCCTTGGTCACGTCTTTCTTGGAAATTTCAAAGCTGGTCTCTAAGGGTTGACCCTGTTCCTCTTCCATGCGGGAGCGATGCTGCTGAAAGCGCTCCACCATGTCAGGTTCTTTAAGCACTTCTTTCTCGAACTCTTGCAGGTCAAAGCGCTCGCGCTCATCAAAGTAATCGAGGGCTTGACGAGCCGTATTGCAGGTCTCCCAGGGTGGAGTGTCCTCCTCAGGCTTTTGCTCTTCAATGAACGAGACCGCCATCTTGGCGTAGGCGTTCGTTAGGAAGGCTGAGTCTGGTACGGCCTCGACTCCCAGGAAGTCGCGTGTCCAAAACCGGGCATCGCTGCCGCTGCGGTCAAAGGTGAGGACGTAGTAGCCTTTGCTGCCCCAGTAGTCGATGATCAGGCAGCCTTTGTCGATCTTTTCAGGATGAATGCCCTGTTCCGTCGAAATGCGCAGATCGCCATCCTTGGTGGTGATCGTGAGGAATGGCGTAACGCTTTCTGATTTCAAAATGCAAAGCCCTTGGACCAACTCGCCTTCAATGTGAATCTCCTTGATGTGAGCGATGCAAAGGTCGCCCGCTTTGATGTTGGGATGATTGGATTTGGAGTAGAGATGCTTAGCGATCTCACAGCCATGCTTCAAAAGATCATCGGTATCGCCAAAAAGGGCTTTGGCGCAGTTATTCATCTCATGTTTATCCAAAGAAGAATGATGCGTGAACCGGTGCGCCATGAGATTCTTGAAGGGCTTCAAGAAGATTCCCGTCAGAGCCACCTGATCGGCCTCTGCGATATCAAAAACCTCACGTGACGTCTGCAGTGGTTCTTCTCGCTGAGGATTGCCGACTTTGGCGAGAACGAGACGGGTGGCGGAAGCGGTGTTGAGGCGAAGTTTTACAGACATGCGGGGCGCGGAGAGTATAAAGGAACTGCGCCATGCAAAGCGATTCGCATCACGATTTTAAACCAAGCTGAATATCGCAGCCTCTTCACCTCCGACATTGGGGTCAAAATAGGATTCGTGATTTACTTGAGGAGGTTCTACCAGAAATAGAACTCAATTAAAAATCCGATAGCGATTGACTGTAGCGTCTCGCCGGGATTTCGCTCCAAAATAAACGTGCCACCTCTTGTGGATGTCAGGCGATGACTCCTAGCACCGTTTTGCCCTTAGCTAGGCAGGCCTTGCCAGATTGCAATCGCAGTCTAGTCTGGCGGGGTATGAAGAAAATTCTCCGCATTGCACTGATCTTGATCGTTGTGTTTGGCTTGCTGCTCGGCATCGGGCTGGGGATAGGCTCATGGTGGATCATGCGGAAGATGGGGCCAGATACGTGGGTGAAGTTGGCAGAGGAGAAGTGGAATTGCCGCATGCAGATCGATGATGCGGAGCTGAGTCTGCTATCGCGTCCCGCGAGACTGATTTTTAAAGATGTGAAGATGGCTCCGCGCGATGCTGAGGTGCTGAAAGAGCCTGCTGAACGCGAGCCCATGGCAGAAAGCGTGGCACTGATTGTGATTCCCAAAATCGTGCTGGAAGTGAAGCTGGATGACCTGCTCAATAAGCGACTGTTTGTTGAGAATCTACGCATTGTTTCCCCATCCGTTCAGGAGACGCAGACGGCTGCGGGCGATAGCACGCTAGAGGCACTTTTTAAAAACCCAGCGGCTGAAGAAGAGGTGCCCCAGGCAATTGCCTTGCAACAAACGACTCCGGTTGCTGCGCCAGAGGCAAGTGCTGCATCGTCTTCGGCTGCAGTGTCTGATTATGCCTTCGCCATTAGCACGGCAAATCTGGAAGATGGCCGTTTAACAATCAAAAATCCGAGTGTTCAGATCAGTGTTAGTAAGTTGGACTTTAGTCTGTCGGGCATTGATGTGGATGCAAATGATCTCGCAAGTCACAACAAGATACGGGCTCTTTTAAGTGCTCATCTTCAGGTTTCTGGCATGGCTCGAGTCGGCGGTGTGATGCGGCCTACAGAAATGGCAAATTTACAGCTCACAGGAGAAAGCGACATTGTGCCGATCAATCCAGCTACAGGGAAATGGTCGCCAGCATCCATGTTAAAGCTGACTTTGGCTCAAGGTTCGGTTTTGGCAGGTCACATCACGATGGGGGATGCTGCGGGTAATGAAATGAAGAAGCTCATGGAGTATGGGGTCGATTTATCACCTGTGAAGATCGGCGGAGCCCTTCTTGAGCCTGCGGTGGTTCAGGCTAGTTTCGTGAATAATCGCCTGACTCTCAACAACGACACACGTTTCGCCTTTCCTGAGTATGAGGTGATGATTGAGGGGCAATCCTGGTTCAATAGCACGCAAAATCAGCATGATATGGATCTACGGTTGGCCTGCGGCGCGGGACTTCAGGCTCGGTTGCAAGCAGGTGTGTCGAAAGCCAAGCTGGGAGAATCTATCGCCCGTGGTGTGATTAAGGCGCTATCAGATGATCGCGGTCGCATGACCTTCGACATCGAGTCTGAGGGCTCGCTCTCAGACCCGAAGATTCGGCCTAGGATTGATCGCTTGCTGAAAAATCTGATCAAGGGCGAAGGTCTGGGTGACCTACTGCAAGGGCTGTTGAAGAAGCTATAGAGACGAGTTAGCGCTCCTCGATCCAGCTCGGGGCAGGGTAGCTGCCGAGCACTTTCACCTTGCTGCCGAGGCTCGTGAGTTCGTCAATCGTGGCTGTGAGTACAGGGTCCGCGTGATGACCGCTGATCTCGAGGAAGAATCGGGCTTGTTCACCGGTGAGATCACCTGGAACAGGGCGGTTTTCGATTTGGCGGACGTTGATACTGCGTTTGGCAAAGACTTGCAGCACCTCTAATAGTGAGCCGATACGATCATGGGCATGCACCATGAGCATGCTGTTGTCGTTGCCACTTGGATCGCCACTGCGGTGCCCGAGAATGATGAACCTTGCTCTTGAGGAATATTCGCGCGGAGTGGTGGCGATCAAACGCAGCCCATGCAATTCGGCGCTCAGGGGCGTGCCTACTGCAGCGACTCCTGCTTCTTCTTCGGCATGGGTGGCCGCAAGGCTGGAAGAAGCGCTTTCGATGAGTTTCACGCCAGGGAATTTCTGGGTGAGCCACGCACGGCAAGGCGCCAGCATTTGAGGATGCCCATAGATAGCGGTCGGCACAGTGTCATCATCCTTCGCCATCACGACGGTTTCAACCTTCCACAGTATCTCGGCATAGATCTGAAGCGGCGAGTCCACCAGATGATCCAGGGTATGATGCACGGCGCCTTCAGCCGAGTGCTCGATGGGCAAGACGCCGTAATCTACGGCTCGGGAGGCGACTCTGGCAAAAAGGTCTTCTGTGCTGGCCTCGGAAGCGTATTCGACGCTATTGCCGAATTTATGCACGGCGACTTGATGCGTCCATGAGCCTGCTGGACCGAGGAAGGCAATTTTGAGATTGTTTTCCAGTGCCAACGCGGCGCTCATGATCTCGCGAAAAATGGCGCGGATGGCCTTTTCCGTGAGTTTGCCATGTTGGGCTTCATTGAGCTGGCAGAGCTTTTTGAGCAGAGCTTCCTCTCGCCCGGGGACGTAAATTTCCAGGCCGTCTTTCTTTTTGATCTCGCCGATCTGGTGCACGCAATCGGCACGCTCGTTGAGCAGGCGGATGAGCTGCTGGTCGATAGCGTCAATTTGAGCGCGAGTTTGATCCAATGACATTCTTTAGCTGGGGCGCGAAGGGTTAACTGAAAAGGACTTCGAGGATGATGTTTAGTCCTGGGAATCGGGTAGATTCATAGGTTCCAGGGAAAGCTGAGTTTCTGAGGTACCCGCGCTGCTGGATTGTTCGAGGGCAGTCGGCAGCTTCACACGGCGGAGTTCAGATGCATTCGGTAGTTCATCCAGGCTATTGACGGCGAAATGGTCTAGGAAACCGTCGGTGGTGCCGTAGAGCAGGGGTTTGCCGGGAAGCTCAGCGCGGCCTTCGACTTTAACCAGACCACGGTCCACGAGTTGCTGCATCATGGCATCGACACTGACGCCGCGCACGGCTTCGACGCCAGCTTTCGTGATGGGTTGCCGGTAGGCGATGATTGCTAAGGTTTCCAAGGCAGGCTGGCTGAGACGCTGCACTTTTTTCCCGGGATAAAGCGCGCGGCACCACTCGGAGTAACTGCTTTTGGCACAGAGTCGCCAGCCATGGGGACGTTCGACGATGGTGAAGGCTCGGCCATCTTTGTCGTAATGCGCCACAAGTTCGTCAATAGCACCACGGATATTCAATTCATCAATGCCGATCAGAGGCTCGATCCACTCGGGCACTTCAGTAGGGTCAGCCGCTGCATCGCGGATATCCTTGGCCGTATCTTTGATAGCCGTAACCATCTGCGTGAGCGGCAGCGGTTCTTGGGTAGCGAAAAGCAGAGATTCGACAATGGCAGTCAGTTCCATGGGCAATGAAGGACACCGAGTCAAAGCGAGGTAGTCGGATGAGTCAAGGCGGGTTCACAGGTTGGCGTCACCAGATTCCAGTCTAACGCATCAAAACCATGGGGAATCTGCTTGGCGACACCGGGCTGAATCAGCTCAGTTGTAATGCACCACCTGCACAGAGTTCGGCTTTCCCAAATGTTTTTAATTCTGTGTGACCCATGGCATGGGCGACGGCCAGCCAGAGGCGATTGTGGGCAGCTTCGTCAAATTTGAGAGACCGTCCCATTTTAAAGCCTGCACCGCCCCCGACCATGACATAAGGGATATTGTCTAGCGTGTGACTGTTGCCTTTACCGAGTTCATTGGTCCAGACGAGCAATGTATTGTCTAGCATGTTGCCGTCACCTGTTGGTTCAGGTGTTTCGCTCAGGCGCTTGGCTAAGTGAGCAAACTCGCCAGCGAACCAGGTATTGATTTTCAGAAGTTTGGCATAGCTGTCTTTATTGTCATCAGGATCGTGGGAAAGCGAGTGGTGACCTTCTTCGACACCAAGCCAACGCATCTGAGCCATGCCGACGCTGCGCATGTATTGCAGGGTGGCTACGCGCGCCATGTCATTGGCGAGGCTATTGACCAGAAGGTCGATCTGCACTCTGCTGATCTCAGGAGTATTGTCGTTCACTAATTCAATGCTGGGATCAACTTTTGGCACGGGATGGGCGAGTTTTCCAGGCTTGTCGGCATTGGCCAAATCTTGTTCCATGCTGCGGACGAGAGTCATGTGTTGATCGAGCAAGGCTTTATCACGAGAGCTAAGCTTAGCTGAGACACGTTTTAAGTCGTCTCGAACATCGTCCAGGATGCTGACTAGGCTTTCTTTATCACGCATTTGGCCATACAATTTTTTGAGCATCTGATGTGGATCATCAATGGGAGCGATGGGCTGATTGCCGCCGGCATAGCTCATGCGTGTCCAGGGATCGGCGCGGTCTGGTACTGCTACACCGAACTCTAGCGAGCCAAAGCGGGTGCGCGTTTCTGGACGACTTTGAAGAAAATTTTTGATCTCTTGATCGATGGAGATGTTGCTGGCCCAGCCTGCTGGATTACCGCCACCGCCCATGATGTTGCCTTTAAGCAGCTCGTCGCACGTTAGAAGGCAGCTCATGCCACGCATGTGGCTATCGCCGTCTCCGCGGACTCGATTGGCGATACCGTGAAGGATAAGGGTTTTCTCTTTGAAAGCTTCGAGTGGCTTCAAGATGCTTTTAAACTGTGCATTTGCTCCCTCTTGATCCGGCCAAAACTCGTTTGGGAGTGTCCCATTGGGAGAAAACATGATGATCAAGCGCTGTCTGCGTTGAGGCGTCACTGCTCCTGTCAGACTTGGCAATCCAGCAAGAAAGGGCAGGGCAGTTGCAGAGATCCCAAGGCTGTGAAGAAATTGACGACGATTGAAGTTTTTCATGAATTCGAAAGGATGAAATGGCTACGATGACCGCTCTCAATATCTTACGCCTGGAAAGTCTGTTTAGCTCCGAGAGAGACTGTTCTTGGATAGTGCGCTCTCTAAGCCCCGCCAGCCGAGAAGTGCGCATTTGATGCGTTGGGGGAATTTTTGCACGCTTTCGAAGAGTTGAAGCTCACCGAGTGCTTCAGGGTTTCGGATTTCGCCTTGGCCTAACACGGTTTGTTGCAGGTCTTGGATGAGTTGAGTGAGTTCTTCCCTAGAGATGCCTTTGACCTTTTCGGTCATCATGCTGGTGCTTGCTTGGCTGATGGCACAACCTTGACCTTCAAATTTGATGTCGCAGATGCTGCCGTCGTCGTTAAAGCAGATGTAGAGATCAATCTCATCACCGCAGCTGGGATTGTCGCTATGAATATGAACGCAGCTATCGGCGCTGAGTTGGCCCTGATTGCGTGGAGACCGCGAATGGTCCAGGATGACCTGCTGGTAGAGTTCTCGGAGGTCGTCTGGGAGAGCCATTAGGAGAAGAAAGTGACCGCGCGATGCAGGATTTCCATCATCCGGTCGATCTCGGCGGTGGTGTTATAGAAGTAGAAGCTAGCACGGCTGCTGCCTGGAATCTGAAAGCGTTTCATGAGCGGCTGAGTGCAGTGGTGACCGCCACGTAGGGCTAGCCCGTGAGTGTTGGCAAACTCGACCAAATCATGAGGATGAGCAGAGGCCAAATGAAAGGCAGTCAATGATCCCCGATCTCCTGTAGCTGGGCCAAGGATACGGATGCCTGGCAGCTCTGTCAGCCGTTGCATGGCATAACTTGTCAAAGCAGCACCATGCTCATGAATGCGGTCGATACCGATCGTCTCAAGGTAATCAATGGCGGCTCCTAGACCAATGACACCAGCAATGTCTGGGGTGCCTGCTTCAAAGCGGGCAGGCGCGGCTTTGTAGGTGCTGGTTTCGAGAGTGACGAGGTCAATCATTTCGCCACCGCCATGCCAGGGTGGCATTTTGGCTAAAACCTCTGCACGTCCATAGAGTCCACCGATACCAGTGGGTGCGCACATTTTATGGCCGGAAAAGACGTAGAAATCACAGCCGATATCTTGCACGTTGACGGGCATGTGGCCCACGGCTTGGGCTCCATCGATCAGAGTGGTGATGCCTAGGGCTCGGGCTTTGGCGCAGAGTTCTTTGACGGGATTGATGGTGCCAAGAGAGTTGGAAACGTGGACACAGGTGAAGAGCTTCACTTGCTCAGTTAGCAATGCGTTGATGTTTTCTAAATCAAGGGTGCCATCTTCCAGTACGGGGATGTGTTGCACACTCGCTCCCGACCTCTTAGCTGCCAATTGCCAGGGCACCAGATTGCTATGGTGCTCCATGCCGGTGTAGAGAATGATGTCTCCAGGCTTTAAAAATTCACTGGCCCAGATATTGGCTACGAGATTGATGCTTTCGGTCGTGCCACGGGTGAAGATGACTTCTTCTGGAGTGGCTGCACCGATGAAACGAGCGAGTTTTTCCCGAGCTGATTCAAAGGCATCGGTGGCACGATTGCTTAGCGTGTGCAGGCCACGGTGCACATTAGCATTGTCGTGCTCGTAGTAGTGCACAAGGCTGTCGATGACTGCACGCGGCTTTTGACTGGAGGCTGCATTGTCGAAATACACGAGAGGCTGGCCATTGACCTGCTGATGCAGTATGGGGAAGTCAGCGCGTAGGTGTGAAAGGTCGATCATGAGAAGAAACGATTGCCTAACACTACGAGTCTCGTCCTGCAAGCTGACGTGCGGACTTACTTAAACTTGAATGGCGGCGTTTGACGAGTCTCAGCCTACCAGCTAGAGAGAGACTATGTCCCTGATTGGAACCCCTCTTTCATCCTCCGCAACCAAAGTCATGCTGCTCGGCTCCGGCGAGCTCGGTAAGGAAGTCGTCATCGAACTGCAACGCCTTGGCTGTGAAGTGATCGCCGTGGATCGTTATGCGAACGCTCCTGCCATGCAGGTGGCCCATCGCAGCCATGTGGTGTCAATGCTGGACGGCGAGGCGCTGCGTCGCCTGATCGGTTTGGAAAAGCCCAATTTCATCGTTCCAGAGATTGAGGCTATCGCTACTGATACCTTGGTCGAGCTGGAAGATGAAGGCTACAACATCGTGCCAACTGCCCGTGCCGCGAAACTGACGATGAATCGCGAGGGCATTCGCCGTCTTGCTGCGGAGGAACTTGGTTTGAAAACTTCACCCTATGTGTTTGCCAGCACTGAGGAGGAGTTTCGTGCAGCGATCGTTCAAATCGGCATGCCTTGTGTGGTGAAGCCGATCATGTCCTCTTCCGGAAAAGGTCAAAGTGTCGTCAAGTCAGAGGCTGACATTGCTTATTCCTGGCAATACGCGCAGGAAGGTGGCCGAGCTGGTAAGGGCAAGGTCATCGTCGAGGGATTTGTCGATTTTGACTATGAAATCACCATGTTGACCGTCCGCCATGTCGGCGGCACGGCCTTTTGTGCACCTGTCGGTCATACTCAGATCAAGGGCGACTACCGAGAATCCTGGCAGCCTCACCCCATGTCAGAGGCAGCCTTGGCTGCTGCCGAACATATGGCTGGTGCTATCACTGAATCACTCGGCGGGCGTGGCCTTTTTGGCGTGGAAATGTTCATCAAGGGAGATGAGGTGATCTTTAGTGAGGTCTCTCCGCGTCCGCATGATACCGGCCTCGTTACCTTGATTTCTCAGGATTTATCCGAGTTTGCGCTGCACGTGCGGGCTATTCTGGGATTGCCAATTCCTAACATCCGCCAGCATGGCCCCAGTGCCAGTTGCGCGGTCCTCGTGGAGGGCGAGTCTAGCACGGTGCAGTTTGGTGCTCTAGATCAGGTCCTAGCCGAGCCTGATACCCAAATGCGTTTGTTTGGTAAGCCAACCGTCAGTGGTCAGCGCCGCATGGCTGTGACATTGGCCCGTGCCGATGATGTGACCGAGGCTCGAGCCAAGGCCTGCCGTGCAGCTCAAGCCATGGAAATCCGCCTGTAATGCCTGCGACTTCTCACCCAGAATTGGATTGGCTCTACACGACTCAGATGTTCGGTATCAAGTTGGGCCTCGACAATGTCACCAAGTTATTGAACGCACTCGGCTTGCCAGGGCTGGGGATGAAGTTCATTCATGTCGCTGGCACCAATGGTAAAGGGAGCACCTGTGCCTTCATGCACGCCATGATGCAGACGGCTGGCGTCAGTGCTGGGCTCTTCACCTCTCCCCATTTAGTGCGCTTTAATGAACGCATCCGTGACCACGAACGTGAAATCAGCGATGTAGAAATTGAGGCTGGCTTGGCCAAGCTACGTGTTCTTGTTGCCGATTGGGAAACGCACCCGACGTTTTTTGAACTGGCTTTTGCCCTAGCTCTGGATTGGTTTCAGCAGCGCGGTCTGCCTTGGGCCATTCTTGAGACAGGAATGGGCGGTCGTCTCGATGCGACCAATGCCATCACTCCAGAGGTCAGTGTCATCACTCGAATCGGTTTTGATCACATGGATCAGCTCGGGGATACTCTGACCAAGATTGCAGGTGAAAAAGCTGGCATCATCAAGCCTGGTGTCACTGTCGTGACAGGTCTGCAAGACCCCTTGGCTCTGAACGTCATCAAAGCGACCGCTAAAGCGAAGAAGTCCTACCTTTCCATCGTGGATGAACCTTTGATGGATGTGGAACTCGGGCTAGATGGACCTCATCAAGCCTGGAATGCGGCCCTTGCACTGGAAGCCGTGCGCGAGGCCGGTATCAAGTTGCCTGCCGTGCAGCTTGAGTTGGCTCTCAACGCCGTGCAATGGCGCGGGCGCTTCCAATCTCTGCGTGATGGCCGTGTCATCTTAGATGGTGCTCATAATCCCGAAGCCGCCTTCGTCCTTGCTGCCACCTGGGAGATGCAGTTCCCTGGGGAGTCCGTTGAGATCATCTTTGCTGCGGCGAAAGATAAGGATGTGGCGGGTGTCATGAGCGCGTTATCTCCCATCGTCAAAGCCTGGCACTTTACCACCTTTCATTCTCCCCGTGCCATGCCGACAGCTCAGTTGCGTGAGATTTGGGACAGCCTAGACATCGCCATCTTACCCATCACTGAGTATCCTGATCTGAATTCTGCTATCAGTGCAGCGGGTGATGATAAACGACTCATTGCAGGCTCACTCTACCTCGTCGGCGAAGCCTTGGCATTACTGGACAATGCTGCGACTGATTTTCAGATCAGCTTACAATAAAGGATTGTGGCCGAACTTCATTGACTCAAAATCGAGGTCGTTGGTCTTGCCTTCCTTTCTGGAGGGATGGCAATGGGTTTGTGCAAAAGAGTTTAGTCGGGCGTTTTGGCTCGACAGAAGTTCTTGGCTGGTCTTAAGGTGGTTCGCGTTTATTGGGCGCCTGCAAACTTTCAATGATGGACCCTTATGAAATCGACTCTCGCACGGCTTACTATTTTCTTTCTGGCCCTTGTGGTTACAATCCATGCCGAAGAGCCCGTTTGGATGACTGAACAGGATCTCGTCAAAAAAGCGCCATCAGTGGCTAAACCCGCCATTGTCATGTTCGGGGAAAAGAGGGCAGATGACCAGTATTTACCAGTCCACGCCGGGCAGTTACTAAACGCGCGGTTTGAAACAACCGTCTTTTTGATTATCTCAAATTTGGATGGTTTGCTTGCAGATGTGAGTGATCCTGCTGATCCCTACTGGAAGGCTTGGCGGCAGGTTTCTGAGGGTGATAAAGATGGGAAACTTGCTCTCACAAAGGCCAAGCTGGATGTCGATGAAGCCAAGACGAAGCTTGATGTTTTAGCCAAGAGGATTGCTGATCCAGCTACAGCTGCTGAACAGGTCAAGGAACTGGGATTGGAGGCACAACGTCTGCAGCTTACCTACAATGAGGCCCAAACACAGTTGACGTCACTAACGCTGCAAATTTCCGAATCAAGAGATATCGTGAGGCGTGGATTCAAAGACCTTAGCGGTGCTTTCCGCCTGCGCTTAGGTGGCGAGACGTTTGGTAAATTGGTGCCAACGGATGTGGCCACATTGATCGACTCGACCAAGTCACTGTATATGCTGACCTTTAACCTGCGGGAAACCAATAAGGATAATGAGGCTTGGCTGCGCCTTTTGAAAAACAGTCCTGTGACCAGTGTGAACTGTGATGTGAAGGTGGCCTACATCAATTCTTCGGGGCATGAGACAGTGGTGAATTCTTTTGAGCCTTTCCAGCTGCGCATTCCACTTTTTCGCTGGCCTTTTTGGACGAGTTTTAGCATCATCGGTGCCTGCCTATTTTTATTTGTGCGTAACATCCGGTCTTCAGAGGTGCTACGTGATCCTGGGATACTACTTTTGAACAGGGACCTCAATTCCAGGAGCTACTGGCATCAGCATGATCATCCGCTGAGCATGGCTAGGTTACAGATGTCGATTTGGTTCTTTATCATCATTGGTTCCTTTGTTTTTCTTTGGTCAACTACCGGAAGTTTGGCTGGGGTGAATGTTACAGCCATGGCGTTGATGGGGATTAGCAGTGGCACCTCAATGTTTTCAGCGATCATTTCCCAAAAGCAGCAGTGGGACGCCGCAAAGCGTGCACCGAGCACACCCTATCCATCTCAGATAGCAGATTGGTTCGCCGATCTACTCAGTGACGAGAGTGGTATTACCATTCACCGCTTTCAGATGCTTGCCTGGACACTGGTTTTATCCGTCGTTTTTATCAATGGCGTTATTTTTGAGTATGCGATGCCTGTGTTTACAAAGGAACTTCTAGGACTCATGGGAATCAGTTCAGGCGTTTATGTGGGCTTTAAGATCAAAGAGGGAAATAACCGCGATACAGCGCCTGAAGCAGATCCTAAGTCGGAATGATGGAGACACCTTTTCAGCATTGTTCAGCTTGTGGTTCGTCTGGCCTGATCGCGTGCAATGAGCGTGAATTCACCTGTCCAATTTGCCAATTCAGGCATTTCATCACGCCTATTCCTGCTGCCGTGGCTTTGATCCTGGATGCTTCCGGGAGAATTCTGATCACTCGTCGTGCGCATCAGCCTGGGCTGGGACTTCTCGGCCTGCCTGGCGGTGTGATCGAGGGTGGGGAGACGGGCGAGGAGGCTTGTAGCCGAGAAACGCTGGAAGAGGTTGGACTCAATATTCCGGCCAAGGCTTTTCGTTATATTAGGTCATTGCCCAATCAGTATCCTTTTCAAGGTTTTGTTTGGCCGACGTTGGATCTGTTTTACCTGGCTGAAATCGAGACTTTCGAAGGTATTGTTCTACAAAGATCTGAAGTCTCTGAGTCTTTACTGCTGTCTTTGAGTGAAGTGCCTTATTCTGACTTTGCCTTCGCTTCCAATGCTGAGGCAGTAAGGCTGCTGAAAGATCAGATGCATTAGGGATCGACAATGCTGATCTGGGTCGGGGCAGAGATTTGAATCTGAAGTTGATCCTGATATTTGGCGATCTCGCCTTCCACTTGGATTCTTTTATCAGCCATGGCTTCGGGCTTCCATTCAGGATTGGCATCAAGGACGCGCTTGTTGATGAAAAGATAAAATTCCGAGTTTTCGAAATTGATCTTCTTATGGCCCGTGCTGCCGAGAGTGGCGATCTTTGAGATTTTGCCGATCACGGTACTGCGTAAACCGAACTTGGAATCGATTATAGCGATGTCAGTTGCATCAATGGCACCAGGATTGCGCGCAACGGTATTCATGGGTGCCGCAGTGAGGGCTGGTGCTGGTTGGGCGGGAGGTGAGATTGCTGCGATTGGCGCGACTGGAGGTGTCAGGCCCAGAACTTCGATCAGACGTTTTTGACTAGCTTCGGACAGTTTGGAGATTTCGAGCGGGGCATCTGGTCCACTAGCGCGGGCAAAGGTGACCATGCCTGGCGTGACAGATTTGACCTGACCTTCAAAGCTGCGTCCATCGGTGAGCGTCCATTTTTCCAAGGTTTGTGCCTGAAGACTCAAAGCACTCAACAGATAGACGGAAAGATACAGTAGGATGTGTTTCATGATCTGGGAAGAATGGGCTGAAATTGCGGAGGTTCAACCTCGGGCGTCGCCAGCACGGCTGGGCGGTGCATAGATAGGGCGGGGCAGTGGGCCCATGCCAGCATCTCCGCGGTAGGATTGATCTCTGATTGCTCTTGCGATGGCTTCCGCCAATCGCTCGCGATAGGCGGACGTGGAGAGGCGCGCGGCCTCTCGTGCATTGGTCAGATAGCCACACTCGACGAGGATGCATGGAATCGTTGGATTTCGAGTGAGGCGAAGACGACGTCGGACAAGACCTGCATTGCCGGATTCATTAGGGATCACAGCACTGAGCTGCAATTGCACTCGTTTTGCCAAGGCGTAGCTGTCTTTCCGCCAATAAAAGGTCTCCGGTCCTGAAGTGGATCGGCGCCCATAATTGAGATGAATGCTGACGAGCACGGCATTCCCGTACTGACTGGCGTGATAGGCACGATGGTCCAGCTCGATAAAGCGGTCATCGCTGCGCATCATGATAACTTTGAAGCCGGGTTGTAGTTCTGAACGCAAACGCTTGGAGATGTCCAGAGCCAGAGTTTTTTCCATCAAGCCGCGGACATGGGCTCCTGAATCTTTGCCTCCGTGGCCAGCATCAATCACCACAGTATTGAATCCTTTGGGTCCAGCTCGATCCCCGTAGGTGCTGCGTCCAATTCCCGTGGAGCTAATCTGGCAAGAGACGAGACCAAGAGCAACCAAGGTCATGAAAAGTGGGCGAAACAGAAGCATGGTACGATTTTGTAGCAGAAAGCGGGCCCTGCCAAGAATTGGCTTTTCACTTGAGGTATTGGCCTGGTTGGAGTCATTCTGCTGAAGTTCTTTTTCCATGAGATGGAGACCCTAGGCAGCGTCTATCGCATCGGAGCTGTCATCATGGTGGCTACTAACTCGGTCAGAGTAATTTTTTTCGTATCAGGTTTTTGATGCGAGACGGAGCGCTGGAGAAAAGAAAAATTCTCTCTTCCTCCCACTTGCCGTCGCGCGTATCTCTGCCTACCTAAAGACTCTGTTAAATCCCCAAACTAAAACCTCTATGGCACATACCCTACCAGCCCTCCCTTACGACAAGGCCGCTCTTGAACCGCATATCGACGCGACTACGATGGAGATCCATCATGGCCGCCACCACAATGCCTACATCACCAATCTGAATAATGCCATCGCAGGCAATGCGGAATTGGAAGCGCTTTCGATCGAAGATCTCTGCAAAAACATCAATACGGTACCTGAGGCAATTCGCCCCGCCGTGCGTAACAATGGCGGCGGCCATTTTAACCACAGTCTCTTCTGGAATATCATGGGTCCGAATGCTGGCGGTGCACCTACAGGTGCCCTAGCGGACGCCATTACTGCTGCTTTTGGTTCCTTTGATGCTTTCAAGGAAGCTTTTGCCAAAGCCGGCGCGACTCGTTTCGGTTCAGGATGGGCTTGGCTCGTGGTGAAAGACGGTAAGGTCGCAGTCACGTCCACCCCTAATCAAGACAATCCACTCATGGATGGTAGCGGCACCCCAATCCTGGGCTGCGACGTTTGGGAACATGCCTATTACCTGAAGTATCAAAACAAACGCCCAGATTACATCACCGCTTGGTGGAATGTTGTAAACTGGACCGCTGTGGCGGACCTCTTTGCCAAGGTATAATTGCTCAAAGATCTCCAGTAAACACCCTCAAGTTCAATTGGGCTTGAGGGTGTTTTGTTTTATTCGCTCACTTCAAGCAGCTACTAGCTTTCGCTACTAATCCCGACCCTATCCATGAACCGATCAGGCTAGCAGCCGTGGTATTGTGATTTCAACTTCAGTTCAGCACCGTTTGTTGATTGCGGGATAGGCTTTACGACAAGTCCAAAGGACTTCATTTCATAAAATATCTCCCATTTGTAAAAAATATGAAAATTTTATTTGATATAATTATATGATATCATTATAATTACAATACTTCAAAAGCCGCTTCATGAATCAAGAGGTGACCCAGAAGTTCAAAGTCCAATAGCCAAAACAAAAAACACTATGAAAAACATCAAAGTTAACTCCCTTAAGGCTGGTTTCAGCCTTGTTGAAATGCTCGTCGTGATCGCAATCATCGGCATCATCGCCGCTATCGCCATCCCGAACATCGGTTCGATCAACAACAGCGCTCGTATCGCCACTGGCCAACGCAATGCTCAATCTGTTGCTTCCGTGCTGAACGCCGCCGTTGCTGCTGGTGCAACCCTTACCGGTCTCACTGGTACCTCCACTGGTGCAAACATCATCGACCTTGCAGAAACTGGCGTTTCCCCACTTGATGGTGCCTTCAAAAACAAGAAATTCACTGTTGGCGCTATCGACGACGATGAAGAGCCAGTGGCCGCTGTTTACCTCAGCTATGACGCCACCAACCAACAAGTCATCTACAACACTGCCGCAACTCCATACGCTTTCTAATTTAATTTAGAAACGCTGAGTTTATCAGTTCCAAGTCCGCCGAGTTCATTCTCGGCGGGCTTTTTATTTGGTTCGCGCGGTAAAGTGAATGCCGTGGACCTCGCCGACTATCTGATTCCGTAACTCCGTTTGCAGCGGTTTTTGAGGCCGGAAATCGGCCTCCATCAGCAGTCTAGTAAGTGGGGGCTCTTAAAACTCTAAATCCATACTGGAAATGCCACGATTCACAATTAGAGTCATATTTCCGAGTCAGTTCCGATCCAGGCACTGGCATGGCTCTTTTCCACACCCCTTATGCCGAGCAAGAAGACCCCAGTCTGCGATCCTATCGAGTCCATCGTCGCGGACATCCGTGCAGGACGCATGGTGATCGTCACCGATGATGAAGATCGTGAAAATGAGGGGGATTTGATTTGTGCGGCTGAAAAAATCACCCCAGAAATGGTCACGTTCATGGTACGTGAAGGTGGTGGTATGCTTTGTGTTCCTGTCTCTTTAGAAATCGCCAAGAATTTAGGCCTAGAGAGCATGGTTCCTGAAAATCGTGAAGCTTTTCGAACGGACTTCACGGTGACCGTTGATGCGGCAAAAGGCATTACGACTGGCATTAGCTCAGCCGATCGTGCTCGCACGATTCGTCTTCTGGCCAGTCCGAAAAGCACGAATGCGGACTTTGTGCAGCCGGGCCACATCAATCCGTTAGTCGCCAAACCAGGAGGCGCTTTGCGTCGTGCTGGGCACACTGAAGCTGCGGTGGATCTTTGCCGCTTAGCAGGTTTGCGTGAGGCAGGCGTCTTGATTGAGATCATGAATCCTGATGGCACGATGGCGCGTGTTCCTGAATTGAGGAAATTTGCCAAGAAACACAGCCTGAAAATTTGTTCCATTGCCGACCTCATCGCCTGGCGCAGGCGGAGTGAGAAGTTGATTGAGAAGATCGAAGTCGTGGATATGCCCACTGACTTTGGTGTGTTTAAACTGCACTTATACAAAAGTAGCCTGGATGGCGTGCATCACATTGCGCTTGTTATGGGAAATATTGATCCCAAAAAACCGACGCTGGTCCGAGTTCATAGTGAGTGTCTGACGGGAGATATCTTTGCCTCTCGTCGCTGTGACTGTGGTAGTCAGTTGCATGCTGCCATGAAAATGGTCGCCGAAGCTGGCAGTGGTATCATCGTTTACATGCGCGGTCACGAGGGCCGAGGAATCGGACTTCATGGCAAGATCATGGCTTATAAGCTGCAAGAGCAGGGCTTGGATACAGTCGAAGCCAACCTGAAGCTTGGTTTTGGCATGGATCTACGGGATTATGGTATCGGTGCCCAAATTATCTCGGACATCGGAGTCCGCAAGATTCGTCTGATGACCAATAACCCACGGAAAGTAGTCGGTTTAGAAGGGCATAAATTGGAAATCGTAGAGCAAGTGCCTGTGATTTCCGTGCCGAATCAGCACAACAAAAAATATCTGGAAACGAAAAAGAAGAAACTAGGGCATAAGCTCTGATTCTGAAGATTAACCTTTCATCAAAAACTACGGCTCCTTACGCCTATTCATCCAATGTCACAACACAGCCCCAGTCGCCCAAGACCGATCCAGGACCGCGTGTCCATCGCCATCGTCGCCAGTTTGTATAACTCTCAGTTTGTTCAGGGCCTCTTAGATGCAGGTCGTGAAGAGCTCGAAGAGCTGGCTCCAAATGCCAATATCACAGTCTATCGTGTGCCCGGAGCTTTTGAGATTCCCGTCTGTGCGGAACTGGTCATGAAGGCCACAAAGCCAGATGCTGTTATCGCTTTTGGCGTGATCATCCGCGGCTCGACTGAGCATGCTGATCTTGTGGGTGCTTCCGTCACTGATGCGCTGCAACAAATGGCTGTGCGTCACGTTACGCCTTTGATCCATGAAGTTCTGCTGGTCAGCACTGAAGAGCAGGCTGAGGAACGCTGTCTCGGGGTATCAAAAAATCGTGGAAGTGAGGCTGCGCAGACTGCGGTGAACATGATCTCGCTATTCCGCAAAATGCGCGCAAGCTTCGCTGGAAACTCAGCCATGGAGGACGCCTGACCTTATGGGGAGACGCCGTGAAGGTCGCGAGGCCGCCGTACAGTTCTTGTTTGCTCATGAACTTCATGCTGAACATAGCCTGGAAGAACAAGAGGCATTTTGGGGCATTCATAATGCCAAGACTTCCGTTCGCACTTATGCAGAAAATTTGATTCGTGGTGTGCTGTCTCACCTGACGGATTTGGATGCCGTGATTGGGCCAATCGTTGAAAATTTCCGCATTGAGCGGATCGCCAACGTGGATCGTAACATTCTAAGACTGGCTGTTTATGAACTGCAACATGTGCCCGAGGTGCCCACACCGGTCGTGATCAATGAGGCTATCGAGATCGCCAAGAACTTAGGCGGGAATGAATCAGGGGCTTTCGTCAATGGCGTGCTGCATAGGATCGCTCATCAACTGAGACCCAAAGGGGCTCACAAAGAGCGTACGCCAAGTCTTCCTACTGACTCTAAGTTAGAGGACACTCAAGAAGTGCCTTTGGCCTGATATCAATCGCTGTATCGTTGCTTTTAAATGGCTGGTTTTTTCAAATCTATTCTTCAGCGCTTCACGAAACCCGACATCGATTGGGATGAGTTGGAGGCAATGCTTATCAGTGGCGATTTAGGGCCCAAACTCGCTCTACAAATCGTCACTGACTTGCAAGCTCAGCAACGTAAACTGCATGGTGCTGACATCGTGCAGGTGGCACGTGACCACGTGCGGAAGATTCTTCCAGAAACGAACGCTGCGCTGACACCATTCCAGGATGGCCGTCCGAAGGTGCTGCTGATCATTGGTGTGAACGGCGTCGGAAAAACGACCTCCACTGCCAAGCTTGCCCACGTGCTGCATCATTCCGGACACAAAGTGGTGTTGGCAGCCGCAGATACTTTCCGTGCGGCAGCGGTGGAGCAGCTCCAAGTTTGGTCCCAGCGCCTCAACATTCCAATGGTTAAAGGCCCGCCCAATGGCGATCCAGCTTCTGTTTGTTTTGAAGCGTATGATTTGGCCTGCAAAACGGGAGCGCAATTTCTTCTTTGTGATACGGCGGGTAGGCTGCACACGAAGCATAATCTCATGGAAGAGATGAAGAAGATCAATCGCATCCTAGGCCGGAAAGACGAGACATCTCCGCATGAAGTCATTTTGGTGGTCGATGCCACGACTGGGTCCAATGCCCTTCAGCAAGCTCGCGAGTTTCATAAGGCCATTCCGTTGACAGGATTGATTGTCACCAAGCTGGATGGCAGCGGTAAAGGAGGTATTTTGGTCTCCATCCAGCAAGAACTAGGAGTCCCGACTCGGTTCATCGGACTTGGGGAAAAGGTAGAGGATTTTCAATCTTTTGACTCCAAAAAATTCGTTGAGGAGCTTTTGTAATCTCAGTGGGCCTAGAACTGGCTTTGAAATTCCGTTTTAGTGTTGGGTTTTAAAGGATGAAATTGAACTCATCCGCTGAAAAGTGGTCCTTAAATTTTGCTGTTGCTTTCATTTCGCATGTCTCGCTTTTGGATACTCCTTTTGACCAGTCTCACTCTTGTGGCCAAGTCGCCACTGGACGCTGCTCCATTCACCGCAGGCAATGTGGTGATTTATCGAGTGGGGACAGGCTCGGGGCCTCTCGTGAATACAGGCAACGCGGTGTTCTTGGATGAATACACGCCTTCTGGCACTTTCGTGCAATCCATCCCCATGCCGACAGTGGTCGATGGTCTGCAGAAACGTCTCATTGCTAGTGGTACTGCCTCTTCGGATGGTTTGATGTCGCTTTCACTGAATGGCGACTATTTGGTGCTACCTGGTTACGATGCGGATTTTTCCAATAGCACGTCACTGACTTCTTCGTCCTCGGCGTTGATTAATCGAGTGATTGGACGTGTGGATGGTGCAGGAATGATCGATACCAGTACATCGCTGATTGATGCCAATAGCGGAAGCAATTTTCGAGGTGTTTGCTCCTCTGATGGAAGCCAATTTTGGACTGCAGGCAGTGGCAGTGGAGTTCGCTTTGTGGGGAGTCTGGGTGCCACCACTTCAACACAATTGAGCGCTACCAATACAAATCTCCGCCAGCCTGCTTTATTTGGGAATCAGCTCTATGTTTCTTCAGCCAGCAATGCGGTTCGACTAGGTTCGGTCGGAGCTGGTCTGCCGCAGTTACCTGGGCAGATTATTTCATCACTGCCTGGATATCCAACCGCTAATATCAATCCCAGTGCCTTTGTCCTTCTGGATCTGGACGCAACCATCTCTGGTGTTGATACGCTCTATGTGGCTGACGATGGATCGAGCGGGGGACTCATGAAATATAGTTTTGATGGCAGCACGTGGACAGCCCGTGGTTCTGTCGGGGCTGGTGCGGACGCTTATCGTGGACTGACAGCGATTGTAAGCGGGACGAGTGTAACTCTTTATGCCACTCGAAAGGGCGGAGGTTCTTCGATTGGTGGAGGTGAACTGGTCCGTTTGGTTGATGCTTCTGGACGCACGGGCACGCTGGTTGGATCGCCGACCTGGCTGGCGACGGCTGCGGCCAATACAGCTTTTCGTGGTGTGGCTTTGGCTCCCAATCAATTCGATCTCAGCATTGCGGCTAGTGGGCCAACTAGTGTTTTTACCACGGCTCCTTTTGACTACACGTTGACCTTAACCAATTCAGGTTTGGTGAATGCATTAGGCGTTTCTGCCGAATTTACGCTACCTCCTGGAGTGATCTTTGTGTCGGCTTCAGGCACTGGATTTACGGCAGCCCATAACGCGGGTATGGTGACTTTTTCAGGCGGTACGGTTAATGGCTCGTCATCGGCAACGTTGGTCGTGAAAGTCTCGCGGTCTTCGTCTGGGGTGATTGATTTGACGGCTGGGGCTGCCGTGGTTGATCCTGACTTAGCTTTGAAAGAGATGGACGAGGGCAACAATACGTCCACACAAATCTTGGCGACGACGGTGACCGATGCTCCTGATTTGGCGCTTACCTTGACGGGGCCACCCTCGCAGCTCACTGGAGCCTCCTTTGACTATATCCTGACCGTTGCCAATCATGGGCTCGTCAATGCCACAGGGGTAAACGCCCAATTCACACTGCCTGCAGGGCTTGATTATGTGAACGGGTCGAGCCCTGAATTTTTGATCAGTGAAAACAATGGTGTGGTGAGTCTGAGTGGTGCTGCGATCAATGTCGGGATGTCTGCCGTTGCGACCATTACGGCGAGAAGTCTGGTCGATGGCAATTACTCAGCTGCTGTTGGGTCAGCGCTGGTCGATCCCGCTAACAGCATCGCCGAAAGTCACGAGTCCAATAATGGCAATGCCACGGCGGTAAATACGGTTTTAAAGACTTCTGATCTGGTGGTGGATCTTGTCGAAAATGGTCCTTTTCAATCAGGCGATTTAGGCGCGACCTACACGATCACGGTTTCAAATTCTGGGACCGGAGACACTTCTGGTCTTGTAAGTCTGACTGACACCTTACCGGATGGCTTAACTGCCGTAACTCTGGCTGGATCTGGCTGGACCATTCTGCAAGGCGCAGGATCGAGTGTTAGCGCGAGTCGCTCTGATTCTTTGGCCTCGGGGGCTAGCTATCCGCCGCTGACCCTCACGGTTAGCATCGCTGTAAATGCCCCGTCACTGCTACAAAACGTCGTCACTGTAGCTGGTGGCGGTGAGTTAAATCAGCTGAACAATTCTGATAGCGTCAGTAGCAGCATAGCTTTGGCGGGGCCAGGATCTTTGGCTTGGTCTGTTCAAGAGGTGAACGTGAATGAGGAGCAACCTACAGTAAGCTTGCAGATCAGGCGAACGAATGGGAGGACTGGAGCGGTAAGCGTTTCAGTTAATTCTAGCAATGAGACGGCCACTGCAGGCAGTGATTATACAGTTGTGAGTAGCAGCGTGACTTTGGCTGATAACGTGGTCAGCCAGAATGTGATTATTCCATTATTGACTGATAGCCGAGCTGAGCCAAATGAAACATTCACGGTAGTGCTGAGTCAGCCGACAAACGGAGCCACCTTGGGAGCGATCCATACCGTTCGCGTTCGAATTTTGGATCCAGATGTTCAGAAGCCGACATTGAGTCTGACAAGTCCCGCCGCCGATCAAGAGGTGCCTGAAGGCGTTGTGACCGTGAGTGGGAATGCCGGTGACAATAAAGGCATTGCTCGAATCGAAGTGAAGTTGAACGACGCTCCCTATGCGAATGCGACCTTGGCAACTGGTACAGGCGGCAGGGTCAACTTTAGTCGTGTGATCTTACCTGTCCCTGGTGCCAATACGCTGAGTGTCCGTGCCATCGATTTTCGTGGTAATATATCGACGATTATTACGCGAAGCTTTTCTTATCTCGTTCTGCGGACGTTCACCTTTATCAATGTCACGAATGAGACCAAGACGACCACTGGCCTGCTAAAGGTGGGTAATTATTATTCCTTGGTGGCCAATCCAAGGTCCGCTTATCTTTTTAAAGAGTGGTCGTCGGCTCAGCTCACACTGACGGAGGCTGAAGCTGGCAGTTCTTATCTTGTTTTTCAAATGACGGAAGGCTTGACCATCAAGGCTACCTTTGTCCCTGATCCCTTTATTCCTCAGATCATTGGAGATTACAGCGGATTGATTCGTGCTGTTGCGCCGACGCCAGCCAGTCATCAAACAGATGGCTTTGTACAACTCACGGTAAGTCCCAGAGGCGGTTTTTCCGGCTCGTTAAGACTCAACGGTGTTCGGTTGCCGATTTTTGGTCTGTTTGATCATGCAGGTCTCGCACGTTTTGGATATGCCAGATCTAGTTCCTTGCTGGTGCCTCGCATCAATCAGGCGGCTTATGTCCTCACGATGTCTCTGGATCTTTCTCCTACGGGAACGCAAAGCATTAACGGAACTCTTGGTTTGCAGACGCGATCAGGCACTCTGGCTATGTCTGAGCTAAAAGCCATTCGCTATTTCTTTGATGGCAAAACTCCCGGAACCACAGCGCCAGCCTCCATTTATACTTTTGCCATGCCAGCTCAGGCGCAGGCTTTACCAGTCACGGCATTTCCTCAAGGAGATGGGATTGGAACAATCCAGGTGAGTCGGTCAGGAGTCATGAATCTTTCTGGAATCTTGGCCGACGGCACTGCTGTGACAGCAAGTGCACGAATGGGCAAAGCGAGTGAAGCTCCTTTGTATATTCCTTTGGAGAAGGAAGCAGGCTCTTTGAATGGCTGGCTCAAGGTGGATCATACACGCCCTGATACGGATTTGAGTGGAAGCGATCTTCGGTGGTTCAAGCCGCAGACAAATGGTCACTACTATCCGATGGGATGGCCTGAAGGTGTGATACTGCCACTGCTGGGAACACGCTATGCAGTCCCTAATGGAGAAAGTGTTTTGCCTGACCTCAGTGAGGTGGTCGGTGCCAATGCCGTTCTCAGTTTGTCGCTGGGTGGGTTGTCGGTTGCTGTGGAAAAAGAGATGACGATCAGTGCAAAAAACGTGATCACGAAAGTGCCAGTCAATGATGCAAGCTACACACTCCAGTTCATTTCCAGCACTGGAAGTTATAAGGGTAGCATCAAGCTTGCAGAAGGTTTGCCTGCTTCTAGCTATCAGGGAGTCATCCTGCAAAAAGGGGCTCATCGCCGAGGCTTTGGACACTTCCTTTCTTCCAAGCCGGCGGTTAGCAATGGTTCAGGTCAATCTGGCGTGGTCAGCTTAAAGACCAAGTTCAATCCTCGACTTCAATTGGTGATCTCAGAATTCATGGCCAACAATGAGAGCACGATCAGTGATGTCGATGGCGACTTTTCGGATTGGATTGAAATCTACAACCCAGGTTCTGATGAAGTGGATCTTACCAATTGGTGTTTGACGGATAGTTCGTCTGATTTATCCAAATGGCGTTTCCCTGAACTGACACTGGGAGCCAAGCAATTCCTGCTAGTCTGGGCCTCAGGCAAGAATCGGACCCTTTCATCACAGCCTTTGCATACAAACTTTAGCCTCAGCGCTGGCGGGGAGTATCTGGCGCTGGTTCGTCCCGATGGCGTGACCATTGAGCATCATTTCTCTCCCATGTATCCTGCACAGGCTAATGATGAGAGTTATGGGATCAATTTCACGGGTCGCTCCCTTTTGAGCCAAAAGGCTAGTGTGAAATATCGTGTGCCCACGAATGCAACTCTGGGCAGCGCTTGGGTTGCTCCCGATTTTTCGGATTCATCTTGGTCGTCCGGTAAAACGGGTCTTGGGTTCGGCGTTGGTGTGCCTGGGTTTACAGTGCGACAGGTTGCTGAAAAACCGGGTTTCGGTGGCGTGAGTAGCATTGCTACTTGTGATGCCCTTTTGGCCTTGCCAAAAGGGCACAGTTCCATTCTCAGCGAGGCTACGGTCATCGCTCCAACGATCAACTATGTCGGTGATGGTGGAGATGGTAACTATCCTGATAACATGGCTCTGCCCAATGGCACTGCTGAACCCTATGCCCTGAAAGCTACCGGTATCATTACTATTCCAAGCTCAGGCACCTATGTGTTTGGTCTTAACTCAGATGATGGAGGTCGTATCAAGATCGATGGCGTGGCCGTTATGACGGATGATAGCAATCATGGCCCAGTTGATAATTTAAGTCCGCCTATAAGTCTCACCGCAGGCCCACATACAGTAGAGGTTATCATGTGGGAGGGCGGTGGCGGAGATTGTGTGGAATTCTTTGCAAAAGCTGGGACGGACACGGCTTGGAACTCGGACTTTAAACTGGTGGGCAGTGTCGATGGGCTTGCGGTCGTGACGCCTCCACTGAATGCATCCAATTCCAGTTCTCTGTTAATAGGTGCAAATCTAGAGACTTCTATGCGCAATAAAAACGCTAGTGTGTTTGTACGCCTTCCATTCGTGGCAACAGGAGTCAGTAGCTTAACGGGTCTGACTTTGCATATGCGCTACAATGACGGCTTTGTGGCCTATTTGAATGGAACCGAGGTCGCCCGCCGCAACGTACCTGTAAATTCTGCTTTTGATTCCGCTGCAACTGCGACACGATCCTCTTTGCAGGCTCTGACTCGTGAGACTCTAGATTTATCAACTTCCATTCCCTTGTTGCTTACAGGAAACAATGTTTTGGCCGTTCATGCCATGAATGATGTGAAGTCGGATGGATCCTTTTTCGTATTGCCTGAATTGAGTGCAACGGCTGGTCTAGCAGGTAATACACTCTTTTTTCGGCCATCTGGAAGCGTGATTACAGCTACACCAGGAGCTGTCAATGAGGTGCCTGCTTTTGCAGGTGAAGTGCAGCCGCTTATCTTTAGTCATAAACATGGTTATTACTCGACTTCTATTTCACTGGCCATCACTTCGCCGACACTTGGAACAAGTATAAGATATACCTTGGACGGTAGCACTCCGACAACCACACATGGTTCGTTATATATGCGTCCATTAACCGTTTCAAAAACCAGCACAGTGCGTGCCATTGGCTATAAAGCAGGCTTCCAGCCGACAAAGTCGCTAACGCAAACCTATCTCTTTCTGAATGATGTGGTCCGCCAATCTGCCAATGGAGTCCGCCCCAACGCAGGCTGGCCACTCGGGACGGTTAATGGTCAAGTTTCGGATTATGGGATGGACCCAGACATCGTGAATAGCACCAATCCAGAGATCGGTGGTCTGGATAAAGTGAAGTCAGCGCTGACAGCCATTCCGACGCTCTCCATTGTTACAGACTTGCCTAATTTGTTCGATGAATCCAACGGTATCTGGGTGAATCCTTACGGGCGCGGTGAAGCTTGGGAGCGGCCTGCATCCATTGAGATGATAGGGGACAATGGTCCTGATGGTGGGTTTGAAATCAATTGCGGGCTGCGCCTGCGTGGTGGATTTAGCCGTAGTGGTGATAATCCAAAACATTCATTCCGTTTGTTTTTCCGCGCTGAATATGGGGCGGCTAAATTGAACTACCCATTGTTTGGCAATGAAGGTGCGCCAAGCTTTAACAAAATCGACCTCCGCACTTCACAAAATTACTCATGGTCCTTTGGTGGAGATGGAAACAACACTTTCCTGCGTGAAGAGAGCACTCGTGAGATGCATGGAGCTATGGGGCAGCCCTATACGAGGAGTCGCTACTATCATCTGTATCTCAATGGCCAGTATTGGGGGATCTATGAAACCGACGAACGTCCTGAGGCCAACTACGCAGAAAGTTATCTCGGTGGTAATGCTGACGACTATGACACAATTAAAGGCGAGCAGGATCAGGGCTACATCACGGGTGTGACTGATGGCAATCTGGATGCTTGGGAGGCTCTGAGAGTCAAGGCTCGCGCTCATGCTAGTGCTCCTACCAATGAAAACTACTTTGCCATGTCTGGTAAAGCTGCTGATGGCTTGACACTGACTGCAGATCCAGTGCTTTTAGATCCTGGCAATTTGATTGATTACATGCTGCTCACCTTTTGGACTGGTAATCTCGATGGAGCGACCTCTGCTTTTCTTGGTGACGGTGCGGCTAATAATTGGTTTGCGGTGCGTAATCGTCTTGGCATTGCCGGCGGCTTTAAATTTTTGGCTCATGATTTCGAGCATACTTTTTTTAACGTCGATGAAGATCGTACAGGACCTTTTTCTGCGGGTGATCCAACTTTGGTTGAGCGTTATAATCCCATGTACTTGCATCATGACCTGCGGCCCAATGCTGAGTATCGGATCCTGTGGGCAGACCATGTGCAGAAGCATCTATTCAATGAAGGAGCATTAACAGCTGAGCAAATTCAGTCAAAGATGCGTGATCGAAAAGCTTTGTTGGACAAATTCATCATTGCTGAGTCTGCGCGATGGGGAGACGCTAAGCGTGGTACTGATACGCCTTTGAATCGTTTGGACTGGCAAAACGCGGTGAACTATGTGATTGATGATTATGTGCCAAATCGTGGCAGTCGTGTGCTTGATCAATTAAGGGCTGACGGACTTTATCCTAGCTTTGATGCGCCGACGTTCAGTCAAAATGGCGGGAGTTTCCCAAGCGGTGGAGAGGTGATGCTTACTGGCAATGGTGGCACGATTTATTACACTCTCGATGGCAGTGATCCTCGCTTGGTTGGTGGTGGGTTAAATCCTGTCGCACAAGCCTATGTCAGCAGTACTGAGATAGATGTTGTTATACCCCTGAACCAAACCTGGAAATATCTCGCCAATGGTAGTGATCAGGGGACTGCTTGGCGTAACGCTAGCTATGATGATAGCTCTTGGTCCAGTGGTCCTGGCGAGCTAGGCTATGGAGATGGTGATGAGGAGACGATAGTGCCTTTTGTGGATGCTGATCCTGGAACAGCGGGTGATCAGAAAAATGCCACGACTTACTTCCGCATAAAGTTCACCGTTCCTGATGCTGCTGTTGTGACTGCAGCTGAGTTCAAGGTGAAGTATGATGATGCTGTGATTCTGTATTTGAATGGCGTGGAAGTTGTGCGCTCGCCTAACATTGTCAGTAATCCAGCCTATAATACTTATGCTTCAGGTGGCGCACCTGACGAGAATGCATTCTTCATCTTTAGCCTGGACCCTGCTTTATTAATCACTGGCGAGAATACCTTGGCCGCAGAGGTACATCAGGCCGATGCCAATAGCAGTGACACTAGTTTTAATGCGACACTTCAGCTTGTTCGCACCAATGTTGCCGTTCCTTTGATTCTAAGTGGCACGGGCAAGGTGCCAATGAAAGTACGTGCCCAGAAATCTGGTGAATGGAGTGCTCTTACTGAGGCCATCTTCGACGTGAAGCAGACTTCGGATTTGACGGCAACAATGGTTGCCAATAGCAATTTCACAGCGGGTGCCTCGGCCAGTTACAATGTCGCGGTTCGCAATATAGGGACTTTGACCACGGGAGGTAAGGTCACTGTTTCAGTTGCGCTACCTGTTGGATTGACTGCCACCTCATTGACGGGTTTGGGATGGAATATTGCATCGTCTAGTGGCGCAACTGTTTCAGCCAGTCGCAATGATGCGCTGCCTACGGGAGCCAGTTATCCAGCGCTCACCCTGGCTTTTGTGATAGCGGCGAATTCGCCTGCTTATGCCAGCACTCAAGTAACGGTATCGGGTGGCGGCGATTTTGTGTCATCTAACAATAGCTTTACGTTGGTAACTCCGATAGCCTCGACAGGCGCAAGTCAGTTCTCATTTAGCAGCAGTTCTTATCGAGGTAGGGAAGATAGTGGTGTGGTGAGTGTGACCCTTTTGCGATCTGGTGATCGCAGCAGTCCTGCCAGCGTTAGGATCAGCGCTAAGTCTGGAAACGCTAAAGAGAACTCTGACTTCAATCCATTCAGTGATGTCATCACTTTTGCAGATGGTGAAGTCAGCAAGGTGCTCAATATTGGTCTCATCAGTGACACCAAAGTGGAGGTGAATGAATCATTCACGGTGCAATTAGACACGGTCACGGGTGCAGCTTCCCTTGGATTGCCGAATCAAGCCAAAGTGTTTATTTTGGAAAACGATCTCAAAGCACCCTCCGTCAGTTTAACGACCCCCTCGTCTGATGCTCGTGTGGCTCTGTCTGAGCTCACACTCAAAGGATCGGCGGCAGACGATAAGGGTCTCGATAAAGTACAGGTTTCTCTGAATGGGGCACCTTTTAACGATGTCATTTTAAAACTGGCAGCGAATGGTCTGACGGGAACCTATTCGACCGAGATTCCGGCGGTTGCAGGTCTGAATATCGTTCGTGTTCGAGCCGTCGATCAGTTAGGCCTGATCGGAGATGAAGTGCTTCGGCAATTCACCTTCAATCCACTGCGCCCATTGACCCTGAATACTCAGCCATTGAATTCAGGAACAGTCACCATCACTCCAGGAGCGGATTTGAGGCAGCTTGAAGTTGGCAAGACCTATACCTTAACAGCGCAATCCAAAACGGGCTTCCTCTTGGATCGGTGGACAGGGCCAAGTCTGAATGTCGCTTCTAAAACGCTGACCTTCACCATGTCTGAAGGCCTGGCTCTCACGGCAATCTTTTCAACCAACCCTTTTAATCTTGCCAATGCTGGCAATTATTCTGGTTTGGTTACCTCAGTGGGCAGTGTGGCAAAACGACATGAAAACCATGGATTCATCACACTAACCCTCACGAAAGCTGGTACATTTACGGGTAACCTGAAGCTTGGCCCTGCCTCTTTCCCCATAACTGGCGAACTCCATCCGAATGGTCAGGCGCGCTTCGGTAAAGATCGTCTGCCAGCCCTCATCATCCCACGTTTGAACCAGCTGAACTTGGTTTTTGCGATGGCCGTCAATCCAAGCACTCGCCGCATTCTTGGTAGTGTGGGAGAGCAGGGTAGGGGGGGGCTTGTTGCGCTCTCTGAGTTTGCGCTAGCGCGCCAGCATTCTGCATTAGCAGCCAGTTCTCCGCTACTCAAAGGAAAGGGTTCCTACAATGTGACTTGGGGGGCTCTGGCTCAGTCTGGACTACTAGTCACGGACTATCCCCAGACTGCGACGTCTCTGGCAGGAAGGATAACGTCAGCGGGTCAATTTACCTTGGCAGGTGTTCTTGGTGATGGTTCGAAGTTTACAGCTTCTTCCTCGCTGGATGAGCAATTGCGTTTGCCGCTGTCTGTCCTGCTCCATGACAACGCGGGTAGCCTGCTGCTACGCAGTGATTTTAACGACTCTGGGACTGCTGGCAGCTTCCAATCGCCTCTAGCGCTTTGGTTTAAACCTGTGTCTAATTTTGCTCCCTATCCTCTTGGATGGACTGAGGGCATCACCTTTGCTTTAACAGGTGTGACAAAGCCTTGAGGGATCACTCGACAAAATAAATGATGCGTCCGCAGCTCTCACATTGCGTGATCACTTCACTGGCTTTGGCCTGTTGGATGGTGCTGTTGATGACCTTCATGTGACAGCCTGTGCAGTTGCCTGTATTCAGGGGCACGACGGCAGAGTCACCTTTTTTGACAAAAATGCGGTCGTAAAGTTGCAGTGTCGGTGGGTCAATCGGCTCAGCATAAACGGCGCGCTCTGCTTTTGTGGCAGCTAGTCGCACCTTGACATTTTCAGCTCGTTCAGCCAGCACCTTGAGGTCTTCGTTCACATGACCCTGTGTGATGGCCAGCTTGGCCTGAGCCACCTTGAGCGATTCCTTGGCTTTTTCCAACTCCTCCATGAGGTCGAGCTGCTTATCCTCATGGGCAGACACATCTGCCTCATAGCGTTTGATCTCTACTCCCAGAGCTTGGAACTCCTCGTTCTTCCGAGTTTCGAACTGCTGATCGTGCAGACGCTTGATGCTATTTTGGCGCGTCTGAATGTCCAGTTCTACGCCTTTGATTTTCACCTCAATCTCTTTCGTTTTTAGCGTCGCTGATTCCACGGCGGCAGTATCCCCAGCCAGCTTCGCTTTCGCGAGAGCCTCATATTTCGGGATGTCCTTCAGATCCTTTTCAAAGGAACGAATGAGCTGATCACGCTCCTGTACTTGGAGTAATTTAATGATTTCTGGATACATATTTCAAATGATGAGGCAAGGCTTGGGTCGCAGGCAAGAAACAACTGTGCAGTGACTCTCTTTGGGAATGCTAGGAACGTTTTTTGACTTCTTTGCCACGCACACTCATACGGAACGGCACCCCTGGGGCAGGCCACTCTTTACGGATGACGCTTTCTAGGAATCGAAGATAACCCTCGGTCATTTTAGCGGCGCGATTGGCAAAGAACACGAAATGCGGAACCGGCACGTTGCTGTCTCCAGCTTCGTTGACTTGGGTGACATAAAGGAGTTTGAAGGCAAGCGGGCTGCGGCCAAGAGGTCCAGGTGTATCTTCAATGGCCTGATGCATCATGCGATTCAGGATGCCTGTGCCAATACGAGTTTGGGAGCCATTGCGCACAGCTTCAATCTGCACAAAAAGCTTTCCAATGTTTTCCTTGTTCTTGGCCGAGGTGGCAATCAACGGCGCATAGCTAAGGAAGAAAAACTCGCGACGCATTTTCTCGGAAAGTTCTTCGAGTCGATCCTTCTGTTTGGCGCTGGGGTGATAAAGGTCAAACTTGTTCATCACTAGGATGCAGGGTTTCCGCTCTTCCAAGATAAGCTGAGCAATCTTTCGATCCTGCATCTTGGCCCCTTCGGCGCAGTCGATGACAAGGATGCATATGTCGGCACGCTTGATGGCTTGGTAACTGCGCTGAACGCTAAAGACTTCGACGTCATTGTCCAACTTTGACTGCCGGCGGATACCGGCGGTATCGATCAGTTGATAGCGTTTACCGTTGTAGGTGCAGTTGATGTCCAGACTATCCCGGGTAGTGCCTGCCACCTCACTGACGATAGCGCGTTCTTGACCAAGAATGGCATTTACCAACGATGATTTGCCTGCATTTGGTCGGCCTACGATGGCTAGCTTTAGGGGGCGAGCTGCAAATTTGGCTTCTTTGACAGCCGCTTCTGTTTCGTCGTCCTGCTTCGTGAGTTCCAAGCGCTCGGCAATGATGTCCACCAGATAGTTGATGCCAAGTCCATGCACGGCGCTGACCTCGGCCATTTCAGAGAAACCCAGTTTTGCAAAGTCGGCTGACCCAAGACGGCGCTTGTCGGAGTCTGCTTTATTGCAGACAAGAACGACTGGTTTTTTTGTCCGGCGAAGGATGGCTGCCAGGCTCTGATCGATGGCTGTGATGCCTTCAAAAATATCCACCACAAAGAGCAGCATGTCAGCCACCTCTAGAGCGATGCTGGCTTCCACCTGAACCTGCTCCGTGAGCACGTCTTCTGTATTGGCACCGATACCACCTGTATCCATGATCTGGAAAACCTGTGGTCCGCGTCTGCACTCGGCGGTGATGCGGTCACGTGTCACACCGGCGAGGTCGTGGACGATGGAAATATTCATGCCGGCAAGGCGATTGAAGAGAGCTGATTTGCCCACATTCGGGCGGCCTACGATGGCGACGGTTTTTAACATGATTCGGATCTGCGATGGTTTGAAAGTTCCTTTAGAACAGTTTTCACCATATTTCAGGATTAACCTGCATATTGACTCATTTTCTTTATCAACGATGAATCAGCCTGCTGTTATAAAATGTCGTAAGCTCAAAAAAAGAGACTTTGAACTATTTCAACTTTTTGGTTGAGAAGTCCTGAAGCTGGTAGACAATCAACTCCCCGTTATTGGGAATGCGCTCGTGGCGGAATTGGTAGACGCGCTAGATTCAGGTTCTAGTGACTTACATCGTGGAGGTTCGAGTCCTCTCGAGCGCACCCTCCCCTTTTTACAAGGGGATTACACTATATGCAGGACGCTGGATTTGTCAGAAAAGCTTTTGCCGGGATCGCCAGCCGTTACGTGCTAGCTAATCATGTTCTCAGCCTGGGGATCGATGTTCTTTGGCGTCGTCAAACGGCGCGATTGGTCGCCGCAATGCAGCCGCAGATGATTTTAGATCTGGCTACTGGCAGTGGTGATTTAGCGCAGACGATCCGCCAGGCCTGCCCTGAAGCGAAGATTTTAGGAGCGGACTTTTCGGTGCCGATGATGCGCGAGGCTCAAAGCCGATCTTTTGAAACACTCGTCGCTGCAGATGGTATGGCGCTACCCTTTAAAAATGCCAGCTATGATGTGCTGACGGTGGCTTTTGGTCTGCGCAACATGGCTTCCTGGCCTGAGGCATTGATGGAAATGCGTCGAGTTTTAAAGCAGCATGGTCATCTCGTGGTGCTGGATTTTTCCATCCCGACGCTGCCTCTGCTGCGTCCTGCGTATTTGTTTTATTTGAAAAATGTGATGCCGCGGATTGCCGGTTGGATCACTGGTCAGCGTGCAGCTTATGAATACCTGTGCAGTTCAGTGGAGCGTTTCCCGTCTGGCTCTGACATGGAAAAACTGATTCTTTCTTGTGGATTTGCTTCAGTCAAAACTCATCGGCTAAGCTTTGGTATTGCTTCGCTTTACATTGCTGAAGCAGCTTAAGTTTCCAGTTCTCAGCTGAAGAGAATGATCCTCTTTGAGGATGGTGGCAGGGGGCGGATTTGAACCGCCGACCAAAGGCTTATGAGTCCTCTGCTCTACCGCTGAGCTACACTGCCGATTGATGGCTCCTGAGGTAGGGTTCGAACCTACGAC
>JAIXOU010000060.1 GCA_027486585.1 Verrucomicrobiaceae bacterium | reverse complement strand
GGTGACTCAGACAGCATTTCATTCCCTTCAGGCAACCAGGCACCATAAATTCTTTCGTAGGTGAGGGGCAGTTCAACATGAGGCCCGCGATGCAAAAAAACAGCGTAGCGACCACCTGGCAGCCAGCGCTCCTCAACCTCGCCTTGCGGTGCCACAGAACGTCGAAAACGCAGGCAGGCATCATATCTCAGATGTTCAGCTGCCGTGATGTCAGGGTCATCGTGGCAGATGCCGATCATTTCTGCAGGGAAGTGTAGCCACACACGCCACGCGAGCGTTCTCATGAGCACCTGCCAAGCCTCGGGAGCCGATTCGGCGTATGGTCCGGTGCGACGAACGAAACTCACGCGCACGGGCTTGCGCTTCACGAAGCGCAAGGGTTCAATCCAGGCTGGCTTGCTCACGTTCGGCTTCTGGATCGAAGCCGTTCTTTCGCTTGTGCGCCACACAGAGAGTGGTGAGCCAAAGCTGCGTTCGAAGGCCCGCGTAAATGCGGCTGGGCTTTCATAGCCCACAAGTAGCGCCACCTCGCTAATCTCAGAACTCGAATGTCGAAGCAACAGTGCCGCGCGTTCTAGTCGCACACGACGCAGGTGCTCCCCCAATCCCTCTCCCGTCATGGCACGAAAGACACGATGGAAATGGCAGGGCGAAAGACAGGCAACGCTGGCCAACTCTTGCAGATTGAGAGGTTCGGAGAGCTGTTCCTCCAAATGGGCGCGGACACGATCTATCCGGCGCTGATAATCATCTCGGGTGCTGGAGCGTAGGGACACAGTCGTTAGAATCACATCTCCTTCGCTCGCATCAACCCCCCATTCTGCGCTGCCGCTTTCGAGAGTTGATCAAGGTAACCGTCCAAAAAAGCTTGAGGATCGAAAACCAATCGTGCCAAAACTCTTGCCCAGTAGTTTTGCACTATTGAGCTTTCCTCAACATAGATACGGGTTCGCTGCTCCGAAATGGGTTCCAAACGACAGCACCAAATGCCTTCGGCTGGGCCTGAAAAGCGAACTTTCCAAGCCGTTTTCTGGGTCATGCTTTCCGTCAGAAACTGGATCGGAGGGCCTTTGCGTGGTCGCTCGACCCAACGCTCTTTTCCTGGCGTTGTGTCGGTTACATCGACCGAAGCGATGTCCGATCTCCAAGTTGGTTGCGCTGCCAATCCTGTGATGATCTGCCAAACACGGTCCTGAGGTGCCGCGATCTCACGCGTTCCAGATACCGAGCGAGTGGGTGGAAGGAACAGGCCGATCAATCCCACGAACAGGCCGAAGAAAACTACGCCAAGAAAACACAGAAAAAGAATCTTCATAACGCAGCCAACTTTGGCCAGAAACGATGAATGGCGCTTTGCCGTTCTTGCGCTTTTCGAACGGAGATCTGAGGTTCAATCACCACGGAGTAGTAATCTCGCCAGGATTGACGGTGAAGACTATGACCTCTGCCTGCTTCGACGCGAGCACGGTGGTGAAGGTAAAAAGGAGAGCGAGCAAGGGTTTCATGCGAGCGAATCAGGCTCGCAGCCAAAGAAGGGATAATCGTTTTCAGGCACAAAAGCGGCTTCGACTTGAGCCGAAGGTTCAGGCGCAGCCTGCACGAGGATCGGCGTGGCCACGGCGGTAGCGACGGTGCCTTTGAGGGCGTTCAGCAGGGCCTCGCGGCGCGTGAGTTTGTTGAGATCGGTGTTCATGGGATTGGAGGTAGCATAGGCTTTCTAGCCTGTGTTTTGGATTCAATGACGGCACAGCCTAGAAAGGCTATGCTACAGGCCCTGCATTCTGCTTCGCGAGCGTTTCACGCACCTTCACGCCATCGAGCGTGCCGACTTCGCTCTTCGCTTTCATCGCGAGTGCGGCTGCGGTTCCGGCGGCTTCGCCAAGTGCCATGGCGGTGGCGGTGACGCGGCTGGAGGCGCTGGCTTCGCTGCTGGCGCTGTGACAGCGACCGGCGACAAGCAGGTTGCTCACCTTTTGCGGCACGAGCGTGCGATAGCTGATGTCGTAGGGCTTGGGTTGGAAGCCAGAACCAGTGAAGGGCTTGTCGAGCGTGGTCTCGGGCGGATGGATGTCGAGGAACCAGCAGCCGGTGGCGACCGCGTCGTCGTGGCGCGTGGTCTTTTGCAGGTCTTCGAGCGTGAGCACATTCAAGCCGACGATGCGACGCGTGTCGCGCACACCGATGTAAGGGCCGCTCATGATGTAGTAGCTGTTCTCAAAGCCAGGCACCTTCGTTTTCCATTCGTTGAAGATCGTCCAAGCATCCTTGCGGCCCTGAATCTCAGCACGAGTGAAATCGGCCGAATCCGTGGCATCCGCCGGCACGCGGGTGGCGTGGACGTAGCATTCGTCCTTCGCGAAGGCGAAGATGAGTCCGGGACCGTAGAAGTTGGGCAGACGGCCTTCTTTGTGGGCCTCGATGAGCACCTTCTTCGCCGCGTCCTTCGTCTCTTTCACGGGCACCACATTACCGATGCGGAAATGCATCGTCAGCGGCATCAGCGGCGTGGATTTGATCGTCGGGCAACCGGCCCAGTGCGCGATATCGCCATCGCCCGTGCAGTCGATGACCTGGCGTGCCTCCACGCGAGTCAGACCGTCCTTGTTAGCAATGATCACCGCTGCGATGCGGCCCTCCTTCACCTCCACATCACAGGCCATGCTGTGGTAAAGCACCTTTAAATGATCGCTTTGCTTCAAGATGAGTTCATCGCTCAGCAGCTTGAACTCCTCAACGTTTGGAATCCAGACACTGCCCCAATACTTGGTGATGAGGTCAGGTCGGAGGTCGTCGATGTGCTTAGCGCCATCTTTTGCCACGCCGAGCTTTTGCAGCAACTCCAGCGGGATGCCTTTCACGACAAAGCGCCCGCTCGGCTTGTCGATCAAGCCATCGAAATACGGCAACCCGACCGTGGTGATGATGCCGCCGGAAAAGCCAGCGCGTTCGATCAGCAAAGTCTTCGCGCCATTGCGAGCGGATGAGAGGGCAGCCGCAATACCCGCGCAGCCGCCGCCGCAGACAAGAACGTCAGTTTGGATGGTTTTCATGGTATTGCGATACTACGACTCTTTAGAAGCGAGTGTAACGACAAAGGCTGTGTGAAATGCGACAAGAAAAGCGGCTACGGCTTTAGCCGCATTCAGTGAGCAAATGATTCGGCTGAAGCCGAAGCCACTTTATTGGGGCAGTGACAGGATCCACTGCTTGAGCAGGTCCACGGCGCGGCTGTCGGTTTCGCGGGTGCCTACGAGGGGCATGCGGAGGAAGCCTTCGCTGGCGGTCATGCGGGTGAGGATTTGGCTGTGAGTGGTGTCACCTGGAGCGATGATGCGACGGGCGGTGTTTCCACCATGATTGATGACGAGACCGTTGATGAGGCCGGTTTGCTCCTGTGCGATTTCGGGGCGGAGATTCCAGGGTGTGGGGGAAAGGCCACCGGGTTGATGACAATTGGCGCAGTTCACGGCGAGGTAGCTGCGGGAACGCTCAGCGATGGGGGCTGATGAATCACCTGGGATGGCGTGTTTGGGTTCGGAGCTGGCAGGTTGTGACAAGCCTGCGAGCAGTCCGTGCTGAGTGAGGAGGTCGAGTTGATTGCCGGGGAATCCTTTGAGGATGGCTTCGCGATTGAGTTGCCGCGTGTTGAAGGACAGGGCTAAGCCAGCTTTGGGATTGTGACACATCACGCACTCCGCTTGACCGGGAAAACGCCAGGTTTGGGTGCGTGACACGCCTTGTTCGCTGACGGTGATCTGCGCTTCGGCACCCGACTCGGGGACGAGGGTGGCTTCTGTTCCCGAGTCGTTCCAGCGATAGCTGACGCCATAGGCACCGGCTTCATTTTTTACGAGGAGACGCGTCTCGATGGGGCGGGCGGTTTTGGGGTTTCCGCGTTCGGTTTCCAAATCCAGATGCTGCACCCAGATCATGCCTGCGGGGAGGCTCCAGTTGCCATCCCGTGTGCCTTCGATGCGGCTGGTGAGGTCCGGCATGACGAACCAATGGCGTGAGAGGGCGTGGTCGTTCCAGGCGGGATGATTCACCGCGTAGGGCAGCACCGACGATGCAGGAGAGAGTTCGTTTGGGCGTGTGAAGAGGCGCGTGTCACTGAGCTTCTGCGGGAATCCGACACCCGGCTTGCCTGCGACGAGGCGGAGAATCTTGCCGCCGCCGTAATCCGTCGCGAGCACATCGCCATTGGTGGGATCGGCATGAAAGGCGGTGATGGCGCTCTTTCCGGTGAGGCGTGTAACCACGGGCGGCTTGCCCTCGCGGCGCAGGAGGCTCCACAGATTGCCCGAGGTATAGTCAGCGAAGAGGTATTTTCCTGCCAGTTCAGGGAATCGGCTGCCATGATAGACGAGGCCTCCCGTGATGGAGTTCCCCTGACCGGTGCCGGAGCCATGAGGATAGGCGTGGAGTGAAGGCACACTTTCAAAGGCGGTTTCGGCGGCCGTGGGTTTCTTGGGGCCTGAGGCCAGGCCTTCGCGGTAGGGCCAACCATAGTTGCCGCCTCGCGTGACGATGTTCACTTCCTCCCAGGAGCCGCCGCCGACATCGGCCATCCAGAGATCGCCGGTTTTGGGATCAAAATGTATCTGCCAGGGATTGCGCATGCCGATGGCCCAGAACTCGGTGCGCACCTTCTCCAAGGCGGTAAGATTCACGCCATTGAGCATGCCATTCCACGAGCCGCCGATGCTTTGATGGACGAATGGATTGTCCTTCGGAATAGTGAAGCGGGCTTTGCCATCGGTGAGGGGGATGGCGGGATGCGGGTTAGGCTCCAAGCCGCCGGGCTTGCGATCCACATCGATGCGCAGGATGCCGGAGAAGAAGTTTTTGCTGATGTTCTGACCATTTTCGTATTGGTCATTCTGGCCGCCTTCATCACCGAGGGAGATGTAGAGATAGCCGTCAGGGCCAAAGCGCAGAGATGAACCTTGGTGATTGGGGGCTTGATCGAGTTGTTCGATGAAAACGACCTCAGATGCCTCATCCGCTAGCCATGAGTGATCAGCTCGCCTTTCGAAGCGCGAGACGCGTTCATAGGATTGGCCATCCTGTTTGGTGATCGAATAGAAGACAAAGAACTGGCGGTTCTCGGCCTGTTTCGGATGAAACGCGATGCCGGTGAGTCCTTGCTCGCTGGAGGTCGCCAGCTTCTCTCCACGGCTTTTAAGAAGCGCATTGAGATCCAAAAAGATCTGGGACTCCGGCTTCGGAGCCGTCAGATCTGGGACCATGCGAATGATCCCTGTTTTCTTCTCGAGAACAAACAAGCGGGTGGATTTATCCGCGATGGACTCCAGTCCGCAGGGCTCGTCAAAACGCAGTCCCGGCAGCGCATCCGTCCATTCATAGGCGGTGGAGGGCGGCGCCGCTGGCACATTGAGCGTGGCATTGATCAGCCGGAGCTTATTGGAAAGGGTGATGGAGACCTTGGCCGTCGCTGACTCCCCTTCCCGAGTGGCGACACGATAGACGAGCGAGTCGTTTTCGAAGCCTGCACCGGTGTGTGTGTATTCGATGATGCCGCCATCCAGCACGATGGCCTGTCCCTGAGTCGGCGGGGTTTCGATCACCAGCGTTTGGGGATCTATCTTGCCCACTTTGGCGTAGTCGTTACTCAGAACAGGAAGTCGCTCCTGGCCGCCAGGATGCAGGGTGTATTTATCTCCATTGGCGACGAGGGGGCGCGGCGGTGGCGTGGGCGACTGAGCTGATAGGTGCGTGATCGCTGTGATGAAAACGAGCGAAGTGCTGAGGAAAAATAGAGGTCGGGGCATGGAACAAAAGGAGGTTGGTGAGAGCGAATGGAGCTAGACTTTGTAGTTCGATCTCACGAACCAAAAATAGAGCCATGCTGGCAAAAACCGCTTCAGCGGCAGGAGGACGTTCGCTGGGTAGGCGACGGGATAGCGAAGTCTTGACGAACCGTCTGTGACAGCTCGGAAGATCGTCTTGGCCACGACCATGGGATCGGCTCCCGTCGCGTCCGCTGCTTGGTTGATCCGTTCGCATTTTTCGACAAAGGCATCGTAAACACCCGTGTCACTGGGTTTCACCATCGCGCGGCTGGTGCCGTAGAACTCGGTCTTGATCGCGCCAGGCTCGATGATTTTGACACGAATATTGAGCGGAGAGAGTTCGAACTGGAGGGACTCGGTGAAGCCTTCGACGGCCCATTTGGTCGCGTGATAGATGCTATAAAGTGGGAAGGCCACCTGACCGCCGACGCTGGCGATTTGAACGATGGTGCCACCACCCTGCTCGCGCATGAGTTTGATGGCTGCGCGGGTGACGCGCATGAGGCCGAAGACGTTGGTCTCAAACTGGCGCTGGATGAAGGCATCATCCATGGCTTCAAAAACACCATCAGCACCGAAGCCAGCGTTGTTGACCACGACATCGATGCGCCCGAAATCGTGTAATGCTGCTGCCATCGCAGCCTGGATACTGTCCTCATGTGTCACATCCAAAGAATAAAGCTTGATGCCCGGCAACGTGCTCAGCTCCGTTTCTTTCTCGGGTTGGCGCAAAGTGGCGGCGACTTGCCAACCCTTTGAGGCGAAGTGCTTCGCCGCCACTTTGCCAATACCGCTGGAGGCTCCCGTGATGAGGATGGGTTTTTTCATGAGCATGTTTGCGAGTGGAGGCTTACTTACTTGGCCGTATCAAGACTGGGTGACCTTGAGGCATAGGAACCGCTTTGGGGCGGAAGTGGACAACGCGGTTTATTCGTGGGCGTTGATGATCTGCACAGTGGCACCGTCCGAGAGATGACATTGCTGAATCATGCGAGCGTTGTCCATGTCGCAAATGTAAAGAATGCCATCCGACCCGCGAGCGACGCGAAAAGCATTGTTTAAGGTCACTAACGTGTTTTCGGGATGAGACGGCGAGCACGCGGGGTATTGCCGCAAAGCAGGCCCTGTGCGGTGAGAAAGCGCCAGACAGTGATGTAGTTCACGCGCAGTCCAAGCTCGTTCCAAGCCCAGCCGTAGGCTTCCCTGGCCGTGGTCCAAGGATGGGTTGCAAAGGCATTGAGGAGAGCTGCTTTAGCCTCTTTGGTAAAATTAGCCTTTGCGGTTCGTTTGGCGGGGCGCTTGAGGGTAGCTAGTAGATTAGAGGGTTGATCTGGCGTTTCTTCATCGAATGCTGCTAAGAACGACATTCGTTGAACCGCGCGTTGCCGAGGGGATGTTTTTGGGGATGCAGGCATAGGGGGGGAGTTTGCCATGGGGTTTATCGCGGGGTGCCCCATCTGACTGGAGCACCCAACGGGAGAAGGATAGACATTTGAGAGAACTGGCCTCAAAGGCGACGGCGACGCAGCATCAGGCCTGCAAGACCGAACAAAATCAGAAGCGCACGGCTTGGTTCGGGAACCACCACGACGACACCACTGGTCGTGAAGCGGCTGAAATCCCAAAGGAGGCCCGAACTGCTGATGTCGGGCAGATCAAGATCTGTGCCTTCGTCGCCATTGCCAGTCAGGTAACCACTGTTGAATGAGAAGCCGCTGAAATTGGTGGTCACTAGGTTGCTCCAATCCAACAGGTTAAACGCCTGCCCCATCGCTGGGGTGAAGCTACTGCCTTGGACTTGCAAGCTGCCAGTGGTGGTGAGGAAGTTCAGATTGTAGCCGGTGCCAGTGGTCGGATTACCAAAGATCAGGCGATCATGGCTGCTGTTGCCCGAAATGGCATCGGCCCATGCATTGTAGCCAACAGAGCCGACGACATTCCCACCGAAAGTAGCATCGGTGATGGTGGGCGTGCTGATGCCGAGGATGATGTTACCTTGTAGATTGCTGGTGCTACCGGAAGCACTAGCGGGTGTGAAAGTCAAAGTCCCGTGATTGCTGTCTGCCACGCCGTCGCCGGGACGCAGGATGCTACCGCTCTGCAGGTCAAAGGTATTGCCCCGCACCGTGCCGGTGCCGAGAATGGTGCCACCACTAGCGACTGTGACGGCCCCACTGCCAGTCTGGCCCACGCCAGCGTTGCCGATTTGAAGGGCTCCGTTGTTCACTGTCGTCGCACCTGTGTAGGTGTTGTTGCCGGTGAGAACTTGAGTTCCAACGCCGTCTTTGGTGAGGGCGAGGATACCGCTGCCTGTTCCGCCGTTATCGCGGAGGATACCGCTGAAGGTTTGGCTGCCGGAAGCAATGTTCACGGTAAGAGTGCTGGTTCCTGCCGCTGCGTTGTTGTTCTCGATGATACCAGCACCAGCTGTGCTGCTGAGACCACCGAGGGTTTCGCTTTGGTTGTTCAGGCGGAGGATACCGGCGTTGGCTCCAGTGCCGTTGAAGGTCACCACGCTCGTGTCGGCGATCTGGTTGCTGTTGGTAAGTTGGACGATGTCGTTGCCTGCGGTGGTGGCTCCGTCACCGATGGTGAGGTTGCCACCAATGGCATTGACGCCAGCTGTTTTGGCAAGGATGAGCGAGCCCCCGACTACGCTGGTGACGCCGGTGTAAGTGTTGGCCACGGTGCCACTGAAGGTCTGCGTGTTGGCGAGCACTTTGGTGACCGCTATGGTGCCGCCCGCTGAACCGTTCTCGATAACGCCGTCAAAAATGGTATTGGTAGCAGCGGCTCCGATGGTGAGCGTGCTGTTGCCAGATATGCTGTTGGTGATCTTCCGGCTGGCGGTGGTGGCGGTGGTAGCGGCGGCGTTGCTACCCTCAAGGCGGGCGACGCTGAGATTGTATCCTGCCATGTCGAGCGTGCCGGTGACTGCGGTGCTGTCGGTGCTTCCGCTGCCCGTGTTTAGGCCAATACGCAACTGGCTGGTTGCGGGGAAGGCATTGTTTACTCCCAGCTTCACCACTCCGTTGTAGTCGATCTGCATTTGGCCCACATCCGTGCTGGCGGCATTCAGAACATTGATGCCACCATCGGTAAACTCGACCGTGTTACCATTATTGTCGATGGCACCGTTGAAATTGATGGTGGAACCGGCGGCGGCGGAGAAAAGCATCAACCCCGTATTGGTGCCAGAGGTGCCGTTTCGTGTCACACCGCTCTGGAAGTTCAACACGGTGCCCGAGTTCGCAGTGCCGAGGCGGAATTCGGAGCTGGTGTCACCTTCTACAATCAGAGCGTTAGTGAGGTTCACGGTTCCGCCGGTTGCACGGAAGCCACTGCTGTAGTTATCTCCAAAACGTTCGCCAGCGAGGGTAATGTTTTCGTCAATCGTGATGCTGCCGACACCGCCGCTGATATCAAGACGACCACCAGAGGTATTGCCATTGTAGTTGATGCGGGTGCCCCCTGCGGTGGTGCCTAAGCCGCTGGCATGAGTGACAAGGATAATGCCGCGATCAATCGTGGTCTGGCCCGTGTAGGTGTTAGCACCAGAGAGAGTAAGCTGGGCATCACCGTCTTTGCTAATGCTGCCTCCAACGCCGCTGATGACACCGGCAAACGCGGTATCACCTGTGTCAGCATAGACAGCTCGTGGAGTGGATGTGCTGATCGCCACGTTAGCGTTGCCGCTGAGGGTGATGGTGGTGCCGACGATTGCATTCACGGTACGACCCATCAGCTGGGTACCCACCGTGAGGTAAGATGGCACGGAATCCACGGTGATAGTTGGAGAGGCCACAGCCGCAGTAAGTACATTCACGGTGCCAAAATCATCACCAATCGCGAGGTTCTTGGCACCAATCACGACCGATGATGCCGTCGCGCCAGCCAGAGTGCGAATCGTTTCGCTGGTGGCTGCGATGGCGGAGATATCAAAAGTGCCTGCGGCACTGGAGACACTCACGGCAGTCGTGTCTGGGAGCGCACCGGCACCGGAGAGGGCGAGAGTGCCGCCGCTGATGGTGGTGCTGCCGGTGTAGTTGTTGTTGCCACCGGTGAGAGTGAGTATGCCTGCGCCCCATTTGTCTAAATTAAGCGCATTGGTGCCGTTAGTGAGCTGCCCTGAGAAGGTGGTGTCCGTGTGCAGAGCACCGACGCCCAAAGTGGCCGACGCGCCGCTGTTGGTCACGATGCCGGAACCGGAAAGCGAGCCGACGCTATTGACGAAGCCACCGATGTCCAATGTGCCTGCGGTTTCGACTGTGAAGTTGCTGCGCACGGGATCCGCTGCGGCACCAAACCTCAGGGTTCCAGCAGAGATGGTCGTTGGTCCGCCGAGAGTTCCAGCACTACGGATGTCCAGGGTGCCGCTCCCAGTCTTGGTGAGGCCGCCGGGGCCGGAGATGGCTCCGCCGATGGTCAGCGTTCGTGTGGCATCCACTTCGAAGGTGCCGCCGATGCCGTTGAGAACGACTGCCCGGTTGTTGGTGCCGACAGCACCGTTGGAAAGGATGACATCGGCAGTGACGCGCAGGGTGGCGTTGTTGAGGTTGAGCTGGGCACCCGTGGCAGCAGCTCCGAGGTTGGCATTGGCGCTGATGATGGTGGTGCCGCCATTCAGAAAGGTCTGGCCAGTGTAGGTATTGGTGCCACTCAAGGTCAAGCTGCCGCTGCCACTCTTGGTGAGCGTGCTCGCTCCGGTACTGTTGGCGATGACGGAACCGATAGACAGGCCGCCGCTGTTGTATTGATGAATGATGAGATCAGAGTTAGTGGCGGTGGTGCTGCGTAGGGTGCCATTGTTGATCTCCACTGCATTTGCTCCAGTAACCAAGAGACCGCCAGCGGTGAGGGTAAGGGTATTGCCCGCCACGATGTCGAGGATCTGGCTACTTCCACTGCCGTTGGTGAGCTTGAGCGTGTTGGTGGTGCGACTGCCGGTGAAAGTGGTGGTGGCGGCAAGATCCTGGAGGGAATTCGCGGTATCCGTGCCCGCAGTGAGTGCTAGGGCGGTGTAGGAGACTCCAGGCAGTGCGGTGATGTTACCGGCAGCCACTGCCCAATCGGCACCGCCGACGGTGAAGCGGGCACGGCTGCCAAGGATGCCAGCCGTGTTTGCCGCCGAGCTATTAGCGATGCTGGCTGCCGTGAAGTTGACCGTAGCACCGGCGACGCCAGCGTCTGCCACTCCGCCGAGTTGCAGAATGCCAGTGGTGCTTCCGCTCCGGGTGACCGTCGAAGCGCCGCTCAGTAACGCCCAGTCGCGGATGGCTTCATTGTGGTTCGTTGCCGCTGTCGAGGTCGATTCCAGCGTGCCACCACCAAGGACGAGCCGAGAATTGTCGGCGATGATGCTGGTATTGGAGGCACTGTAATCCAGCCTCAAGGTCCCTGCTGTGACGGTGGTGTCGCCAGCGTTCTGATACTTCGCGGTGGCGGCGGAGACGAGGGTGGTGGTGCCATTCCAGCCCTGGGTAAGACCACCCGCGCCCTGGGTGTTGTTGTTCAGGGTGAAGCTGTCATTACGCTTGATGGCGAGCAGGGCACCCACACCGAGATTGATGGAGCCGGAGCCAAGCGAGCCGCTGGCGTCGGAGCTGCCAAGCTGTACATAGGCCCCCGTCGAGGTAGAGCCGCCGTTTGGCAAGTGTGCACCTGTGAGGTTGGTCTGGCTGCCGTTGATGTTGATGCCAGAGGCCGTGTTGGTACCCCGGACGATGAGTCCACCTTCATTGACAGTGAGCACGCCGGTAAAGGTGTTGTTGGCGAGTTGGGTGATGATACCGCTACCGCCCTTGGTGAAACCGGTTGCTGCTTCGCCGTTAGCCAGCACTGAACCGAGGCCGAAGGTGTTGCTTTGATTGGAGTAAATCACGATGTCCGAGCCGGAAGCACCCGGGCTGGTGAGCGTGCCGCCAGTCAGGAAGTTGCCAGAGTTGCCATTGGCGGCTGAAATGAGGATGCCGCCTGTGGTGAGGATATTGCCACCGAGGTGGACGGCGCTGCGGTTTGTGCTGCCGTATTTCAGTGTGCTGATGGTCGTGTTGGCGCTCAGACGCACGTCATTAGTGGCTCCACCGGCAGTAGGTATCGCGATGTCAGCATTGGCGGTGAAGCCGGTGGTATTGGAGGCTATAGTGGTTGCAATGACCACGGCGCTATTATCCGCATTTTTGGCCGCAAAATCGCGTCCACCGATGACGGCGAAGGCAACGCCGTTGGCATCCTTCAGCACGGTGTTGGCGGTGCCGAAGCCAGCACTGATAGTCGCACTGGCTGAAAGAGCGGTGGTGGCGTTGATACTGGCAAAGTTCACCAAGGTGCCTGCCGACCGCTCCAGGGTAGAGCCCAGATTCAGAGTGACTGTGTTGGCCGTGGCGTTTGGGTTGAGGAGGATGTTGGCTGCGCCGCCGGTGAGCTTCAGGCCATTGAACTGCTGACTGTTGGCGGTGCTGGCTTTACCGGTGAGGGTCAACGTGGCGAGCGAGCCGATAGCGGAGTTAGCCGCACCCACCGTTGCCGTGGGGCGGGCGATGATGAGCTTGCCATCATCACCAGTCGGGGTGCCGAAGCCGCTGTTGTAAAGGATGTTGGAAGCCGGGGCGGCAGCATTGGAGAAATCCAGCGCCACGGTGCCGCGACCTAGCGAGGTGAAACCGGTATAGGTATTGCTACCGGCTAGGGTCTGGGTGCTAAAAGAGGTGGTCGAGTTGAAGCCACTTCCCTGGGCGATGGCACCTGTCGTAGCGAGGGAGATCTTGCCGGTGCCGTTAGAGATAACGCCCGTGTGAGTGAGTGCATTGTTCATCACGGTCAGGCCAAGAGTAACACTACCCGTGGAGGTGCTGTTGGTCACAGCAAGGGCTCCGCCGAGATTGGAGATGGTGGAAGAGAGGCCATTCACGTCCAGCGTTCCCGCACCCGCCGTGGTTTGTAATGAGGATGGAGCCTGAAGCGCCGTCGCCGAAGTTGTGCGGAGAATGGAGTTGTTGTTGATCGTGTTCAGGTTAAACCCACTGAAGGAGCCTCCCGTGGCCTGCACGGTGGTGCCGCTATCGATGGTGAAGCCGACGCTGCTGTTGCCACCACCAAAATTCAGGGTGCCGCCACCAGTAATGAGGACGTTGGTGCTGATGTTGCCGTCTGCCGTGCCGGTGGTGAGTCCACCCGTCGTGCCACCGGTGATGCCGCTATTGATGGTGGCGGTAATGCCGGAGCCGACGTTGATCGAACCATTGGTTGTGCCATTGTAGATAAAGCGAATGGCACCACCCGTCAGGATGTAGTTTGTGGTATTAAAAGTCAGATTATTAACACCAAAGCCGGCAGCAGTTCCGAGCGTGGTTGCGCCCGCAGTTCCCAGGGTCACAGTGCCTGCTGTGCCGCCGAAGATGATGGTGTCCTTGCCCAGGGCTCCCACACTTGCAGCGGTCCAAGCAAAGTGATTGACCCCGCTGGCATCGCCCGCATCGGTGGTGAAGTTGAAGTTCGAGGCACCCCAGGTTCCTGATCCACCTTGAATCGTGTTATCCCCAGCCACGGCTGTCGTGGGCCCCGGGGCCGCGACGCCATTGGCATCCCAATAAAAGGTAGCGGCTTTCACCGACTGAACCTGGAACATCGTAAGTGCCCCAAGCATAAGCGTGACAACGGGCGCGCGGAAGGAACGGCGGAGAAGTGCGAGGACGGAGGATGGTGTTTTCATGGGGGGATGAACTGACTCGCTTGCTCCAGCCACACTGTCAGAGTGGCTGAACCTAGAGAATCTGTGCACACATCTACCCGACATGCCCTGCTTGATCTTGAACGCGGCGGTTCATTCTCTGGGCGAATTCAGCGCTCCGTTGGGACTGGCATGGGTATCTTTTGCCAAGGCTCGGGCAGCAGACGCTGGCGCTGCTGGAATTCGCGCGGGGTGGTGCCTGTGATGTTCCGAAAATGTCTGGTGAAAGCGCTATGATCCACAAACCCATGATCCTGGGCGATGACGGCCAGTTTCTTTCTGGTGTGCAACAGATCGTCCATGGCGGCCTGAACGCGCGTCTTCAGGATGAACTGCTGAGGCGACACTCGATAAGTGGCGATGAACATTTCATGCAGCCGGCGCGGCTGAATGCCAGCGT
>JAIXOU010000021.1 GCA_027486585.1 Verrucomicrobiaceae bacterium | reverse complement strand
TGAGCTGCCACCCACCGTGCAGCGTCGCGTCGTGGCTGCGAACTACCGTCTCGGCAAAGGCAAAAACGCCGCTCGTTTGATGCATTTAGCGACAGAGAATAACCTCGACCTCAGTGTTCGCGAGGCAGCACTGCACGCACTTCGTCTCTGGGAAAAACGCATCACAGCCGACCCCGTGCTCGGAGGTCATCGCGAGATCCCCAGAAATGCTCGCTCGATGAAAGACCTCGGAGGTCAGATTGGTGGTGCCTTGAAGGCCTTCCTCGCCAGCAACCCGCCGCCGTCATTGGCCTCACTGGCGCTGAAGCTCACGGATGAAACTGGCACCGTGCTTGATGCTGATACACTCATCAGGATCGTCGGCCAAGCTCAGCTCAAAGCTGAAGTCCGCGTGGCGGCACTCGATAGCCTCGTAAAGTCTGCACCCGATCAGGCTCGTTCCGTGGTGGCCGCTCATCTTTCCAATAAAAACGCCACGCTTGCGGCTGCGGCACTGCGACATGGTCATGCGTTGAAGATCGAGGGCATCGCTGAAGCCGCCCGCAAGGCTATCGACACGGCACCCATTCTTGCCGCTCGTGCAGGAGTCGAAATCATCGCCTCGTTGAGTCCCTCCGAAGCGCTTGAGAAGTGGACGAATCGCGAATCCAACAACCTGCGTGGCGAGCTGTGGCTCGATCTCTTTTTGACGCTGCAAACTTCTAGCAATGATGCCGCCAAACAAGCCGCTGCCTCTTATGCTGCCAGCGCGTTGGACGCCGTGCCGAAGCTCAGCATGACTGGCGGCGACGCTAAACTCGGTGAGGTCGTTTTCCGCAATCAAGGTGCTTGCCTGCAATGCCACAAAATGGGCGATGACGGCGGCATCCAAGGTCCGCCGCTTGGCGAGGTCGGCAAGCGACTGACTCGAGAGAAGCTCGTCGAGTCCTTGGTCAATCCGAGCGCCGAAATCGCTGCCGGATACGGTTTATCTTCGCTCACTCTTCAAGACGGCACCGTCATTGCCGGACGCATCACCGTTGATACCCCCGAGAAGCTCACGCTCATCGCCCTGGATGGCAAAGAGAGCAGCTACGCACGCAGCCAGGTGAAAGCGCTCACGCCGCCCTTGTCCGCCATGCCGCCGATGGCTCTGTCCCTGCCACCCATGAATCTCCGTGATCTCATCAGCTACCTGGCCAGTCGCACCTCTTTGAAGCAGTCCGCCAAAGGTGCTGCTGATGCTCATGGGGAGAAAGTCGCAAAGTGAATGTGGCTATGTACTCTGGAGTCACTTGAGCAGCCGGGACGGCTGCACCACATTCCAGCCATCATGGCTTTGAAGACGTGGGGTTACCAGCTGGTGGAGAGGCTACGGTGAAAGCCAAAACTCATGACACGCGGCATAGTCCCAGCCACGCCAGCGAAGCGATGAGAGATAGCTGCAAAAGTAAGCATTCGTCTTCGACTATCGGGTTCTTCGCCTAGCCCAAAGAGAAGACTACGGCAAACGAGACGTAATACTCAGTCATGAATACGCGTGCGATCCTCTTCCTTTTTAACTGCTTGCTGATGCCTCTCACGGCCCAAGACGTGATGCCCAAAATAGCCGAGACTTTTGACATCGGTGGCCACAAAGCTTTTGTCTATACACCCTCGAAAACTGCGGAGGGCAAGCCTTGGCTTTGGTATGCGCCGACGCTGCGGAGTTTGGCTTTCGGTGAGCGGAAGGGCTATTTTGAAACCTTTATGAAGGCTGGCATCAGCATCGCAGGCTTTGATTTGGGCGAGGTGCGAGGCTCACCGGCCAGCACGGCAAAGTTCACGCTCTTTTACGAGGCAATGGTGAAGCGCGGTTTTTCGCCGAAACCGATCCTGCTTGGCCAAAGTCGCGGCGGAATGATGACGTTGGCATGGGCGTTTCGGAATCCTGACAAAGTGAAAGCCTGGGTGGGAATCTATCCGGTGTGCAACCTCGCGAGCTGGCCGCTGAAGAATTCGAAGGCACAGACGCTTACCGACTTCGCGATGACCGAACCCGAGCTCGTCACCAAGCTCAGCAAATTCAATCCTATCGACAACCTCGCTGGACTGGCCGCGAACAAGGTACCCATGTTCGCCGTGCATGGCGATTCCGATGTCGTAGTGCCGTATGATTTGAACACGAAGCTGCTCAAAGAACGTTACCAAGCAGCTGGTGGTTCCTTCAGCGTGAAGATCGTCCCAGGCGAGGGTCACAAGGTCGGACCGTCGTTCTTCGAGTGCCGAGAGCTGGTCGACTTTGTCCTAAAACACGCCCAATAGACCTGAAATTCTCATTTTTGAGATAAAACGGCACTTGCAATCTAGAAAGAGGCTTCCATAATCCCCACCCCTCGCGAGCCATTCCAGAAATTCGCCGTCGGTCTTCAGGTCTGTTGACTCTTCGAGTCAGTGGACAGCTCGTCTGAAGGTAACCCGGTCACCTTAAAAATACACATGTCAGTACGCTTAGCACGATTCGAAATGCCGAATCGCCTCGTCCGCAACGAGGCTACCGCCACCGATAACTATGCCCAATTCACCGCAGAACCTTTTGATAAAGGCTACGGTCACACGATTGGGAACTCCCTCCGCCGTGTCCTCCTTTCCTCTTTGGAAGGCGCAGCTATCACCTCCGTGAAGATCCGCGGCGCTGAGCATGAATTCTCCACGCTCCCTGGCGTGCTCGAAGACGTGGTGCAGATCGTTTTGAACCTGAAGAAGGTCAAATTCAAGCACCACAGTGAAGCCAAGGAGCCGCGTCTCCTCTCCATCACTGTCGATAAAGAAGGTGCTGTCACCGCTGGCGACATCAAGGATGACAACCACTACGAAGTCATCAACAAAGACCTGCTGATCTGTACCCTGGACCGCAAAGCCAAGTTTGAGTGCGAGTTCGAAGTGCGTGTTGGCCGTGGTTTCTCCACCTGGGAAGAAAACAAGCGCGCTGATACTCCAATCGGCGTTATCCCGATCGACTCCATTTACAGCCCTGTGACCCGCGTCAAGTATGCTGTGGAAAATACCCGTGTGGGCCAAAACACCGACTACGACAAGCTCGTGCTCGACGTTTGGACTGATGGCCGCGTCGCCCCGAGCGATGCCGTCTTGCAATCTGCAGCCATCCTTCGCCACCACCTCGACGTCTTCGTTAACTATGACGACAAGGCCATCGAATTCGAAGCTGCTCCAGAAGCTCAGACCGAAGAAAACAGCGAACTCCGCAAGCTGCTCAACATGAGCGTGAACGAGATCGAACTCTCCGTCCGTGCCGCTAACTGCCTGAACAACGCTAACATCACGAGCGTCGGACAGCTCGCTATGAAGAGCGAAGCCGAAATGCTGCGTTATCGCAACTTCGGTAAGAAGTCCCTCACCGAGATCAAAGAAAAGCTCTCCGAGCTTGGCTTGTCTCTCGGCATGAAGTTCGACGCCGCATTGCTTGAAGCCAACCCAGGCGGAGTATCCCTCCTCGCCCGTGGTGGTAGCATCATCGACGACGAAGACGAAGACGCCGATGCAGCCGGCTTTGCTAACCTCATCGACAGCCACATCCCAGATGGCGACGACGACGAATAATCCCAGACGATCCATCCCCTAGACAGAAAAAGAAGTTATGAACCACGGAAGAAAAGTTCCCAAACTCCAGCGCAAGGCCTCCCACCGGAAAGCCCTGTTGGCAAACCTCGTGTGTGCCCTCATCGAGCACCGCCGCATTCGCACCACCTTGGCCAAGGCCAAAGCCGTGCGCCCTCTCGCAGAGAAGATGGTCACCCTCGGTAAGCGTGGAGATCTCCATGCACGCCGTACGGCTGTTTCCTCACTGCGTCATCCAGCTACCGTGAAGCAACTCTTTGAGGAGATCTCCGTCGCCTCCAAAGATCGCAAAGGTGGCTACACACGCATCACCAAGCTCGGTCAGCGCCGCAGTGACTCTGCCCCGATGGCTTTCATCGAGTGGGTGGACGCTTACGTGCCACAAACCACCAAGGCCATCGAAGCTGAAGTGACCCCAGTTGAAACCGAAGCTCCAGCTGAAGAAGCTGCTGCTCCAAAAAAGCGCGCCACCAAGAAAGCTAAAGAAGTCGCCGCCGAGTAATCGTCAGCCCTTCAAATCAATCACTCAACGCGGATGTCGAAAGGCATCCGCGTTTTGCGTTTA
>JAIXOU010000137.1 GCA_027486585.1 Verrucomicrobiaceae bacterium | reverse complement strand
CGCTCAATCAGTCTATAATGGTTATGATACTGCTCTCGTCACAACGGCGGAAAAAGGCTTTCTGGATTCCGACGGAAAAGATGATGATGGCCGGGATGATGATGGCTTCCCTGATCGTGGCTATGACACCACTGGGGATGGTGTCATTGATCTTCCACTGGTAGATACTAACAGGGATGGCACCCCCGATAGCCCCATGCTGGATCAAGACATTTCTGGCGGTGAGGACGATGACGCACATCCAAACACGGTTGTTCTGGATCATGTTGCTTACGTGGACCTTAACAGAAACCGTATTCCAGATGCGTTAGAAATCGCGGAAATCATCCCAACCAATCCTGATGGCCAGGATGATGATGGACTTGACGGCGACGGATTAGATGACGACGGGTATGCCGACACGCCCAAAACTTCTTTGTCTCAAACCATCAGCCATGGGGCCACCTTTGGCCTGCTCATGGGCCGTCCTACCAAGGTTTTACGTCAAGACGGGACAATGGATTTCTATACCTATACTCGGGGCACTTGGACCCGCGGAGCCAACACGCTCAGTGGGGCGTGGACGCCGACCCCGGATGGTTTTGCCCTCAAAACAGTGTGTGTGCATTCGCTGCCAGGCAGCCCAGAGGGGACTGCTTCGGCATCCACCAAAGAGATCACGTACGAGGATGAAGACGGACGTCTGCAGGTAACAGAAAACTACCGCATGACTGACGGCGGGCAGTATGTGATGACGCAATCGGAAACGAATAGCTACGACCTCTTTGACCACCTCGTTCAGACCACACGGGATACGCCTGAGGGGGCCGTCGTGATTCTTTCTCAGGTATGGGAAGGAGATCGGCTCATGGAACGGGTGGATATGAATGGAATTCAAACGATTTTTGGCTACGACTCCATTGGTCGGGTCAAAACGGAAACGAAAGTGGGCTGCTCAGCTGGTGCCAACTATCTGGCTCAGGCCGACCAAGTGACCACTTTCACCTATGATTCAGTGGGTCGCACACGGACCACCACGGTCAGTGCCGCTAGTCTGACCCAGATACGGAGTGCCCAGACCTACGACCTGCTCGGGCGCACCCTGACGCAGACCGATGAGCAGAACCGCACCACCACGTTCAGTTATGACACAGAACAGCGCTCCGTGATAGAAACGCAGCCCAACGGTCTCACTCTATTCAAAGTACATTACTTGGACGGGAGTTTGAAACAGCAGACGGGGGGATTGGCGTTTCCTGTGAATGTCATCCGCAGCATGAAAACCCAAGGTTTGGTGCGGACAGAGATTCGCGGCTCCAGTGGGAGAAAAAGTTGGACTGAAAAAGATCTGCGCGGACGCACCGTGAAGTCTGGCTCGCTTTTGGGGGCAGGAACAATTGCGGAAACCCTTTTTTCCTATGATGAATTGGGGCGTTTGTGGCGTGAGCAGCCTTCCTCTGGAGAAACCACTTTTACCCATGATTTTTCTGATGGTTGGATTTACCGTTTCGCCACTCTAGGCACGGCTAAACTGCGTTCGTATGACGAGTTTGGCCGCTTGATCAAAGAGGGCTTGGATCTGAATGGCAACGGCCAATTGGAACTGAATTCAGCAGAACCCATCACACTTTACCAGAACCGCGTTCAGGGGATCGGCGGTGATTACTGGGAGGTGCGGGAAACGTCACAGCTTGTCACGGACAATGACGTGAATCAAAAACTCAGCACCACAGTGCGTAGAAAGCTGGGAACGGTGCTGACGACAGAAGAGGTGGTTGTTTCACCAGGTGGGCGCAGCAGCCGTCAAGTCACTGTAATCGACCGCGCAGCAAAGACCCGCTTCACGCAAGTGACGACGGTGCCAGCAGGCGTTGAATCGGAATCCATGAGTGTGAATGGCCTGCTGGTCTGGAGCAAGCAGGGCGCTGGCCGCAGCGTGGTGGATCGCATGGAGTATGATGCGCTGGGCCGCCGTACCGTCTTCCGTGACGGGCTGACGAGTGGCTTTAGCTCCTGGGGCTATGATGTCCTGGGGCGGGTGAAGGAGTCTTATGATCTTTCTCGAGCTAAAACGGAAACGGTTTATTACCCAGCCACGCCTGTCTCTGCCAATGCGGGTCAGGTGAAGTACACCCAGAATGCTGCGGGTGCCCGCCTGTACTACGCTTATGATTTGGCTGGGCACGTGACGCACCAGTGGGGCAGCGCAGGCTACCCCATCCGCTACGTTTATGATGGCTTTGGTCAGCTCACGGAAATGCACACCTACCGCAGCGGTACGGGCTGGGACTCCGACACACTACCCACGGCCTTTGCCAGTGCGCCTAGCTCGCTCACACGCTGGGAGTACGAGCAGTCTTCTGGAGCACTGTTCCGCAAGCATGATGCCGACAGCAAGTTCACGGAATACACCTATACCGAGGCAGGCCAGGTGAAGACGCGGAAATGGGCGCGGCAGGTGGCAGGTCAGCCTTTGGTCACAACTTACTCCTATGACGCCGCTGGCAGGCAAACAGGCATCGACTACTCCGATGCCACACCAGATGTCACGATCGGCTATGACCGCGCAGGACGGCGGAAAAGGCTGGTGGATGCAGCCGGCACCCATCTCTTCAGCTACGATCATACCGCCGCAGGGCAGCTGGGGCTGGAGACAGTGAATGGTGCTGTTGGGGCTGTCTGGGCGGGCCTGGAGCAGCAGATCAGCTATGACGGCAGCTCCCGACGGCAAAGCCGCAGCACACGTCTCGGCGGGCAATTTCTGCCCAATGTCAGTTACGACTATGATAACGCTGGCCGCCTAGAGAGCATCACCACTTCTGGCGAGCCCGGTAAGCCAGTGACGGTAGGCTACCATTACGTGGCCAATAGCGGCTCACGGCTAGATCACGTCAGCTATCATCATGGCAATACCCTGGCCCTGACCGGTGTCAGAACACTGGATACAGCAGGTCGTCTCGAGGACATCACCTGGTGGAATGGGGCTGGGAATGAAAAGCTCAGTCAGCATGACTACACGCTGGATGCCCTAGGACGGCGCACAGCAGCGCAGCGGGAAGGCGGGGACAGCTGGGACTACGGCTACAATTTGCGTGGCGAAGTAGAATCTGCCGCCAAATCCGCCGCTAGTGGCCAGCCAGAGCCAGGGAAGAAATTCGGCTACAGTTATGACAATCTGGGGAATCGGGACGGCATCCGTGGCAGCCGAGTCAGTGGCCTCACTGATGCCAGCACCGAGCACCGCAGCGGCTACAGCAGCAATGCGCTCAACCAATACACCGCCAAGACCAATCCAGGGCGACTGCTCCAGCGTGGGCGCGCAGCCCCAGAGGCCAGCGTGCTGGTGGACGGCCATGCACCGACACTGCGGGAGGCCGACGGCACCTGGCATGATGAAGTCACCCTCAATAACACCTCCGGCCCCGTGCGGCGCAGTGTGCAGATTCAGGCCAAACGCACAGCTGCCAGCGTCACCGGCACTGACCTGATCATGAACCAGGCCGGCAGCCGCTACATCCTACCCGCAAATGAAGTCCTGACCCATGACGCCGATGGTAACCTGACCAGTGACGGCCACTGGACCTACAGCTGGGATGCTGAAAATCGCCTGACCAGCCTAGAAGAAAAGACCAGCACCCGCCAGCCACCTGGGCTGATGGTGCGGCAGAGGTTGGAGTTCCGCTATGATGCAGGCGGCAGACGCATCGCCAAAAAAGTGCTTCATGCGGAGGGGAATGGAAACTTTGTCTTGAAGAGCAGCCAAGTGTTCCTCTACGATGGCTGGAACATGATCGGGGAATTCAGCCTTCAAAATTCAGCCTTCATCCTTCAACGAAGTTATGAATGGGGCCCCGACGTCAGCGGCAGCTTCACCGGAGCCGGAGGCGTGGGTGGTTTGATTCTGATTAAACAACCGTCAACGACCGTAAACAACAGTCAACCATCGTCAACGGTTTACGCTCCTCTCTACGATGGCAACGGCAACGTCACCGAACTCTGTGCCCTGAGCACCAGTAGCGTTTCAGCCCGCTACGAATACAGCGCCTTTGGAGAAACCATCACCACCGACGGCAGCGCCATCGCGGATGCTAATCCCTTCCGCTTCAGCACAAAATACGAAGATCGCGAGACTGGGTTCTATTATTACGGCTATCGGTACTACGCACCTGAGACTGGACGTTGGCTGAGCAGAGACCCGATTGGGGAACATGGGGGGCTGAACCTGTATGGAATGGTCCGTAACGATCCTGTGAATCGCTGGGATTTGCTGGGCTTAGCGGACGACGTTCAAGCGACTCCCAAAGAAGCTCCGAAAGAGTGCTGTAAAAAAGAGGGCGTAAAGGCCACCAATTGCTTTATCATCACGATCTGGAAAGCTAAAGGATGGGGAAGCATGGCCTTTGGTCATGCCAGTTTTGGATTGCCGGGAGACACGAGGTATGGATTTCACGGTGATGGATATCTGGATGATGACAAAGACATGAAAGGATATGACAAGGAGAATGAATTTGAGTGCTGCTGCTTAACTGATAAAGAGGTTGAGGAACTCAAAGCAAAGATTGAGAAGGTGAAAAAGAAGATCAAGGATAAGGATAAGACCGACTTGGAAGGCAATGAGTATAGCGTGTTTAACACCCACGACCCCAATCCAACCTGCTCTGGAACAGCAGCTGGATTTGCTGCCGGAATGGGCTGCCCCAATGTTGCTCCGACCAATGGAACTAGGCCTTACGAGCTAAATGACGCACTGAGTAAGAACGACTTTTGCTCGAAGAATTAATATGAAGATGCTATTGATTTGCTGCATCTGCACGGCCGCCACTCTTTCTTTGGGCATATGGATTGGCAGATCGGCTAATCGTGACCAGGTGAACGAGAACATTTTGGACCTAGCTGTGCAACGGTCTAAAAAAGGCGACACGCAGAGCCTCGTCTTTCTTGGTCTGCGGGCAATGCTCGCGTCAGCAGTCACAAAAAGTAATGATCCAAGAGGACACGAGTTGAGGCAACAAGCTAGAGATTACATACTTAAGGCGTCAGCTCGCGAAGATAATGCAGCGCTCTGGATACTGGTTCGCAACGTCGGTTTTGCGGCACCAGACGAGCAATACCGAGAGGCTGGTCATTTGATTCGAGTTGTCGGCGAGAGTGTAGCTGAAGATCCAGTCGCCGCTTCGATTCTCGACTTTGTCGAAAAACAAGATGAAGACACATTTCGAGATGCGGTGGGCCTTGAGTTGCTCGAAGCGAGAAAGTTGTTGGAGAGTAAAGCCAGAAATGGTGCGCGAGGGCGTCCAGTGGCAAGTCTTCGGCTAGCATCATATCTCTACTCGGCGGACAATGTTAAGAACGCGTCAGAAATACATCATCTAGTAGCTGACGCCATTGCAACCCTTGAAGCACAGGGCAGGTCCTGGAACCCTTTCGCTTATGAATATCTGGCGGACCTTTTCCAGAACGGCTATCGCGAAGTTTTACCAGCGGACGCATCTCGTGCGGCCAAATACAAGACTTTAGCTGCGCAATTGTTCGGGGTGTCTCAGATTGATAAGCATTTACCACCATACGAGACGACGCCTGTGTTGTCTAAGCCCCCCGGTGGCTGAGCTTAGCACTATGCCAGCGGGGATTGTCCAGCGTGTTTAGCCGTATCCGTCAAATAAATAAGATGCCAAAATAAGAAATAAGAAATAAGATGCCATGCATACAGTAATAAATCAGCTTGCGTCAGCACTCTTATTGGTTGGAAATAAGATGCCAAATAAGATGCCAGGCTTACTGTTATAAATCAGCTTGCGGCAGCACCCTTGTTGGTTGAATTTAATCGTATGAAGGAAATTGAAATCATTGATCATCAGGATAAAACGTGGGAGGAGCAGCTCGTTGGCGTGAATGCGAAGACGGGGCCTTGTTTGACGGCGCGTGGCTGGTCAGGTGGCCGGCGCAGGATTCTCGGGAAGGGCGCGATGGAGAGTTACACTTACCATGTCATGTCCCGCACTTGTGGCGGAGAAGTGTTCTTTGATGACGTTGAAAAAGAGGCGCTTAAACGGATTCTTTGGAGGTTGGCAGAATTCTCAGGCGTG
>JAIXOU010000071.1 GCA_027486585.1 Verrucomicrobiaceae bacterium | reverse complement strand
GATGCTTTAGCAGCAAATAAGCCACTACGCCATCAAAAGAAGGACCTTAGGCATACAACAAATGCCTTTGGCGCGAACTGCGGAAGGAGTTTGTGAAGCCACTCCAGCCTGCAACGATACGACTAGCGGGCACACCTCGGCGGAGATTGGTGTAGAGAGACTCGCTGCCATAGACTTTATGAAAAAGATTCAGTTTATCTCCACTCATCTTTCCGAGCACACGGCCGCTGCTGAGTCGATTCAGCGCATCCAGCAACATGACGTCTAGAGCTGTCAGATCGGCCTGAGCACGGGGATGAATGCTGAGGCGGACGCCACCGAAACCATTTTTGGAATAAGGCGTGAAGCTGACACCGCTCATGCCAAAGCTACGGCAAGCATTGTACATGGCCTGTGGGTTCACGCCAAGCGCACCTGCATAACCGAAAGGGTTCTCCGTGCCGATACCGATGTCAACCAGCGCTGCACCACCGAGGATGCCTGCCGCGACATAATAAAGCGGTGACGTTGCATGAGGGATGTTGGGGGATGTGCGATACCAGCGCAGGCCTGTGTCCTGCCAGGTCATGTTCCGCGACCAACCCTGCATTTTAGCCACATTCAGACGCGGCACGCGGGAGATCCAACCACTGCTTGCCGTCATCATGGCCAGCTCACCAGCCGTCATGCCGTGGACATAGGGCACAGGGATCTGACCCACAAAGGATTTCCAGCGTGACTCCAGCGGCGGGCCTTCGACTCGCCATCCCCCCATGGGATTTGGGCGGTCCAGGACAACAAAGGCTTTCCCATTTTCAGCAGCAGCCTCCATCGCAACAGCCATGGTGCTGATGTAGGTATAACTGCGGCAGCCGATATCCTGGAGATCAAACACGAGCACATCAATCGGAGCCAGCATCTGTGGGGTCGGCTTCCGTGTTGGACCATAAAGGGAATAGACCGTCAGGCCCGTCACTGAATCGCGACGAGTACTGACATGAATGCCAGCACCAACGCTGCCATCGATTCCATGCTCAGGCGCGTAAAGAGCCGTTAGCATGGGCCCCAGCGCGCGTTGCATAGCCACGCGAGTGAATTCACCACGACCTGTGACACTGGTATGATTGGTGATCAAACCTACACGTTTTCCCCGCAGTAGATCAAAGTTCCGTGAAGCCAATACATCAATTCCCAGCATGAACGGCCCACCTGGGGCGCTGGGCATGATTTGAGGCGTAGGAGCCAACTGGCATCCCGTCAAAAAGGCGGCACCGGAAGTGATGAAGGAACGGCGTGAGGACATGAGCAGAAACCTAAAGCCAAGGCATCAAATGTCGAACGCCGAATCTTTTCGAAGGTCACTTCTTCTGTGGCTCCACACGCACGATGTAGGCGCGTTCTTTGCAGAGGTAGGCTTTAGCAACTCGACGAATGTCCTTGTCTGAGATGGCAGCCATAATCTCAGGCAGCTTTTGCAGATAGTCGTGGCCTTTGCCATTGATCTCATTCCAGCCATAGGCATCCGCCAAGCCGCCATTGCCCTGCTGAGAACGCAGCCAGGAGGACTTCCAAGCAGTCTTAGCGCGCTGCAATTCAGCAGCAGTGAGACCATTTTCGGCAAGGTCCTGAATCTGTGTGAGCATCTCTTGCAGAGCTAGATCAACCTTTTTAGGATCGGTCCCAACATAAAAATAAAAGGCTCCGGCTCCGAGTGCCGCGAACTGCTGCGCTCCGACATAGTAGGCTAGGCCCAACTCTTCACGAATACGGTTAAACAGACGGCTCCCCATATCGCTACAGGCTTCATCGATCAAAGCCAGGGCTAGGCTATCTGGATCATGCAGCCCTACGGAACGGAAGCCGATCACTAGGACGGCCTGCTCTTTCTCCATTTTCAGAGCATGACTTACAGGCTTGCGCTTTTTGTTAGCTGGGAAGTGAGCTATCTCCCGCTTTTGACCACGGGCCATCTTGCCAAAGCTGGCCTCAACAAGCTTGCGCACCCCAGCAGCCTTGACGTCACCGACGACAGAGATGATGCCGTTTTGAGCCTGAAGTGAATCTTTGAGCATCCTGCGGCAATCATCGACTTTGATCGCTTTGATGGAGGTCTCTGTGCCAAGAGCCGTGCGGGCAAAAGGTTCGCCAATAAAGATTTCTCGGCGCGCACAGCGCATGGCCACCGTGAGCGGATCTTCCTTTTCCTCTTGCAGCGTGGCGAGCTGGCGTTTCTTCACCTCGATCAACTGCGCCGCTGGCAGGCTGGGCTGTAGAATGAGATCGGCGATCAACTGAAAGGCTTGGGCCTCATCCCCACACACGACATCGGCGCCCAGCACATAGCGATGCGCATCGGCATGGCATTGCAGGGATCCGCCACGATTCTCCAGCTCAGCAGCGATCTGAGCTGCCGTGCGTGACTTGGTGCCTTTGAGCAAAAGCGCGGCCGAGATCTGAGTGACACCCGCATTGGCATCCGTCTCTGCTGTGACCCCAGCCAGGAAACTGGTGCGGATTGAAACCAAAGGCAGACGCGCATTTTCCTGCACTAGCAGAGTCAGACCATTTTTCAAAATGAACCGCTGGGTGGACTCTTGCTGCCTCCCTGCTGCCGTGGCCGTGGCACTGACAGGCTGAGGCGGGCCGACCGAGACAACATTGCAGGCCTCTGACAGCAGGTACTTCTGGGCAACTGCACGAATATCATTCGGTGTCAGAGCCCGGATCTTGGCCAGATAATGGCGGGAATGGTCAAGACTGCCCGTAGCCAGCCAACCATGTCCCAGCGAGGCCGCCTGCCCTTTGGTGCTAGAAAGTGTGCGCAACTGACCACTGAGCGTAGCACGCACGGCTTTGGATAGCTCGTCCTTCGTTGGACCTTTGATTTGCAAGGCTTTGACCACCTCTAACATGGACTGATGGCAGGCTTCCGTATTCGCTGGATCACACTCGACCTCAGTATTGAAGACGCCACATTCCTGAGCACCCCAAGCTCCAGCCCAGGTGGAATAGGCGATGCTGCGGCGCTCACGCAGTTCTTGATTCAAGCGGGAACTGCGACCTGCACCCAGCAAGAAGGCCAACACATCGAGCGCCGGTTTGTCCTCATGCCCATCACCCGGGATCTGCCAACCAAGTGCTAAATGAGTAAGCTCGGTGGCAAAGTTTTTATGAGTCACCCGAGCACCGACTTGCTTGGGTTCTTGCGGCAGCAGAATGGGCTCAAACGGCCGACGCTGCCAGTCGCCCAGCAGTTTTTCAACAGCTGCAAAAGTGACCTCAGTATCGACGGCACCCGCGATCACAATGAAGCAATTGTTAGGCACATACTGACGCTGCACAAAGCCATAAACATCATCCCGAGAAACCTGATCAAACACAGCCCGATGACCAATGATCGGATGCCGAAGGGGATGCTGGCGGAAGCTGGTGGACTGCACCAGATGCTGCAAAGCACCACTCGGATCATCATTGCCCATGGCCATCTCACGACGAATAACTTCCTGTTCCTTTTCTAAATCGGCCGCATCGAAACGTGAATTCCGAACCATGTCAGCGAGGATATCCAGGTAACCCTCTGTATGCTCAGCCAGACCATCGATCCAATACACGGTGCGATTAAAGGTGGTATAAGCATTCACATAACCGCCGAGGTTTTGGATGCCCTGAGAAATGTCCGAAGGCGAGCGCTTCCAGGTGCCCTTAAAAAGCATGTGCTCCACGCAATGTGCCAGACCTGCACCCGTCCACTTTTCTTCATGAATGCTGCCTGCCTTCACCCAGATCTGCACACTGACCAAAGGATGCTGGTGATCTTCTCGGATGATCACCTCCAGACCATTGTCTAGCGAACGCACCTTGGCATTGATCGGCGGTATTTCGATAGATGGGCTCGTTTTAGAAAGAGTAGCGCACTTAGAGGAAGGTCGGACAGGCATGAGGTAGCCTCATGTTTGGCGCTGAATCCCAGTGTGGGCAACTCAATCCCATCAATGTAGCAGAGAAGGATTGCCGATGACAGACCAGCCTGGCAAGGATCTCGTCAGATGCTACCTCGGCACCAGACCTGCAAACTCAGCCACGCGGGGCGGAGGGCGGCGAATCGGGAGTTGGCAGCGCTATGGGCGAACTTCGCTTGGCAATGCAAACTCGCAGAGCTTGGAGTTGGCGAACAAGCTTTTGAAACCAGAGGAAGCATGGCCGAGTTCGGCAGGTAGTCTTGTTCTAGAACTGCTGATTGACTTTCCTGAATGTTGAATCGAACTGGCTGAAGACCCTCGAAAGGCAACGCCTTTCGAAACACTGTCGGATCAACGGATTCTTTGTCGTGAACTGCGATCCAGTTTTCGGGACAGTCTGAGGCAATTCGCCAAAGATAGATCATAGCAGTGGGTTCCAAACTTTCTGAAACCCCCATCCTTGAAAGTCCTTCACATTCGCTGTGCAAAATGGGTTACTCCGCTCTGGCGCAGAGTCATTGCTAGCCTTGCGTCAAAAATGCGGCGGCGAGCAAAATCCTTGGCTCCTGCCAATTTCCAAACCTCATCCATGACAAGCGCATGCTCGACTCGCATAATCGTTGGAATGTCCCAGTAAGCTGTCACTAAATCGCGGGCGGCTTTGGCTGTAAGTGGCTGCGACATGACAGCTGGGTTGCGCAGCAGAACATAAAGTTCCACCAGCACATAATCGGTGAGAACCACCTGCATGACTGGATTGCCCAAGCATTCCTGAAGAAACGTGACTGCCTTGCCGTGCCACGCGGAAGCCGGATTCAGCGAGTAAAGCAACAAATTGGTGTCGATACTAATCATGCTTGGATGTCTCTCGCCTCGTCGGCCTCGGCCAGTGACTTAAAATCGAGGTGATCAAAATCAGGGCGGAATTGGGCCTCTTTCAGCATAGGTAGCGCCCAGGGCCTCTCCACTTTTCTTATTGGATAGGCTAAAGCCATATGCTCAATCCCCCTCCGCACCACCTCAGCAAGCGACCACTCGCGCTGTTCTGCAATGGCTTTCGCCGTGCGATAGAGTTCATCCGGCAATTGAACCTGTGTCTTTATCATGATGGCATTTTACCCTCTATGGCAAAACCGTCAACGCCTTTGGTGTGCGCGCCCCTAAGGCGGGAACTCAAGCCCTGAGGTTCGGCAGCTCATGACGCCCAAATCGGTTACAAACCAATCACCCCACCTTACTCAGCAGCCGAAGCAGGAATCGATTTCTCAAAGGCCTTGTGGCGAGCCAGCCAGGCTTGGCACTTCTCCTCACCCATGTATTTGGCCAGAAGTTTAGGGTCGGTCTCGGTCAGGTCCACGAGGATGAGGCCATCGATAACAGAGGAGAATTGCTTATCGACGTTGAAGCTCAAAATGGTGCCATTGAGACGCAGGTAATGTTTCAATAAAACAGGTATACCTTTGCGATCAGTCTCCACACTGGAAATAAGCGCCGAACAGTCATCCACATCTTGTAGGTCTGCGCTGATGAACTCGCGCATGAGCCTGCGTCCGCGCAGATAGCGGAAAGGATTGCGCGGTTTCACAAAGCTGGCCAAGTCCTCATGCAGGCAGTTTTCCTGGAGAAACTCGACCATCATTTTACGACTGAGCTTGTCGTAGTCTTTGCTGATGCTCACCGGTCCAAAAAGCTTCTTATACCCTGGATTCCGCACCATCCAGTGGGCGATGCCTTTCCAGAGCAAGGGCAGTGACGAAAGGCTCCGTTGATATTCCTTGGTGATAAAGCTGCGCCCCATCTCGACAGCCGATTCCAGATTGGCCAAGAATGGCTTCTCAAACATGAACAGGGTGTTTGTGTACAGTCCTTTCGGGCCATACTCGCGCAGGATGATGTCAGCACGCCCAAGGCGATAAGCTCCTGCTATGCGTTGCTTCTTCTCATCCCACAAAAACAAATGCTCATAGTAACGATCAAAGGGATCCAGATCGATCTCTTCCCCAGTTCCCTCACCGACATCGCGAAAGGTGATCTCCCGCAGACGCCCAATCTCTTGCAGCGTGTCGGGGATTTCGTGAGAGTGGGCTGAATAAACAGAGAGCTCTCCTTGACTGACTAGGCAGCCACCACGTTCACGCAAGGCATTCACTTCACTGAGAATGCGACTGTGATGAGAAGCCGCACGATGCGCAATGATGTCATTATCTTCAGTCGCCAAATTGGCTTCTTCATCCTCGGAGCCAAGTTTCCGGCGATTATGAAGCACCAGCGTGTGAATGCGCAGAAACTTGGTCAGCGCTTCATCATCGTCAAATTTACGCAGCTTACCATAAGTGATCGGCATACCGATGCGCATCTCAATCGTCGTATCGCGCTGCTGACAAAATTCACGCAGGATCATACCAGTGCGCAGGCGTGGATGGATCAGACCTGCCGCATGAAAAAGATTGCTGTTTCGACCTGGGAAATAAACCGGCAGCACCGTAGCCTGAGTGCGGCGGACCAGCGAACCCAGGTGGTTTGTCCAGGGAGCTTCTTCCACGCCCTTGCCGAGGTGGTAAGCAGACACCTCACCCGAGGGGAAGATCAGCATGGCACCACCAGCTTTGAGGTGTTTAAGCGCCATTTTCATGCCCCCAATATTGCTCTTTGCCGCATCATCGCCGCCAAAGGGATTCACCAGAATCCCATGCTCCTTCAACTCCGGCATAACCGACAGCATGGAGTTGGTCATGACTTTCAAGTCACGCCTGAATTTACCCGCATAGCTAGCCAGCAGACAGGGATCAACAAGACCATAGGGATGATTGGCGACGATGATCAGTGGTCCCGTTTTAGGGAACTCAAAATCAGCAGGCACATCCAGGTCACAGCCAGCATTCACTGACTGCACGACCCCGTCAAAAAAAGCACCACAGGTGCGGTCCTCAGGCGGCAGACTTTCGTAGTAGCGGTGTCCACCTTGATAAATATCGTCAAAACCGCGCAGGCCCAGGGTCTTTTCCAGCCATGCACCTGCATAGCGATAAACACCACGTTGAAGAGGAGTCTGAAAGTGATCGGCAATTTCGATGATCATAGTGGCCTAAAGGCTGTCTTGCAGGCTCACTAGAAACCAGCGAAAAGCAAGCGGCTAAAAGAAGCAAAAAAGTGACAATGATAACCTCCTCCCATTTAACCTAACCCCCTGACTAACCTCAATAGGTTACCCCAGCAGTTGACGATTGTCGGCCGTTGTTTGTGATGGTTTTCTTCTGAAGAAATTGCCTTGTTTGGTATCAACCACCGTAAACTTCACCTCGTAGGCCGAAAGTTACTCGATTTCCACCAGCCAACCACGCGGCAGTCCATGTTGTTTGTTGCCTGCAGCTGATTGGGCGGCATCTAACGTGAATCTTTTCGGCAAAAAGATGTCCGGAAAAATAACTTTGCGGAACAGGGCATCTTATATTTCTGCCTCACATTTTTTCCCTCAAAGTGAAGGGCGATGTTTCATCCTTCTATGAGGACCACGAGTGATTATTCACCGATCCAGAGTGATCCACAAAGACACGATGGACATTGGCCGGCTAGAGCCTCGCAGTCATGCAGCGTTTAATGTTCGGCCTTTCATGGGGATTGAGCTTTCTCTAAGAGCTGTTTCCAGCGTGTGTAAAGCAATGTGGCATAAGACTCTGAATCGACTTGATAAGCCCCCAGCGCGTAACCATCATTCGCCTCAACGAGCGCAGTTTGACCAGTATCCAAGACGCCGAAGTCGATGCCGTAGGCTGCGGGTGCCGTGCTCGTGTATGCGGAAAGAGCTGTCTGCACCATATCCATATCTAGAGAGACACGCTCATCCCCATTGTAGTGGGCCACAGCCAGCGGGAGATGATCCACAACGTAAACACGATACTCTGCGGTCCATCTGACAACCTCTGAACACCAGAGAGGTTCCTGCCGACTGACTCCGTAGATGTGACGAAGATCGTCTGGAGAAGAAAAGACACGTCCTGTGAACTGCTTACGACGTCCTGCAGGTTTAGCGAAAATCTCACGTCCCGACAGAAGTAAAGTTTCTAGTTGGGGGATGGAACTCCTCCACACCTTGCGATGCAAATACGGTTCCAAAGAAAAGGGGAAGTCATCAGTAACTGGCGGCTCAATACCGAGAAGCTTCATTGCACCATGCATGGCGTCCATATCCCCACAAATGAAACACTCTGGATCGATGTTGAGTTGCCGCCTCTGGATGTGCTTGGCGAGGTAAAATTGAGTCTCAATCCCACGGCGTTTGCAGTCCTCAAGAACAAGACGCTCCTCTACTCGAAGACGATCATGTCCCTGTTGTTGGAGAAATGCCCGTCGGAACATATCGAGTGCAGTTATCGTTTGGGTGAACGTTGTGTATCCACAGTAAATTGTAGATTGACGAACTTGAGCTGGAGAAATGGAGGCTTCATTTCACAGGATAAGAGTTTGCGATGAGGGCTGCCACTGAGGCGAAGGGGCGGCTAGGAGTCAAGGCGGGAAAGGGTTTCGGGCAAATGGCCCCGCACTACAAGATTCACGAGATTAGCAGGATTCACAGGTCTGAAAAATTCTGCTCATTCTGTACCTTTTGTTCATCCTTAAAAACGGGAATGAATGACCGCCGTTTCACATCCGTTATTGACCACAAACGGATTTTTCTGTATTCGTTAGGGCTATTCTTAAAGTAACCGCAGCGTTCCCGCCATGAATAATCTCTTCACCGTCCTCGCTGTCGCCCTCATTTTTGCTGGCAGTGCTAGCGCGGCATCCATCTTCACTGGGGCCACAGCCCGTTCTGAATCTAGCTTGGATCAAAAGGGCAGCATCGCCCGCTTTGGCTCAAGCTCGATCAGCTCACTTGGGGGAAACGGTCAGGTGCAGCTCCAAAGCGGTGTTTTGCTTGTTTCTTCAGGCGAGGGATTTCCCCGTCGGTCTCCTGTTCAGGTCATTACGCCACAAGGGGACTTCACTGTCCGTGGCAGTGCGATCATGGCTGCGATGCCTGATGGCTCGGTGAAGCTCAGTTCTCTACAGGGTGGCGTGGGCGGCTCACTGGGCGGCGAAAGCCTTTCTTTTTATCCAGGACAACTCTTGGTTCAGCGTGTGACGGGTGCTCGTGATAACGTGCAGATTAACCTAGCCACACTGATCACGAACAGCCCAGTATTGGGCCAGCAGTTTCAGTCTCAGCTTAGTCGTGGTGCAATCACACTGAACGCGCGGGATGCAGGCAGTCCAGGTGCCGCATTGACTTCGGCAGCGCTGTCCAATCTGGTTTTAATGGGTAAAGTACTTACCTCATCGCTGCCAAGCTTGACCGCATCATCGACAACAAGTCCTCCTTCTACAGTAGCAGTCACTTTGAATCAATTCGGCACAGGGCGCACAACCTCACAAGGTTCACTAAACACCAATGCTGGTGGGTGGTCTGGAGGAAGATTAGTGAGTAACGGTGGTGGAACAAGCGCTACTTTGACTCTCAATAACTCATCGAATCCTGTGTTTGGAGGTAACATCCTTCTCACTGTGAATGCTCTAGTCTCTCAGAATATCAATATGGGCCCGTCGCCAGTCGCTATAACCCTACCGCTGAATCTTCCGAATATTAATACTGGCGTCACTGTTTCGCCTGGCGGTCCCGTTTTGGTCACGACGAATCCGACTATCCCAAATGGTGGAATCATCAATGGCAGCATTTACCCAGCCACCATCAATCTCAATGCCGGAACGCTAATCATTTCGCCACAATATGCCACGGCATTTTTAAATGCGCGGACTCAAGTCATCGGTATCGGTGGTGTGACCCTTACTCCAATCACGGGAAGCGATGGCTCTCTGACCTTCACTAACGGAAGCAATTGATGCGGCCATTTTAAGTTCAGATCGAAACTGCTGCGGTGCTTCAAGGAATCAAGGCAGCTAGCACTTCATGAGCTGCACGGGTGTAGGCTCCGCCTTCACCGAGGGTGGCGACGACGGATGCTAGGTCTTTTTCCAGTGCCTGCCGTTTCTCGGTATCTGTGAGCAGAGTGACCATCTCCAAAGCCAGGGAATCAGGACTTAAATCGGCCTGCACAAGCTCGCGCACGACATCACGCTGAGCGAGGACATTGATGATGCCGATCTTTTTAATCTTCACGACCGACTTGGCGACGGCAAAGGTGATGGCATTGACGCGATAGACGAGCGTATACGGCAGGCCGAAGCAGGCGGCTTCAAGCGTGGCAGTGCCACTGGCCACAGCACCGACCTGACAGCGCTGAAAGAGATCATAGACGGTGCCGACCTCAACCCAGCGTTTGGCTTCAGGCATACCGGCAGCATCGGCCATGTGACGCAGTTCATTGGCCAGATTTTCATTGGCAGCAGAGACGGCAAAGCGAGTGCCCGGCACCTGCAAAAGAATCCCTTTAGAGGCCTCCAGCATGAAGGGGAAAAGCCGTTTCACCTCATTCATACGACTGCCAGGAAACCACCCCACAAGACCAGCTTCGCGAGGCCAATCGCGCTTCAGTGTCTTGACACGATCCACCATGGGATGCCCGCTGAACTCGGTCTTTAAGCCGCTCTTTTCATAGAAATCTTTTTCGAAAGGAAAAATGCAAATCATGAGATCCAGCACTTTGGCCATGGTCTTCACACGACCTTTTTTCCAGGCCCAAACTTGAGGACTGATGTAGTAGAGGAGCTTCCCTTTGTAACCTCTAGCGCGAAGCTTTTTAGCGGCTCGCAAGTTAAAGCCGGGATAGTCCACAAAAATCACGGCAGCAGGTTGCTCGGCTAAAACTTGAGTCACGGTGGCTTTCAGCTTCTGCTTGAAGTAGGAGTACATTTTCAGCACCTCCCAGAGACCGACCACGCCAGCTGTCTCCACCCAATCAAAGATTCCCGAACCACCCACCGCGACCATCTTGGGCCCGCCATAGCCGGTAAACCTGACGTCTGTGCACTGACGTTTTAATTCATGGATAAGACCAGCAGCATGGGTGTCCCCACTAATTTCGCCAGCGATGATGTGGATGTGCATGGAGGGAGCCGTTGACGGTGGTTTACGATTGTTGAAGGTGGTTTACGGTAGTTGGCGGGGGATAGGCGTCCCGCCTTTCATTGGCCAGAGGCGTCTCGCCTTTTTCGCTGAAGTTACGAAGGCCATCCTTTGCGGTTAGACAAACCATTGTAAACAACGGTCAACCACCGCAAACAACCGTAAACTTCAGCTTTCTTACCTCATCCTGCCATAGCTGCATTCTTTTCGATCTGGTCAGTGATCTCTAGAGCGATGCGCACGGCTTCAGCGCCTTCTTGGCCGCTGACGACGGGGCGTTTACCCTGACGGGCGCATTCGACAAAGGCGGCGATTTCCAGCTTCAGGGGCTCATCTTTTTCCACTTCGACTTCCTCGCGAATGATCTGCATGCCATCCTTGCGATAGATCCATCCGCTTTGCTCTTGGTAATCGAGACTCAGGTAGCTCTCGGATTGGAAGACACGGATCTTGCGCATCTTTTCAGGGCTGATTCGGCTGGCGGTGATGTTGGCGATGCAGCCATTGGCGAACTTCAAACGGGCATTGGCGATGTCTTCGCGCTTGGTCAGAACCGGAATACCCACGGCATCAATTTGGATCAACGGAGACTTCACCAGATGCAGTACGATCTCGATGTCGTGAATCATCACGTCGAGCACGACACCAATGTCCATGCTGCGATTCGGGAAAGGTGACAGGCGATGCGCTTCGATGAAACGAGGCTGATTCATGCGCGCCTCGAGTTGACGTAAGACAGGATTAAAGCGCTCAATGTGCCCCACTTGCAGAATCACGTTTTTCGCTTGAGCCAGAGCGATCATGGCTTGGGCCTCGCTGTAACTTTCGGAGATGGGTTTTTCCACCAGGACGTGAATCCCACGCTCCATCAAAGGCTCTGCTACGGGGCGGTGGTAAATTGTCGGCACAGCGATCGTGGCCGCATCCACACGACTAGCGAAGTCGGCTAAGTCAGACGCGGCCTGGGTGCCGTACTGGGCGGCGAACTCGACCGCACGGGCAGGGTCCGCATCATAGACGGCGCTGAAGACGACGGCTCCGCCGCTTTTCGCCGCGATCTCGGCCATGATGCGGGCGTGATTTTTACCAATGGCTCCGACACCGGCGACGCCGATGCGAAAGGGTGGGGTTGTGTTATCCATGAACTGATTGCTTTAAAGAAGGCGTAGCGCGCTGGCAATGAGAAAAACGTTAGTAGAGCTCCACGGGGGATCTTTTACCATCTTCAACACTGAGCTGCTTGGCGCGTTCTTCACCCAGCGTGGCCACGCGGAGATTCCAGATCTCCTGATTGATCTCTTCAAAACGGGTAAGGCTGAAGGCATCAGGTCTCACCAAACGTTTTTTGGTCTTTTCGATCCGCATCAGTGCATCGTGCAAAACAGGGGACTCCACACCATCCAGGTGCTGTCTGGCCAGCTCCACCATCTCCAGTCGATGACAAATCATCACCAGGTCATTGCCAGCACGGACAGCTTCTTGGATCGCCTGCTCAAAGGTCACTTCATTGAGAATAGCGCCCATGTCGAGGTCGTCGGTCATGGCCAAGCCCTCAAAGCCAAGCTGATCACGCAACAGCTTGGTGCAGATGTTGTGACTCAGACTGGCAGGCCAGCGACCGCGATCAGGATCGTAGGCGGTGTAGTTGCTGTGACAGGTCATCACGCTATCAATCTCTGGTAAGAGGGCCGTGTAGGGCATGAGCTCACTCATTTCCATCTCTGAGCGGCTCTTGGTGATGACTGGCAGGAACTCATGCGGATCACACTCAGCGGGCCCATATCCCGGGAAGTGTTTGGCACAACTCATGACGCCTTCTTTGCGCATGGCCCGATTGAAGGTGCCCGCGTTATCGATGACTTGCTGCGTGTCCCGTCCCCAGCAGCGACCTTTGAGGGAATTGTCGGCCATGTCATCGTAAGAGATATCTAGCACCGGGCACAGATCCAGATTGAAGCCAAAGAGACGCAAAATCTGGCCCGTGAGTTTGCCGTGCTGTTTGATAAAACCGATATCACCTTTGTCCCGCAATTGCTGAGCATTCGGTGGTTCTTGACCAATGAGCCGCAGACGTGATACGCGACCACCTTCCTGATCGATCGTGATGAAGGGCTCAATATCAGAGAGATCACGAAGATCGTCGATCAGCTTGCGCACCTGTTCTGGACTGATGATATTCCGCCCAAAAAGGATGAAGCCGCCGGGCTGGAGTTTCTTAAAACGGGCAGCGGTGACAGAGTCGAGTTCAGGACCGGGAACACCGGTGAGGAGAAGTTGGCCGAGGGACATGGAGGAGTGAAATAGAAAGAAATCCTGAGATGGAAAGAGCAATCTGCTAGCGCCACAGGGACGAAGAAATCTTGCCATTCTCAATCAAACCCAAGAGAATGGCATCCGACAACGTTTCTTTTTGCCATGCGCTCACTTATTCTTCTCATCCTCGGCCTTATTTCGGCAGTCAACGCAGCCGATCCAGCTCCGAATCCTCCGGCCCCGACACCGGCTCCAGCGCCCACACCTTCCAAACCTGAACCTGCTAAACCGCAGCCAGCCAAGCCTGCCACAGCACCTGCCACCGCTGAAAAGAAACCAGAAGCTCCTGCTGAAACCGACAAACAGACCAAGAGTAACAGCGACACCTCAAATAAAAGGAAAAGCGTCGCAGATGTCGTGAAGGGACATCAACAAGTGCGCGGGTTATTTGACCTCTACTTGGATCGCGAAAAGGGCACGGTTCATCTCTACATTAAAAAGGATCAATTCGGCCCCGAATTCATCTACTTCACTCACACCGTTGATGGCGTGGTGCAGGCTGGACACAATCGCGGAGCTTATGGCGAAGAGGTGATCTTCCGAATTCAAAAAGTCTTTGAGCGTGTTGAGTTCATTCAGGAAAACACCGCATTCTATTTTGATCCACAGAACCCGCTCTCCCGTTCGGCCAAGGCCAACATCTCCCATGCTGTCTTAGCCAGCGAGTCCATCGTCGCCTCAGATGATGGCGGCATTCTGGTCTCGGCAGGCAATCTTTTCCTCAAAGAAAGCCTCGTCATGGTCAAGCCCAGCGGCGCTGATGGCGGCAAATCCGTGCTAGGCAAATTGAGCGAAACCAAATCCAAATTTCTCACCCTCAATGGCTACCCTGACAACACCGTTGTCACGGTCGAGTATGTGTATGAAAACCCATCTCCAACCTGGGCGGAGGATGAGCGCATCAAGGCTGATGAAATCTCAGATGCTCGCTATGTCAGTATTAAAGTCCAGCATAGCCTCATTAAGATGCCGGTGAATGACTTCAAACCACGATTTGATGATCCACGCATTGGCTACTTCACCACTCAAGTCACCGACATGACCAGCATGGATGCCACACCCTATCGTGACGTCATCCACCGCTGGCATCTCGCCAAACAAAAACCCGGCACGACTCTTAGCGAGCCTGTGCAGCCGATTGTCTTCTGGATTGAAAACACCACACCACTGGAACTCCGAGACCTCATCCGTAGCGCCACTCTTAAATGGAATGAAGCCTTTGAAACCGCCGGCTTCAAAGATGCCATCGTTGTCAAACAACAGCCCGACAATGCCACCTGGAATGCAGGCGACATCAATTACAATGTCCTGCGCTGGACTTCCTCCCCTAACCCACCCTTTGGAGGCTATGGCCCCAGCTTTGTGAACCCACGCACAGGCCAGATTCTTGGCGCCGATATCATGCTGGAGTTCAGTTTCCTGACCAACCGTCTGCGTAGCCAGCAGATCTTTACCGAACTAGGACTCGCCTCTGCGGAAAAAGAGCTTCCCCTGCCCTCCCACAAAAATCAGCGTTTTTGTGCTGAAGCCAGTTTTGCCCAGCAAGGCCTGCTTTTTGGCACGACCTCGCTTCGTCTTCGTGCTGCCGCTCCTGCCGAAATGAAGGCTCTATCAAACGAGGCCCTCAGCAAGCTTATCCTACATGAAGTCGGTCACACCCTGGGCCTGAATCACAATTTCCGCGCCAGCCATCTCTACGACCCGACAACCATTCACAAAAAAGAAATCACCGCCAAAACAGGACTCACAGGATCTGTCATGGACTACATGCCAGCCAACATTGCGCCTGACGGCACGCCCCAAGGAGAATTCTACATCACCAAGCCAGGCCCTTATGATCACTGGGCCATCAATTATGGCTACAGCGAGGCTTTAGAAGATCCCGCCAAAGAGCCAGCTAGACTCGACAAAATCGCCAGCCTGTCTCACCGCCCAGAGTTAGCCTTTGCCAATGATGCGGATGACATGCGCCGGACCGGCAAGGGCATTGATCCACGTGCCATGATCTATGACATGAGCAGTGATCCGGTCGCCTATGGTATTCAACGTTGTGAGCTGGTGAACCAAAAGCTCAGCACCCTACTCAAGGAAGCCCCACAAAAGGGTGAAAGTTGGCAATCACTTACTCAGGCCTACGTTACCCTCACCAGAGAATCAGCCGATGCCCTGGTGGCCATGTCCCGCTATGTCGGAGGTGTCATGGTCGAGCGCGCCTTCGTTGGCCAAGCCGCAGATAAAAAGCCCTACACGCCGGTGGCCAAAGCTCAACAACTGGCAGCACTTAAGGCCATGAACCAATACGCCTTTGCTCCAAATGCACTGGCCACCTCCGCGGATCTCAGCGCCCATCTTCAGCAGCAACGTCGTGGCTTTGACTTTAGCAAAAGCGACGAAGCGCCCAAACTCCTGGATCGTGTCGCCCAGATTCAAAGAGCCTTACTGGATCACCTGACACACACCGAGACTCAGCGGCGCATCCTCGACAGCAGTCTCTATGGCAATGAGTTACCACTCAGTGAGGTCATGCACACACTCAGCCTGGGCATCTTCACAGGTGATGACGCCAGCGGCCCAACCACGCAGCGCCAAAATCTGCAAAGTGAGTACACCGACCGCCTGCTCCGCATGACCAACAACGATAACTATCTGCCTGCCGCCCAAAGCATCGCCTTTGCCGAGATCGAGTTCATCAAAGCCCAACTCAATAGCCAACCTGCTTTTAAAGAAGCTGGCACAGCCCACAAAAAATTCCTTCTCTACAAGATCAAGCGCGGGCTGGATGAGTCCTAGACTCCAACTTAAAACCAATGCGTCTCAATCCTCGAAAACAAATCATTTACAAGAATTCAATTATCTCGTAACCTGAATCATTATTCCGGCATGGTTTGCTGGGATTTCAGATGCCAAGAAAACCTCAAGACTCAATACAATCATGAAAACACTTCTCTCCATCGCTCTTCTTTCCTTTGCCTCAGCATCCATGGCTGCTGACAAATGCCCAATCAGCGGCAAACCAGGCGACCCAAGCATCACCGCTACCGGTAAAGACGGCAAGACCGTTTCTCTCTGCTGCAACAAGTGCAAAGCTAAGTTTGAGAAGGCCAACAAGTAATCTCCTGGAGATACTTGAAACTTTAGAAGCGGAGCCAATGCAATGGCTCCGCTTTTTTGTGCCTTAAAAAGCTCAAGGCTGAATGATCCGTGCGCCGCGCTGCCAGGTGAAATAAGACCACACCCAATGCAGGAAGACTGAGGCGCGATTCCGCATCCCCATCAGGAAGAGGAGATGCACAAACAACCACATGAGCCAGGCAAGGAAACCCTTCATCTCCACGCCAGCAAAACTCACCACGGCGGCCTTTCTCCCAATGGTGGCCATGCTGCCTTAATCCAATAAACAAAGGCTGAACGAGGGACCGCCATGCCTTCATTGGGGATGAGTTTGGCGATGAACTGACCCATCTGAATCGCCGCTGGTGAAACCCCTGGCACACGCACGCCGTTCGGATCGGTCAGCGCCACCAAATCACCGGCAGCAAAGACTTCTGGATGGCCGGGCAGACTCAAATCGGGAAGCACCTGAACGCGCCCTGCACGATCCAGAGGAATTCCCAGCAAAGTGCGCGTGACCTCACTGGCCTCAACGCCGGCAGCCCAAATGATAATCTTGGATTCAATCCGTGAATCAGCCATCTGCACGAAACCATCACCGACCTCCTTCACTGGCGCATTCAAATGCACTGTCACCCCCATTTTTTCCAGCCGCGCCTTGGTGTAATCAGGAAGATCACCTGGAAACATCGGTAGCAATTTGGGGCCCGCTTCGATCAAATGCACTTTGGCTAAAGAAGGATCGATTCGACGGAAATCATCTTTCAGCACCACCTGCGCCAGTTCGGCCAAAGAACCCGCCATTTCAACTCCCGTCGGTCCACCACCCACGACCACCATGGTCAATTGTTTGGCTGTCTCAGCCGAATCCGCAGCCGACTCAGCACGCTCATAGGCCAGAAGCACCTCCTTGCGGATGCTCATGGCATCATTCAGACTTTTCAGGCCGATGGTATGCTTTGCCCATTCATTATGGCCAAAGTAACCCGTCTTGGCGCCCAGACCGATCACCAGATAATCATAATCCAGCACATGCTCTTTGAGATGCACTTGCCGGGCCTCTAAATCGATCCGCGTCACATCGTCCATCAGCGTGGTCACATTTTTATGAGCAGATAAAATCGCCCGCAGAGGCTGGGCTACCTCGGCCATCGTCAGTCCGGCCGTCGCCACCTGATAAAGCAGAGGCTGAAACAAGTGATGATTCCAGCGATCCACCAAAGTCACTCGGAAGCGCTCATCCGTGAGACCCTTGGCACAAGCTAACCCCGCAAAACCACCACCAAGAATCAAGACGTGTTGTTGTTTTATTGCGGTCATCGTAGAAAGAACGCTGCCAATGACCTTCAAGACGAAAAATATGACTTAAAAGGAATAAAAGGGTTCTGGTTACCTCTCGGATTGGCCACAGCTGAAACACTGCCTTGCACGCTTGATCAGTCTGCCCATCTTCCGCACTCCCTTACTTCTCGAATCACCATGGAAAACGTCATCATCATCGGCACCGGCTGCGCAGGTTATACCGCAGCCATTTATGCAGCTCGCGCTAATTTTGCTCCCCTCATCCTTTCAGGAAACATGCCCGGCGGACAGCTGACCACGACGACCGAGGTGGAAAACTTTCCTGGTTTCCCAAATGGCATCATGGGCCCTGAGTTGATGATGAACATGCAGACTCAGGCGGAGAAGTTCGGCTCACGCATTGAGTACACCCTCGTCAGCAGCGTGGAAAAGACCGAGGCAGGCCATTTCGTGATCACCAGTGATGACGGCACGGTTCGTGAAGCCAAGACCGTCATTGTCGCCACAGGAGCCTCTCCGAGACATCTCGGTCTGCCCAACGAAAAAGCCCTGATCGGTCGCGGCCTGACCAGCTGCGCAACCTGTGATGGCGCCTTCTATCGCGATGTGCCCGTCTGTGTCATTGGTGGCGGTGACAGCGCTTGTGAAGAGGCCAGTTTCCTGACCAAATTTGCCAGCACCGTGTATCTGATCCATCGCCGCGACACTCTGCGTGCTTCGAAGATCATGGCCGACCGCGCTCTGGCCAATCCGAAGATCACCCCCATCTGGAACAGCACCGTTTGCGAATACCTCACCGACGAAAAAGGCGAGATGCGTGCCGTCATGCTGGAAAACCTCATCACGGGTGAGAAGAAGGAACTCGATCTGAAGTGCGTCTTTGTTGCCATCGGCCATGTTCCCAACGGTGCGTTCCTCGGCGACCTCGTCGATACCGATGAAAACGGTTACATCCTGCAAACCAAAGGCACCCGGACCAAAACGGAAGGTCTCTTTGCAGCAGGCGATGTGGCGGATCACGTCTATCGCCAAGCCATCACGGCCGCGGGTCAAGGCTGTGCCGCCGCGTTGGAAGCTGAGCGCTATTTGGCGGACATCGGCGTTCATTGATCTGAGCTGGTTGATCCAGAACTCCGATTCATAAATGCCAGTTAGTTGCGCTTTTTATGCGACAAAGTCTCAACAGACATTGACTTCCACGGGTAAAGAGGCAGGGTGTCAGCCCGCCTTCTTTGCCTGACCATGTCTGCTAAACCTTCCCTTGAACCTCCTTTCCCCGAAGTTTTTTCGGGGAAACCAAGTTCGGTTCGGGGACGGAAAAACTCCGGCTTCACGGCCATGGAAGACTTGCTTCAGTGGTCCTGGCTGGTCGCAATCACGGCCAGCTTTCTCTGCGTCGGCCTCGCTGGTTTCGGCGCAGGATTGGGACCTCAAGCTGTCTTGAAACAGTTTTCCCCGGACAAGTCCGATCTGGATAGCGCAGCAGACTCCGCGTTGATGGCCGATCTGGTCTCAGAATCACCTGCTACCAGTGAGGTGACGCCCGAAGTTGTGGAAGAAGTCCAGGAAGTGCCCCCCACGGTGGATCTGACCCAGCCACCGCTGGATTTACCCGAGTTGGCGGAGGCCTTGGTCACGGAAGATCTGTTCACGATCCCGACCGCGCCGAAGATTGAAGAAGCGCTGCGCCCGATTGATCCAACACCGCCCAAACCTGTCGTCAAAAAAGTCGCCACGACTCAGCCCTCCACGCCGCGTCGCAGTGTGGCCAGCAGCACGACCGGCACCAATACCGGCGGCGGAGTCGGCTCTGGTGGTACGGGAGATGGCGGCAGTGGCAATGGCAAATTTGTCATTCCGCGTCCCCCTTACCCCAGCTCTCTCAAAGCCATGGGCATTCAAGGCAGCGTGCGCCTGAAAATCACCGTCGGCACCTCCGGCCGACCTTCCAGCGTTAGCGTCATCGGCACCAGTGGAAACTCCACCCTGGATCAATACGCCGCTGGCTGGGTGCGCCGAAACGGCAAAGCCCCTCCGGGCGATGTGCGCACGGTCATCGCTCCCCTGTCCTTTGTTCTCAACTGATTCCCTTCCCCCATGACAGACCTCCCCCCACTGTTTCTAGCCAATGCCATCATTGATTTCATCATCAAAGGCGGCCCCATCATGTATCCCATCCTGGCCGTGGGACTGGTGGCCATCTGCGTCGTCACCGAGCGCGTCGTCTGGTGGTTACGCCTGATTTTACAGCGTCAACCCAAGCGACTGGAAGAAGTCTATACCGCTCTCGAAGAAGGCGACCTGCCCCGCGCCATCTCCCTTTCTGCCAGCAGCACGGATCCGGTCGTGCGCATGGTTCACCACGGGCTCAATCATCATCACAGCTCCATGCAGGGCGCGCTTGAGGTCGCCGCAGGTCGTGAATTGCAGCAGGCAGGCCGATTCCTCGGTGCCATGGATACCATCGTCACCCTCGGACCTCTGCTGGGTTTGTTAGGCACCGTCACTGGCATCATGGGCTCTTTCAGCTCCATCGGCAGCTCCGAGCTGGCCGTGGAAAAAGTCACCGGCGGTATTGGTGAGGCCCTCATCGCCACCGCTGCGGGCCTGGGCATTGCCATCACCACCCTGGTGCCGATGAACTACTTCCACGGACGACTCACCCAGCTTCAGTTCGAGCTTGAAGCCGCGGCCAACAATGTCCTCATCTTAGCCACCCAGCACGGCTTTGATCAGCTGCCCGTCAAGCAACCCGGCACGACCTCCAAGCCGTGAAACTCCGTTCCCCCATCGCTCACAAAAAGACCCGGCTCGAGATCATCCCATTGATCGATGTCATGTTCTTCCTGCTGGCCTCTTTCATGATGGTTAGCCTCACCATGAGCAAGCAGCAGACCATCAAGGTGGATCTGCCAGTGGCGGCGGCTGCCAAGTCGGACTTCAAGCCGGACATGATCAACCTAGCCGTGAATGCCAAGGGCGACCTCTTTTACAATACCGAGCGCCTGGCTCTGCCGGACATCGAACGCCGACTCACCGAGCGTCATGGCTCTGATCCAAACACGCCCGTCTACATCAGTGGCGATGCCGACACCCGCCACGCCGACATGGTCAAGGCCCTGGATCTCGTGCGTCAGATCGGCTTCAACAAAGTCGCCTTTAACGTCAAAGCCAGCACCACTGCCGCCAGCCCAGCCCCAGCTGCACCTCCTGTGAAATGAAGCGCTTTCTCCTAGCCCTCATCGTCCTCATCAGCCTCGGGCTCTGCCTCGTCTGCGTGCTCCAGTGGCAGCGCGAGGCCCTCCTGCGTGGCCGCATCGTGGACCTCGTCAAACAGCTCGAGGCTGAAAACAAACTGCGTTTTGTCGCCGAACAAAAGGTGCATGAATACAGCCAGGAGATCCTCCGCCTGGAAGGCCTGCGCGCCGAGATCGAGTCCAAGCTCCTCGATGCCACCGAAGACCTGCGTGACCGCACCGTGGACCAGAGTGCCCGCGGATTCAGCATCGCCGTGATCATGAATGAAGCTCTGCGCGCTACGAGTGAACTCGAAGCTTACCAGCAACTTGCCGGCAAAGGCAGCGACGCCCTCAAGCAGCGCAATACCGAAGTCACCGCCCAAAACGCCGCCATCGAAAAAGCCAACGCCATCATCAAACAGCTCGCCAGTGAGCGTGATGCCGCCATCGCCAAGCTCAATGCGCGGACTCAGGAGTTCAATGAACTCGCCGAGAAGTATAACAAACGACGCTAACTTCAACGCCGTTTGGTAATGATGTGCGTTATTGGATCGAAGGCCAAGGGCCTTCCGCATCATAGCGAAGGGTTGCCCGCGCAGCGGGCTACCCTGGCAACCCCGCGCACATCCCTCATTTCAGATGCGAACCCCAACGGGGTTCCGTATC
>JAIXOU010000029.1 GCA_027486585.1 Verrucomicrobiaceae bacterium | reverse complement strand
TGGGGCCATTGAGCATGAGAAAAACAGAGGCTAGAAAAGCTGAGGGCGGCGCAGAGCAGAAATTTCATGGTGGTCTAGAAGAACGCCGCTACAGGCCACACTGTCGAGAAAATGTTACGCTTTGTCCTGAAGGAATTGGCAGGTTCGATCAGTTCTCGTGATGGAATGTCTCACGGGCTGTCGTTTTCTCTGACCGATGATTGACTCAATGACACGCCTTTTTGTTGTTTTTACTTTGCTGAACGCCTCTCTCCAGGCGGGAGAGATGCCGGCTCCTATTCTGCTTTGGGAAGCTGGTGCGCCAGGTTCAGAAGCGCGTAAAGGCGAGGCTGAAAAGCTGGAGGGTAGCAACGTGGGCAATGTGCATAATCCCTCGATCACGCCATACCTTCCGACGAAGGATGCGACTGGCACGGCGGTGATCATTGCTCCTGGCGGTGGGCACTCAAAGCTCTGTTTTGGGCATGAAGGATATGCTTTGGCCGAGTGGTTTCGTGATCACGGAATTGCTGCGTTTGTGCTTAAATACCGCTTAGCTCGTGAAAAGGGCTCTACTTACACGATCCAGGATCATGCGATGGCCGACACGCGCCGTGCTATCCGTTTGGTGCGCAGCAGGGCGGGGGAGTGGGGCATTCAGCCGGACCGTATCGGCATCATGGGTTTCTCCGCTGGTGGCGAGTTGGCAGCCTTTGCCGCGATGAAAAGCGATTCTGGGAATGCCGAAGCTGCGGAGCCTCTGGAACGCCTGAGTTCGCGGCCTGATTTTCAGGCGCTGATTTATCCGGGCACCTCCAGTCTGTTTTCCGCTGAGAAAGGCATGCCGCCTCTGTTTATTGCCTGTGGTTACGGGGATCGTCCGGATATCTCAGAGGGCATGGCTTCACTTTACCTGAAATACAAAGCCGCTGGCGTGAAAGCTGAGCTGCACATTTATAGCAACGCTGGTCATGGTTTTGGTTACAAGCCTGGTACCAATACTGCTGCTGGTCGCTGGCCAGAGCGCTTCACGGAATGGTTGACCGATAGCGGTTTGCTGAAGTGATGGCGCAGCGTTGACAATTGAGATCTGATAGCTGAGTCTAAGCAGCATGAACAAATCTCCACTTCAAGCGCATCCGAAGGACATCGCTACTCGGAAGGCTTTGGCGAAGCAGCCGAAGCCCTCGCTGGAGCAGGTGTTGGCGCAGGCCGAAGTCTCGCGGAAGTTCAGGTTCAGCGCCTCATCGCCTGGGCCAAAGCCAGCCAGCGCTTAATCGCAGAAGCTGACTTTGAAGCTTTGCCGTTGGTTAGCGATGAGACCGGAGAGCATGAGGTGCGTTTTCGTGACTCAGACCGCCGAGTGATCAAGCGTACTTGGGCAGGTACCTTTGGCATGGTGCCGGTTTGGCAAGAGGGCACTTGGAGGCCTGGGTTTGCTACTCCTCTGGAGTATATTTGCCGATTCGTCATGCATAATGCACTGTTTAATGATGATGTTCGATTGGAGGGCATCATTATTTCTGAAAAGCCAAGCAATCTCGTCGGAGCCATACCTGGAGGAGTATCGATGGTTATATCTCAGCGTTGGCTGGTCGCCGGTGATCCAGAGGCACCTCATCCCACGGAGAATGACATTTCCATTTACATGAATGAGCGTGGTTTTTCAGCGATTCCGGATTCGTTTTTCGGGTGGTTCAATGAAAGCACCACGCTGCTTCTGTTAGATGCTAAGCCTGACAATTTCATCAAAACTGCTGAAGGCATCCTGCCTTTTGATGTGATGCTGATGAGGCTAGGGGAAGATGAGCTAGAGAAGTAACGGAAGGCTCACATCCCTCTCGGCGACATGCTATACAGGCCGAGAGTGGCCTCGTAGGCATCGGCTGCGGCCATGCGTTTGACTTCATGGCCAGCGCCCCAGGAGTCGGTGAAGATGATCTGGTTTTTGGCGCTGTTATAGCCGATCATCATGCGCATGTGACCACCGCTGATTTGGCCGCCACCAGAGGTGAGCGGCGGTTCTTCTGGGAACTTACCCAAGCCTAGCGCCCAGAGCAACGGCACACCTTTGTCCGCATGTTCGCGGATGATGGTGGCGAACTCTTTGAGTGAGACTCGGCGCTTGCCTTTATTGTCGTAATAGATCTCGGGATTGATGAGCGGTTTGAAGGAGACGCCAAATTTCTGATCCACCTTGGCCAAGCTTTTTTGCATCACCATGGCGTTGGCACCTTTTTCGACATCCACATTGAGAAGCTGAGCGATCTCGTGCTGGTCACAGGGGATGCGCATGTACTCTAGCAGGCGCTGGCAGCTGGCGGCTACGCAGTAGCCCTTGGCCCCTTGATCGACCATGGGAACGCCTGAGATGAAGACATCTCCAGTTGCTGTTTTGGTGACGTTTTTTTGCAGGGACATGCGCTGTACACCCATGGCCATTTTCCCCATCGACCAGTCGGCCTGATCCGGGGCTGCTAGCTTCAGACGCAGAAACTCGGGCTGGGTGATCTGGCCGCCGACTTGGTAATCATTGTGCTCGAGAATAGCGATGCCTGAGGGCGTGGTCCAGACCCATGACACGACCTTCACGGCGGCGTTGCCGGTCATGAATTGTTTCTTTGGGGCCACCTTCAAATGAGCGCCTAAGCTCTGCCCTGCCTTGCGAAAAATGGCATCAAATTCCTGCATGGAGATCTTCCCTGAATCTCCGCGATTGTAGATCGACAGCGTGGCGCGTGCGCATTTGCCTTGGATAAATTCCACGATCGCTTCTTCAATCTTCATCTGCCCTTGGAAGATCGTCAGTGCCGTCTGCACATTGCTGAACATGTGGCGTGAAAAGCGTGCGCGGTCCTTGGTGGCTGTCAGCCAATCAAACTGAGGATTGTTGTTTTCCTTTTCTATGTGGGGCACAAAGAGTGTTTCAAACTTTTCCGAGCTAGTGCTCCAGATGCTGGCGAAATCGAGCAGCGGATCCAGATCCGCTTTCAGGATGGGCAGCGTTCTCTGATTTTCCTGTCCTAGAGCGACTGAGGCCGATGTAATGCAAAGGATCAAGGCTCTCCAGGTGCGGATGAAATTCATGTCCTTTAATTACCCTGTTTTGGGGTCTCGGGTCAATGCTGTGCGAAAGAAAACTTTGGGTTAAGTTTTAAGGCTCTCGTTTTCAGGGCTTTTTGTTATCCATAGGCACTTCATGGCTATCACGCCTAGCCAGGGAGCCAGGCCAGCGAGGACTAGACCGATGTCATAAGAGCCGGTGGTATCCGCCAGCCAACCAAATGCCTTATGCAAAGGCGATGTCACCGCCCAGACCCACATGCTAAGCAGGCCCGTGAGCCGTCCGACATGATGTGAAGAAAGTTCCTGCACAAAGCTGTAGTAGCAGGGAAACAAAGCCAGGGCTCCAGCTCCGATGATCAACAGCACGCCGAGTAGTAACCAGCCCTTGCTTAAAAAGGGAATCAGCAGGCTCAGAGATGTGAGCAGGCAGGCCCCTGCATACACCCAACGGCGTGATTGATGCGGATTCATCGACCGCTTTTTCATGAGCCAAAGAGAAATCAACCCTGCCAGGAAGCAGCCGACATCGGTCGAGATGAAGTAGAGCGAGTTAAAATCCAGGGCTGCTGCCTCCTCATACCCACGACCCGTTTGCAAAAACTTCATCAACCACACCCGATACATGTGCCACACCGTCTGTGTGCCGGTGATCAGTAGGGCGAGTGCCCAAAAGTTCCGGCTCAGCACCAGCGTGCTTAGAGCTGCCTTCGGTGAATCTTTTTGGCTCTCCGTGGTGATTTCCAAATCGCGCGGTCTCAGCAGGCATAGCCAAATCAACACCCATAGAAGTCCCGCAGCGCCGACGACGACAAAGGCAGATCTCCAAGAACCGACGTCATTTGTCATCAGCATTTTCATCACCTGAGGAGTGATCACGGCACCGATGGAGGCCCCACTTTGCAAAATGCTGTTTCCCATGGTGCGGTCCTTCTCATTCAGCAGAGCAAAGGTCGTTTTCAGTGCACAGGGCCAGTGACCTGCCTCGAAAAACCCCAGCAGCATCCGGCAGATGAGCAGGCCACTGTAATCCGTCGTCCAGCCAGACATCATGCCCATCACCGACCAGCCCGCTAGCACGCAGGGATAAAGCCAGTAAATGCGAAAGCGATCGGCCATGAATCCGAACACGAGTGATCCCAGCGCGAATGCCCAGCCAAAGGCCAGCTCAAGATTGCCATATTGTTGCTCACTCAGCTCGAACTCCTGCGTCACTCTCACCGATGCATTTGCCAGCGTCACACGATCCATGTAGTTGATCGTTGTTGCTAGGAGCAGCAGCCCCGTGATCCACCATTTCCAAGATGAAGAGCGTTGAGTCATGGTGTGTTTCTAAAGTGCCAAGCAATACGGAAGTTTAGCAATCGTGCCTTGATTGTGATTTGGATTGAGCGGTTCGTTATTCCTAGCCTCATCCTTCCCAGCTTTCACCGTCCCACGCAATCATTCGGCGAAGCATGGCCACACTGCCAGTTGTGAAGGTTTGGAAGAGGGCTTCACCTTTTTCAGCGCTGGCCGTGCGGGGATCGCCGACATGGCCTGGCTGACTGCGGTCGGTCATGATCCAACCACGTGAGGCTGGCTCGAATGGATTGCCAAACGGCACTTCATCCACGGCAGTCTGGTCTTTGACCAAATGAGGTGCCAATCGCAGAACCATCGACGTTTCCCACTCGCAGGCATGGCCCATGACCTGCTGTTTCAGATCGGGGTGGGAACTGGCAGGATCGGCACAGAGATTCCAGTAAGTGGCAAAGAGTAGCAGAAGATCCTGCCGCTTCCGGTATCGCTGACGTATCTCAAAGACGGCCTGTTTTCCCGGTGTATCATTGCCGCCATGGCCATTAAGAATGATCAGGCGTTTGAAGCCGTGGCCGATGAAGTTTTCCAGCATGCCGCAGAGGAGATCCAAATACACACGAGGCTCTGCCGACATCGTCCCTGGAAACTCCAAATGATGGTGAGAGTTCCCCAACCATTGCAGCGGTGCAAAAAGCACTTCTTCTTGTAATTCCAGCTCCGCCCGCCGAGCGATCTCCCCCATGAGCATCGAGTCCGTGAAAAGCGGCATGTGGGGCCCATGTTGCTCCAGCGCCGCCACTGGAAACACCACCGGCATGTCTTTGTTCAAAGTAGCCACATCAGCCCAGGTCAAGTCAGCAAGTAACATGACCTATCAACGCCACCTATTGGCTCCAGCTTTCCCACGAAATGCTTTCACGCTCAAGTCATAGCCTGCCGGAACAGACTGGGGACGGTGGCACTTTTTGAGGATGGGCTTGTGAAAACTTTCACAAAGGGGTTGCCGCTCGCGGATGGGGGGCGTAACTCTGCGACACACTTTACTGCCTGCATACCATGGTCGCCCCAGCTGAATCACTCGCCACATACGACTCGAAGATCGAGGGAAACATCGTTTTCACCAAGCTGGATAGCGCCATCAACTGGATGCGCAAAAACTCCCTCTGGCCAATGCCAATGGGCCTGGCCTGCTGTGCCATCGAGATGATGGCCTCTGCCTGCAGTCGCTACGATTTGAGCCGTTTCGGCATGGAGGTCATGCGGTTCTCCCCACGTCAGGCAGATGTGATGATCGTCGCGGGAACCGTCACTTATAAAATGGCCCTGGCCGTGAAGCGTGTCTGGGATCAGATGCCTGAGCCCAAATGGTGCATCGCCATGGGTGCCTGCGCCAGCAGCGGCGGCATGTATCGCAGTTACGCCGTGCTTCAGGGGATCGATAACTTGATCCCTGTGGACGTATACATCTCAGGCTGCCCTCCGCGCCCAGAGGCTCTTCTGGAAGGCCTCATGCGTCTGCAACGGAAGATCGAAGGAGAACACTCCTTCACCGAGCAGAAGCAGGAATTGATCAACGAACTCTCTTAATTTTTAGCCCTTTCACTGCCATGAACGCCGCCCAGATGGTCACCGTCTTGAAGGAAAAATTTGGAGCCGCCGTGCTCAGCACCGTCGAGTTTCGCGGTGAGCACACGCTGAATGTCACCCTCGCTGCTGCTAAGCCGATGCTGAAATACTGCAAAGACGAGCTAGCCTTTGATTACCTCGTGGACATCTCCAGCCTTGATCAAATGGGCCAGGAGCCACGATTCGAGATGGTCTATGAACTCACCGGTTACAGCCATCACCAGCATCTGCGCATCAAAGCCCAGATCCCCGATGATGAAGAAGTGCCGACGGTGAGTGATGTCTGGCCAACCGCCAATTGGCATGAGCGTGAAATCTGGGACATGATGGGCATCAAATTTGCCGGTCACCCCGATCTACGCCGCATCCTCATGTGGGAAGGCTACCCCTTCTTCCCCCTGCGGAAGGATTTTCCTCTCGCTGGTAAACCCAGCGACATGCCCGAAGTCGGCTTCACCGGCATCGCCCCCATGGCCGATGGCCCCTTCGTCACCAGCGCCGGCGCTGCTGACACTGTGGCTCGCGAGCCACGGGCGAAGAGGGTGGAGTAGGATGCTGCAAGGTTAGCGGCCATTCTATTTTCCTACTTTCCATGGCAGGTTTAGGGAGGAGGCGATGAACTTCGGTATAAAGCAGACATGCGGTTGAACGACCTTCTCCAGGTCTAATAGCTGAGGCTGTTCTTAGTTGGAATCCGCATATCGTACCATCTCACGACTTGGACTTCTGCCGACACAAGGTGAGCCGCGAGCCAACTTGCCGCAAGACAATGCTCGGGTTCTCTGCCGCAGCCGATGCTGTTCAGAGCCAACAGCTCTTAACAAAAAGCAAAAATGATCTTCTTGTCTTGGATGTAGTGCTTGTAACCATAGTGCATGGCGCATCATCCCAGTACTTCAAAATTCCTCCAACAAGGGCTGTTCTCAGCGCTTTCGTCGTTCAGCGAACTAGAAAATCGCATTATTACAAATTTACAGGACACCTACTCTCGCGGTATGGCTTTTGAGGTTTTTGCAACGGCTTACCTGAAAACGATACGGCACCATGAAGTTGTTGAAATCTGGCCCGCAAATACAGCTCCGTCTGAACTCCTCAATAAACATGGTATAGCATTGTCAGATCACGGGGTTGACGGCGTTTGGGTTTCGCCTTCCGAGGAGTTGAGTGCCTATCAGGTCAAGTTCAGAGCAGGCAGGCCAAATCTGAGCTGGAGTGGCGATAAGTTGAGCAACCTTTTCGGGCAAACCGACGGACCAGGGATTCGTCAGCGAGTCATTTTCACCAATTGCGACGGTTTTGCTGATGTGGTGAACGAGCGTAGAGACTTTTTCTGCATTCGCGGAACAGACCTCGATCAACTCAAGCGCGAAGAGTTTGATGCAATCGAGCGCTGGCTTAGAACGGCAGTCGTAACTTTCGAAAAGCGAGTGCCATATAATTATCAGGTCGAAGCGTTGGAAATTCTAATCCCGGCTTTGAAAACGCATGACCGCTTGTCTGCTATATTGGCATGTGGAACCGGCAAGACATTGCTGACTCTTTGGGTGGCTGAAAGAATGGAGGCTAGAACCGTTCTCGTTCTTCTGCCATCCCTGGCTTTGCTTCGCCAGACGCTTCACGAGTGGCTACGGTACACCTCGATACCATCGCTGGCCTACTACTGCATCTGCTCCGATCCTTCGGTGGCCAAAGACGCGGACACCATATCCACCAAACAGCACGACCTAGATTTTGTCGTTTCAACCCAACCTGAGGGCTTGAGAGCATTTTTAGATGCCCCCTTCAACGGCGTAAAATGGGTATTTTGCACCTATCAGTCGGCTGAAGTTGTTGGGAAGGCGATGAAGGCAGGGGAGCCGTTTGAACTCGGCATCTTTGATGAAGCTCACAAAACTGCCGGCAGGGAAGGAAGAAAATTTCAGTTTGCCTTGGAGGATGGAAACATAGCCATCGCCAAGCGTCTTTTTGTAACCGCGACACCTCGACGATACAATCCCCATGAACGTGAGGATGGTGAGTCGGTATTGGTTTGCTCGATGGACAATGAGGCAATCTATGGCCCACAGGTTTTCAAGCTGCCATTTAGGCGGGCGGTCCAAAAAGATATTATCTGCGGATACAAGGTGATCATTTCGATTATTGACTCGATGATGGTCGATGAACACCAAATCCGCCATGGCACAGCGCTGATTGGTCATGACGAGGTGGTTGCAAAACAAGTCGCGAATCAGATCGCCATGCAGAATGCCGTGGAGAAACATGGCTTACGTAAGGTTTTCACGTTTCACAAGACTGTCAGGGAGGCCGAGTCCTTCGTTTGTGATGGTCCAGAGGGAATCAAAACACACTTGCCGCGTTTCAATTGCTATCATGTGAGCGGCGCCATGCCGACTGCTAAACGTGAAAGGAATCTAAAAGAGTTTGCTGCTGCCGATTTCGCAATTGTGTCCAATGCCAGATGCCTCACCGAAGGTGTAGATGTTCCATCTGTGGACATGGTGGCGTTTCTTTCTCCAAAACGAAGTATGGTGGACATTGTTCAGGCAGCTGGAAGAGCCATGAGGAAGGCTGTCGGCAAAACCACCGGATATATTCTCGTTCCTATTTTTCTGGATCGTTGAGATGCCAGCCTTTTTTGGACCGGAGGATGATTTAGTTAGCGAGAGCGATTTCTGACTCGAAGAGGGAGGGTGACTTATAGTTGAGAGAGGAGTGCAGGCGGCGGGTGTTGTAGTA
>JAIXOU010000044.1 GCA_027486585.1 Verrucomicrobiaceae bacterium | reverse complement strand
CGTGGAGCTGCCGGACGACGCAGGAGTTTCAGACCTGCTTCTTCAGGAAGCTTGCTGCCTTTTTTACTGTTCACCTTTTTGTCAGCCAGCACGCAGTTATCCCAAGTGCTCTTACCACCACGGGAAACCGGCACGATGTGGTCGATGTTCCCCTCGTTGGGTTTGAGCTTACGCCCCGTGTACTGGCAGACGCCGCCATCACGCTCCCAGATGGCTTTGGCGCAAAACTTCGGACGGCGCTTCGGCACGCGGTCAAATCGAGCCAGAACCAGCACCGTCGGCACGCGCACGGGGCCTTTCACGGTGCCGATGCTGTTATCTCCCTCATTCACGGGCAGCATCATCCAGTCCTCCCAAGTCACGGGAGTCATGTCATCGAAAGCCGAGATTTTAAGAGCGGTCGCATTGCCCGCCGCCATCATGCTAAAAGCGTCGGCAGGTGTCTTGACAGCGATAGCTTGCCAATTTCGGTTTAGCACCAAAACAGTCGTTTTATTCAGAACGTCACTCATAGATTTAGCCTTTGAGAAATGGATAGAAACAGCACAGCACGATGGGGATCGGGCAGCGGTGTTCGCTCTGGGACCGTGATGCTACTCAGCATCAAAGGTTTGCCAAGAGACAAATACGACACAGATGAAGGCGCTGGGCTTTAATAACGAATGAGTAAGCCCTGAATGACGAAAGAAGGCCGGAATGCCTAATCTCGAAGTTTCTGAAAGTATGGCACTACAGGCCAGCCAGTCTTTGTCATTCTAGCTTCGTCATTGGAGCGCAGCGACTCCTCAATCCTCCGCGGGTCCTTCCGGGCACATCTTCACGATGCGTGGTTGGAACTGGCCGAGCACTTCCACAAGGTCGGTCTGTGCGGCCATGACGCTGTGGATGTCTTTGTAAACGCCGGGCACCTCGTCGATGCCAGCGCTGAGGAGTTCGACGCCAGCGGCGGCGAGTTGTTTTCTCACGCCGCCCCAGGTGAAACTTTGCTTGGCCACGGAGCGGCTCATCACACGGCCTGCGCCGTGGGAGGCGCTGGAAAGCGAGGACGCTTTGCCTTTGCCACGCACGAGGTAGCCGGGTGTGGCCATGGAGCCTGGGATGACACCGAGCACGCCTTCACCAGCAGGCGTCGCGCCTTTGCGATGCACGATGACCTCGCGTTCGGTGCCTGCGATGAGATGCGTTTCTTTCCAGGCGAAGTTGTGATGGTTCTCGATGTCGAGCATGACGCGAGCACCAACTTTCTTCGCAATGGATTTATGGATGAGCGCATGATTCGCAGCCGCGTAGCGTCCCATGAGGTTCATGGCGGCCCAGTATTCCTGGCCTGCCTCTTCCTCAAAGGTCAGCCACGCGAGGTGCTTCATTTCCTTCGGCAGATCGTAACGGCGATCCATGGCGATGCGGCTGTAGTGCTGGCAAACCTGCGCTCCCGTGCCGCGCGATCCGCTGTGGCTCAGGAGGGCGAGGTACTCGCCCGGCGGCACGTCAAAGCCAGATTCTTTCAGCGCGGCGGACTGCTCCGCGTTCACGTCCATGGCCCCGAACTCAACAAAGTGGTTCCCAGAACCGCTCGTGCCGAGCTGCGCCCAGGCTTTGTCCTTGAAGCGTCGCGTGATCGGCGAAACAGCCCAGTCCTCGTCCATCACGTCATGATGACGCTTGTCCTTGAAGGCACCGCCCATGCCGAAGTTCGTCTCGCTTTCCAGGATGTTCGCCAAACGGTCCTTCTGACCCGCGATGGTGCTCGCTTTCCGGTCATAAACCGAGAGTCTCATGCGACACGCAATGTCCACGCCTACCGCATAAGGGATCACGCAGCCCTCCGTGGCCAGCACGCCACCAATCGGCAGCCCATAGCCCACATGCGCATCCGGCATCAGCGCTCCCGCGACCGCCACCGGCAGCGCACAAGCGTTCGCCATCTGCTGCACCGCAGCCGCATCGAGTCCCGAGCCCCACTGCGCCAATGGAGCTAGTACGTCACGTTGTTTGTAAGCAGGTGCATAGAGATCACGGGCAAAACTTTCACGCAGCGGATCGCCCAGAAAAGCCTCGGGCTTCGCAATGATCGTGCCCAGCTCATCTTCTAGCCGTGCCGCATCACCCCCCTGCGCCATGAACTTCGCGATGAAGTCCATGCCAGACTGAATCGCCGCGCCCTGAGGCACTCCGAGTTGGATGAGATTGTTGGTTTTCATGATGGTGAGTGAATGGAGAGTTGGAGAAAGGGAGAGATGGGAAATGGGCACGAGGGGCCTGGTAGCGGTGTTCGTTCTTTGCCGAAGCACAGTCGTTGATTTCTTTTTCTGATGCTGCGAAATACTAACATGAACATTTTCACCCTCGTCTTTGGGCTGCTCATTCTGGGTGGGGTGTATTACTGTTTTGGGTTTCTACTTGAATCTTTGGTGACAGGTCATTGGAAGTACCCACTAAAATTTTGGGGGCTTTTTCTTGGATTGCTTACTCTCATTATTAGCCTGTTTTGGTTTGGTAACCGCCATGCTAGGGAACCCGTACCGCCTGACGTACTTGTAGGAACTTATGGCCCACAAGATTCTTATCAAAGACTGTCAAAAACTGAAGACCAAGAAACAGCAGAGACCATTACACTAAGTAAAGACGGAAGGGTCAAAGCTACAAAGATACCGGCTTATCTCTTTGCAGGAGATGCTGACTATAGCCGCAGCTTTCCAGATAGCTCTATTTCCTTTGCTGGAAAGTGGACGGTAGAAAAATCATCCACCGTTTATGTCGTTCAAATCCAAATTCAAAGTTTTGATTTAGAAGAGTCAAAAGGCCGAATGGGCCTCGGTCGATTATTGGATCTTCAGATCCTATTGGGTAACCCTCATGCACTATCGTTTTCAGTCTTTGAAAGCGGCGACTTCGTTGATCACATCTACAAGCGACAAGAAATACCTTAAACCTCTAAACGCGTGCGGCACACCTTTCAGCAAGCCGCACGCGCGAGTGCAGTGAACGCGTTGGTTTGAATCAATCGAGGAAGGCCAAGTTGCGTCGTGAGGGAGCGAGATGCTCCTCATTCATGAGCACGCGGCACCAGTCGTGTAGCACGATGGTTTCGTGGTCAGGATGACGCACCGCGCCACGGGCATAGAGGCCGGGATTTCGGCACCTGGAATTTAAACCGCTTATAGGACGCTAATAAGACGCTGATCCCGAATCCAGACATTAGCGTTTAATCAGCTGCAAATTAGCAGTTTGCATGTCTTCGTGAAACATAGGGTGTTAAATGAAATAGCAGTACCACGGCGGTGGCGCTGCCTCCAGCGGCGGAAGATGCAGAGTTAGTCCAGAGGACTGCACCACACTGCCACCGCCCATGTCTGGTGCCGCAGATGGGCATGGTCGGGCGCAGGGGCTGCGGCTGGAATGTAAATGGTGGACCCACAGGGACTTGCACCCTGCTGAACCGATTAAAAGCCGGTTACTTCGCTGTCTAAGTTTTGGGTCCGTGAAAGGTGCTCACAGCGGGAGTTGCGGCTCCTGCCGCTGTGCCCGCACCTCATGATGACGCGCTATCGCGCTTTGGCGCTGCACCCGCGCTAGCGACGCTCTCGACGTCGTGCCTCTGCTGTTGGGCTACATGAGCGAAAATGAAATTGGCGACCCCGGCGGGATTTGAACCCAGCATTGCTCGTGTGAAAGACGAGTGTCCTGTCCGATTAGACGACAGGGTCATTTGAAAAAAGTGTCCTCGGCAGGAATTGCACCTGCGACCTACTGATTCGGAATCAGCCGCTCTCTCTACTGAGCTACGAGGACATGAAAGGGTGCCTGTGGCGAGAGTTGCACTCACACTGGGCCGTTTTTGAAGCGGCTGTCTCTGCTGTTGGACTACAGGGGCCTTTGGAGAATGATTTTGAATAGGAGGAAGCGGAGATAGCAGAGGTTCAATCTTGGTATCGGATTCATGCTCTGCTTTCTCTGTTGCCTCCTGTACATCTATTTAACTTTTTGTTGAATGGTCGGTCCGGCTGGGATCGAACCAGCGCACTTCAGGTTATGAGCCTGACGCTCTACCACTGAGCTACCGACCAAAGTTGGGCTCCTCTCGGCGGAGCGAGATGGCTACTATAATTGGTCGGATACCCCGGTGCTGCCCCGGGCGCCTCCTGGTCCCAAACCAGGTGAGTTCTCTGGTTCTCTCGTATTCGATGAAAAGTGGACGTGCGCCTCAGACTTGCACTGAGTAACGTGGACTTGCAAACCACTGGCTCGGCTCTTTGCCTTGCGCACGAATGTAATTCTGGTTCCCTCAGCCGGTTCTGCCCCGGCACGGCTTCGTTCACAACGAAGAATGCTACTGTTACAACATGAAGGGTTTCTGAAACTGGTCGCTGGAGTGGGTAGCGCGCCCACCTGTGCGGATCTTCAACCCGCCGCTCATCTGTCTGAGCCATCCAGCGAAAAAATGAAATGGTCCCTCTGCGTGGTGACGCTCCACGGTCTGCCGGTTATCGACCGGCTGCTCTGCTGTTGAGCTACAGAGGAATGAAATGTGGTTCAGCCGTCTCGGCTGAGTCGAAAGAGGCAGTCCAGAGGACTGCACCACACTCTAAAAAGTGGCGGAGCACCAGAGAATTGCCGCTCCTGCGGCTATGCCAAATGCGCTCCGCGACAAAAATGAAGCGCTATCGCGCTAGCCGTTGCACTCTGGACGCCGGTTGACGGCGCAGCGGTTTTCAGGACCGTTTCCTCGTCTATGCCGGACGTGCTCCTTTTTGAAAAATGGTGGACTCGGACGGTAACGCTCCGTCGCCTGCTGGGTGCAAGCCAGCTGTGCTAACTTCTATCACTACGAGCCCTTTTAAAGTGGCTGCGACTTCAGTCGCAATCTCAGACCTGCATTGGGCTGAAACCGAAGCTTCATTGACTGTGGAAATGGATGCAGGGGTTGGGGTCGCACCAACCAAGATCGGCTTATGAGACCGATCAGAGCACTGGCTCTCCCTGCCTTTTGAAATGGAGTCATGGAGCGCATATGGCGTGCAGCCTACCCGTCTAGAATTCTGACGAAGTGATCCTCTGCTACACACAGCCACACACACGCGCTCCATGAGATTGTTTGGCACGGCGGGTCGGCTGCATCTGCGGGCTTTAGAATCCCGTGCATGGCGAAGTCTGCCGCCGCCGTTTTTCGAATGGCCGCAGAAACACACATCTCTCTAGAAGAGTGCTTTTGCGGCCATTCATAGCGTGACGCACTCGACTCGGAAGTCGGCGTCACGCATGAATAGAACGAACACCGCTGCCACGCACGGGATGAGGGTTAGCTCATCGCTGGCGTCGCACCCGCAGGGTATTTCACGGCGGATGTTTCGGTGTTTATGGCACACCTCCTGGGAAGCCGTTTCGTGATGTCCTGAAATGGGCGCGATTCTTGGTTTTCCAGAAGCCTTTGCTTAGGAATACTTACGCGTTTAAAAAGGTGCAAACTTGACATTGGAGGAGATGTGGGCACAGTGGGTCACACCGCGCTCGTGCAGGCAATCAGCGACTCATCCTCGAGTCTGTCGGGTCGGCCCTCGCTCCGGCGTCCGTTACAGCGGACGCCGGAGTTTTTGTGGGGCTCCCTGCCGCAGTGGCAGGGATTGGGCATGTGGCTCTAGGTCATGGGGGTGAGGGTTCGTTTGCAGTTTTGTGATTGAGGGCTGACAGCGGGAAAAGAAAAAGCCCTGCTGCCTTGGAGAGGGCGAGCAGGGCTGAAAATGCCTGGGTTTGATGAAAACCTGCGGTCTAGCCGCGCTGCTCGTTGTCCTCCGCTGTGGGTTTAAACAAACCCATCCCTTGATGGTCGAAAGCCATAATGCCCAATCCTAACCGGACAGCACAGCTCTCGGCTCCACGCTCTGAGAGAGTCGGGCGAAGATTGAGGGCTATGGATAGGAGGATCATGGAAAGCGGTAAATTGGGTGAGGTGGCTATAATGCCATAGGTTTTAGAGGCGTCAACAACAAATACGAATCTTTTTTATCGTGCTGCGCCTGACTTTGTCATTTCATGCCTAAGTTAGCTCAGGGGTGGTTAAATGCCTTTTCCAAACCTTCAATATTGGCCTTCATCACGCTCATGAAATCGCCCTGATCTGGCACGTTTCCGCAAGGATCAAAGACCAGGCTTTTAACGCCGATAGCTTCCAGCTTAGCCACGCTTTCAGGAGCTGGGCTGCCTTCCCAAATCATCCACTTAGCGGGATGCTTGGCGAGGATGGCCTTCAATGCTTCCATCGCTTTGTCGTCAGGTACCACTTCTGGTTCCCAGAGAAGCGATTGCAGGTTAAAGCCATAGCGCCGAGCCCAGTAATGATAGACAGGATGGGAAGCCACTAGAGGCGCATTGACCAATCGGCTGCCACAGGATAACAAACGTTGATTCAATGACTCAAGCTCCGATTTCAAAAAAGCCATGCGTGACTTGATCTGTTCTGCGGCTTCTTTTGAGACGAGCTCTTGCAGCGCTGCGGAGACTGTTTCTGCTTGTTGGGCGGCCTGGATCAAGTCTAACCAGGTGGTGAAGGCTGTGCCGCTGTGACTGTGCTCACCGCCGGGGCCGTGGCTGTGCGTGCTGTCGGCTTTGATCTCGATGTACTGCGCTTTGAATCCTGCTGAAGTATCCACCAGCTTGGATTCTGGAAGTGTCACTTTTTCTGCCCACTTCGAATAGGTGGCTCCATTCATCAGAATCAGATCGGCTGACTGGTAGGCGCTGATCGCTGCATCATCGGGTTGCCAAAAGGCGGGATCTTCATCTGCTGGCGCAGGAAATTTAACGTCCACAGCATCCGCACCGAGTCTTTCGGCGAAGTATTTGAGAGGATAATTGGCGACATAGACCTGCGGCTTGGCGGATTGTTGCACTGGGGGTCCTGAACTGCTTTGATCTGCAGGCTTGCAGGCGCTGAGAAGAATCGCGGACAGGATGATGAGGGAGCAAAGAGGGCGTGTAATCATAGCGGGATATTTTACGCGAGTTTCACCCGATCTCTCCACATATATCTTGGCGTATCGTGCATCTGCACTCCATAATCAGTGCCATGTCCTCCGCTCTACTTATTGATGCTGTTGTCCTGCTCGCCTACTTTGGTCTGATCCTGTGGATAGGATTATCTCAGCGTAGCAAGAGTGGTTCCATGGAAGGCTTTGCGCTTGGAGATCGCCAGATTGCTTGGTGGGCGGTGCTGGCCTCCATTCTGGCCGCTGAGATTAGCGCGGGCACTTTTTTTGGTGCTCCTGGTGAAGGCTACGCGCTGCGCAATTTCACCTATGTTCAGTTGATGCTGGGTTACTTATTGGCCCGTGTGGTCGTGAGTGCGGTGTTCATTCCCGCCTACTATAAACATGGCGTCGTGAGCATTTATGAGTTTCTCGGGACACGCTTTGGACCAGTGACGCATCGTCTATCATCGGGCGTGTTTTTGATCACGCGACTGCTGGCCAGTGGTACACGGCTCTGGGTTCCAACGATGATTCTGGTCATCATCTGGCATTTGCAGAATCCTGGACTCATCATCTCACCAGCCACAGAGTTTTGGCTCACGGCAGTGGCCCTAGTCATCGTGACTTTACTGACAGCTGTTTATACCACCCTCGGTGGCATTCGCGCAGTGATCTGGACGGATGTGCTGCAAATCATTGTGCTGGTTTTTGCGCTAGGTTTCTCACTCTTCTATTTGCTCAGCCACATCCCCGGCGGTTGGAGTGGGGCCACGGCTTTGCTGACAGGGCCGACTGATCTGAAAGTGATCGACTTGGGCACGCAGGAAGGTCTCGGCTTCTGGGGAAATGTGAAGCATGTGCTGGAGCAGGAATACACACTCTGGGCGGCCTTCCTCGGCTCTACCTTTGTCACTCTAGCCACCCATGGAACCGACCAAGACATGGTTCAGCGCATGTTGACAGCCAAGAACAAACGTCAAAGCGCTGTGGCCACCATGCTCTCCGGCCTAGCCGATATTCCGATCACCTTGGTCGTGCTCGGCATCGGCATTCTACTCTACGTTTTCTATCAGCAGAACGTGGACACGCTCCTGCCAAAAGGCGTAAACGGCGTGGTCTCCTCAAACAAAGTCTTCCCCTATTTTGTGCTCACGGTCATGCCTGCTGGTCTGCGCGGTCTGGTGATCGCTGGCGTGCTAGCCACGACGATGGGTTCTCTCAGCACCGCCTTAAACTCACTCGCTGTGAGCTATGTGCGCGACTTCCATTTCCATTGGTTTGGCGAGCCCAAAACCGATGCTGGCAAAGTCAAAGTGCTGCGTTTTGGCACTGTGTTGTTTGCAACCCTGCTTGTCTCCGTCGCGCTGGCCACGGCCTATGTGACCTCCCACAATCCGCAACTCCGCATCCTGCCAATCATTCTTGGCATCTTTGGTTATACGTATGGCTCACTGCTGGGCGTGTTTATGACAGGCTTGTTCACCAAAACGCGCGGCAATGATTTTGGCAACGTCATCGCCATGATCGCCGGCTTTATCGTGGTGGCTTACCTGAGCGGACTGGATAAAGACGTGATGCAACTTTTCGGTGCCAACGGCATCCCTCGCCCCGAATGGATGCCCATCATCGAGTTTCCTTGGCGCATCATGTTTGGCACCATCGCCACCTTCACCATCGCCATGATGTTCCGCACGCCTATCGAGAAACAGCAGCATCGGTTTTTAGCGGAGAATTGATTATCTCCACTGAAGTGGCGTTCCTGGTGGCAAAAGCCGCACAGCGCGCGCGATGTCCCAGTTGGCTAAGCGGAAGCCGCCGAGGCTCTCTTGGGATTTCATTCGGCCAGGAATGCTTGTGCCGTGCAGACCATAGGGAAGGGCAGTGGTGGTTTTGGCTTTGGCGAGATTGATCCAAAGAATACCGCAGGGATTGTTCGGGCCAGGAGCCAGAAATTGTTCGGGTTTGGGTGCCTCAGGGGAGGTCTGCTCGGCTACGGGGGTGTTCCAGACTCCAGTGACTGGCTTGGTTTTGATTTCCTGCTTCGTCACGAGACGTGGGCGCGGCACCACATCTAGAATGGTCCAAGTGCCACGACCACGGAGATCAGGGCGGGCTGAGGACAAAGGCATCACTGCAATGAGTTTGCCAGATTCAAAGATCTCCAGTCGAGAAAGATCCACTATCGCAGCAGTGATGGGTTTGGCAGGGTCTGGGGCTGGCTGTAGAGGAGTTGCCAGCGCTTGCTCGACCTCAAAAGGAATTACGTTTGGAACAAGGAATTCAGTGCCAGCGGTTGGTATTCCTAGGATTTTCGGATTCTGTTTTCTCAAGAAGGTCTCGTCACAGTGAAAGCGCTCGGCGATGAATTCCCAGGGTGTGCGATAGACCAGTACTGGCTTGGTGATGAGCTGCTCATAAGTCAAAGGTGACGGTTCAGGCATGGGAAGTCGCGTCTTTGATTTCCGCACTGGTTTCTGGTTTTTGGTTGTTTCTTCGCTCTCTGTGGCGATGAAGCGAAAGTCTTCGGCTTTGAGTTTATAGCGGGTGAAGGCCTCACCCACGCTAGCAAGGGCTTTCTTTTGAAGTGGATCTAGACCGGGGACGTCGTCATGAACAGTTCGGTAGAGCTGAAGAGCTTTTTCAAAGGAGGGTCCAGGGTTCCCATCGATTGGGCCCGTGGAAAATTTCTCACGATCTAAAAAAACTTGGAAAAGCACATTTTCGACTTCTCGAGTTAAAATAGGTTCTTTCTTCTCCACCTTAGGGGCCACTTTTTCAACGACTTTTGGCTCAGGTGGAGGAGGAGGCATCATGGCTTTGATCTCTTCCAGAGTCGGGATCTTTAAGATTTGCCCGACACGAATGGTGTCCTTGGTTAAGCCGTTAAAGGTCTTGAGTTGCAAGACCGACATGCCGTATTTTCGTGAAATAAGGCCAAGGGCATCACCACTTTTGACGCTATATTCCGTCGGTCGAATTTCGATGGGTTTGATGGTGGTTGTTGGAGTTATCGCAGGCACGCCCGCTGTCACCATTTCTGTTTCCTGCTCGGGTGATTTAATGCTAAATCCCCAGTCTTTTTCATCCGAAGCTTGAACGCTCCATGACCATTTGACGGCTTCTTCCAGCCCTGGCTCAATACGAGGCTTTGCGACGGGCGCGGATTGCGCAGTCACTTTGATTGAGAGAATGTTCGCAATCAAAACGAAACATGAGATGCGAAATAGAACCAAGAACATGGGGCGTGATGGCTAGCTTATCTGTGGCTCAACGCCAAGCAAAAATCTGCGCTGCGTAAACGAGGTTTTTTGGGCTAGTCAGTTGGATCAAGGTGCGTTTTGCGGTGGCTCTAGATTTTCCACCACGAATGATTATTGGCATATGCTTTTGCCCCAACGGCGTAATAGTCGATCCCAACACTCAAAGTTCAAACCTTCTCACGTGAATATCTACGAAACGCGTCGCCTGCTTGATGAATATCTACTTTTTCATTATGGGGCAGATCATGAGGTTCTTCCATGGGAGCAGGGACCAGGAACAGCACTAGGTTTTGCTGTCCGCACGGTTTCGGAGTTGACGGATTTTGACCGCAAAGCTGATTCGGTATTGGATCTGGGCTGCGCTGTCGGTCGATCCTCATTTGAGCTTGCGCGCTCTGCCAAGTCGGTCATTGGCATCGATTACAGCCATAACTTTATTGATGCAGCCAATGCATTGATCACGGGTGATTTACCTTACCAAAGGCTCGATGAAGCTCAGGCAATGACACAACTCGTTGCTAGTGTGCCGGCAGATTGTCCTCGGGATCGTGTCCAGTTTGAGCAGGGAGATGCGATGTCCTTGCGCGCGGATCTTGGTCAGTTTGATCTTGTACATGCGGCCAATCTGCTCTGCCGACTGACTGATCCACAGCTCTTGATTGCGCGCTTGCCTGATTTGGTGAAGTCCGGGGGTCAGTTGTTACTGACGACGCCCTGCACTTGGTTGGAGGAATTCACTCCACGCGGTCATTGGCCTCAGGGATCGACGCGAGATTGGTTGAAAAGTGTCCTCTCAGAGCATTTCGATCTCATGCTGGAAAAAGATTTACCCTTTTTGATTCGCGAGCACGCTCGGAAATATCAATGGAGTGTGGCTTATGGGACACGTTGGATTCGGCGTTGATTGGAACCTATTTTTTAACCAGCCAACTTTTCCTCGGTCTAGGGCCGCCGCTATGAGCCTGACTTTTGCAGGAGCCGTTTAGTTTGATAAATTGACGGCAAAACATCTAAAGACATCATTTTGTTTTGAGTTCTGCCCTCTCCTTGGAGTTAATGGGTATGACATGAAGCCTGTTTTTGAAAAAGTCCCGCATCGCGACTGGGAGTCCTTCCACTGTGAAACGGTCCACGGACCCGATTATGGCACGCGTTGGCATTTCCACCCCGAGTATCAGCTGACGCTCGCTATCCGTAGCCGTGGGCACCGAGTCGTGGGGGATAATATCGCCCCATTGATGGACGGAGACCTCGTGCTGCTCGGCACCAATCTGCCGCATGTCTGGCATCAGGATGAAGGCGTCGGTGCTTCGGTGGATGCGGTCATTGTGCGCTTCAATGATAGTTTCCTCGGTAAAGATTTTCTGCAGCTGCCGGAAATGGAGGCTGTGCAGCGTGTGCTCAGACGCTCAGCTCGTGGCTTGGAGATCCGCGGCGTTGCACGCACCAAGATCACTCAGCGCATGCGCCGCCTAGCGGATGTCGAGGGATTGACGCGGATCGTCGAGCTCTTGGCCATTTTAGATGAGCTCTCGCGCTCCAAAGATCTGCGTCCACTGGCCAGTGCCAGTTATGAGCCCACGCTGCATGCCGGTGATCAGGATCGGATGCAGCGCGTCTGTGATTACATCAATCAGCACCTCATTGAGGACATCGACCGTGCCCAGTTAGCCAAACTCGCGCATCTTAGCGAAGGGGCCTTCAGCCGATTCTTCCGCTCGCGCACGGGCAAGACAGTGCCGGAATACATCAATGAAGTCCGCATTGGCCGCGCCTGCCGCATGATCGGTGAAGATCAGCAAAACATCACCGACATTGCCCTCGACTGCGGTTATCGAAACTTGGCCAATTTTAATCGGCGCTTCCGAGAAGTCGTCGGTAGCACGCCGCGTGATTACCGGGCGCAGATGCGCACGCTGGGGAAGTAGCCTGAGTTCTCAGTGGAATCTTTTCTCCACTGCTCTACATGATCCCATGACACGAGTTGGCATTGGTTATGACGTTCACCCTTTTGCAGAAGGCCGCCCTTTAATCCTAGGCGGTATTGAGATCCCGCACACACGTGGGCTTCAGGGGCATTCAGATGCGGATGTACTCAGTCACGCCATTGCAGATGCCGTGCTCGGTGCCCTGGGCTTGCCAGACATCGGCTACTATTTCCCGCCTAGCGATGCCAGCATTGAGGGTATCTGCAGCCTGCGTATCCTCGAAAAATGCGCCGCACTTGCTGCTGAAAAAGGCTACACGCTGCAAAACATCGACTCCACCCTCATCGCCGAAGCTCCACGCGTGATGAAGCATGCGCCGCTCATGAAGGAAAAGATCGCTGCTGCTTTTGGCATCGCGCCTGATCAGGTGGGTATCAAAGCCACCACCAACGAGCGCATGGGCTTCGTGGGTCGGGAAGAAGGCATCGCTGCTATGGCCGTGGCTTGCGTCAGCCGATAGTATGAATCCTATTTTTTCTGATTGATGAATCTCTGGTTCACAAAATCGCGGCTTCAAGCACTGGCGGTCGATGAAATGGCAGTCGTGCTTTATTTGAGGCTGCTAATTAATGTGATACCAGCTTGCGTGCTTGGAAGCGGAATAGCTCTAGGTCTATTAGAGTTAGGTCGAGAACTTTGGCCAAGTATGGACTTTTCTTTTAACGGGGCAGCATTGCTTTGGGGATCAATTACGGTTTATTGTCTTTGGTTTGTTTGTGCGTTACGGAATGTTCGCAATGAATTGCTTCATCGGCCAAAGGCAGAGTTGCAACACACACCAACTTTTTACACGTGGGCACGATTCACACAGGTTTTTGCAGTCATTTCTATAGCGCGGCCTGTTCTTAAAGTCTCGACTAACCTGAATGATCTGTTGATTTGGATCACTGGCATGGCCTGGGTTCTCAGTTGCCTAATGGCCGGCTTTTATATCGTCTATTTTATTCTTATTGCATTGGTCAAACAATGGCCACCGATGACACTAATTCGTGCTTTTCTATTAGCTTGCGCTTCTGCATTCTTCCCTCCCGCTATCCCTCACTAGTTGGAGTCGCCTCATCACTTTTTCTTCGCCTTCGCCTTAGCTTTTGGTTTGGTCTTCTTCCAGACATCAATCGGGACATCATTCGTCTGCTTAGCACCTGGTGTGCTACGACCATTGGTGATGAGAGTCTCCAGCTTTTTCGTTAGACTGGCGACGATTTCAGGATGCTCGGCTTGAAGATTTTTCGTTTCACCAAGATCGGCCTCCAGATCAAAGAGCTGCACAGGCGGTGAGCCTGCGGGCTCCTTGCCAGGGCGTGGTTCGCTCCAGCCGCCGCTGCCGGGGCAGAGAGCCAGTTTCCATTGACCTTCACGGATGGCGAAGTTGCCGCCGATGCTGTGACTGACCAGAGATTCGCGCTTTGGACCTTTGTCGGTCTCACCGAGCAAGGCGGGCAAGAAGCTGAAGCTATCTTCCGCTGCGGTTTCAGGCAGTGTGGCGCCTGTGATCTCAGCCGCTGTAGCGGTGAAGTCGGTTAGGCAGGTGAGTTGCGTGCTTGTTTGACCTGCCTTCACTTTAGCTGGCCAGCGCACGAGGAAGGGCACCCGGTGACCACCTTCATAGATGTCCGCTTTATGACCGCGATACTTGCCACTGGGATTGTGACCTTTGGCCAGCAGGGCAGGGTAGTCAGCGCTGGGAGAGCAACCATTGTCGCTGGTCAGAATGACGACCGTGTCTTTGGCGATCCCTTGATCATCCAACGCCTTCAGCAGGCGGCCAATGTTGGCATCTGTCTCCATCACGAAGTCGCCATATTGATTGAGGCCACTCTTGCCGCGCCATTCTGGGTTCGGCAGGATGGGTGTGTGTGGTGCCGTCAGCGGTAGGTAGATGAAAAAAGGCTTTCCTGATTTGGCGTCGGCGGCTTTTTCATCAATGTAGGCCACAGCTTTATCGATGAAGGTCGGCAGCACCTCATAACCTGTGAAGCCAGGTGCCGCAGGACCTTTGCGGGTATGCTTGTTCGTCTCACCCTGCACCATTTCTAGGTCACGATCTTCTGTTGGTTGCGCCGTCACACGGTCTCCATCAATGAACACATACGGCACCATATCCAGAGACGCAGCGATACCAAAGTAGCGGTCAAAGCCTACCGTCAGTGGTCCATGGGTCGTGGGTTGGGTGAAGTCCGTGCTCCAGGCCTGGTCACGGGATTCAATGGTCAGCTCAGAGACGGATTGTTTATCTTTGATGACCCAGTCCATGCCGAGATGCCATTTACCGATGGCGGCGGTGTGGTAGCCCTGTGCTTTGAGCATCGCCGCCACTGTCAGGCGGCCTGGCTGGATCAAATGGGGGCTCAGTCCGCCCAACACACCGTTTTGCAGCTTTGTTCGCCAGTTGTAGCGCCCTGTCAGCGTGCCGTAGCGCGTGGGTGTGCAGACACTAGACGGCGTATGCGCATCCGTGAAGGCCATTCCCTCGCGTGCCAGGCGATCCATGTTCGGCGTCGCGATCTTTCCTTCAGGATTCAGGCATTTCACGTCTCCAGTGCCTAGATCATCGCAGAGGATGAAGATGAAGTTGGGTTTATCAGCGGCATTGGCCAGAGACAGGATGAATAGGAAGATGGGTATGAAGGCAATGGATCGCATGGTGATTTGAGACTATTCTGCTTTTTTCTTCCCTTTGCCTTTGCCCTTTTTGGGCTGGGCAGGCTCACCTTCAAAGGGGGCATTGCCATGGGCTTCGCGTGGGGGAGGCAGGGTTTCTTTGACTTCGGTTTGCAGGCGGGTGAGCTCGGCTTTGAGTTCTTTCACGGTGTCGGCATAAGCGGGGTCGGCGTAGAAGTTTTTGGTTTCTAGCGGGTCTTTTTGGCGATCCAACAGGTCCCAGTCATCGACATCGGGTTTGTAATAATGCACGAGCTTGTAGCGGTCGGTGATGACGCCGTAATGCGGGCGCACGCGATGCGGCACGGGGAACTCGTAATAGTGGTAGTAGAACGACTTCCGCCAGTCGGCTGGATCTTCGCCTTTGAAGAGTGGCACCAAAGAGCGGCCCTGCATGTCGCTAGGCTGCGGCTGGCCTGCTAGGTCTAAAAAGGTCTGAGCTAGATCAAGCAGGGAAACGATTTTCCCACTGGTGCTTCCTGGCTTGGAAACTCCAGGCCAACGAACGAGAAAAGGCGTGCGTAAGGACTCTTCAAAGATCCAGCGTTTATCAAACCAACCGTGCTCTCCCATGAAGAAGCCTTGGTCACTGCTGAGGATGACGACGGTGTTATCGGCCAGGCCTTCTTTGTCGAGATAGTCGAGCACACGAGTCACGCTTTCATCCACGCTTTTCACACAGGCGGTGTAGTCGTGCATGTAGCGCTGATAACGCCATTTAACGAGGTCTTTGCCCGTGAGGTTGGCCTCGCGATACTTGGCGTTCCGTGGCTCATAGTATTCGTTCCAATACTTGCGCTGATCGTCATTGAGGTTGCCGGGAGTCACGAGCTTCAGGTCGCGGTCGGTCATGGTGCGCTCGATGCCCATGTCATGATCACTGACCGCTTTGCTACGGCCTTCAAAAGCATCAAAGAGCGTCTCTGGTTCCTCATAGACTCGATCATGATCATGGCCGAGGTGGCGGAGGGCAGGTTCCCATTCACGATGCGGGGCTTTGTGCTGGAGCATGAGCATGAAGGGTTTGGTTTTGTCCCGATTTTTCAGGTAGTCGAGGCTGAGATCGGTGATGACATCGGTGACATAACCCTCATGTTTCACGGGCTTACCATTTTCGATCATGGGTGGATTATAGTAGGCACCTTGGCCTGGTAAAACCTGCCAGTAATCATAACCGACCGGGTCTGTCATGAGATGCCATTTGCCAATGACGGCGGTGCTATAACCGGCCTTTTGCAGGAGCTTCGGGAAGGTCTGCTGACTGCTGTCAAAGCGACTGTTGCTGTTATTGTAAAAGCCGTTGGCGTGCGAGTATTTGCCCGTCTGAATCACGGCACGCATGGGACCACAAATCGAGTTGGTGACGAGGCAGCGATCAAAGCGAATGCCTTCTTTGGCAATGCGGTCCAGGCCGGGGGTTTCCAGCAGCTTTCTTTTTTCTCCATAGGCACTGATGACCTGAGTGCTGAGATCATCGCAGAAAAGAAAAAGAATATTCGGCGTGGCAGTCGGGGCGGCCACGGCGGCAGAGGTCAGCAGGGTAAATAGGGCGATGAGTCGGCGGATCATGATGAGCTTTTCTAAACGATAGGTGGGGCAAGAACTTACGCAGGGCATAAAAAACGGCTGCCAGTCGCCTGGCAGCCGTGGAAGTGAATGTGGAAGGATTATTTTTCGATCTTCAGAAGCTCGACTTCGAAGATGAGGGTCTCACCTGGGCCAATGTCAGCACCTGCACCAGCGTCGCCATAAGCGAGGTCAGATGGGATGAAGAACTTGAACTTGGAACCAATGCTCATGAGTTGCAGACCTTCGGTCCAGCCCTTGATGACTTCCTGAACGCCAAAGGTGATCGGCTCGCCGCGCTGCACGGAGCTGTCGAAGACTTTGCCATTCACGAGTGTGCCGTGGTAGTGGACGTTGACCTTATCGGTTGGCACTGGCTTAGCGCCGTCACCAGCTTTGATGACTTCATATTGCAGACCGCTTGCCGTGGTCTTCACGCCTTCACGCTTGCCGTTTTCAGCGAGGAACTTGGCACCAGCAGCTTTCACGTCACCTGCTTTAGCGGCTTTTTCTTTTTGCATTTCAGCCTGCTTGCCCTGCATGACTTTTTCAAAAGCTTCCATGGCTGCGGTCAGCTCCTCTTCCTTGAATTTGCTTGGCTTGCCTTCGAACTGGTCGCGCATGGCCTGGAGGAAGTTTTCGATGTCGATATCGACGCCCTGTTGCTTGAAGTTATTGGCGATGTTGCCACCGATGTTTTTTCCGATGAAATAGCTGACTTTGTCCATGTCGGGTTTTGCCGCAGGAGCTGCAGCTTCGCCAGTGGTTTTCGCGGTTTCAGCAGGTTTTGCTGGCTCGGTTTGAGCTGAGACGGTAGTGGCTACCGCCAAGGCGGCACAAACGATGCGGAGGGTAACTTTCATGAGGTAAGAACCGCGAGAGTGAAGGTGATGTGGGGGGCGGTCAACCAAAGAAACAGCGACTTAGGCACCCAGAAACGTACTTGAGCATTTTCACAGGCTTGCCATTCTGCGCGCTCTATGTCCGCTATTCCTACCGAATTCACCAACGTCACTGCCGTCGCCAAAGCCAATGTCTATTTTGATGGGAAGGTGGTCAGCCACAGCATTTTATTTGCGGATGGCAGCAAGAAGACCCTGGGTCTGATCTATCCTGGCAGCTACCATTTCGGTACGGATAAGGCTGAACGAATGGAGATCGTGGCAGGCAGTTGCGAGGTGAAGTTAGACGGCAGCGACTCCATGACGACCTACAACGGCGGTGAGTATTTCGACGTGCCAGCGAAGTCGGGTTTCGACATCGCTGTCACTGACGGCATCGCGGAATACATCTGTTCCTTCATCGACTAGCCTTTAAAAAGGCCAGCGATAGGGCGCATTATGGATCAACTTGCTCTTCGGGTAGGCGGCGATTCGGACCTGGTTCTTTGAGTTTCCGCTCAAGAGCCAGACGTTTGTGGCATCCATGGCATGGAGAAAGCCAATGTGGCCGCTACCAGCCTGATCCACGGTCAGCGGCTGAGTAATGCAGATGGCACCATAAGTGGCGGCGACAGGGCGACCCCAGCCCCACCAGTCAGAAACGCGAGCGCTGCCCTGCGGCCTGTAGCCGGAGCGCAGCACGCACCAGTTCACAAAGGCGGCACACCAGGCGGTTTCATCTTTCAGTAGATTGCCGCTGATGCCGCAACTGCGCAGATATTCCAGGATACGTGGGTTGTCTCCTTGTGCCCATTCCTGCACACCTTGCTCCATGATGGCGATCTGCATCCAGGGTGGTGGCGCGGCAAAACTGTTCGGAGCAGCAGCCTCTGCCTCCACTGGCATTCCGGTGACGATCCCATTCACATTCACGATCTGGCCCGGAAAGAGTACCTTCCAGTTTTCTGTCCCCCATTCCACCAGTCCGGGGTTTAACTTCTGAAACTGCCCCAGCGTCATGCCAAACTTCTTGGCAATCTTACTGGGATTATCACCGGGCTGAACAGAGTATTGGGCCATAACCAAAGTTTAAGAGATCAAATCGCAAAAGCCAATTCCCATTTTCTATCTCTGCCTCATCTTAGAGCATGATGATCGACATTCACGCCGTGCAGCTTGATTCCATCTGGGAAGACAAGGTGGCCAATTTCACCCAAGTGCGCGCCTTGTTAGCGCTGCGCAGACCTGCGCCCGGTTCACTCATCGTTCTGCCCGAGATGTTTGGGACCGGGTTTTCATGCGATACGACCGTGACAGCCGAGGCGGAAGGCGGCGAAACAGAACTCTTTCTCCAAAGCCTCGCACAGGAGTATCAAAGTTGCATCGTAGCAGGCGTCGTGACCAAGGGCACGGAGGGGCGCGGTCGCAATCAAGCACTGGCCATCGCACCTGATGGCACCCTACTAGCACGCTACACCAAGATGCAGCCCTTTTCTCTCGGCGGTGAGTCGGCAGTGCACGAGCGAGGAACCAGTCCGCAGATCTTTGAGTGGCGTGGTGTGAAGATCGCGCCGCTGATCTGCTATGATTTACGCTTTCCTGAGTTAGCGCGCGAGGCAGTGAAGCTCGGTGCCGAAGTGCTGATCTACATCGCCGCTTGGCCTGTGAAACGCGTGAATCATTGGCTCACACTTCTTCAGGCAAGAGCGATCGAAAACCAAGCCTATGTGATCGGCGTGAACCGAACCGGCACTGAGCCCAGCTACAGTTACAATGGCCGCAGCGTGATCATCAATCCCCACGGTGTGATCATCGCCGATGCCGGTGAACGAGAGCAAGTTCTGCGTTCTGAGATCGATGCACAGCTCGTTCGTGACTGGCGCGCTGAGTTCCCCGGACTGCGGGATGCAGGGCTTTGTCGTTGAATCCTCAGTTCATCGAGCCTGCACTCATTTGCATGAGAACGGAACCGATTTCATTCGCGTTACGGAATTCCGTGACCTTTGGCCGCCGTCCAGAGGCCATACCAGTCTTCACGCTCTAGTTTGATGTCGGCTGATTTGGCCGTTGTGATCAGGCGCTCCAGCTTATTGGTGCCGATGATCGGCAGCGGCTGGGATGGATGCGCCATGATCCAGGCGTAGGCCAGCTGATCCAGCGTGGCGTCACCGTATTTGGCCGAAAGCTCAGCCGCTTTGGCCTTGAGGCGCGTGCCCTCTGGCGTGGTCTCGTCCATGAGTTTTCCCTGGGCTAAAGGGGACCAAGCCATGGGCTTGATCTGATGTTTCTGGCACTGATCGGCGGTGCCATCAAAAATCGGGTCCATGTGCAGCAGGCTGAACTCGATCTGATTCGTCACTAAAGGCTGGTCCATGCGGGAGTTCAGCAGATCAAACTGATGCACATTGTAGTTCGAGACGCCGGCACTGCGGATCTTCCCCTCTTTGATCAGCTTATTCAGCCCTGCGGCGGTCTCATCCGCGCTGGTCAGCCAGTCTGGGCGATGCACCAGAAAGAGGTCGATGTAATCCGTGCCTAGCAGACGTAACGATTTCTCAGCGCTCTTCACCAATCGCGCGGCCTCTGCATTATAAAAGGCCACCTTCCGGTCAGGATGAAAATCACAAGGGACGTAGATGCCGCACTTTGTCACGATCTCGAACTTCTCCCGCAGGCCTGATTCCAGCTTTAAAGTCTGGCCGATAAACTCCTCCACCCGATACAGTCCGTAGATCTCCGCTGTGTCCAGCGTGGTGATGCCCAGTTCTAGGCAGGCGTGCAGGCGCTTCAGCAGATCGGCAGAATTTGAGGTCGCGGCATCATCAAGGAATCTCCAGGTGCCATAAATGAGACGAGAGAAAGTCGGGCCGTTCGGGGAAATGGGGAGGCGTGGGATCATGGTTGGAAAGGAAAGGGTGGATGAATCATGGCTGCAAAAAACCCGCTGGTCACGCGGACACAGCGGGTTTTTTAAATTGGAGAGCCCCTCTTGGTCTTAGGCTTTCTTGGTCAGAGCACCAACCTTGAGTGCAAGGCGGCTCTTGAGACGAGCAGAAGTGTTTTTGTGCAGGACTTTGGTCTTGGCGGCTTTGTCTGAGGCCGAGGTGAACTCGTTCAGGCAAGTAGCAGCAGTAGCAGCATCACCTTTTTCGACGGCGGCGATGACTTTCTTGCGGAGAGTGCGGATACGGCTCTTCACAGCAGAGTTTGCTGCAGTGCGCTTGATCGTTTTGCGGATGTCTTTTTCGGAAGAGCGGATATTGGCCATAAAAGTGTCTGGAAGGAGGGGTTGTGTGTATAAGGCAAGGCGAAGCTGCTGTCAAACTGGAATCTGGCTTCAGAAAGACTGCCTCATTTAATTAGGGGCATTCGAAAGATCAGCGCCAGCTGCAAATGTTGTCATTCCAGGTCTTTGGATCACGATCTGGGCCGGATGAAAAGATCAACATCGGCGCATTCAAAAACTCAGGTGCAGGATGTTTCCCAGGCCCTTTAGAAAGGGCGTCAGGACGACACTCAGGATTGGGGAGTTGATGATTTTCATTGCTGCTATCATCGATCAGGAGGTAAAACATCTCGCCCCAAGGGTCTGTCAATTTGATGTCGGCGGGAATCTCACGGCTATCTCCGTTCATTCCGGTCAGGCCGTATTTCCCATTTTTAGCTAGTGGCAGATCGATAAATCTAATGTCGTGCGGGTTCGATTCCTTTTCCTGTCCGAGCAAGGATTGGATCATCTTGCCTTCTGAGCGGAGAATCACGTCCTTTGATGCAGGCTCTGGATACCGCTCATATTCCGTCTTAAAGTGAGATAAAGCGATTTGGATATCCTTCATCATTGCCTTCGTGCGAAGTTCAGAGAGTCTTCTCATTGTTCCATGATTGTATCCAAGAGGGCCGAATCCCAAGATACCTGACATAATATAAACAAGAAACCAGAGCATCAGTAAGCGGACCAGCCACTTCCAGGCAAAAAAGCCAAGAGTCGCGCATCCTGCCATTCGATCTATTTGGCGGTCGTTAGATTCAAATCCTGTGCTCACGAAATGAGCTTATCATAACGACTCTGGAAAAGTCGATTTCTAAATCGGCTGGGTCACGGGTTCTTGTAGTGCGCATAAAACCTTCACCACTTGTGCGGCGGCGCGGACATTGTGAACTCGGAAAATCTGGGAGCCACGCTTCATTCCCGCTGAGATGCAGGCGATGGTTCCGGCATCACGATCATTGGCTTGCGGTAGATCTAGCACTTGGCCGATGACGGTTTTTCTAGAGACCGGCAGCAGCACGGGACGGCCCCATTTCTGGAGGCGGTCGGCGTGGCGATAGATGGCTAGATTGTCCTCGCGCTGTTTAGCAAAGTCGATCCCTGGGTCCAGAATGATCTGCTCTGACTTCAAACCAGCACTCAAAGCTAGGGCCATTTTTTCATCAAAGAAGGTTTCCAGTGTCTCGTGGATGTCTGCATATCCGATGTGCGTATGCGGCACCTTTGGCTGGCCAATGCTGTGCATGATCAGCAGGCTGGCACCGTGATCGGCACAGAGGCGCGCGTTCGTTGCATCCGGCAGAGCGCTGATGTCATTGATGAGATCTCCTCCATGCGGCAGCACGGCGCGGATCACGGGACTGCGCCAGGTATTGATGGAAAGCATGGGCGGCCAGAGCTGCTCGGCATCCCAGGGAGCATGCTCAAACTTGGCTAATAGGGCTGGCCAGGCCTTGAGAAAAGGCATGAGTCGCGCGATCTCTTCTTCCTCGGTGATCGGTCCACGATTCGTCCGCGCACTCTCGGCGCCGATGTCGATGATATCAGCTCCATCACGCAGCTGCTGCTCGGCCTGCGCCAGCGCCTTATCTGGATCTAGCGTGCCGTCCCCGCAGAAGGAGTCGTCATTGATATTCACGATGCCCATCACCAGTGGACGGCGTGGGAACTCGATCCGGTGTTGTCTTGTTTGCCAAATCATGCGCTGGGCCAGCTTTCTGGTAGGAGCACCTCACGGCGCTGACGTTTTTCAAAGCGCACGGTGGTGGTGTAGCCGACACTGCGCACGAGTTTTAAAGCCTGATCAAAGTCGGCCCCCACATCTGTCGGCTTATGCGCGTCTGAGCTAATTACGATGGGCACCTTGGCTGAATAAGCCATCTCCAGCATCTCTCGGGCAGGGTAAATTTCGGCCACTTCTTTGCGTAGGCCAGCGGTGCTCACTTCCATAACCGCATTGGTATCCAGGAGCGCCTGAATCACAGGCTCATAATAGCGGCGTAAATCCACCGCAGGTCGGAAACCGAACTTTTTGGCCAAATCAGGATGCGCGTAAAAATCAAAGAGTCCGGTGCGGATCATCTTTTCATAGAGCTTCCAATACACCGACCACATGTGCTCGATGTCTGTCGCAGTCGTCCAGCGCGCCATGTGTTGGGGATCATCCACCGCGATGCCATCATGAATGTAATGCACGCTGCCGATGAGATAGTCCCACTCACCCAGCCCTGCGGTTTTTTCGATCCACTTTTCTTTTCCCTCTAGATAATCACACTCCAGCGCCAGCCGGATTGGGAATCCTGGCAGTGCCTCGCGGGCCTCTGTGACCAGTTCAAAATAGCGCGGTAAATCCGTGATCAGCATCCGCCAATCATCAAAGAATTCCGGCATGGGATTATGATCAGAGAATCCAACCTCAGCCAAACCAATGCTCTGAGCATGTCGTGCATACTCCACCGGATTCCCCTCCGCATGGAGGCAAAGTGGCGTGTGAGTGTGGTAGTCAGCGAGCATGCTTTCTTGGTCCGCTACATTGGCTAGCGTGCAAGGAATAAAACAAGAAGACGCTAAGTGGAAGATCCGCTTTCACATCACGTTTGATCTCCTCCATGAAACTCGCTCTTGCACTGACAACTCTCATCGCCTTCGCTGGCAGCCTCATGGCCGCACGCCCGATCCTCTGCTGCGACTACAGTGGTGGCACGGTGACGATCCTTTCTGCCTCAGGCGAAATCGAATGGCAGGTGGAGGCGAAGCAGCCGCAGGACTGCTGGCAGTTACCGAGCGGAAACATTCTCTTTGCCTATCGTGGGGGCGCAAAGGAAGTGACGAGGGAGAAAAAAGTCGTCTGGGAATACGTGGCTTCTGAAAAGGTCGAATGCCATGGCTGTCAGCCTTTACCTAATGGCAATGTGCTGGTCATTGAGTGCGGTAGCAGCCGCATCATTGAAGTGGATCGTGCGGGAAAAGTTGCCAAGGAAATCAAGCTGGTGACCAAGGATAGCGTGAAACTGCACAATCAATTTCGCGGCACGCGGAAAACGTCGGATGGCCACTACCTCGTCTGTTTCAAAGGCGAAAGCAAGATCGTGGAGCTCGATGCCAATGGCAAAGTGCTGCGTGAGGTGCCAGTGACGGGTGATCCGCATGAAGTCGTGCAATTAGCCAATCAAAACTTACTCATCACCTGCGGAGATGGCCATCAAGTCGTCGAAGTCGATCCTGCTGGAAAGACCGTCTGGCAGCTCAATGAAAACGATCTCCCTGGTCATCCCCTTCGACTCATGGCTGGCTGTCATCGTCTGCCGGATGGGAACACGATCTTTGCCAACTATCTCGGTCACGGCCATCTCGGTGAGCAGGCGCAATTCATCGAAGTGACCCCCGATAAAAAAGTCGTCTGGGCCTTCGAAGATAAAGGCCGCTTCAAGACCATCAATCAAATCATGGCGCTGGATGACACTGGCGATGTGACCAAGGGCGAGGTGCGCCGATAGAATGCACATTTCATCATGATGCCAGTTGAAGTCGAGTGGCTCCTCTCCGACATGAGCGTCTCATGTCTTCTTTAAAAGCTTTCATCTTCGATCTCGATGGCACCCTGATTGACTCGCTCAAAGACCTCGCGTCTGCGGTCAACCGCATGCTCGTGGAGCAGGGGTATCCTGAGCGTGATTTAGCTTTATTCCCCGAATACATTGGCGACGGCATGAGACAGCTCGTCAGCCGTGCCCTGCCTGAATCAGCGCGGACAGATGACATTATAGATCGCTGTTTGAGGAGCTATCAGCAGCAGTACCAAAATGGCTGGCATGATCAAACCGTCGTCTATGCAGGCATGCAGGACGTGCTGGATGAACTGAAGGGCCGAGGCATGAAAATCGGCTGTATTTCCAATAAGCCGCACCACTTTACCCAGCTCTGCTGCGACCACTTCTTCCCTGCGGATACCTTTGCGGTCGTGCTCGGACAGCGTGACGAAGTGCCGCGCAAGCCTGATCCTGCCGGAGCTCATGAGGCAGCAGCCCTGCTCGGACTCACCACTGCCGACTGTGCCTATGTGGGTGATTCAGGCATCGACATGGCCTTTGCTAAAAACTCAGGCATGCGCGGCATCGGCGTTAGCTGGGGCTTCCGCAGCGTAGCCGAGCTTCAGGAGCATGGTGCAGATGCCATTGTGAACCTGCCTTGGGATCTGCTTCTTCAGAAGTAAGGACAAAGTAAATCATCACCGAGCTTGAACTCACCGCTAGCCTAGGCGTAACTTGAGCAGTCATGACTCCCACACGTCTTCTGAAACTCACGGTAAAAGCTTCTCTCTTGGCTTGCACTCTCTGGCTCGCTTCTTGTAAGACGACACCGCCGCCACCACCACCCACACCAGAAGTCGCCAAAAAGCCAGCGGGCCTCTTCGAATGGCGCGGCGAAGGCAAGAGCATCACCTCCGTGAAGATCAATGTGGACGAACAAAAAGCTCGTCTTTACAATGGAGATGAAGAGATCGGCTGGACCTATGTCGCCAGCGGCATCACCAGCTTTCCAACTCCAACCGGAGAATTCAAAGTCTTGGAAAAAATCGCCGACAAAGTCTCCAATCTCTATGGCAAAGGGTTTGATGCAGCCGGTAAATTGGTCAACTCTGACTTCAAACAAGGGCGCGATCTGTTGCCACCCGGAGGCAGTTTCGAGCCTGCCAAGATGACCTACTTCATGCGTCTGACCGGAGACGGAGTTGGCATGCACATCGGAGCTATCCCCCGCCCCGGTCGTCGCGCCTCTCATGGCTGCATCCGCCTGCCGTCTAAATTTGCCGGCACCATCTTCAAGAACATTTCCGTCGGTACCCCAGTGACCATCACTGGCAGTGGCCCCGACTACGCCACCTACATCAAGCAATCCAATCAAAAAGCCGCTGCGAACGCCGCTAAACTAGCCGCGGCTAAGAAGAAAGCTGCCGAAGCTGCAACCGCGACGACTGAAGCCACCACACTCGCTCCTGGCGACCCAAATGGCCCAGCGGTAACAACGTCACCAGCCATCGGTGGACCAGCCCTATCTCCTGCTCCTAGCCCAGGTCCTGCCCTGGAAGAGATCAAACCCGCCACGCCTGTGCCAGCGGCTCCGACTGGGAATTGATAGGTTTACATCGACTAGACTTACACTTCTGTGACAGGCCTAGTCAGAAATGCAGGCAGTTGCCTTGAATCAGAATTCTGTTGGCCTCCCTGAATCTGTGGGAGACAATGACGTTCGTATTCTCGCTCTCATGAACCCTGCACCCCTTGTTGTCTCTCATCCCCTAGCCCAGATCCACCTCACGGCCATGCGGCGGCAGGAGACCTCCACGGCCCAGTTTCGCTGGCACCTACATCGACTGGCTGAAATTCTCTTCACCGTGGCCACGCGTGCTTTGGAGACAGAGACAGTCACCCTCCAGACGCCCTTGGCAGAGACCCAAGGACAGACCTTTGCACGCCCCATCATTCTCGTGCCGATTCTGCGTGCTGGATTAGGACTTTCTGAGGCCATTCATCCGTTGGTGCCAGACGCTATCGTCGCCCACATCGGCATTTCTCGCTGTGAAGAGACCGCCCAGCCAAAGCCCTACTTTGCTCGAATTCCCGGCAGCTTATGGAAATCTGAAGTCTTCCTTCTCGATCCCATGCTGGCCACAGGTGGCAGCGCCTGCTTCACCATCAAGCAACTCAAGGCCGCTGGCGCTGAACGCATTACCTTCATCTGTGTGGTCAGCAGCCCCGAGGGACTCGAGGCCATGGCCGAGGAGCATCCCGACGTGCCCATCATTACGGCCGCCATTGATGAAGGCTTGAATGACAAGTTTTTCATCGTGCCAGGTCTGGGCGATGCCGGCGACCGCTGCTTTGGAACCTAGAACGAGGCCTTTTTAAAAAAATGCATCATTCTCATGATTGATCTTGTTCCCTGCGCTGCATCCGTGGAATACTGTGCGGAGAAATGAAAGAGTACGCCTACATTCACGAAGAAGGACGCCTGCCCGCCCCCCTAAACGCGGTCCCTTTTTTAAACAGTTTCAGTGACGAGCAACTGGACGATGTGCTGAATTCCTCCAGCCTGCTCCAATGCGATAAAGACGACATCATCATCCAGGAAGGCACCATCGACAGCCGCATTTATATCCTGCTGAATGGCGAGCTTGAAGTCCGCATCAGTGGCAAAAAAGTGGCCGCTATTTCCCGAGTCGGAGATGTTTTTGGTGAACTGGCGCTCGTCAATCAGGACAAACGTGCCGCCTCAGTCATCGCCAGCAGTCGCGCCCTTTGTTTGGCCGTGGATCAGAAGTTCCTGCAAGACATTCATCCGCGTGAAGAAGACCCCGCCTTCCACGCCGCCCTCTTTGAATTCGTTGCTCGTCTCGTCGCTAAAAAGTTAGACGCCACCTCCCGCCGCCTGGGCGAAGTGGAAAAAGAACTCCGCGCCCTCAAAGAAGCCCACGGCATCCAGGACACACCTACCGTCAAGCCCCCAGCCTCCAAAGCCACGAAGCCTTCCAAGCCCGCCGTCCGCCTGCCTGCCGCCAAAGCCCTCAAAAAGCCTCAGCGCCGCAAGGCCTTGGCTTGAATTCAACAGGCCGATCAAATCGGTGAGTCTTACCATGTGTCCAAGCACGGCGTAATGACCCACGACTTGCTCTAAGAATCATCGTACATTGATTTTAACCCTCAGGGGGTGGATGGGGTCTTTCCACCTGAGCAGGTGGAAAAGCTGATGTCGATCCTCCAAGAAGTTCGCGAACGTGCCGTCGCTTAACTTGCCAAGCCACTGCTTGAGTGGCTTGGCAAAATGGATGATCAATCGTTGTAAGCCGCTTCGCCGTGCTCGGCGAGGTCGAGCCCTTGGCTCTCTTGATCGCTATTGACGCGCAAGGGGATGAAGAGGGCGATGACTTTCAGGATGATGTAGCTAGCCACACCAGAGAGGATCGTGGTGTAGAGGGCCGCGAGAATTTGAGTTTTGAGCTGGGTGGCGATTTGGAAATCGCCAAGGCCACCGGCAAAGGAGGTGGAGCCGAAGACGGCGACGAGGATGGTGCCGACGAAACCGCCGACACCATGTACACCGAAGACATCCAGCGAGTCGTCGTAACGGAACTTTTTCTTGAGCTTGGCGCAAGCGATCCAGCAGATGATGGCGGAGGCCGTGCCAATGCAGATGGCTCCAATAGGGCCGACTTTGCCAGCAGCTGGCGTAATGGCAGCCAGTCCAGCAATGGAACCTGTGGCGATGCCTAGAGCGCTGGGTTGCCGAGATTTAACCCACTCAATGGCCATCCAGACAATGGCAGCGGTACAGGCTGAGATATGGGTGACGATCAGAGTCATGGCAGCACTGCCATTGGCGGCAAGTTGACTGCCAGCATTGAAGCCAAACCAGCCGACCCAGAGCATCCCCGCACCGATGAGGGTCAGCGGAAGATTGTGTGGCAGCATTTGAGTAGTTGGGAAGCCTTTGCGCGGGCCGACAACGATGCACAGCACCAGCGCAGCGACGCCTGCGGTGATGTGAACGACGATGCCACCAGCGAGGTCAATGACACCTGTCAGTCCAAGGAAGGCACCCGCCTTATGCCACACGCCATAGCAGCAGGGCACATAGACGACAAGGCTCCAGACGAGGCTGAAGATGAGCATGGCACTGAATTTCATGCGCTCAGCAAAAGCACCGATGAATAAGCCCGGTGTGATGAGGAAAAACATCATTTGATAGGCGAAATGGAGCAATTCAGGAATCGTCGGGCAATCGCTGCGCGTCGCGGTGGTGGTCACGCCATTGAGGAAGGCTTTGCCCATGCCGCCAAAGAAGCTGCCACCATCTGAAAAGGACAGCGAATAACCGCAAACGAGCCAGAGCAGACTGAGCGCAGCCGTGAGCACAAAACACTGCATGAAAATGGAAAGCACATTTCGCGAACGAACAAGACCAGCATAAAACAGGGCCAATCCGGGAATCATCATGAAGAGGACCAGTGCTGTCGAAGTCAGCAGCCAAGCGGTATCGCCAGCATTGATCGTGGTAGATTCAGCAGCAGCGGCGGACAGAGGCAGGCTCAGGCTCGCGAGGAGTCCGAGCATGCCGATCTTCGCACGCCGTGCCCAGAGGGTCGGTGTGAGGCAGGTCATGGTTAGGTTGGAGACCTCTTGCATAGCAGATGAGCTGAATCCTCAGCCATCTAAAAATGCATTCATCTTTTTCATGATCTGAAGAGATGATCCATCATTCGATGAATAACGGTGTCACTTGCGAGGAGATCAGTCGATATCGTCAGCGCTTGCGGCTTGTCATGAAAAACAAAGCGACTCCCAGCAAAGAGACCACACAGGTGGCTGCGGTTAACAGAGTGAGTACTAAATCACGCAGGTCTTTGTTTGGTATGAAGCCGAGCTTGTGAAAGTTCGTAAAGACATTGGCCTCCCATTGACGCTGATCATCCGTGTGCCGAGTGACACTACCCGTGGTGGTAGAGACATAAACCCGTGTATGCAAAGCGTCCTCTGTATCAAAACGATACACAGGCAAAAGGCGGAAGATGTTGATGTATTCGCTGTTAAAAGCGGTTAAAAAATCCGTTCTTTTCACAGTAGCACCTCCGAGGAAAGTGGTGGCTATCTCTGCGGCGTAAGCTTCATCTTGAGCAGGATCGACGCGTCCGTCCAATGCGCTGACATATTGAGCAGCACGATTTGTTTTTGTGTAGATCTGATACCACGGCTGGCCGCCGATGCTGCGGACATTGACAGCGGCAATGCCTTGAGCGGCATCTGGCAGTTTGATGGCAGCATCGCTGACACTGAGTTTGATTTGCGAGACATCCAGCCCATTCCCAGATGGCCTGGCGGAGGGTGGCGGAGCTTGAGTGCGTGTCATCACGTTGTGAATGACACCACTTCCGGCCGACATGAGAATGGTCAGGCTGAAGAGAAGGCCAAGCCAACGATGAGCTTTACGGATGAGTTGTTTGTTCATGAGGTTTTATAAGGAAGGGCAGAGAAGGCTTTTGATAAGCTGCCCCCGCCCTCATTGAAGTTGATTACCATTTCCATTCCATGCCTGCATAGACAGCGCGTCCATCACCTGGAAAAAAGACAGCGCTATTTGCGGCAGCTGTTTTGAGAACGCCCGTAGTAGCCACATAGTCTTCATCTGTGAGGTTCTTTGCTTCGATGAAAAAGGAGGGACCTTTTTCACGACGGAAACCAACTTTGAAGCCAAGTAAGGCGTAACTGCCCGCCCGTTGGGTGTTTGCTAAATCCACAAAATACGCCTCAGGTGTCCATTCCACATTAGGGCCAGCATAGAAGCCGCAAGGGTGCTCATAGAGTAACTCAGCACGGTAGTAATGACGGGGCATGCCAGGGAGTTCGTTGTTTGAAAAGTCGCTGTCTCCATCAAAGTGAAAGTCGCTGTATAGGTAAGTTTGGCGCAGGAAGAGACGATCATTGGGAAGCAGATCACGCAGAAGATCCACGTCTAACATGGCCTCGATACCATGATGAATGGTGCGGCCTGCATTGACGGTCTGAGTTGGGCTGATGCCAGGAATACCTAGAGAAAGTAATTCATTATCTAACCAAGAATAATACCAAGATAGATCCCAGCTCACGCGATTCATTTTGCCGCGACTGCCAAACTCAAGTGTTGTGCCTCGTTGAGCAGATAGATCCACAAGTCCTGGGGCAGCGCCTGCGGCAGTGAGTTCGCCGAAAGACGGTGGCTCAAAGCTGCGGCTGACATTGAAGTAAAGTTGAGTGTCTTTTCTGGGTTCCCAGATCATGCCCAGTTTTGGGCTGAATCCCCAGTATTCTTGCCTGCTGCTGTTGTCTGCCCCAAAGAGAGTTTCTTCCGCGAGATCACGGGTGGCGTAGCTCCCCTGAGCGCCAATGACGAAGGATAAAGTGTCTGTCAGATGAAAGGTATCCTGAACATAAAGGTCCAGATTAGCTGAGGTCTGCTCAAAGTCCGCTGTGCGGGGGCCACGTTGACCTGCAATGTTGCGAAAGCGATTGTCCTGAGCAGTGCCATAAACGTAACCGACACCTGCAGTGAAATGATTTTCATGCCCCAAGAGGGAGGCTGTATTATCATAGCGGACATCGAAGCCGAGATCATTGGAAAGCTGGTCGATCACTTGAAAAATAGGATGATCCAGATCTTTCCAGGACCAGAACGTGCTTACTGTTAGCGACTGGGCATCCCCATCACTGAATGTTGTCTTATTGGCAATACGGAAGAGTCTGAAATCACGCTTCTGCTTCAATGCCAAACTTCCTGCATTAGCCTGGTGTGGATTATTTTGGAATTGGTCCCTTGTTACGGCACCAGGTAGTTCGGAATCGCTGTTCACATAAGTGACATAGAATCGCGTCTCGATGTCGTCGCTGATTCGGTAACCGATGTTGGCAAAGATACGCTGGCTAGACTGCTGGCTGTAATCGCGGAAACCATCGCTAAAGCTTGAACTGGCACTGAAGTAATAATCGGTTTTCCCAACGACGGCTCCGGAGCTGATCTGGCTGCGGATGGTGTCAAAACTCCCGACTTCAACGCGTGTCTGAAGGGGTGCCGCATCATAACCTGTTCGTGAGACAAAGTTGACAGCACCGCCTAGCGTGGTCGAGCCATATTGCAGCCCATTGGCCCCGCGATAGACTTCGATATAGTGTGCCGATAGGGGTTCGATAGCCTGCATATCAAAACCGCCATCTGCAAGATTGAGAGGCGCTCCATCTTGCATCAACTTGATGCCACGACCATGAAAGGTACGCTGGATCCCGGAGCCACGGATGGAAAGGCGTGATTCTTCGGCACCGAAGCGCGGCTGGACAAAGACACCTGGGGCAAAGTCCAGCGCGTCTTTTAAGGTAGAGGCTCTTCCTCGCTTGTAGTCTTCTGAGTCAATCACAGAGGCACCACCTGGAGTCGTGGCATTGATTTGTTCGCGCCGAGTTTCCAAACTTGGAACGGTAAGTGGTTCTTTTTTATTGGTTTCCGCCGTGATGATCATCGTCGGCAGTGTGGTGGGTGTGGACTGCTGAGCAGTCAGGGGTAGTGATGTGCTAATGAGGGCACAGAAGATCCAATGATTCGAAAAAGTTTTCATGATAATGAGATGATTGGGTGCACCGCCTTCATGGCAGTGCTATCCCGAATGTTGAGGGTGTTTTTACAGCACGCGTGCTCGCAAACCCGAGGGGGCATGACACACGAGATGCTCTAGTCTTTGTTGGTTAGACTAGCCTTATCCTCGGAGGTGCTCTCAGTGGCACGCTCTCCCGCAGCACTGGACGCTCATCAAGTGAAGCGTATTGGATGGAAACACCGTTGGGTGGGATGAAGCTGATGCGGCGAACAACCAGCACTTCGAGCTTTTTGATAGGACTCTTTGCGCCAGTTTTTTCTTTATCCTGTTTGCCTTCATCGACCGCCTTACATAGAGGACAAGGATGGGCCCCGTCAAAGGTGTCGCTTAGGCCTTCTATCACACCTTTCTCGACTGAATAGGCAACCGCCATGCCTACCCAAGCCGCTGATTGTAGCACAGCCCAGTGTAGCCCGATGGACACCACCAGGGCTGCGACAACAAGGATCTGTGGTAGGCGTGACATTAAATATTGAGTGTCCCTAGCTAGATTGAATTACTGTTTTTACAAGATGTAATTTCGGACGGCTGATGTGTTAACCCATTCTTTATCATCTTCTTGGAAATAAGGCTGGACCTTTCGTTTGCATCTAATGCATTCAGTCAATTTGCCCACACAGGGGCAGAGAAGTACTTTTATCTATAACAGGTCGCTGAAAAGACTTGGGGGCATGCTTTTGTAATAGGACGAAGGAACTGTCTGACTCGGCACGGTTAGTCGCAGGGGAGGGCGTTTACCAGACATCTGTCCTAGTGTGGTGAAACGTCTTATCGATGGGCTAAGGAGCGCGCCACCCTTTTTATAATGCTGGGAGCCTAAGTGGAGAATCGTGGGGTTCACAGAAGCATCTACTTTTTCTGCTCGACGGCATGGCAATTTATCTGCTTAGTCTCGTTTCAATGGCTGCTGACTCGAACGCTACGGAGACTGAAATTGAAATTGCCTCGAAACCCATTGCTGCATTGCGGCAGGCGTTGAATGAGGTGCTGTTTGGCCAAGAGGAGTTAATCAATCTCGTGCTTTGCGGAGTCATTGCACGCGGTCATGTGCTTTTAGAAGGTCTGCCTGGACTGGGAAAGACCGAGTTAGTGAAAGGCCTGTCGAAAGCGCTGAATCTGACAACTCGTCGAGTGCAGTTCACGCCTGATTTACTTCCAGGTGACATCACGGGGAATCCAGTGTTGCAAGAGGTCGATGGTCGGCGTGAGTTTGTGTTTCAACCGGGGCCGATATTCACCAATCTATTGCTGGCAGATGAAATCAATCGTGCTTCACCGAAGACGCAGTCTGCGCTGTTAGAGGCAATGCAGGAACGACGTGTGACGGTTCTGGGGCAGTCACATCAGTTGCCTGATCCCTTCTTTGTGTTGGCCACGCAGAACCCAATCGAGCTAGAGGGCACGTATCCTCTGCCTGAGGCGCAGGTGGACCGCTTTCTCTTCAAGCTGGAAGTGCTACGCAATAGTGCCGAGACACTGGCTCGGATCGTGACGCATCGCGAGCTTGGCGTGGAGCCTGAAGTTCCCGTGATCACAACGCGTGAGGACTTTGCACTCATTCAGCAAACGGCGCGGCGCATTTATTTACCTGAGATTGTGGCAGGGTACATTGCCCGCATTGTGGACGCCACGCATCCTGGGCAATCGAAGGCTTCTGAAGGTGTGCGCTTCGGGGCTAGCCCGCGTGCGGCTTTGAGCCTGGCCTCTGCGGCTAAAGCGCGGGCTTTGATGCATGGCCGACCGAATGCGAGCTTTGAGGATGTGCAGGCTTTGGCTCTGCCGGTTTTAAATCATCGTATCCTGCTGGACTACACCGCGCGGATGGATGGACGGACCAGTGCCAGTGTGGTGCGAGCTATCGTGGCGGAGGTGCCAGTGCAGAATTTAAGCACACCGAAAACACTGAAGGAGGTGGCATGAAAACACACTTGGCGTCTCTATTGGCCTGGGGTCTCATGATCCTGCCTGCGATAGCGCAAAAGAGCATTACCAGTGGAGCGTTGGCAGATACGAACGGCGCGCTAGCCCTGGAGATCCGCAGCGTATTCGATCCCATCCCGCCTACTGGATACGCTCCGTTGCGTGTCGTGGCGACCAATCACACCAGCTCGGATCGACTCTGGGATTTTTCGCTCCTTTCTCAAACACAACGATTCCAATCTGAGAATCAGCATCGCAGTCGCTTTCAAATGATGGTGCCAGCTGGTGGAACAGAATCTGCCCAATTTTTAGTGCCTCAAGCAGTAGCCTATGGAGAGACCTATGGTCGTAGTGGAAAAGAGCTTCGAATCGGCGTGGATATAGACGGCGCAGGGCATCGTGATTTCAGTGAACACAGTAATCCAGTCTATGATTTTCCGGCCATTGCGATCAGTAAGGCACTGGCAGACACCAATCATGCACGTCTGAAAGATGAGGTGCAGAGTCGAATGAAAAGTGGCGGTTCTCGTGGCGGTGCGACCAGTCAGTTTGGCAGCGTGTATGCTGCCAAGGATCTGCCTGAGGATTGGCTGGGGTTAAGTGGATTCGATGTCATCATGATGGCTGATACAGAGTGGCTTTCTTTGAGGCCAGGGCAGCGCTTAGCCATGATTCAGTGGAGTCGCTTGGGTGGGCAGCTTGATTTGTATGCCACGGGTGCGCCGAACTTTGCTGCGCTCGGTATTCCTTCGGACATAGAAGGAAAGGTTGCCACTTTGAAAACAGCTATCCTCTCCTGGAATGGCAAAGATCTGGATGCTGAAAAAACGGTGGCTAGGTATTGGGGATTTGGAAGGCGTGAAAAAATGCTGACGGAGGATTACACTGGCGGAACAGGACTAGCGCCGAATCAGAAGCCTGACTGGGGCTTATTAGAGTCCATCGGTCTGCGCCAGTTTGCCTCATGGCAGGTGATCGTGTTTTTAGTGATTTTCGGCATCCTGGTAGGCCCAGTGAATCTCTTTGTGTTGGCTCCGCCTGGGAAGCGTCACAAGCTCTTTATCACGACACCGCTGCTTTCGATTGGTGCTAGCCTACTGATGGTGGTGATCATTCTTTTCCAGGATGGCATGGGGGGTATCGGAGCACGTTTGGTGCTGGTGAATCTGGTGCCTGAGGAAACCGCGGCTTATGTCATGCAGGAGCAGGCTTGTCGAACAGGTGTCTTATTGGGTGGTAATTTCGAATTGAAACAGCCTGCGCTGATCGAGCCTCTGGCGCTGCCTGATACGCCATGGGTGAAGTTGAAAAAAGACATGAATAGTCAAGCTGTGCAACTAACGCAGGCAGGCAGTCAACGTTCTGGCAACTTCTTCCAAAGCCGCGCTGAGCAGGGGCAAACCTTGCGTGCAGTCGTTCCAACTCGGGCACGTTTGGAACTCAAGAGTGGATTGGCAACTGACGCTGCTCCTGAGATCATTTCAGCCCTTGGCTTCACCGTTGATTCGCTTTTCTATATCGATGCTAAGGGCAGTGTCTGGAAGTCAAAACAGTCGCTGGTTACGGGGCAGAAAGTGCAGCTCGTCACTTCAGGGACGGCAGAGTTACGGAAAGCCTGCTCAGACGTGGCACAACTTTCGGAAGGTCAAACTAAGCTTCGGATCGAGGCGCTCGGAAATGGCAATTTGGCCCGTGGCAGCTTCATGGGTTTAGCCAAAGTGGCACCTGCATTCACTCTTGAGACCCTGCCTTCCATCCGGTGGAATGAAGACCATGTCATGGTCTTTGGACCCGTAGCACAACCCTAACGTTTTCTCATGTCCACTCCCGCTGATTTTGATGCCGACCAGCCTGCCATTGTGGTGGAGAATTTGCAGCGTAGCTTTGGATCGCTCAAGGCGGTGGACGGAGTCTCTTTCACCATCAATCACGGCAGTGTGGTTGGCTTTGTCGGGGCGAACGGTGCTGGGAAAACGACCACCATGAGGATCATGGCCACGCTGGATCAACCCACAGCTGGTTCCGTCAAGGTAGGCGGGCACAATGTCGTGCATTACCCTGAAAAAGTGCGTCGTTTGTTAGGCTGGATGCCTGACAGCTTTGGCACCTATGATCACATGACGGTGCTGGAGTATCTGGACTTCTACGCCAGAGCTCTCGGGTATCAGGGCGCAGAACGTGTTCAGCGCATTGAAGAGGTGATGAATTTCACGGATCTCACGCCGCTGGCAGATCGATTGAGCAATAAGATGTCCAAAGGTCAAACGCAGCGTTTGTGTTTGGGACGTGCGCTTCTTCATGACCCGAAAATCTTGATTTTAGATGAACCTGCTGCGGGGCTGGACCCAAAGGCCCGAGTGGAGCTCAAGCAGCTCATCCGTATCCTCGCAGAGGAAGGGAAAACGATTCTCATCAGCTCACATATCCTGAGTGAGCTGGGTGAGATGTGTGACAGCCTGCTCTTTATCGACAAAGGCCGCATTGTACATCATGGGGATGCTGACTCGATGACACGCGGGTCGCTGGCCTCTGCTGAGACGCTGCTGAATGTCCAAGTCATCGGCCCGCCGGCCAAGCTGATCGAGTGGGCTCTGACAGCACCGCTGATGGAGGTGGTGGAGGAGACGAAGCGTGGTGCCAAACTCCGCCTAAAATCTGTGGATGAGGCGGTTATTGCAGGTGCTTTAAAGCGCATGATTGCGGACGGATTGCTCGTCACAGATTTCCATCGTGAGGAGCGCAGGCTGGAAGATGCTTTCATTGATCTACTCGGCCAGATTGACAAAGGCACCTTTAAGAGCGAGGCGACAGCCAATGAATCACTTTCTGCGAATAGCACACCTCCTCCGCTGCCTTAGTGCAGTACTGTGGGGTCTGCTCGTTTGTGTTTCACATGCGGCAGATCCCGTGGTGACGACTCATACTCTTTCTGAAGGTGGGATCACAGTGATTGTCGAGGGCACCGATGAAGCTGCCTGGGAAACCCTGGGGCCAATGCTGAAGGATCAGATCACTCTAGCTAGGCAGACCTCGGCGACTGAGCCGTTGGCAGATGATTTAGCTTTTTTCACACGACAGCAATACATCAGTGGTGGCTGGCCTGTGGCGACGACACGCTGGGATCTGAAAGGGAACACGATTCTCATCACCGTGATTCCAGGCCAGCAAACGCGTGTCGGTGCTTTGACATGGAAGGGCGACAGCGTCTTACCGCCAGAAGAGATGCGGAAATTCTTGTTACGTCCGAGTATCGAAAAAGAAGGCGCTGATAAAGAGAACCCCGTTTGGGTAGCCGGAGACCTGACCACCGGTGCCTCTCTCGTGCAGCGTCGCCTTCGATCCTCCGGCTATTTATTGGCTGAAACCACACTGCTGCCCGCAGCGAATGCAGACACTGATGGAAGACGTGATTTAGCTCTGGAGGTGAAAGCAGGACCTGCCTTTAATTTCGGCGCAGTCAGCTTCACTGGAGCGCCTCCGCAGCTGGAAAAAGCCTGTCGTGAGATACTTGCCAGCGTCAGTGGCGGTCCATTCAATGAAGCGAGGGTGCAGCAGATCGAGTCACAGCTTACCAGCATTGCTCACGAACAAGGATGGTTGGATGCAGATACTACGTCCAACTATAAGCTAGGCACCAAAGGCGGCGTGGTCGATGTGCAATTGCTCATGCTGCCTGGGCTGCGTTACCGAGTGCGTCAGATCGTGACTCATGAGGGATTCAGTCGCGGCTCCAAGCGCGTCCTGAAGGCAGGCTTTCGCGAGCTTGAAGGAAAGATGTATTCCACACCTGATTTAGATTTGATGTTCCGCCGCGCCCTAGACACTGGCATGTTTGCACTGCTGGACGTAGAGCCAATCAAGACTGGGACAAATGCCAATCTGCCCGTGAACGTCAAGCGCAGCCCAGCAGAGGCCTCTTCTCCGCTCACGGATCTGCGCATTACGGGTGAGGAGACAAAGCCTAAGACGCTAGGTTTTGAAGTTGGCTTTGATACCTTTTTAGGCCCACAAATCGGCATCACTTACAAGAACACCAATCTGCACGACAACGGGAACACCCTGGCAGCTGAATTGAATTGGAGTGCCGCTGGGCCACTGGGTTCGATCAAGCTCAAAGACCCCGCTTTTCTGAACTCAGCCTATTCAGCCAGCGCCGGACTTTCTGTGGAGAGTTTCAATCTCTTTGAATATGCGCGTTATGGCACCAGCCTGAATCTGGAATTATCTCGTCGTGTCAGTCGCCACTTTTCATACACGATTTTTGCCGGTGCCTCGATTAACACCGTCACGACCGACGTGCTGACACCGGCAGAAATTGGGCCAGATGTCTATACGCTGACATCCGTTGGCATGAGCTTCTTGATGGATCATCGTGACAGTGTTGTGCTGCCAAAAAAAGGTTGGTTCTTCAGTGGACGCGTCGAGACGACAGTCGATGCCATGGGCTCTGGTGTGAGTTATGCGCGCACAGACTTTCGTGGAGCTTGGTATAAACCGATTACCAAAAAATTCCGCTTTGCCTCCGGGGCAGCTTTGATGAGCATCCAGGGGGCACCCGCTGAGGATATTCCCATTGACTCACGCGTCTTCAATGGCGGCCCGAATAGCGTGCGTGCTTTTGCCGAGCGCGAACTCGGCCCATTGACCCAAGGTGGAACTCCACTGGGCGGGACTGCAGCTCTATTTGCCAGTGCCGAGTTCAGTTATGAGGTGATTCCGAATCTCGAGTTCGCCGTCTTTGGTGATATCGGCAGCCTGGGACGCGGAAACAATAGCAGTCCGCTGAGTTATTCATCAGACTTCAGGCCTGCCATCGGCGCGGGTCTCCGCTATCATTTACCTTTTGGACCCATCCGCATTGACTACGGTCATAACATCAGTCGCCGCACGGGTGAAGGCAGCGGCATGTTGCACATCACGGTTGGCTTTGCTTTTTGATGGACTGCTTTTTCTCCTATGATCACTGTTGATACACTCTGCCATGAAGTCGGTGAACCCAAGTTGCGCGCCATGGTGGCGGCGTTTTATCGGCGGGTGAAAACGGATGCCTTGATTGGTGTCATGTATCCGGCAGATGACTGGGATGGTTCGGAAAAGCGGCTGGCTGATTTCATCGTCTATCGTTTTGGGGGACCGCAAACCTACATCGAGGAGCGTGGCCATCCACGTCTGCGCGGCCGGCATATGGGCTTTTCCATCGGCGTGGCCGAACGTGATCAGTGGTTGAAGCTCATGGGGGAATCCATGCTGGAAGAGGGTATCAGCACAGAAGCTGCGCAGATCATGATCCCGTTCTTTGCGCAGGTAGCGGATATGATGCGCAACCGCGCAGAGTAACTCACTTCGCGTGTTTCAGGATGAACTCGATGATCGGTGTCGAGTCCTCCAGACCATGTGGATGATGGCCCACGCCAGGCTTGGCAATGAGCGTGATGCTGCCGCCCAGTGCTTGATAGTTTTTAGCAATCAGGGCGGTATTTTCGTCTGCTGGAACGACATCATCGGCATCGCCATAGACATGCAGGAGTGGCACGTGATTTTTCGCTAGTGCAGCTAGGCTGTCCACAGGGTTGCCTTTGTAAGCCAGTGCTTCGGCTTCATTTTTGAAGTTCCAGAGTTTCAGCACGAACGACCAGTTTTTGGGGTCGCCTTTGCCTTTACCTTTGGCGCCGGGCCAGCTTTTGAAATCACAGACAGGAGCATCACCGTAGATACACGAGACCTTGGTTGGATTGGCAATGGCCCAATTGTAGCAATAGAGGCCACCGCGGCTCAATCCGACGAGTGTAGGCTTGGTGCTGAAGGCATAGTCCATGGTCAGAATGGCATAGCACTGATTCCAAAGCTGCACGGCAGATGGGCTGCCGAGCATGTCATTGATCTTCATGTATACGATGTGAAAGCCTTTACCCAGTAGAGCAATATCGGGCGCTGGTTTGTGACCAAAGAACTCGCCATGCCAAACCCAAGGACGACCCGGAGCGGCAGCTTTTGGGGCGACAACGGTGACTTGTTTGCCTGCAATGGTGAGTTCATGCTTAGCATAACCGTTCCATTCACCGCTTAGATGTGGCAGGGAGAGTTCGCTGGAGCGCGCTAGGCGTTTGGCGTCAGCGGTGAAAGCTGTGGCTTTAGCCAATGCTTGGTCGATTGGCAAACCTGCTGCATTCCCTGGGCGCTTGTGACCGACATGACTGAGCCAGGCTGGGCGCAGAATGGAATGCTTTTGTTTGATCACGCTAAGGATAGCGGCACCATTGATATGCTCTGGGCTACCATCGGCTTTGGCTTTCAGGCCCCAGGCATTCAGCACGGCACTGGCCATGATGAGGTGACCTTCCGTGCCGGGATGGATGCCATCTTTGGAGAAGGTGAATGATGGATCTGTCTTCCGTTTTTCTGCCAATGCAGCGTTCATCGGGCTGTGAATGTCGAGCACTTCCCAGCCCTCTTTTTTCATGCTAAGGAGCCAGTCGCTATAGGCATCCAGGACGTCGTTGTAGCCCTGATACGGTGTGGGATACTTGTCTAATCCAGCAGGCAGCACCTTCGCTTTGATGGGCACAGGATCGAAGACGGGCGGCGTCAAATGAACGATACGCGCACCGCTGGTCACGACTTTATCGTGCAGCTTTTTCATGCCGTCTTGAAAGGCCTTGAAGCGCTCAGCACTGAGTGGGAAATAAATGCCATCATTCATGCCATAACAGGCAAAGACGAGCTGCGGCTTGGCTTTTTCGAGGGCGCGATTCAGGCGCTCATGCAGATCAGGACGTGGGAACTTGCCACCAGCATGGCCATCTTCACTGAGACCGGAGACGGTTTCACTGCTAAGTCCAAGTGGGATGATTTCTTTGTCGGCTTCTGGGTGCTGCGCGATCAGCGCGGCATCGATCATCTCCACATAAGCTCCGCCCTGAGTGATGCTATCTCCGAGAAACATGATCCGCTGCTCAGGCGGCAGCTCGGCATGGAGCGATAACGAAAGGAGACAAAGAACGGAAGCAAAAAATGAGCGCATGGTCGGGAGACAGCATACGCACTGATTCAGGTCATTTGATCAAAACTTCCACACCGAAAGAAAGCTGACTACTTGTCTTCGTGGTAGCTGGCAGCCGTTGGCTGTCCGTCAACGAGGGTCACTTCGGCTTTGAGTTTGCCACTGGGATGCCACGCGCGGCTCGGCCCTTGGCCCACTCCTTTGACGAGGGTCATTTCAGCCGCGAGTTGACCATTGTCGTGATACTCTTTGAAGGGCCCTTCAAGCGTTCCTCCGACGATTGTGGCGATGCTGCGGACCTTGCCATTTTCGTGGTAGCGGCTGCGGGTGCCGTTGGACTTGCCTTGAGAGAAGGGTTCTTCGACTTCCAGCTGCCCACTGGGATACCAGCCGCGGGCGATGCCATGGGCAAGTCCTGCTTTCAATGGAATCTCGCTGAGAAGCTTATCCTTACCGTTTTGCTCAAACATAACGCCCGTGCAAGGCCGATCCGTGCTCTTGAGATACCAGACTCCACTGCGTTGCACGAGTTCCTGTTTGGGATACCTGACTGGTGGTGGAGTCAGGGCATACCACGAGATTCCAATGACAACGATCAGTGTTAAAAAAGCGAGTATGCTTTTGGTGCGGAGCTTCATGAGATGAAAGCTTAATCGTGGAGGCGAGTTAACGCTTCAACAACTGACACCTATTCGGCGCAGAGCTTCAAATTCATACCACTGGCACCATTCAGGGGGATGTAAGCGTGAGTCACCTTCGTGTCAGAGGCTAGATGGCTGATGGCTGTGTTACCACCCGACTCTAACGAAAAGACGACTCGGTTCCAGGTGCTGAAATCGGTGCTAGCTTTGATTCCGTAAGTGCGGCCGCGTACCGAAACAAAACGGACATGGGCTTGATTGGCGATGACTTCGATAACTTCAAGTTTGATGCCGTCTCCGGCATTGTTGGGGGAGGCTCCCAGCACTTGCTCCTGCCAGTTGGTGATGCCATCTCCGTCTAAGTCACCATCTGGGGTGACGTCCGCCAGGGTGCGGATGCGCCCAGTCGTGTCGGAGGCGATGAGGGCGCGCTCCCAGGCATCGGAAAGGCCGTCACCATCTGTGTCTATCCCGAGACTGAGGTCTAGACGAGTGCTGTCACCGGGTTGGCCGATGGAGTGGACATTGCCCGCCATCTGAATAGGCACAAAGTCCACGCCACTGATGACCACGCGAATGGTGAAGGCGGTGCCAGCTACAATGGCGTCGGGCTGGTAAAGCGCACCAAAGAGGCCTGCGTCCATGGCCACATTGAGCTCATAGTTGATGCCAGCACCGAGGAAGGGATCGGTAAAACCACGGGCGACTTCTTGTGTGCCTCTGTAGAGAATGACGGTGCCTTGGCCAGCAATCAAGGGAGCACCTTGTTCGGTGCGGACCATGCCAAAGAGGCGGTGGGCGGGTGCTGGGGGATAGGCTTGGGCAGCGCCCACAAAGAGGAGCAGAGCAAGTGCGAGATAGTTTCTCATAAGATGAAGATGCTGAGGCTTAGTTGCCTGCGGCGGAATAAGAGTCGAAGTAGATTTGAATGTCCTTCACCTGCTGGAGGAATTTGGCCATGCCATTGATAGGCTCAGCCAAAAGGGTGCTGCCGGGGATGACGATCTTCCATTTGCTGTTCCAGACAGAGCGGCTGATGAGACGGGTGCTGGTGAAGTTTGTGGCACTACTGAAGACGGTATCACCAGGCACAGCGCGGAAGGCACCATGCTTGCGTAGGGTGAACTGCTCACGAAGGGTGCCAAAGCCTGTAATCGCATTGCTGCTATTGAAGGCACCACCGATGTCAAAGGGCAGAGGGATGGCCTGATCTTCGATCATCCAGGAGCGAATGATGTTGGTGTCGGTGTTCGACGGCGCACGCATGGAGTCAAAACCAGAGGGGATGAAGTAAATGTAGGGCGTGGCACTCAAGGCGTTAGGGTCTGAGAAACCAGTACCGGGATCGTTGGGAGACTCAATGCTGCCGCCAATGGAGGTGGGTGATGCCATGCCGATGTAGCCTTTGAAGCCGATGCCACTGTAACGGATCTTGGTGGTGAAAGCGCTTGGGCTGAAGGTCTGATCGCCACCCATGAGCGGATTGCCAAAGAAGTTGAGCCCTTCTTCGATGGTGGTACTGAACTCAATGACGTATCCCGGCACGGTGAGCAAGTTGCGGGGATTGATGTTCAGGCAGTGGCGCTTCACGTCCTGGTCAGCCAAGAGATTGGCTCGGCGGCAGGTGGCCAGGTAGTCTTTCCAAGGCACATCACCATCCGGTCCAGGATCGACACGCTTCATTTCGCGACGAAGGGAGAATACGGTTTGGTTGCGCGCCGGGTTGTTGATGCCCAGGCGGTGCTTGGCGACTGACCAGTCCGCGTTCATTCGGGCGAGCACACCAGAGAGGCCAGGGTCACCCGTCGTGCTGCTGGCCTGCTGCGGCACACCATCCGTAAAGACACCCACGGCACGGGATTTAACAATGTCTTGAAGGAATGACTTGGCTTTTGTGGAGCGCACTGGGTCTAGCAGCGCAGTCTCATAGTCATAAGCACGGGAGGCGAGGTAGGTGTAGCGGGAGGCGAGGTCAAACAAGGAACGGTATGACTCCAGCGCCTCATCTCGGAAGGTGCGGAAGCCGAGATCCTTGGTGCGGTAGCCTTGAACAATAGCAGCAGCACGGCGACGGAAATACTCACGTTCACGCTGGATGGTGTCGCCTTGAGCGATCAGGGTGCGCATGTTGTCGTTAGCATCGTTGTAGCTGCGCAAAGCCATATCGACGGCGCGGGTGCCGTCTTCAAGTCCCTCAAAGGTATCTTTAAGATCAGCGATCATCTGGAGATGTTCAGCGCGCCAAGCGATGTCAAAGGCTTGGAATTCGTGATCAGACTCGATACCCGTCAAAGCTGCATTTAGTGCCGCACTTATAGCCAAGTTAATGGTGTTCAAAGTCGCGTCTGCGTATCCTTGGATGCCTTGCGTTGCCAAGAAAGCTGAGCGCGCAGCGCTAGTTACATCGTTAGCAGTTCCAGTAACCGTTGGAAACCCTTCCAGACCAGCCTGCGTGGTTTCATTAACTGCGGTTTTCCACTCACCCCTGATAGCACCAGCTAATTCTAGCGCAGATAGGATACTAGTGATTGATTGGTTGGCGGCGTTCCACCTCACCATGCGGCTGCGCTCGTCATTGTGTGCTTTAACAACCGATTGGTAATTCCGAGCCGCACGACGGAAGAGCATGACGAAGTCGTTGAAATCTTCGAGTGCATTGCTCAACTCAAGTCGTGCCATCAGGGCGCTGGAGGCGGCTTGTTGAATGGCTCCTGGCTGTGAACGGCGGCCTGTCCAAGTGGTTGGCTTTCTAAACTGACCGTTGCCGTTAAGTGTGTAGGACACGGTGTCTCCTAGACCTGCTGTAGGCGGATTCTCATTGTTCTCTTCTGCGAGCATGAGTTTGTCTTCTTTATCCCCACTGACCTTACTGTAGTCAGTCCATGCGTCAATGTTGTCGATGGCCTTGGCGAAGTTGGTGTCTCCCACAAGGCGATAGTTCTGCTCACTGAGATCATCATCGCCTGAGTTTTTGAAGAGTTCTGGCAGATCCACATACATGTAGTGCAGCAGGTCAGGGCCGCTGTAGCCTTGGGCATAGAGTTTGCCTGGGCCGATATCGTCAGCATACGGGGTGCCATAGAGGTCCACGAGCTGGGCTTCAAAGGCACGCTCTTGGGTGTTGATGGCATCACGCTGGGCGTCCAGTGACTCATCCTGATCACGCAGCAAGGCGGTGGCACCCTTGGCTCTGTCAAAGGCGGCGCTGGCGTTGGTTAGAGCCCCTAGAGCGCGGTCATAGATCTGCTCATAATGAGGCTGGCCGACTTCGTCAGTAGCAACGTTTACCGACACATCGAAGGGCACGGCGCCATCACTCAAGCCGAGAGGGTTGAGATGCTGGTCGGCGTTGTCGAGCAGGCGCTGGATGGCTTCTGCTTGGCTGGCAATTTCGCCAATTTCTGCGACAGTCGAGCGGTCGATCTTTTGGATTCCTTCGTGGTTAGGATCTGGGTCAACCTCTGGCAGCATGGCGCTGGCAGAGAGCCAATGGAAGAAGGCCCCTTGACCGCCGCGCACGGCCCAGTCATCCACACCCCAGGTGCGGGTAACGGCAGTGCGGTTATTGCTGCGGACATTGCCGAGGTGAGCCCATGTGGGGTTCACTGCGGTGCTAGCATCACCATCGACCGCTGGAGAACCCTTCGCGGAAGGATTGTAAGACTGGCGATACGTGAGATCCAGCGTCTGAGCGGTCGTGCGTGTCCAGGCAGCGGCTGCACCAGCGAACTTGCGCTCATCCAGGTAATCCACAGACACAGGCTTGCCGAGAACGAGCACGGCCTCAATGCGCGGAATCCAGTTAAAGTAGGGATTCCACAGCAGACTGTAGTAGTTCTTCAAGGACATGAGGTAGTGACCATAAGCATCTCCATGCCCCTGCGGATAAGCTTTAGCGGCGTCTGCTGCGTTGACGCTGCCGTCTGCGTTGAGGTCCTTGATGTTGTAGTTGAGTGCATAGACAACCTCGCCACTGGCGATGCCGCGAGTGTAGTTCCAGATGAGGCGGTTGAAGACCGGCGTGACGCGGGTGCCTGGGGCGAAGAAGTCATCCCGCCCACGGAGCAGGGTCAGCTCTTCGTCCAAGACGGAGGCGAGCTGGCCTTTGAAGGCGAACTGGGCCGAGGCGGTATCACCGAACTGACCGCTGTCTGTACCGTAAGCAATGGTGGAGTTTTGGGCGTCGGCATAGGCTTCGTTACCCAGGATCATGTAGAGATCATTCAAATAACCCGCAGCGAGCAGCAATGCATCGTTGGCTGGACCATACGTGAGGGGTGGTGCACCCTCGATGCTGAGGCCTTTGCCACGACGGAGAATGGTTTCGTAGATCTCAATGAGGCCGAAGTTATTGATGTTGGCGAGGCTCAGAGGCACATCACCTTCCCAGCGTTTGCCCGCTTGGGTGACGAGTGAGACATCTGTATTCACCGAGTTACTGTACAGATTCTTCATGCGCTGCTCGAAGGGGTTGATGCCAGCGAGTGCACGCTTGATCCAGCCTTCGCCAAGTTGTGGCTCCGTCCAATTTGACCAGCCAGAGCCCGCATCGTAGGCGTCGTGGTCCGATTTGATGGCGCGGTAGCGGTAGATGAAATAGTTATCCGTGAGCGTGAAGACGCTGGTGCCCTCAATGGTGTGGCTGTTCTTGGCCTTGCTAGCGCCGTTTGTGCTGGCGTCTTCCCCAGACACACGGGGAACTTCATCGGGCGCGGTGACTGAGGTCCAAGTGCTGGAAAGATCGGTTTGCACCATGGTCTCAAGGCGGCAGTTGATGACGCTGCTGCTGCCGGGGACGGCGGTGGTGCCTAATTGTAGGGAGATGGTATTGTCACCAACGACAAGCGCTGATACAGGGATCTCATAGAGTAGCGGAAGCGGTGCAAACGATGTGAGCGGTTTTGAAGTCGTGACGCTATCCTGGCTGTCTGGGAAGTTCTTCAGCACGACGGCAGTGCCGTTAATGCTGACCTTCATACTGTCCAAAGCATCAAGCTGGATGCTAATGAAAGCTCGGTAAGGAAGGCTTGAAAGGCTTACGGCACGCTCAGCACTGACGATAGGGTTGACCAAAGGCGTGCGGCCAGCTGGAGAACCGACCAGGGGAACATTGGCAGGCAGGACAACGGAGCTTAGAGCATTTGTGCTGTCTTTCATCTGCCAGGTGCCATCTCCCATGGCGAGCTGCCGCTGGAAACTGTAGATGGCTGGTGGCAGGCCGTCCACAGGCGGCAGGGTGCGCCATTCAAACTCGTATTGTTCAGGCTTGCCAGCCAAGTCTAGGCTGCTTTGAAGAGTCAGACTTTCACTGAGTGGATTACTGGAGGCCACGACCTTGATTTCGCCAGAGCCGAGGGGCTTGCTGACTCGAATGACATACATGGATACAGGTTCCGCCTTGGGTGTGAAAGCCTGCCCATTGCCCATCATGAGGGTGACCCAGCCTTCGCCACCATCAGCAGTTAGGGCATAGGAATCTACGGCTACGTCGGGGTGAGACGCCTCAACGACATCCGAACCGCTGACCGCGATTGCGGCATTTTGTTCCGTAAGGGCGTGATCCGCCTGGAGGCTAGTGAAGTCAGCCTGACCAGGAGTAGGTGCGGAAACAGCTGCGTCCCACTTCTCCAACGCACCTCGATAAGCGGTGATAAAATTGAACGCTTTATCTCTGAGGCCAACAGGAATATCTGTGGCAGTAACTGCTTCCTGCAGTTTGACACGCAGCCGGTAGTCGGCAGAGCGTTGTCCCTGAGAGATTGTTTGAAGAATCAGGTTATCTTTGGTCGTTTCCTTAGCCTTGATGTCCGCTACTCGAACGGACCCAATCGTAATACTTTTTCCGTCAGAGGTGGACCACTTTCGCTTTGAAGGGCGACCGCCATTGGCGTCTGCATCCTCTTGATCAAAAATCCATTCCTTCAATTTGGCTACTTGTGCTTGCTGCGACTTGTAAGCAATCCACTTGCTGACATCGCCCTCTTTGTCGGATGGCCTAGTATCGTAAAGATAGGAATGAGTGTAGGTGACCCCCGAGACCGTAGTGGTGTCGTCCTTTAACTTGATGCTTGGCTCTGTCAGAGCCATGTGCGAGTCAAAGGAGCTCTTGAGGCTGGTTCCCTCATTTGAACTGCCTGCTGGGGCGTTCTTCTTTTTGTGCGTGGTGATAAGATCGCTGAACTTTGATTTAATCCATTCAACTGAAGTTTCGAGATCCTTATCACTAAGACGCGTTTCCGTAGCAAGTTGAGCTGGTGTAGGCGGCTGGGCTTGAGTACTCCAGTTTGTGCGATTGATGTATGCCCACACGGCGTCAATGCGAGCCTGGACTCCAGCACTCGGCGGTGCGGGCTGAAAGGTGCCTGGCTTTTTGGTATTAGCAACGTAACGAGTCGCGGACACGCTGAGGTCGTCGATAAGCTTGTTCCATTTGAGTTTGTCTTCGTCGCCCGATGGGCAGAGACCTTTGAGGTAGCCGATGTCTTTGGTGGTGAGTACGTTGAGCTGTAGGTAGTCGGCCCCGAGTGCTTCATCGAAGAACTTGCCAATCAAGACGGCGCTGCCTTTGCTGCCGACGTTGGGATTGATGAAGAAACGCTCACCAAGGTGCGGAGGCAGGTTGGGGAAGTAATATTTGCCCTGGTAGAGTTCTGAATAGACTCCAGCGGGAATCTTCATATTGCCCGCATCGGTGAGGCCGGCGTCTTCCATGCCGCTGATCTTGGCCACGGTCGGGTCAAATAGCGTCACGCTGCTGCCGCCATCCTCGTTTGCCAATTTTTGTTCATAGATGACAGAGACGCTAGTCTGGCCACGCACTGCAGGAAGGCCGAAGCGCGGCAAGGTATGGGTCTCACCCATGCGCAACACGGGAGCAAACTTGGGCCAACTAGGTTGGTAGCGAATCGCGAGGGAGTTTTTGTCACTTCGGTTACTGGCGTCCACGGCGTGCGCTTCCGTATTGCCATTGCTGGGGGTGTCGCGCAGATACGGCATGGCAGTGCCGACCGCAGGTTGGCTGGCGACTCCTGGGATGTAGAAACTGGACTGGAAGGGGTAGAAGAACTTCAACTGAAACCCAGCAGTGGCTGTGTCCTCATTGCTGTGTGGACCTCGATAGCACCAAAGGTTGCCTTTACGGTCTTGAATCGTATAGCCTGCATAGTGTGCAGGCTTGCTGGCCGTGGTATTGCTTGGGTTCGGGGTGGCAGTTTGGGCTTCTTCAAAGTTCTTCGGAGCGGAGCTATCTGGCCAGGTCGGGATCTTCAACAACGGGAGTGGCATAGGGCCTTGGACGATCTTGCCTGCCTCAATGGGGTAATCAAACTTGATAGGATTGGCAAGCTCCAGGTCCTCACGCTGGACTTGGAACACTCGCATGGCAGGGCGAGCGTCTGCGGCGGTATATCGAAGTAGTACAAAGGGCCTGGAGGTCTTGGCTGTGCCGAGGTCGTCTCGGATTGCCCAGGCACTGTCACCGAGCAGTAGTGCGTGCTCGTCATTGGGGTTGAAGCCGATGTTGGTGTCCGTATTCTCGAAATAGATCCGGCCAGTAGCTTGCGGTGCGACTAGGGGACCGGAGCCTTTGTTGCTGGCGAGGATGATCTTTTCTGCATCGCGCGGCCAGGCGAGCTGGTAAACCATGGTGCGTGCTGGATAGTAATTTGGTTTCAGATTGCTGGAACCAGAAGGGGGCTGGCTGGCTTTATACCACCAGACCTCAAGTTCGTCCTGATAAGAGGCGTCCGGAGTGGTCTCGCTACGCGCATTGACAGGAATGACAGCCCCCATTTTGGCGGCATCAAACCCGGCACTAAAGGGATCAATGAATGCAGTAGGATCGTAGGCGCTGCGATATTTCCACTGGGTGAGGGCAGCGCCGCTTAGACCGGCTTTCGGACGGAGGCGGACGTAGCCAATGCTCTCTCCCAGAGAAAGTGTGATCGATACAGGATTACCAGCGCTCACACTGACATTGGACGTGGCCGCAGCACTGAGGGTCAAGCTGGTTGGGGTGAGGATGGCGGCGATGGTGGTGCCAGTGGCAATGCCAGGGCCTGCCACAGCGGTGCCAACGGTGAGTGTGGTGGGGCTGGCGAGCATGACCGCTGTGCTGTCTTTAGTGAGGGTGGCTCCAAAAAGAGTTGTGGCGGTCGCAGCTGAGCTGAGAGTGACCTTAGTGGCACTGAGTATGGCTGCAATGGTCGTGCCGACGGGAATCCCAGGTCCACTTACTCCCGTGCCGACCACGAGGCCTGCACTGCTTGGCAAAGTAAGTTCGGCACTCCCCGCAGTGGTGCTAGCGCCACTGATGGTAAAGCTTTCCGGCGGGTTGAGACGCTCCCCAACGATGGCCTCCACACGTTCATTGTAGCTAGGCTGGTCCTCCGCGACCACGGAATGGATGCGCTCATACCACACCTCTTCCCCGATTTGATGACGAATGAGGGAGAAGCCATCCCTGTCTCCGGTGAGGAGAGTGTACAACTGATTGCCGTTGATTAGCTTTGTTTGTGTACCAAAAGGATCGTCTTGAAAAAGCAGATTCGGGTTGTTGGTGGGGTCCAATCGCACCGCTGTGGCTTCGCTGTCACCGTCGCTGCCTGGTTGTCTGACGAAAATTGTGTAGGCATCCTGTGCGGAGGCGGAAGGCCAGCCGATGATGTAAGAGTTAAAGATCATGGGCCACTCAATCTCACCCAAGCTCTTCTGAAGCCAGAAGATGGTCAGTTCTCCTGATGCCCTTGGATTTCCCAAAGAGTCGTCGGGAATGACACTGGTGGTGCGAGTGGCGTAGAGGTGGGTCTGATTCCTTGATGGAATGCCAATCAAATCGACAAAGGAAGTTCCTAATTGACCTGTGACGACTTGTGGGCGCAGTGTTTCATTCTTGGGGAAAGAGAAGAGTCTAGAGCCAATGTCTGCCTTCACCAAAACGACGGGGGCTTCACGAATGATTTGGATGACTTGGGTGCCGAGAAATCCGTTATCCGAGTCCAATAATTCCATGAGCACCATGCCTTCCAAATTATAGGCATGGAGCTGCGCTAAATCACGCCATACAGTTTGCGTGACGATTTGAGCTGGTGCCCTGTTAGTCTGGGTTTCATACGGCGACTTGAACTCCTTAGCGACGAACTGAGGCACCTCGCGGTTGTAGCGGATGTTGATCTTGACGGAATCAGGGATGTTGACCGGTAGGCCTTTGTAGCCATTCTTAGTCCAGTAGATGCGGCGAGGCGCTTCCTTGGCCGGATTGCTGCTGGCGGCGACGACATACTGCACTGGGACGACACGCAGCTCGTTGGGATCAATGGTCTTCAAGCGCCATTCGACTAAGATAACTCCAGCCTGGGAAGCGAAGACCTGGTTGCTGGCTTCGCTGAAATAGAAGTCACCGGTGGTGTGGGGCTTGGCGTAGTAAGCCGTGAAGCCATCTACCGGGCTGCCTAAATCGTCAACATTTGGCGGAGGAAGGACGTCTCCAAAGTAGGCGTCTGGTTTTCTGACATTGAGGCCACGACCGAATTGGGCGCTTTGCAGTTTTACGCCGTTGATATCTACAGGGAGCTTGAGGCCACTGGGGCCTTCCACGACGGGGTTAGCCTCTGGACCCGCGAGCAGCACGCTGGCACCTGACGTGATGCGGGTTCCTACCCATCCACCCACAGCAGAGGTGGCGCGGAACTGGGAACCTGTAGCGCGATCTGGGCTAACAGTGGTGTCTGCTAATGGCGGATACTGTGCCGCTGGCTGCTGACTATAAGTATTGCGCAGGTCGTTCTTCAACTGGCCTACCATGTCCTGAGCTACGGCAAAGTGCCCAGTAGCCCCAAGAAGAAGAAGGCAAAGAGCGCCTTTGTATGGAGTGAAATTCATGATTCAGTCAAAGGGGGTTAATATTTGATGCAATAGCGCACGCCCACGTTTTCAGGGCGAGTCTCACTGCCGCCGGTGTCTTCGGTCTTTACGATGCCAGTAAAAGCTTTCGATATCGTTGGGGGTGAAGAAAACGATAGATTGACGTCCGTCGTGCCTTGCTGGGGATTTCCGTCATTGATCGCATCATCACCATTATCGTTCCCATCGAGATCGGTATCGCCACGCTGCGCAAATTTGATGCGATCAGAAGAAGTGAGAGTGGCGGGATGGATGTGGCCAGGGTCACTGCCATTGGTATGTCCATGTAGGGCGAAGCTGTCCTTCTGATAACTACCTGTGCGACGTCCTGCATTGCCACCAGCCACTAGGTTAACTCGTGAGCCTGCGTCATTGTCAACACCATCGTCGTTTGGATCGATACCCCGCAGGAAACGTCCGGAGAAGTTCGGCAAATTAAAACGATTGGCATCGATCACCTGATCGTTTGCCTCCGAGGCCGAACCCCAAGCCGTGCCAAGTGCAGCGAAGAGGTCGGGATGGTCATCACGCAGGCGGGATGAGCCATCACAGGCGAGGTAACCTGGAGGCGGTTCAGTGGCGGCGTAGGAAATGATGGTTCCCACTGGGGTGTTGTCTCGGGTGTCTTTCACGATCCACCAGTCCTCGCCTCCGATGTTTTGGAGGGTAACACTCTCGCCTTGGATTTTTAATCGGATGTTTTGGCTTGAGCCGTTGATCTTGCCGTTAGGCGGAGGAGAGATCGCCACCACTTTGTCAGTGGCATCGATCTTAGCGACGAGGACTTCTTGCAAGCCACCAGCAACCGGGAGTTGGGCCACGGTGCCTCGGGGGCCTGCGCCGATGAGATTGGTATGCTTGTCCACGGTAAGTGCGACGGAGACGGCACCGGTATCTTCTTTGCGTGTGGCGTAGCCAATGGAGGTAAGTCTCATGTTACTGACAGTGCCAGGCTGCTGACTGACGCGTGTGACCGTATTAGCCACAAAGGCATAGGGTGAGGAGAGGAACGCAAGGCGTGGCACGATCTCCGTAGCAGCGGGCGTCGTTTTCACCGTGATGCCTATGAAGCGATCCTTAGCGGCGAAGGCGGCACCCAGATTATTCTGTGCAAACTGCGGAGCGACCGAATCCGCTGCCGCTTGGCCTTCACCCAAGCGCACCGAGAACTGGCCATTGGAGACAGTGACAAGCTGCTGCTCTGACCAAAGCAAAGTTCCACCAGTGATCTGGCTCCAAAGCCTGAACTCTATCCTGTAAACCGTAGGGCTCGTCGGGGCGAGCGGAGCACCCTGGCCATCAAGCACGGTACCTTGGTATTGTATAGAATTGGGCGCGCCCTCAACGGCCAGCGCCTGAAGGCAGGCGCTGCCTAGAAAGAGGGCAGAGAGAAAAAGAAATCGTTTCATGGTCAAAAAAGGGTCTCTCGGTTTAGAGTCTAGAATTTGATGCAGTAGCGGACACCTGCATTTTCTGGGCGTGTCTCCTGTCCAGCGTCAGAACTCATGTTGCCCGTCTGGGTAATACCCGTGAATTCCTCTTTCACATCACTGGTGAAGTTCATGGTATAAGTGGTGGACGGACCTGATTGACGTTTTTGGAAGCCTGGCGCATTATCTGAATCACTATGATCCACGATAGCCGTGCTGAGACGAATCGTTGATTGGCCGCCCAGACTGGCCGTATGATCATGTCCAGGATCTGTGATGCTATGAGAGTGCTTGAAGAGCTGATCCGCTTGCGCAGAACCAACCATCAGGCCCGAGTTGCCACCTGTAAACTGAGCTAAGCGAAGACCGAAATCTTCATCGGCCCCTGGATTGCCGGGGTTGATGCCACGGAGAAATTTGCCAGTCAGGTTGGGTAATCTGAAGGTGCTACCTGAAGATGCCCCCCAAGTGTTACCGAGGATAATGAATAAATCAGGATGATCAGCACCCTGCGCTGAGGTGCCATCACAAGGAAGATAGCCAGCTGGCGGACTTGCCCCCCCGTAAGCGATGATGGTGCCGACAGGCGTGGTGTCTCGACTGTCTTTCACAATCCACCAGTCATTATTGCCAACATTCTGCACGGTAACGCTCTCTCCTCTTGCCTTGAGACGGACGCTGGTCCCCGCATTGATCTTACCACCGCTGGGAGCTGTGACGGTGATGTACCTGTTGCTAGTGTCTGTCTTGATCACGACCAACTCCTGAAACGCGCCGCTTGTGGGCAGTGTAGCCGTGGTTCCAGAAGCACCCGCGCCGATGAGATTTACGCGCTGATTCAGGGCCAAGCTCACGCTACTTGTGCTAGGGATGGTTTGGGTGGAATAGGCGACAGCACCTAGCACCATATCACTGAAGGTGCCTGGCTTCTGGATAGCCCTGCTGGCTGCGTTTGCAACGATGGCGTAGGGTGCAGATTGGAAGACGAGTCGTGGGGAGATCTCCGATTTCGATACCGCGTTCGTGATTACAGTGATGCCAACGAAGCGGTCTCTGCCATTGAAAGCCGAACCAAGATCATTCTGTGCAAACTGAGGTGCAACTGAGTCTGTAGCTGCCTGCCCCTCTCCGAGGCGCACGCTGAACTGTCCGTTGGATACGTTGACGAATTGCTGCTCTGACCAAATCAAGGTGCCGCCTTCGAGCTGATTCCAGAGCCTGAACTCCATTTTGTAAAGCCTTGGTACGGTGGGTGCCAAGGGTGCTCCTTGGGCATCCAAGACAACACCCTGGTATTCAATGAATTTGGGTGCACCATCCGCTGCTCGTGCGGTGAGGGATAAAGCCTCTGCAATTAAAGCAGCGAGAATTAGAAATCGTTTCATCTGTGTCATGTGCGATGGCGATGGTTAGTATTTAATGCAGTAGTTCACGCCTGCATTGTCGGGCCGAGTCTCATTGCCCCCGTGGGTGTTGATTGAGATGCCGGTGGTTTTCCTACCCACGCTCAGCGAGTAGGGAGGCGTCACATCTGGGCCTTGTTGGTCACCGCTTCCAGCATAAACATTGCTGCCAGAGCCAAGCTGCCAGCCGCGGCTGTACATCGTGAGAGTGGCAGAGGCGGCACCCGTTTCATGTTTATGCTTCTTGTCAGTGATCGGATGGAAATGGTCTTTCAGACTGTCTTCTTGGTAAGAGCCGACCCGATTTCCGGTAACGCCGCTAGCGTATAGAGCAATGCGGGTGCTGGCTTGATCATCTGCTGGTCCAGGGTTGTTGGGGTCCACGCCTCGAAGAAAGCGGCCCGTGAGATTAGGCAAATAGAATTGCGTTCCACCAGCAGATCCCCAACTGTTGCTAATGGCAGTAAATAGATCGGCGTATTCGGCGGAAGAAACTACGGCACCATTGCAGGCAAGGTAGCCAGCAGGTGGCACCTCTCCACCGAAGGGTACGATAGTGCCAACACGGGTGTTATCGCGGGTGTCATCGACGACCCACCAGTTGTTGCCGCCTGTGTTTTGCAGTGTCACACTCTCGCCTTTCACCTTGAGGCGGACACTCTCACTAGAACCATTAATTTGGCCTCCAGCAGGCGGGGCAATGGTGACGATTTTGGGGGTGTCATCCGTCTTGCTGATCAGAAGTTCGTGGAAATCTCCGTTGGCAGGGAGGTTGGCGGTGGTGCCGGAGGTGCCTGCAGCAATGAGATTGGTGCGCTGGTCTAGGGTGAGGTTGACTGTGGCGGCTCCGTTTTCTTCTTTCCGCGTAGCATAGCCGATTGCGCCGATCATGATGCTGCTGGATGTGCCGGTTTGCTGAACAATCCTAGATGCCGTGTTCGCCACATGCACGTAAGGTGTTGTTAGGAAGGCGACGCGAGGAGTGATCTCAGTCTTCAACTCGGGATTGGTAACGACGGTGACGCCGAGGAAACGGTTGCTACCTTCAAACGCCAACGGAAGCTGGTCTTGGGGCACTTGTGGAGCAATGCTCTCTGTGACCTTTGTTCCCTCGCCGATGCGGACGGAGAATTGACCCTTGGAAACAGTGACGGTTTGTTGCTCAGACCAGATGAGGTCGCCGCCGCCGATCTGGTTCCAGATGCGGAACTCCATCTTATAAAGGGCTGGGGCGTTGGGGGCAAGGGGCATGCCTTGGTCATCCAAGACGCTCCCTTGGTAGTCGATCAGGCTGGGCGCACCTTCCACGGCGTAAGCCGCTGGCGAGAGCGCGACGCTGAGGAGTAGAATTGAAAATAGGAACAGGAATCTCATGAGTGTAAGGCGTTAGGTCCTAGGGATTGCTACGGAATTGGACAGCGTCGGCGATGCGGTTGATGACGAAGGCTCCGTTGCAAACGATGGGCAGGGAGCGCAGTCCAGTGATGGTCTCACGATACGTGCCACCAAGACGGGTGCCACCCCACTCTGGGTCAAAGCCGTTAGGATTGTTAGGGAGGAAGGTGAACTCGATGGCTCGGGTAATGGTATTACTTTCACGCCCAGCCGGAAGTTGGACATCGAAGCGCTCATCCATGTTGTCATGATCTGGGTGGTAAACATGAACGAAAGGATGAGAACTGTCATTGTGGCCAAGTGTGACGGTAAACCGAAGCGGGCCAGCAGGCAGTGTGCCGGTGCCAAGGACTTCCATTTTAGCAGGGAAGTGGGAAGATGAGGTGCGGAAACCTGGCACACCGCCAGAAGCTACGGGAAAGGCGGTCTCATCAATGCCTACTGCGCTAACCCCGTTGATGGTGCCACCCACAGCACGCTGAAGAAGGCGAATCGCGCCATTGTTGGAACTATGGAGGATGAGTTTTTGAGTGAAGGGATCTGGGCTGCCTTGAGAAATAACGCGATACATGACCAAATTGGTCTTGTCCCCAGGATTACTAACGCGCTGGGTGATGCTGACCCGGTACGTGCCTTCTTTGCCAGGGGGTTTACCAGCCGCTTGAGTGATCTGGCTGACGATGCTGGTGCCAATCCGGACATTTTGGCCCGCGATAGGAGTGCTGGCGATGATGGTTCCACGATCAACTTTAGTGACCGTGAGGATGTCTCCTGGAGCGGGATTAGATCCTGCAACAGGATTGGCAACACTGGAAATGGATCCACTAAAGGCAATAGGCTCCACTTGGTCAACGCGGTTAATCACCGCACCACCAGCCCAGAGACCTTGTTTGGGCGTAGGCCTGGCTGAGACTGGAATGCGAATGTCCGAAACACCGAGGGAGTCCGTGACACGCAGAATGCTGGCGTAGAATGGACCAGTGAGGGCAGCGCGGTCTAAAGCAAAGATGATCTCCTTCTCCTCTCCTGGCGCGAGGACGACGCGTACCGGAGTCGTGGGTGTCACTGGTGTCATCGCGTATAGCCCAGTGGTTAGACTGAGCGCGCCACGGACACGAAGGGGGACTTGCCCAGTAATAGCATCCTGACCACTGGGCGGAACAGCGGAATTCAGCGGTGATAAGGTGACGGTGATATTACCCGCCTTCACGGCGCTTCTCACTCGAATGGCGATGCTTGAAGCGGACTCCCCATAGGCAAGCCCACCCGCTCCAGCACCGAGGTTGACGTTCACTGGGCCATAATAATTCGTGTAATTGGTGGCCCTGATCCAGTAAGCTTGAAAGCGGTTAAGGGGGAAGTCTCCTGTTGCTGGAACTTGGAGCGGATTGTTCACGCTGCCATCTGGTTTGAGCATGGGACCACCGTTGTAATAAAACGAAGGGGTCGTTCCCGTATCCAAAAGAATGGGGTCGAACTCGAAGATTCGGTTGGCCATACGATTGGAGGCGGGGCCTTCCGTTAAAAGTGGGAAACCGATCAGATTGGTGCCGTCACTGCTCCAGGCGTAGTCAGGAGGTTCAGGTTTACCCGTAACGTTCCAAGTGATGTTTTCCGTGCCATTCACCTCGATGAGATAAGCGACATTGGGCAGCATCTCACTGAATGTGGTTTTCTCTGTCGGGTCTTTGCTCCACTTTTCCCACTGGAGGGAGACAGGGACCGGATCAGCAAAGGGATTGGGGGTCAGCATGCCTGACTTGCTGTTCGTCCACATGTGCACACGCGTCACCTGCGGAGGCAAGATCTGCTGCATGGTTCTATGGCTCACATTTAACGGTAGCCAAATGGCATTCCAGCCGGGTTTGAGCGTGTAAGTCTCTGTGCTCCACTGGGCCTGGAGTGTAGGCGTGAGAGAACAGAGAATGGCGACGAGACCAAGGAGACGAAAGAGCGCTGTCATAGGCTGCTGAGGGGAGCTAAATGCTAAGGCTGAGGTGTCTGGGGCTGGCTAAGCACGACCTTGCCAGAGAGCACCTGTGGCGGGCCTGCCTCTCCAAACTGAAGTAGCTTAGGCAGAAGGAAGTGGCCCTCGGCCTTCAACGTGCCGTCTGGGGTGCGGACGATGATGCCTGTATAGGTAGCTACGCGCTTTTTGGTGCCATCGATCAGCGTGAAGCTACCACTGACAGCTCCCGTGCGCGGGCTGATGCTGATGCTGGTGCGAGCAGGGTTAAAGGTGCTGCCTGGGGCTGGAAGATTAGCGATGTAAATATGATTCTGACTCCCAGAATGGAAAGAATTAGTGGAGGTGAAAGGTGTGATGCTGGGATTCATGCTGGCTCCTGCGAGACCACCTTTGGTAAAGATAAGGCTGCTCGGCGCACCTGGGGCTGGAAGTCCAGCAATACGGGCCCAGGGTTGACCGAGGCTATGTAGTGAAGACAGGTAGCCGCCAGACACTGCCAGTGTAAGAGGGCCAAATGAACTTGGGTAAGTCTTGGTGATGTGGGTGGACTTCCTCCAGGTTAGGCTGCCGGATAAGGTATTTGACTCGAAACCATTGGGGCTGACCTGGAGGTTCAGAATACCTTGCATGATGCCGAAGTTTGAATTCAGGCGGTTGTGAAAGAGAACGCGGTTATTGTTGGCCACAATGCTGGAGGTGGTGATGGCATCTCCTGAAGCAGTGCGTCCAGTGATGGTGACAAGGCCTAAAGTGCCCACACGTGCATTGATCCAGCCTGAACCTTGAGGCACGGTCTCGATGTCGATATTTGAAGTCAGATTGATGCCAGCACTGTAATAACCGGTTTGATCGCTAGAGGGGTTGATCGCGTTCCAAGTCTGGCGCCAGCCAGTGACATTTGCGGGGATCAGACTGCCGTTGGCTGTCACGGCTGAGATTGTGCCGACGAGGTTATTATTGAGAGCGTCCAGAATCAGATTGATCCGGAGATTGCCAATGCTCGCGATGATACGCGGACTCAGGCTTTCTTGTTGGGTGCGAAGGGAGCCGATTTGGCGAAGCACGGCGTTACCTTGAGTCAAAGTGAGGGTGTAAGTGCCGGTGATCGTCGTCGTAAGGTCGATGCGGCCTCCGAGCATCCCATTGACCTCCTGAACGGGTGCAACAATGGCATTAAAGGTTCCAACGGCTCCTACAGGCAGATCTTTGACTCGGATGGTGGCATGTTGTATCGGACTCGACCCGGCTGCATTAGTAGCGCGTATGGTGGTAGTGAAGGTGCCGGGAATGGTAGCACGTCCGGTGACCCAGCCAGTGGCTCTATCCACAGTCAGACCGGGCGGCAGACCCGTGATCGTAATGCTCGACGGATTCGGAGAGGCTAGGACTTGGTATCTGTAGCCGTTGTCACCCACAATGGTGTCTGGGAAATTTGGGGTCTGAACTGTAGGCGCGACGTTGGTTTCCAGGAGCGTCAGACTAAACTGACGCGAGGCAGTAATCGAGCCTGCACCTGTTGCTGTCACCGTGAAGGTAAAAGTGCCTCCGACCAAGCTGGTCCCCTTCAGCAGACCTGTTGAACTCAGCTTGAAGCCTGAAGGGAGAGTTCCATTGGTAATGCTCCACAGATAAGGGCGGCCATCAGGAATGACAAATAGACGGGCATAGGGAATCTTGCGGACGCCCGGTGTGAGGGTTCCGCTGCCTTCAATCATCGGCGTGTAGCTGGAAACGATGGTGAAACTCCGCTCCAAGGCCTGATTAGACTGATCGCTGACAGAGACCGTGAAGGTATAACTGCCTGGGGTCGTGGCACTTCCGCTGAGGATGCCATTTTCATTCAGGGTGATTCCAGGCGGTAAGCTATTGATGGTAGTTACCCAAGTATAAGGGGCCAAACCTCCGTCTGCGGCCAGTGTGACATTGTAGCTTTGATCCACAACGGCATCCGCCAAATTCATAGTGAGGATGGTAAGCGCAGAATTGGTCACTTGGACGGTGAACTGTTTTGAGGCAATGAGCATGCCCGAAGCAACTTGAACAGTGAACTGACTGCTTCCTACGGTTGTGGGAGTGCCACCAAGCTCTCCTGTGGCAGGATTTAATGCGATGCCATCGGGCAGAGTTCCAGCGCTGATGGACCACGCCAAAGCCTCAGAGCCGCCAGTAGCCGCAAGTGTCTGGCTGTAAACAGTGTTGCGCACTGCGGTGGGGAGCGTCGCTGCGGTATTGATGTTGAGGACGCTGCTGATGACTGAAAGACCAAAGTTAGGGGCAGCCGTATTGGAGGAAGTGCCTTTGGGAAAAGAACCGACAACCAAACGTGCGCCTGTGCCTAGCGCCGTGGAGCCTGTCGTTAAGTCGGTGAGATCAATGCTCGTTGTGCCGGGAATAGGCACTTGGGCGGGAAATGCCCAGCGGAGACTTGGGCGCAGGGGCGTCCCGTCTGGATTCGTGGCATTGGCCGTATCCCAGTAGAGGATGGCTTGCTCAGAGGCAGCACCGAGGCTGCCAGCGTTCAGCACCCAGAGGTAGGCTTGCTTGCCGACGATTCCGAGAGCCGCCGTATCCACTCCGCTCACGGCGGTGAAGTGACTCGGCATTCCAGACACACCTGAACCGATGGTGGTGGTGGCTGCTTCAATAAAGTTGGCATTAAGCAAATTAGGATTCCCGGCAAGGGCCTGAATCTGCGGATCTGTGAGCTGCACGCCACTCGTCGGATCTCTAAAATATCCAAGGCGGACGAGGCTTCCCGCTGGGAGCTGTGTGCCGCCCTCTAAACTAAAGCCGTGGTCGATGCCCGCAGACCAGTTGACTGTGGCAGCCTGGGTCGCTGATGAGGAGAGGAGGAGCGCGAAGGCACCGATCAATATCTGAATGGCGGATTTCATGATTTAATTAGAATGGCGTAAATGCTGTGTTGATTTTGAATCGTGGATGCTGGTCCAAATACTCTCTTAATTTTGAGCCGGATGGGCGGGGACCTTCCATTCGAAAGGACTGCTGGCTAACCGCCGAAGGATGATGCTGGAGCCTGCAGGTATGGACGTAGAGCTAGCATCTGCGACGAGATCGCCGACTTTACGCCAACCTACGCCACCGAGACCGGAAGCCTGATAATAATAGGTATCATAGTAGGCCCCATTCCAGACGAGAATCTGATCCGCAGTGATGAGGCTGCCTGATGCAATGCCTGTGCTGGTGTTACCTGTGTGCAAGGCGCTGGATGCTAAGGTCATGGGGAATGCATAGGGATTGGCCAAAAAGTTGAACCCAGGCTCCACCTTGAGTGGGGTGACTCCATCCTTGACGACACCACGAACCACAAGACTAAGCGGAGTCGTCTCACCGCGTCTGAAAATGATACCCTGCCCCATCTGGATTACGGTATCACCGGCATCTGTGAATTGATCTCCAGCCTTCCTCCATCCAATCCCTCCAATACCGACGGTTTGGTAATAGTAGGTCTCATAATGATCTCCATCCCATAGCTGGAAGCTATCTGCACTGAGAGGACTGCCAGTGCGCAAGTTACCCGAGGTGTTCGACCTTACTGCCATGTGCCTAACAATGCGATAGGTAACGGTGCCCGTTGTAATGCTCGGCCAAGGCTCATTCACAATAAGCGTTCGGCTGACCTCATCTGTGTCTATGATTTCTCGGCGGGTTCCTACTATAGGGTCTGTTAAAGAAGCTCCCACTTTGGTGATTTCCACGAAATGGGGGCCATTTTCACCATTAAACTGATCGGCAGTCCACTGAGCTGTAGCGTCCACGAGGTCGGTGCCAGAAATGGAGCTGGCGATCCCCACTTCTTTCGTGGCACCAAAGAGTTCACGAATCGTCCAGTGCTTAACGATACGGTAGTTTACCGGAGAAGTTAAGCCGCTGGGCCAAGGTTCAGATAAAAGAAGGCTGCGGGTGGACTCGACGGAGTCAACGATCTCTCTTCGTGTGCCAACAGCCGCATGAGTGCTAGATGTGCCCACTTTCACGATTTCGACGTAATGCGGACCGTTGAGTCCATTGTAAGTGTCGTCTCTCCAACTAGCGGCGGTATCCACCAAACTCGTGCTGGTCAGAGACGTGGAGATGGCTTGGTGCATGATCGCGCATTGGTAGCCTGGCGCTTTAAAGGTGAGCTGAGAATTTTCGCCGTCCCCAGCAGAAAGATCAAGGATGCTAAATCCCACTGCAGGCGATTCAACCTGTCCTAACGCCACGGATGAAACCGTCGCAAATAAGGCAACAATATATGTGTAAATTGTTTGGTTCATCAATAGATGGGCTGAAATTGCACCTTCGCGGGCTATAAAAATTATAATTTAAAACTAAGCATTTCACATAACCCATGGTTAGCTTGAATCAATTTAATTTGGATGCTGTGTGGAAAAAGTTTCGTCACAAATGAGGAAGGATTTATTTCGGCAAAAAAGGGCGTTGTGGCACAACTCAACCAAGATCATTCCCGACAGGTGATTTCAGGCTTTAACGAAAATGGATTTTTGCTTTCTCGCGACGCATCTTGCGTCGGAAAGAAGGTCTTTTTGACCCAAAACGCCCCCGCGCAGACTGGAAAGCCTGCAACAGTCTGACTCTACTGACTGAGCACCGCTATTAGGTGGGCGACCTCTTCGTCCACTTCCGCAGGGTCTTCGACGAGTCGAAAGACCTCTTTTCTAAAAAGCTCGCGGAAACGCTGGCATAGGCGGCTAGGGCAAATTTTTGCGGTATTTAAGCTGATGCCAAGCTCAGTAGCCTGGGAACTCTTCGTCGATCTCCGAGGCCTCGACGACCTCTCCACGGTAGCGTTCAAATGAGAATTGCTACGCCTGCAAGACAAGCTGGGCCTCGTGGAGGAAGTGCTCAAGCTCCATCAATACACCGTCACCAGCTTCAGAGCCCAAAACGGCCCCACTGATCCCCGCACCCTTGAAGCCACAAAACGGGCGTCCTTTCGCGCTTCGTTTCGACTTTGCATGACTATTCGTCATTCGCGCTTACTCATTTGTCATTCCCTAGAGTCCCCAGCTCATCAGCAGGCGTGCATCATCCCAGATATACTTCGTTTTAGTGCCGAGCTGGACTAGGATAACGTGGCGGCCACGGCTAGTGGCGGTAGAGATCAGGCAGCGGCCGCTAGCATTCGTGTAGCCGGTCTTCAGGCCGTTGCATTCAGGCATTCGGCCCAGCAGCTCATTTGTGCTTTTGAGTGTGACGGTGCGGCCGTCTCGGCGGGTAAAGGTGTAGTAAGAGCGTCGCACGGCATCTCGGATCACGGGGCTGCGATAAGCGGCCATGGCGATGCGGGCCATGTCGCGCGCTGTAGAGTATTGGCCAGAAACGGTCAGGCCATGGGGGTTACGGAACTGGCTGTTCGTGCAGCCCAGGGAGCGGGCCTTGGCATTCATCTTTGCAGCAAAGGCACTGATGCTGCCTGCATTGTCACGGGCCAGCACATTGGCCACGTCATTGCAGCTTTTCACCAGGAAGGCGTAAAGCAGGTGTCGCCGAGTGTAGCTGTCGCCTGGACGTAGTCCTAGCACGGTGGGCTCTACCCGGACGTCAGAGGCCTGCACAGTGACTTTTTTATCCAGGTTTCCTGCATCTAGCACGACGAGCGCGGTGAGGATCTTCTGCGTGCTGGCCACCGCGCGGGGCGTCTCTGCATTCCGAGAGGCTAGATGCTTGCCTGTCTCGGCATCGATCAACAAGTAGGACGCCGCACGGATGGCTGGTGCGCTGGAACCAAAGAGCACCGGATGCCCCACCTCCGGCTGAATACTTGGCTGATAAGCCGTCGATTGCGCCACTGGCGTGGCTATAGGATAGGGCGTACTTTCGTAGTAGCTCGTATTCATGTCGCCGCTGCTGTAGGGCAGCAAAGGCCTCTGAGCGCAGGCGGAGAGCAGGAACGCTGTTGTGGCAGCGGTGAATCGGAGAAGAAAAAGAGACCCGTTGTGCATGTGTCCGTGGGAGATGAAGGGCACGCAGAATCCGTGCCGCCTTTTCCACCTAGACGACGTCCGCGCCACCTGTCAACCCATGACATGGGAGACGGAATCACGGCTGGAATAATTTTCAGAGGCTCTTAGTTGGCAAAGTCTTCATAAGGCAGCATATTGACGCCATGAAGAAAGCTTGGGCCCGCCTAACCATCCCCTCTTTGTTACTGATCGCCGTCATCGTCGCCGCTTGTGCCACGCAGACGAATCGTGGCCGCATCGCGCTCTGGGAGTCCCGTTACCATGATTCGAGGCTGGGGCGCGTGACCCCAGATCAGCTACTGGCAGAAGTGGGGCTGCGTCGGGATCTGATTCCAGCAGGTAGAGTAGGCCGCGCCATCTACCGGCCCATGCAACCGCGCTACATCACCATTCACAGCACGCAAAACTACACAGGCAATGCTTACAATCACGCCACAGCTCTGAATCGCGGCGCTCTGCGTGCTACAAAGCGCGTGGGTGGGAACCGCATCGGCTTTCTCACCTGGCATTTCACTGTGCAGGACAATGTGGCCATCCAGCATCTGCCCTGTCGTGAGCAGGGCGAGCACGCCGACTTTGATGGACCTGGAAATAACTACAGCATCGGCATCGAGATGTGCGAGCATCACGGCAACGACATCGGTTTAACCATTGATAAAACAGCCCGTCTCGCTGCCTTTCTGATGTATACTTATGGCATCCCGCTCAGCCATGTGGTGCCCCATTATCATTGGCCGCGCATCAGTCCAGGCATCAAAGTGCCGCATAAAGACTGCCCGCACTTCCTTATGGACAGTGGCAGACCGCAGGGCACTTGGCGCTGGTTTCAGAATCGGGTGAACCTGCACTACAATCGCCTGATTTCCGGCCCTGCTCCCTCACTGGGTTGATCCCATGATCCGGCCTTTCCTTTGTCTCAGCCTGCTGGCCCTATCTGCCGCAGGGGATGAGGTGGAACCTGCCCAGGCCAAGCTTGTGACTCTTCTGAAGGATAAGCGGATCGATGAAAGCTCAGGCCTAACACAGAGTTTGCGTGATCCTCAGATCTTCTGGACGCATAACGACAGTGGTAGTGATCCCTGTCTCTACGCTATCAGTCAGAGCGGGCAGACTCTGGCCAAAGTGCGCCTCCCACACGCGGTGAATTTTGACTGGGAGGACATGGCTTCAGCCCGAGATGAAGCTGGGCAGCCCAATCTCTACGTCACCGATTGTGGGGACAATCTTTTAGCCCGTGCCAGTCTGCAAGTTTATCAGATCCCAGAACCCACGCTTCCCGAGAACGCCGATAAAGAAATCCTTTCTGAGGAACCCAAAATTTATCACGCCAGCTATCCAGACGGCCACCACAATGCCGAGACCCTGCTCGTGCATCCGCAGACCCGGCGGCTTTACATCGTCACTAAAACCGAGACTGCACGGTCTGCCGTGTATGCCTTTCCTGAAAAACTGATCACTGATGCACCCATGGTGCTGGAAAAGCTCTGTGACTTAGACTTCCCCGCCCGCGCTCATCTCGGCAAACGTCCGCTGGATGCCAGCCAGACCACTTCTGGTGCCTTTTCTCCCGATGGCAGCTGCGTAGCCATCTGCACTTACAGCTTCGTCCATGAATGGCGCATCCAGTCTGGTGAGTCCCTAAAGTCTGCGCTGGCCCGGCCAGCCCATCTGATCGAGCCGCCCTTCCTGCGCCAATGTGAAGCCCTCTGCTATGGCGAGGACAACCAGACGATCTACCTCACCAGCGAGCACTTGCCCACCCCGCTGGTCCGCATCAGTCGCTGATTTTAGCGAGGCGTGGGCTTTCGAGTCTGCGTGGGTTTAGGTCATTATCGCACGCCACCTTTTTCTTTTCACGGGCACTCGCTCCAAAGAGGTTCATCTTCCTGCCGATCTAGGCAAACGACAGCCATTCATCACTCAGGCGTATCACCTGTGCTTCTTGAATCTCTGTGTTCCTCCTGTGTCTGTGCTGAATAGATCAAGTTAGGTGAGTTGGAGGACGGCTCTGCTCTATTCCTCAAAAGCCTCCAGCACCGGTTCACCATCGAATTCAGCAGGCAGGGGGACGCCGAGGAGCCAGAGGGCAGTGGCGGCGGTGTCGAACGTGAAGAGGCTGTCTTTGGAGATGGAATGCTGCTTTTTCACGCCTTTTCCCCAGGCGATCCAGGGGATGGTGATGTCTGAAGGGATGGGTTGAAAATGGTTCTTTTGACTGCCGCCATGGTCAGCGGTGAGGATGAGGGTGCTGGTTTCCCGAATGCCTGCTTTGTCGATGGCGGCCAAGATTTGGCTGAGAGCTTGATCGCACACTTTGAAGGCCTCCATCTGCTCCGGTGAACCCCAACCGCTTTTGTGGCCAGCGCTGTCGGCATCTGGGAAGTGGATGAAGCAGACTGTGGGCTTGTTTTCAATGATGTAGGGGACAGCCTGCGCGGCGACTTGCTGGGCGGGGACGAGCTTCTTTTCCTCGGTGGCAGGAATCGGCTCGGGGCCGTAGGTGCTGCCACAATTGAAGATGTCTAGAGTATCGGGTTTCCAGAGATGACGGAATTTGATCTTCCCACAGAAGAGGGCGGTTTGAGCCTGAGGTTGTGCGGCTTTGAGAAGCTCGAAAACGGTGGGCACCTTCACTTGACCGCGCAGGGGGAAGAAGTCGTTCCAGTCGATCTGATGCTTGGCGATGTCCACGCCGGTGAGCATTGCGGTGTGGGAGGGCAGGGTCTTTGAAGGTAAGATCGTGCGGGCCTGCCAAGTGTAGGCACCCTCAGCAGCAAGCTGCTTAAAATTCGGCATCTCGGCCTGCTGCATGATGGTGGGATTGCCGCCGTCAAAGCTGATGATGAAGACATGCTCCGTGCGCGTGGCCGCGACAGAAAGGAGAGGGAAGGCGAGAAGCAGGGCAATGAAGCGCATGGTGAGAAGAAACGGTTCTTTAACCGTTCTTCATCCAGTCTTTTGTGACAAGGCGTACTTCCGTGGGGTCGTCCTGCAGCGCTACGAGATGTTGAGCAATGCTTAACTCATGACCCGGAAGAGTCAGGTCGGGGCGGATGTCGGCCAGCGGCTGGAGGACAAAGCGGCGCAAGTGCAGACGCGGATGGGGCACGATGAGCAGGGGATCATCACTGACGAAATCGCCTGCGTAGAGCACATCCAGATCCAGCGAGCGAGGCGAGTTCTTTTCTCGAATGGCGGGTCTGCCCATGGCCAGTTCAATGGCCTGAAGATGGGCCTGCAGTTCTTGCGGGGTGCAGGCTGCTTCGATCTCGATGACACTATTTAAAAAGGCCTGCGTCCCCGGCGCACAATCCACGGGGTCTGTTTCGTACAATGCGCCTGCGATGATGGTCGTTGGCTGGACACGCTCGACGAGTCTGGACACACCGCGCTGCAAGTTCGCCAGGCGATCACCCAGATTGGTGCCGATGGCGATGCCGATAAGGAAGTTTACAGTGGATGACAATGGTTGGCGATTGTTGACGGTGGTTTGAAGAGACCAGAACGATCTAACATTTTCAGGGGTTCCCGTAAACAACTGTCAACCATTGTAAACGGCGCGAAGTGCCCTTCATCAACGGTAAACGGCTACTTCAGTCCCAGGACGTCCTGCATGTCATAGAGACCTGCGGGTTTGCCATGCAGCCAGCGGGCGGCGCGGACGGCACCGCCGGCGAAGGTGTCGCGGCTGCTGGCTTTATGGGTGAGCTCGACGCGCTCGCCGACATTGGCAAAGACGACGGTGTGATCGCCGACGACATCGCCACCACGGATGGCGTGGACGCCGATTTCTTTTGGGGTGCGGGCACCGACATCGCCAAAGCGGCCATGGCGGCAGTCGCTGTCATACTCGAGTCCACGCACGTCGGCGAGAATCTCGACGAGGGTGCGGGCTGTGCCGCTGGGACTATCTTTTTTCAGGCGATGATGCATCTCCAGCACTTCGAGGTCGAAGTCGGGGCCGAGCAGTTCGGCAGCTTTCCGTGTGAGCCAGAAGAGGGTATTGACTCCGACGCTGAAGTTGGATGCAAAGACGATGGGCAGTGTTTTGGCGGCTTCTTTGATGCGGGCCAGTTCATCGGCCGTGTGGCCGGTAGTACCGATGACGAGGCTTTTGCCCAGCTTCAGACATTCGGTTATCAGCTCATCCGTGAAGTGGTGGGAGGAGAAGTCGATCACGCAGTCGCTCAGGGCTAAGGCTGCGGAGAGGGAATCTCCGACATCGATACCTGCGCCGACGGCTACGTTTTGTGCATCGGCAGCTGCGATGACGGCCTGTCCCATGCGGCCTTTGCAGCCAGTCACTAATAGTTTGAAGTCGCTCATAAAAAGAAGAGGTGCATTCTGGACAGTACAGGCGCAGGTGCAAGCACTGGCATCAAGGACTGCTCGGGGTAAGCAGGGCTTACGCACCAAAACCATGGAAAATGTGTTGGGTGGCTTCGGTCCTGAAGGCGGGGTCGAGGCAGCAGCGCTTGCGCTTGCTGCGGATGGAGCCTTTGACCGGGCTGCTCTTG
>JAIXOU010000033.1 GCA_027486585.1 Verrucomicrobiaceae bacterium | reverse complement strand
CCACCCAGTATCATGGAGGCATTCAGGATCGAGTCCACCCACGCAAACCCGGCGATGTAATGATACCCCAGAACCCCGATACCCAAAGCCACCCCAATGACTCCCAGGGCCAGCCCAAAGTACATCATCACCCGCCAGGCAAAAACCATCCGCGAAGCCAAAGGAGTTTGTCGAGATTCAAGCATGCTCAAATGCTGCACGCTGAGGCGTCAATGCCAAGAAGAATCAGCAGGGCTGCGCCGCGTTCGAAGTCGCCCCTTAGGCCGCGATACCTTTGATGAAAGTCGCCACGTAATCCACCACGCGGTCAAAACTCCAGTTGAGGGTGTCGGGATGAGGTCGCTCATGGAATGAAATAACGGCCTGTTTTGGCGGTGCCACGTTTCACGATCATTCCGGCATCCAGCAGCGGCTTCATGAGTTTATTCGTCCCTTGTTTGGAAACATTTAGCAGCTTCCAAATCTCTGCCGGTGCCAGACTGCCATGATCGCGCAGCAGGCTCAGCAGATGCTCCTGTTTCGGGGTGAGGTTGATTTTTTCAGGGCTGGCGTATTGAAAGCGCTGCACCCGCAGCCACACACGCTCCAGGGTTTGTTTCAGCCCCGTGGCCGAATACTCCAGCCAGCGGGAAAGGTCTTCGCCTGCCAGCCGCACCTGCTCCAGAGCCGCATAGTAGGCCGGGCGATCCTCCCAGTAGTATTCATCCACGGAGAAAATGTGATGGGAGTCAAAGCCGCGCCGGTAGAGCTCCCACAGCGCTAGGGCACGGCCCGTGCGCCCGTTCCCATCCGCAAAGGGATGGATGTCTTCAAAACGGTAGTGCAGGATCGCCGAACTCAGGATGGGGGAAAGCTGCGTGGCCTGGGTATTCCACCACTCCAGTAGCTCGAACATCAGCGGTGAAACGTCATTCGGGTGCGGCGGGAAATGATTCCCCACCCGTACACCGATTGTGCGGTAGGCCCCCGCAGTGCCCTGGTCCATCACCTCGCCTGCCAGCAGCCGATGCAGCTCAAAGAGGTGCTCATGCCGCACTTTTTTGATCAAAGCCGTCTTTTCGACATAGCGCAGTCCGGCAAAGTAATTTGTCACTTCCCGCTGAAAGCGCGGCGCGGGTGACACCACAGTCCGCCCTTCCTCCAGAGCGCGGACCTCTTCGAGCGTTAATGGATTGCCCTCGATCGCCGTGGACGCATGACCGTTCCGGGTGCGAGTGTCCTTTTGTAGCGCGGGAATCCAGGAAAGCCCCACGGAAGCCGCCAAGATGCGTTCCCTCAGCACGATGATCTCCTCTACGAGGGAGAGCAGCTCTGGTGAGATCGAAAATTGAGGCTGATAGGCCATGTCGTGAGACAACCATGAGACAACCGATTAGTCAACTCATCAGACAACCTTGAGCCAACCTTTCTCTTACTTTGAGTGGATCCAGTCCTCCTTGCTGAGGGCGGCGCGGGTTACGGCGATTTCTTCGACAGGAGAATGGGGACAGAAGAATCTGAGAAGTCATTCTCTTGTCCCCATTCTTTTGTCGATAGGTTCTGGCTTCGCTGGATGAGGTCAAGACCAAGCCGCTTCACACAAACATCTGCGGCTGAAGCAACCCTTCTTCCAGGCCTTAGTCTGTCTCATCTGCTCTCCCACCGCCCCGATCTTACCGCCCAACTTACTCAGGAAGCTCGTGATCTTCGTTTGTTCGGTGAGGGAGATGGCGCATTGCATCACGTTTTTTTAGGCAGGCGGGTTGATCTTCTCCCACACTGCTTTTTGGAACCAGAGCGGCATAGGATCGCATTTCACTTCCAGTTCCTCGGCGTCGGTGATTTCCGCCACCCAGAGGTGCTCGGTGCCTTGGCGGGAGTTGTCGAAAAGGTAGGCTCGGTGGGTGCGTTTCACCGCCTCCAGCAGCAGGTTCAGCGACCGCGCATAGCGGCTCACGATCTTGTCTTCCGGCACATCATGCCCGCCCAGGTTCACCCGGGCCTTCACACGCGCCACGTTGATCGCCGGGTCTTCGGTGGCGATGTAGTAGAGGTAGGTTCGGTAGCCCAGCGACTGCGCCTGCTTCAGCAGTGCCACCTTGTCCGGTGACGACATCACTGTCTCAAAGGAAAAGGAAACCCGCTTCTCCAGCAGCTTCTGCCGCAGGAAATCCGCCGCCACCGAGGCAAAGTAGGCGTTCACGATCACCTCGAAGAAGTCCAGCTTCCCGTCCGTGAAGCGCAGGCAGGCCGCCTCATCGTCCAAGCCTGCTTTTTGCAGCAGGGTCGAGTTCATAAAGAAGTTTAGAATCTCCTCCCGCGTCGTCTCCACGCCGTAGTGCCGTACATCCAGAAAGCCGCGGTCCTCGATCTCCTTCTGGATCTCATCCGGGTTCAAATACACTCCCAGCAGCTTCGACGGCACCACGCTCTTGATTGTGCTTTTGCCGGAGCCGTTGGGCCCGGCGAACATGCGCAGTCGGGGCACGCTCATGGTTCAGGAGATCTTCACCTTGGTGCCCACTGGCACACTCAGGGGTTTCGCCAGCTTCTTTACCAGCTTTTGGGTGCCATCAGGGAGAGCCTGGTAAATGCCGCCCTCACCGCTTACCAGCACCGTCTGGCCGCTAGCTAGGGCCTGAAAGTAGGCCACATCCACGGCTGCGGCAGAGAGGCTGGGGATCTGCTGCTCCAGATAATCGAGCGTTTGCTCGGATTGCGAATCCTGGAGTTGCTCGGTGATGGTCTTCATGGATCAACTTTGTGGGTGAAGAGCTGGGATTTCAAGTGGTCTTCATCACACAAACATCCGTTGCAGCAGCCCCTTCTTCCAGGCCTGCGTCTGCCTCATCTCCAGGGCGTTGCCCTTCGCTGCTATAGATTGCACCGTTGGTGCGCTTTCTTGAGCGCCAAAGGCGCGGCCTATCGCAGCCCAGGGCAACGCCCTGGGTTTGCCGCGCAAAGACGCCGGAGCCCTGAAGGGGCGACCTAATGCGAAGGGTGGCGGAAAGATCTTCATCACACAAACATCTGCTGCAGCAGCCCCTTCTTCCAGGCCTGCGTCTGCCTCATCTGCTCTCCCACCGCCCCGATCTTCCCGTCCAACGCGCTCAGGAAGCCCGCGATCTTCGTTTGTTCGGGCAGGCTGGGGAGTCGAAGCGCCAACCTTCGAAGTTGATCAGGGTAAAGATGAACCACCGAGCTTCCCTGAGCCACACTCGCGATTGCATGCTTGCAGGCATTATTGAGGTAGTAAGCGAGGAAGACCCCGTTGTGTTTGGTTCGCATGATGTTCAGGTCACCACCCAAAGCCACCCCGTCTTCCATCACACAGGCAGCTCTCGCAATGTCGATGTGAGTCTCTCCCGAAGCCGGAATGATCACATCGTTCTTGCGGCTTAAAACCAAATCCTTCACGGGCAAATTGGTTCGTGACTTCACCACGCTGATCAATTCGGCGTATTCAGTGTAGAGTTCGCCGTAGCGAATGCAGGGTGTCGCGCCTGACTCTTCGATATCTGCCTTGGAAATCCCTGCGCCTTTTGAGAGTTTAGCAACTTCCCCCAGCGTCTTCTCCTCCCAATATGGGAAGTCGTGGCCGTGGTCGTCTTGGAAGCGGAGGGTTTGGGTGAAGAGCTGTTGCATCACGCCCTTCTTGGTGGCCTCCAGCAGGGCTTTCTTCCGGCTCAGTTGCTCGATCCGCCCATCCACCGCCGTCAGGAACGCCGCGATCTTTTGCTGCTCGGGGAGCGTGGGGATTGTTATCTGGATTGCTGCAAAGGTGCTCTTGTTGATGATTGGGACGGCTTGTTTGCCCGCAAGCAGACGAATCTGAGCCGCCTGCTTGTCGAGCACGCACACAAGGAAATTGGAGTCATTCTTTCTGTCCGGAACAACAGCGTTAATCTGCTGGTTGGTTGTGCATTCCGCACCCGCTTGAGCAACTTTTCCGATGGTTGATCCTATGCAGACGAACAGAATGCTGCCTTTCGGGATTCTTCTACCTGCTCGGTGACCAGCCTCTGTGAGGGTTTTAGCCGTCGCATTGACGTAGCGGGCATCGCCAATGTCAGCCGGCGAAACGAACATGAATCCGCCTCCATAGAGGCTCCGGTTGGTAGTATCTGGAGTTCCACCAGTGACTACTTTCCCAACTTCAAAGATAGTCGTTGCATGCCACTCCCCCTCAAACCCCGAAAACCGGAGCTTGGGCACTTGGGCAGATGTTGAGGTCGTGCTCATGCGGCTTGGAAATGGAGTTGGTCCCGCAGATTCAGAAAACCCGCAGATTGACTGAATGAGAAAAGAAATCTGTGGGTTCTCTGAATCTGTGGGAAATCATCTGTCTGGCGGGTGGGTGTCGTCGTGCTCATGCCAGCGGTGCTTTGATTCCCAACTCCGCGCAGAACCCGGCGATTGCCTGATCGTTCTCGCGCATGGACTTCTCCAGCTCGGCGAGCTGGGTGGCGACGGCGTCGAGATTGATCTGCACCTCCTCGTCGAAGGTATCGACGTAGCGGGGGATGTTGAGGTTGAACTCGTTTTCCTGCACCTGGCTGAGGTCGGCCACGTGGCTGAACTTTTCCTGGCTGCTGCGCTGCCGGTAGGTGGTGACGATGCGCTCGATGTGCTCGGGGCGGAGGTAGTTTTGATTCCCCACCTTTTCAAAGCCCTGGCTGGCATCGATGAACAAGATGTCGTCCGGGTGCTCGCGGCCTTTTTTCAGCACGAGGATGCAGGTGGGAATGCCGGTGCCGTAAAAGATGTTCGCTGGCAGGCCGATGACGGCGTCGAGGTAGTTGCAGGTGTCGATGAGGTAGCGGCGGATGTGCTCCTCGGCCCCGCCACGGAACAGCACGCCATGCGGCAGTACGCAGGCCATGGTGGCCCCGTGATCCAGGTGGTGGACCATGTGCTGCACAAAGGCGAAGTCCGCCTTCGATGAGGGGGCCAGCTTCCCATAAGCGCTGAAGCGGTCGTCGCCCTTCAACACCTCGCTGGCGGACCAGTTCGCGGAGAAGGGCGGATTTGCCACGATGGCCTCAAAGCGCAGGTCGGCATGCTCCGGCGCGGGATGCTCCAGCGTGTCCTCATTCCGCAGGTCGAAGCGCTGATAATGCACGCCGTGCAGGATCATGTTCATGCGGGCGAGGTTGTAGGTGGTGGGGTTCATCTCCTGCCCGTAGAAGTGGCCCACGTCCTCGACCTCCTTCGCCACCCGCAGCAGCAGGGAGCCGGAGCCGCAGGTGGGGTCATAGACGCTCTTCAGGCTCTTGCGTCCGGTAGTGACGATCTTCGCCAAAATGGTACTGACCTCCTGCGGCGTGTAGAACTCCCCGGCCTTCTTCCCCGCACCACTGGCAAACTGGCCGATGAGATACTCATAGGCATCTCCCAGCACGTCCGCCTCGATATCGGCCAGGCGGAAGTCGATCTTGTCCAGATGCACGAGCACCTTGGCGATGAGTTCGTTCTTCTGGTTCTCGGTCTTGCCGAGCTTCGACGAGCCGAGATCAAGGTCCTCAAACAGCCCCTCGAAGTCCTCCTCGCTGTCATGCCCCATGGTGCTGGACTCGATGTGCTTCAGGATGGCGGCGAGGTCCTCCAAAATAAAATTGTCCTCCTTCCGCGCCCCTTTCTCCGCCACGCGGTGAAACAGCTCCGCCGGCTTCAAGAAGTAGCCCAGACGCTCCACCGCCTCTTTTTCGATGGCCTACAGCATCTCTTTGCCCTCGGCGGACTTTTCATCCAGCTCGGCAAAGGTGACGCCGTCGTGTTTCAGGATCTCATCCGCGAAGAGGTGAATGCGCTCGGAGAGGTATTTGTAGAAGATGAAGCCCAGGATGTAGTCCCGGAACTCATCCGCCCCCATCTTCCCACGCAGCGTGTTGGCGATGTTCCAGAGCTGGGTGTGGAGGGTCTGTTTTGCGTCGTCGGCCATGAAGAGCGCCATGAAAGCGGTGGAGGGTGGGGAAGGCAAGGGCAGACGGAGCCTGGAGCTGAGTCTGTTTTTGGGTGGGGGAACGGGCGGGCTTTTGGCCGCTTCCCTGGGTAAAAGAGGCTGAACGGTGCTTTTTTGACCCAATTTTATTTTCAAATGGACCAAATGAGGCTCGTCTGGGGCATTTGGTTTTTCAAATGGACCAAACGACGCTCGTCTGAGGCATTTGGTTTTTCAAATGGACCAAACGACGCTCGTCTGAGGCATTTGAATTTTCAAATGGACTAAATGAGGCTCGTCCGGGCCATTTGGTTTTTCAAATGAGCCAAATGACGCTCGTCTGGGGCATTTGGTTTTCCAAACGAGCTAAATGAGACTCGTTTGGCGTTCCTTTTTTGCAGGGTCGGCCTGAATTTGTGCGGAAAACGTTGATTCAAAGCGCAACGAGGCGCTGCGGCGCTGAGACAATGCTTGGCACGGACTGCCCTTGGCTTTAAAGCAGGTCGATGCTGCGCGCGGTTAATACGGCTTTCACTCTGGTGGATGAGACGGACGATTTTATCGTCGTGGATAAGCCTGCGCCTTTGCAGATCCACCCTAGCACGCCGGATGGGACGCCGACGCTTTGGCATGGGCTGAAGGCGCTGCTGGCTTACGAGCTGGCCAATGGGGGGCAGATTTCCATCATCAATCGCCTGGATCGGGAGACGAGCGGCACGGTGCTGGTGGCCAAGCATGCGGCAGCGGCGCGACTCTTCGGTATAGCCATGCAGGAGCGACAGATCCACAAACAGTATCAGGCGATCGTGCTCGGCTGGCCAAACTGGGAGACGCTGGACCTAGAGGCCCCTATTTTAAGAAGGGGGGAGGTGGAAGAATCTCCGATCTGGGTGAAGCAGCGGGTGCATGAATCAGGTGCAGCCTGCCGGACGGATTTCCGTGTCTTGCGCCGGGTCGAGCATCCGCTGGCGGGTAAGCTGGCGCTGGTCGAGGCCCGGCCGATCACAGGTAGGATGCATCAGATCCGCGTGCATTTGGCCCATCTGGGGCACCCTATTTTAGGCGATAAAATCTACGGGGCGGATGAACGCTGCTACCTGGACTTCATCGAGACGGGCTGGACGCCTGATCTGGCGCGGCGGCTGTTTTTCTCACGGCAGGCGCTGCATTCCCATCGGCTGGAGGTCAGTACGCCGGATTTTTCACAAGCTTGGGATTGCCAGCTGCCTGCGGAGATGGCGGCATGGCTGGATTAAACATCTGCTCTTGCCCTCATCAGGGTTCTCCGGCATAAAAAGTGGGACATGCCTATGCATGGCTGAATGCGAGTCCTTATCGTCGTCGAAAACCTGCCAGTGCCGCTGGACCGTCGTGTCTGGCAGGAGGCCTGTGCCTTGCGTGATGCGGGGCATGAAGTGACGGTAATCTGTCCGCAGATGCGCGGTTTCACTCAGCCTGAGGAGAAGCTGGAAGGCATTCAAATTTACCGCCACTGGATCAGTGGTGAGGCGGGCGGATGGCGTGGTTATTTCTTGGAATATGTGACGGCCCTGTGGGGAGAACTCGGCTGTGCTCTGAAGGCCTGGAGACGTGGCGGTTTCGATGTCATTCACCTCTGCAATCCCCCCGACCTGTTGTTCCTCGTGGCGCTGCCTTTTAAACTCTTGGCTGGAGTGCGGGTCATCTATGACATGCATGATTTATGGCCTGAAATGTTTGAGGCCAAATTTGGCAAACGCGGCCTTTTCTATTGGGCGGTGCGACTGGCTGAGCGTTGTACTTTAGACCTGGCGGATGCGGTGATGGCGACGAATCAAAGCGTGCTCCAAGTGATCAAAAAGCGCGGACAGAAAAGGGATGACGAGATCTTCATCGTGCGCACGTCACCGGATCAACTGCCGACCACCGTGCCCGCAGAGCCAGCTTTAAAAAAGGGGAAACGCTACCTCGTGGGTTACATCGGCGTGATGGGCAATGCGGATGGTGTCGATTATCTGATCAAGGCCGCTGAGCATATTGTTAAAGTACGCGGCAGATCCGATGTGCAGTTTCTGCTGATGGGCTGTGGTCCTGAATATCCTAAGCTTCTGCGCCTGAGGGAGCAGCTAGGCCTAGAGGACTGCATCGACCTTCCGGGACGGGTGAGCAATGAATTCCTTTTCACTGGCCTTCAGACGATGGATCTGGGCGTGGCCTGTGATCCGATCAATGACTACAATGACCACTGCACGATGAACAAGACGCTGGAGTACATGGCATTCTCTAAAGCGCAGGTCATGTTCGGCACAAGGGAAGGGCGCTTCTCTGCCGGCGATGCCGCTTTGTATGTGATGGAAAACAGTGCCGCTTTGCTGGGAGACGCTATTTTGAGTCTGCTGGATGACGCGCCGAGCCGTCAGCGGATGGGTGAAATCGGTTATCAGCGCCTGCATGGCGAGCTAAGTTGGTCCAGAAGTGTGACGGAGCTGCTGAAAGCTTATGAACGGGTCATGGCCTGAACAAGCCTTGCAAAAGCGCCCATCTACGGCAAACAATCGTTACGATTCTCCACGGCCATGCTTCTGATCATCGACAATTACGACTCCTTTACCTACAACCTCGTCCAATACTTTGGCGAGATGGGCGCGCAGATGGAGATCCATCGGAATGATCAGATCACCCTCGAAGAGATCGCCAAAAAGCGGCCCGATCACATCTGTGTCTCCCCAGGTCCGTGTACGCCCAAGGAAGCGGGCATCAGCTGTGACGTGATTCGCACCTTTGGTCAAAGCATTCCGATCTTGGGTGTCTGCCTCGGCCATCAGAGTATCGGCCACGTTTTTGGCGGAGATGTCGTGCGCGCTGGTAGGCTCATGCATGGCAAAGTTTCCAAAATCCGGCACACAGGCCAATCGGTCTTCAAAGGCATGCCTGAACCCTTCACGGCGACTCGTTATCACTCGCTGTTAGTGAAGCGGGACACCTTTCCAGACTGCTTAGAGATCACCGCCGTCTGTGACGATGACGAGTCCGAGATCATGGGCCTGCGCCACAAGGAACTGCCGATCCACGGAGTCCAATTCCACCCTGAGTCCATCCTGACTCAAGATGGTAAGCGGTTGCTGAAAAACTTCCTGGAAATGTAGGCTGGGGAAAGTCGGTTTACGATTGTTTGCGATGGTTGACCGTTGTTTACAGTTGTTTGGGAAACGATCGTCAACCATCGTTATCGACTGTAAACGACCGTAAACAGCTTCCCCTCCCATGAGCTACTTCCTTACCTTTTTAGCTGGCTTCATTGTTGGCGTGGCAACTTGGTTGATCTGGGCGGGGCTGCGTTTTGCGGCGGATTTAAAGGCGGCTCGTGAGGCCGTAGCGCATTACCATGATGGTGGGAATAATCCAAAAGACATGGCCGCAAACAAGGCCGTGGAAGAGTGTAAGAATCGACTGCGCTGGCAAAAGCGGCTGAATCCCGAATGGCTGCCGCCATTGGTGGATGAGGTGCCCAAATTGGTGCGTGAGATTGCTGCCGTCTATCATCCAGAGCACCCCGAGCCACTGCTGGCTCCTGGCTTGGGTCAATTCTCCCGTGCCGTGCATCTGACGGCGCTGGATGTGGCTGACTTCCTGCAAACGCGCAGCATTGGTCGGCTGGTAGATGTCAGCGCCAGCACAGCGCTTAAGACCTGGGAAATGACCCATAAAATTGCCACGCACGAAACGATGCAATCCATGGGGAAATGGTACAAACGCCTGCTGCCCGTGTGGCAGGTGGTGAAATTCAAATCGCCCGTGACTTGGGCCAGTGTGGCCGTTTCAAACGTGGCCGCACGGACCCTGCAACCAGCCATCATCGACATCATCGCTAAGCGCGCCATTGACCTCTACGGCGGCGACGCACGAGTCCGAGGGCCGACGGGGCCGCTTTCGTCGTCATTACCGCTGCCACCGCCGGGTGAGTGACTTGAAGTTGCGCGTGCATTTTCCTTGGCAATTCACTCCGCTTTGGGTAGGACTGGCGGCTCTTTTCATTTTAACCCAATAAACGAACCCCACTTATGCCTCACGTCACCACCAACGGAATCCAAATGTTTTATGAAGAACGCGGCAGCGGCGAACCGCTGATCTGCATCATGGGCGTCACCGCGCCTGGCGGCGTCTGGGATGCCCACGCGGCTGAGTGGTCGAAGCATTTCCGCTGCATCCTCGGTGACAATCGCGGTGTCGGACTCACTGATAAGCCTGAAGGCCCCTACACCACCGCCATGATGGCAGACGACTACGCAGGTCTCATGGATCAGCTCGGCATCAAGCAAGCACGTGTCGTCGGTTGCTCACTTGGTAGCGTGGTCGCTCAGCAATTGGCCCTGCGCCACCCTGAAAAAGTGACAAGCATGATCCTCATGTGCACTTGGGCACGTCAGGACCGCTTTGGTCTCTACACCTGGCAGCATTTGATGAAATGCAAATCCACCATGCGTCCTGAAGACTTCATGCATTACGTGCAGATGCTGATCTTCACCAAGCCTTGGTTCGATAACGATGACTGCTGGAACAACATGCAGGGCGGCCTCAAAGAAGCTGCCACCAATCCAGCCCCGCAGCCCGTTCATGCCATGGAAGCTCAAAGCGCCGCGGCGATGACCCATAACACGATCAGCGAGCTGAAAAACGTCAAATGCCCAACACTCGTCATCGGCGGGAAGAATGACACCTTCACGCCCCGCTGGATGGGTGAAGAAGTCGCTGCTGCGATCCCAGGCGCTGATTTGCATCTCTATGATGATGCCGGTCATGCTTTCCACTGGGAACAGTTAGCCGACTTCAATCCTCGCACCACCGAGTGGTTGCTGAAGCATTAAAAGAGATCCTCGAATGGCTATCGGGTGCGGTCAGTTCCCACCCCATAGATTTTCGATCTGTTTTTCTAACGCTCGCCGACGATCAAAAAGTTATTGAAAGGAGTGCCGCCCCACATGGGCTTGATGCTGACCTTGAGCCCCGCTGCGGTGAGTACACGCTGGAACTGGGCGGCGTTTGGGTAGCGTGTAGGCGCTGCTTTCATCCATAAACAGGCTTTGGCCAGATAATCGACGAGAACCGTGATGCGGAAGCGACCTGAATCATCCTGAAGCCCAGAGCGGATGATGAGTTTGGCCCCTGGGGCAACACGGGAAGCAGCTGCGGTGAGGAGTGTGTCCTGTTCGGGCTCGGTAAAGAATTGTAAGATGTCTAAGATGACGACATGACCACTGAACTCAGGCAGCCCAGTGCGGGCGTCCCCAGCAGCAAAGTTCAGATGCGTGTGCCCAGCAGAGGCAGCCATGGCGACAGCTGAATCGATTTTTCTTTGATCATAATCAAAGCCCGTGACTGGCAACAGGTGGCCGCAGGCATGCAGGTAATGAGCCAGCAGTCCAATGCCACAGCCAATGTCTAGGATAGGCTGACTGGTGCCGATCACCTCCTTAGCGACAGCGCCATAAACGGGATCACTGCTCAATTTGGAGCGCGTGTAATGCTGTACCCAGCGCTGAGGGCAAAGATCCGCGATCCGATGTAAATCTTCTCGTTTAGGAGTGGGCGCTGGAGTTGTCATGGCTTCAGAGGATTACGACCACGAAAGAGGAGCAGGGGAATGCGCCAAATAAAGCCAAACAATAAACGCAGATGCATCCAAGTCAGCACGCTATTATCGCGGAAGTAGCGGAACTGAGACACGCCACCTTCTTCAGCCGTGAGGTAGCGTACTTTGGTTGGTATCTCCATCATAGGCACGCCTTGCCAGGCCAGACGCACGGCTATTTCAGTGTCATAATCAAAGCGCCGTGCCCAGATCGTGCCCCGAAAAGCCCTCAATAAAGGGGCCACGGGATACAGCCTCATGCCAAAGAGTGAATCCGGGATGCCCCATCCCAGGGTTTCCAGATTGGCCCAGCCGTTTGAAATTTTTCGGCCTTGGACGCGAAGTTGTGGAGCTTCTGGACCAAAAACCGGACAGCCCATCATCACGCCATTGGGATGCTGGGTGGCCAATTGAATGAAATGTGGAATGTCTTCCGCTGGGTGCTGGCCATCGGCGTCGATGGTCAGTATGTGAGTAAAGCCAGCTTCTTGAGCCAGCTTAGTGCCATGCAGCACCGCCGCGCCTTTGCCGCCATTTTGCGGTAATTGGATGACTCGCAGTCCTGGATGATCGGCAAGCAGAGGCTCTAACAGTGCCTCACTTTGATCTGTGCTACCGTCCATCACTACCCAGACATCGGGCCATTGCGCCAGCACTTCAGTCACCGTGAGCGGCAGGATGCGTCCGGTGTTATAGCTGGGGATAAGAACCAATGTCTTCATGAAAGGGCGCGCATGGTGGAAAGGAATCTGGATCTGTCCATTAAAGGTCTCTTTTGAATTAGTTCTTACAGATGGACATTTGCCTTGAGGTTACATCCGAGTAGCCTTTAAACCCCCTCATGTCAGCACCTAACCGTCATCAATCCCGCCGATCATCCCCACCTGCAATGACGGTGAGTTTGTTCGTGATCGTGCAGGAATACGAGCAGTGGCGGAGCGCTCAAAACGGCAAACCTAGCAGGCCTGCCCTGCGCGACTACTGGCGGGCCCAGGACGCCAAGCATGGATCACGCCCGGACTATCAACTCTGGCGGCACACCCAGTGTCCTGATTCTCCCCCTGAGAAGCGCCAAAACAACGCAGCCATCACTCTAGCGGCGCTTCAATCAAAGGAACCGCTGATCTTTGGGGCAGCCTTGTCGCTCATGCCCAGCCTTATCTTGGCTGAGGATGAATGCTTGCTGCAGGAAAATGTCATGCGAGCGCTGCATGAGAAGCTTTCTCTTCCGTCTTTGCCTGTAGCCCCGCATTCCAGTGCACTCAGTCTCTGGCTCTGTCGCGCTGCTTTAGCTGGAGATCCAATCGGTCTGATGAAAGACTTGCAGGCTCTATTGATCAAAGCCCGTCCTGACTGGAAATGCGGACGCAGCATCGATCTGAATTTCCTGCGAGAAGAAGCCTGGATGCCGCTCTCCCAGAAGGTCACGCTCAGGTTGCTCGTGGCTGTCATTACCAAGTTAGTCCATCTCGTCTGTCATGATCCGGCCGTCTCCTCAGAGCAGCTCGCTGACATTTCACCTTGGTGCATGAGCACTTGGCAACTGTTGCGTGATTCGCGTCCGTCGCAGACAGCCACGCCACTTATCGAAGTGGAAGTCCTGCTGAACGCCGCTTCGACCCTGCGCTGTGCGGGACTCTATGCAGAATCCGCGCGCCTCACCGCCCTGGCCCTGCATCTGCTGCCTGAGCGCGCTCCCGCTGCCTTTGTGCAACGTTGCAAAGTGGCGGCCTGGACACTGGCCGAGGTCGGCCTGAGTGCTCCCAAAAGCCTGCGGGTTTCTCTGGAGGATCTGCCTTTCCCTGGTGAGCCGCCGCAGTCAGATAAAGCTAAAGAATTGGCCCTGTTATTCCGTGATGAAGAAGACATTTTTCAAACTCGGCTGCTGCGTGAAGTCGATCATGATCCAGACTGGCAAAAGCTGAAGGCCTGCGGAGTCGTGCTCACACACCCTTTGGCAGCGCTAGCCTGGGTTGGTAAAAAGGCGCAGTCCTATGCCCTGAAAAAGCAGCATGATCTACTACAGTCAGCGGCGCGCTTAGCTCATCGGTATCAATGCCTTTACACCCTTGGTCGTATCTTGGCCGAGTGGCCTGAGTCGGCTGAAAAAGTCATTCATTATGCCCAAGCACTGCGTCAGTCCCAGCGCCGTATGCCGGTGCTGCGGGATTTCAGCGCCTGGCAGACTTGCACTCAGCAACTGCGCATCGCCTGGGGAAAGCTGGAGACAGAGGCCATTGTGGATGAGGAAACACTCTTCACGCTGCATGAAACACTTTTAGATAGGGATGTTACCCTCACTCGCAGCTTGCCGGCAGAACTTCGTGTGCTGGCCTTGCGCCATTTGCATGGTAGCCGTTCGCCATCTCGACTCGTTCAGGCACTGCAAGCCGACCCGCGTCTCATGCAGCAGCTGGAGCATAAAAGCGCCATCGAACTGTGGTCCATCTCGGCTGAACTTCGTGAGCGTTCTGAGTTGGCAAACTGTCTCTGGATCAGTGTCGTCATGAAGGGCGATGCCGCCTCCGGCAAATACAGTTGGATCGTACAAAGCAGCACAGGTCGGCAGATCAAACAAGGTCGCCTGCGCGCAGCCACGGCAGGAGGTAGCCCAGATTCAAACGCCCTAATTCAAGAAATCGCTCAGGCAATCCAGCAGCTCGGAACATCTCCCGAATGGCTGCTACTAGCCGCTGATAGTAGCCTCACGGATCTCCCCTGGCAGAGTCAATTCATGCAGGCAGGTCTATCCGCGCGGGTCAGCTTCATTCCCAGCTGGGAGTGGGCCTTCCGCGTTATTCGTGATAACGACACCGCAAAGGAAATCTTTTTTGAAGCGCTCGTTCCTGAAGCCACGACTGTGCAATTTGCACCTATGACCATCACCGGTCCCATGACTCAAGCCTGTTTGCTGCTTCCCGGCCGAGATGGCGCTGACGCCAGCACGCGATGGAGCGTTTGTGGCAGACCTGAGAGTGACGAGACCACACGCCGTTCTCTTAGCATCGGCAGACACCCCATGATCCTTAGTGAAGGGCCGCTCTACCCAGGTGCCTTTGACGAAGATTTGACGCGACTTAGCCTAGCTCAATCCTGCAACCTTGTGGTCTCTGTCAGCCGTCCCCTCACCACTTCAGAGCGGGAGGCTTTTGAATATCAGACCTTCTCGCTGCCTCCAAATGTCCCTCTCTCGACTCGCTTCAAGCCTTTGGCCTCAGACGTCTGGCAGATGAATGGCATTCCGTGGTGAGCATACCCACTTTGACACTTAACCGAGGACTCGCCAACTGAGCTGAATGCCCATTCCAAGTGGAAGTGGCGTGATCGGACCCGCAGGGGTTTCAAGTAGAGATGTTTGAGAGGCGGCCTTCTCCATCTGGAAACGTTGCATTGAAGCTGGGAAACCATAGAACGCAGGGCCATTCAGGCAGAGAAAACGCTCGAAGAGATTCTGCCCATCTGAACCGCTAAGATCCACGCCCGCTTCTTCAAAGGCCATGGCATAGAGTTGTGGAGCACATCCTCCTGTAAAGCAGCCAGCTGCGCAGCCGCACGCCGTTGCTTTAGTTGTATGGGGTGCGCTGTCTGTTCCGGCGAAAAACTTAGCCTGGCCGGCGGTCGTCACCGCAGCTCGAAGGGCTGCACGATCGTCCTGAAACTTCACAATCGGCAGACAATAGAGATGGTATTTTAGTCCCTGAATCAAATGCCCCAGAGTGTAGAGCAGATGCTGCGGTGTGATCGTCGCCGCGACATGAGCGGGAGCCGCGGTCACAAATTCCGCTGCTGAGCGTGTGGTGATGTGCTCACAAACAATGCGCAGCTTTGGGTGGGCAGCGAGAAGGCGTGGCATCCGCTCTGTGTAGAATCGCGTCTCCGCGTTGTGCTGAGCATCGATATAGTCCGGTCCAGTTAGCGCGTGCTGCTCGCCATGAATGCAGAGGATGGTACCGCATTCTTCCATCGCCTGGAAAACTTCACCGCCGATGAGGTCGTCCATGGGCATCCCATGCTCGGAATTCGTGGTGCCATGCGGCGGGTAATATTTGCAGGCGCGTAGCAGTCCGGAAGCCGCGCCTTCGCGGATCATCGCCGCTGTCGTCTGCCGCGTCAGATAAAGCGGCACGATGAGTTGCTCAAAGGTCTGCGCTCCTGCAGCTAGCAGCTCGGCAGAGTAGCTTTCAATGGACCAACCATCCGCCTGTGCTGCGCCTGAAACTCGTGAGACGGGTGGTTGCGTGTTCGGCATTGCCAAGGCTCCCGCGCAGCCCATATCCAGATGAGCTTTAATATAGGAGGCCACCGCTGGGCCTTGACGGAAATGCGTGTGGAGATCGAACCAGCGCGGGAGGGTCAGTGTCATGAGTTTTTGGTTAGCCAGGTATGATTGGAGAAAGAAAGCGTGAATAGCTCACACTTTCTCCACCTTCAATTGTTGGCGCGTTCAACCTTCTTACGGTTAGGCAAGGCGGGCGTCGATGTCTTTTTCCAGGAAGGTCCAGAGGCTTTCCAGGGAAGCGCTGACTTTGACTTTGGCGGCGGCGAGTTCGTCGGCGCTGAGTTTTTGGCCTGCTGCGGGGACTTGGCGGGCGAACATGTAGTATTTGATCTTCGGCTCGGTGCCGGAGGGGCGGACGGCAAAGCTGCGGCCATCGGCGAGATCGACGAAGAGCATCTTCTCGGTGGAGATGGCATCACCTTCTTCATCAAAGATGCCGGGCTTGCGGAAGTCACGCACTTTGGTGACGGCACTGCCATCGACCTCTGTGGGTGGATTGCTGCCGTAGCTGTCAGCGAGCTTGGCAATTTGGGCGGCTCCGCTGGCACCTTCAAAGACTTTGCTTTGATTGACCTCAAGGAAGTAGCCGACATCACAATAAATCTGATCCAGTAGGCCGACGATGGTGAGGTCCTGGCTGGCTGCATAGGCAGCGAGTTCAGCGAACATGACGACGGCTCCATTGCCATCTTTGTCACGGCTGAAGTCGTCTCCCATGTAGCCGTAACTTTCTTCTCCGCCAAAGACGAGGAACTTGCTGTATTGGAGACGGGCGGACCGGGAGTCGGCGGCGGAGAGGTCGCGATACTTAGCGAGGATGTCTACGGGGAGCGCGGCTTCGTATTTGGCAAGCTTGGAGCTGATCCACTTGAAGCCGGTGAGGGTGTTCACGCACTGCACGCCAAATTTAGCGGCGATGGTGTCCTGCATAGGACTGGTGACGAAGGTCTTGAGAAAGACGGCGTTCTTTTTGTTGGCGTCATTGAGGAAGCCGAGATCAAACATCGTCTTGAGGCGATACCAACCCATGAGTGAGCCGGTCTGATTGCCGGTGAGGAGGACCATTTCTCCCTTGTCATTGCGGACGCCGACGCCCATGCGGTCGCAGTCTGGGTCGGTGCCGATGACGATGTCTGCGCCTTCTTTATTGGCCAGATCGACGGCCATTTTCAATGCAGGGGCATTTTCTGGATTCGGCGATTTGACCGTGGGGAAGCGTCCGTCACGGATGTCCTGCTCGGGCACGGTGAAGAAGTTGAAGCCGAGTTTTTTCAGCAAAACGGGCACGAGCACGCCACCAGTGCCGTGGAGGGCGGTGAAGACGATTTTGAGGTTCTTGGCTTTTTCTCCTTTGAGCAATTCTGGCTGGAGCATCATGGTCTCGACACGCTCGAGATACTGGGCGTCCATGTCGGCGCCGAGCATGGTGATTTTACCCTGCTGATCCTGGGGCAGGGGAGTGTAGGACTCGTCGGTGAGGGCATTGACTTCTTTAATGATGCCTGTGGCATGTGGCTCGACGATGCCTGCACCATCGTTAAAATTGACTTTAAAGCCGTTATCGTGAGCGGGATTATGACTGGCGGTGAGCATGACGCCAGCGTCTGCACGCAGTTGGCGGACGGCGAAAGACATCTCAGGGGTGGCGCGGCAGCCATCAAAGAGGTAAATGTCGGCACCGATTTCGGTAGCGATCTGGGCACATTTCTGCGCGAATTCTGCGGAGAAATGACGGGTGTCGTGAGCAAAGACGATGCTTGGCTTGCCACTGAGGCCAGCATTCTGGCGATAGGTCTTGGCATAGGCCACTAGGCCACGGGTCGCACGGCCGACGTTGTAGTAGTTCATCGCGTTCGTGCCGACGCAGGGATGGTCGGGGCGCTGATCGGCAGCAGCTTCACCGCGCTCTGCCTTGGTGACGATTTTGCCGACGGTGCGTCCGCGCAGGCCGCCTGTACCAAATTTCAGGGCTTGGAAGAAGCGGTCATTGAGTTCATCCCACTGACTGGCGGAGGCAAGCTCTTCGATGCTGGCGCGGTAAAGGGGATTAGGACTGGCGGCGAGGAGAGCCAGGATGTTTTCGTGGCTGGATTTGAGGAGCTGACCGGCGTCAGCAGCGGACTGGAGAGTGGCTTCGAGGGACATGAGGAGCCCGAGAATAGCGGGAAGCAGGCGCTTGGCAATCCCCGCAAGTGAGAGTTTTCAGACGGCTTTTCGGGGCCGGGGGAGATTTTTTGGAGGGTGAATTTGGCCAACTCCCCGAACTCGGCTTAGAAACGACTCTCAATTTTGGCTTGCCGAATCATCTCTGTGTACTAGTATCCCGCTTTCCTTTCCCGGACGAACTTCTGTTTTTTGGCGAGAGTGGGGCCTGCCCCGCTCTCTTTTCGTCTAGAGAGGCTACCATTTTTATGATCAGCGAACTTAAAGCACTATTCGACTACTACGAGAAAGAGAAGGGCATCGACCGCACGAAGATGGTCGAGGCACTTTCGCAGGCACTTCTCGCCGCTTCGAAGAAGAGCATCGGCCCCGCACGTGAACTGCGCATTGTCATTGACCCTGACAAGGGGACGATCAAGGCATGGGCTAAACTGGTGACTGTAGAGACCGTGACTAACCCATGGGAGGAACTCACTTTAGCGAAGGCGCGTCTGTTCAAAAAGACCGCTGAAATCGGTGATGAGATCGATATCGAAGTCACGCCAAAGAACATGGGTCGTATCGCAGCCCAGACGGCCAAGCAGACCATGCTCCAGCGTTTGCGCATGGCGGAGAAAGAAAATCTCTATGATGAATTCAAGGATCGCGCTGGTGATGTCGTGAGCGGCGTCATCCGTCGTTTTGACAAGTCAGACGTGATCGTGGATTTGGGTAAATTTGAAGGAACCATGCCATCCAAAGAACGTGTCTCTACGGAAGACTACACTCCCGGTGACCGCATGCGTTTCTACGTCAAGGCAGTGGAGCGCGAAGGTGCTCGTGGCCCCGAGATCGTACTGAGTCGTGCTCATGTGAATTTTGTGCGCCGTCTCTTTGAATTCGAAGTCACCGAAATCAGTGATCAGACCGTCGAAATTTCCAGCATCTCTCGTGAGGCTGGTTATCGCACAAAGTTGGCAGTCAACAGTGCCGATGACAAAGTCGATCCTGTCGGTGCCTGCGTAGGCCTGCGCGGTGCACGGGTGAAGAACATTGTCCGTGAGCTCAATAACGAAAAAGTGGACATCATCCGCTGGAAGGCTGATCCCGCTGAGTTCGTGCGTGAGGCTCTAAAGCCGATCAAAGTCATGTCGATCCAAGTGTCGCCTGATCAAAAAAGCGCCCGCCTGACGGTCAGTGAAGAAGACCTCTCCAAGGCCATTGGTCGCCGCGGTCAGAACGCTCGCCTCACCTCCCGCCTTGTCGGCATGGAGTTGCAGATCGAGCGTGATGAACACGCTGCTGAAGTCTTTGAAGGCCAAATGGACCATGCGGCCCATGATCTGGAAAAAGCTCTCGGAATCAATCTCGATACTGCTCGTAAGCTGATCAATGGCGGTCTTGGTGACCGTATGATGCTGCTTCAGTCTGAGCTGGATGATCTCGTGGACGCTCTCGGCGGTGATGAAATTCTCGCCAAACAGGTTTACGAAAGAATTCAATCTTACACACCAGCGGAGTAGCTTATGAGCCTCTCTGCTTTCAGTCACTTTAACTTCAATCCGACAGCCCCACTCGCCGTTCGCCCGTCCGCTCTATCTCATGCCACCCCGCACCTCTACCTCGAAATCCGCCGAAACCAATTCTGTCAGCTCAGCTGACGATGAACTGGAGGCGAGTGCACCTGCCAAGAAACCGGCAAAAAAGGTGCTCTCACTGATTGAGGAAGAAAAGCCAAAGGTTAGAGGCGTACGCAAAGAGGGCAGCACACTGCCTGTCCTAGGAGCACGGCCTGCACCCAAAGTGGTCAAGGAAGAACCCCCTGCTGAGCCTGCAAAGCCAACAGTGGATGACGCGAAAAAAGCCGCGCTTAATATCTTTGAAGAAGATGATAAGCCAAAGGTCAAAAGGCGTCCTGTCGATGCAAAGTCGGTTAGCGCACTGCCTCCGATCTCGCGCTTGAAAGAGCCAGGACCTGTCGAAGTTGCTCCTGCGCCGGTGGTTCCGCCAGTGGTGAAAGTCGAAGAAGCTCCCGTTGAATTTGAACTCAATGAAGCGGGTGAAAAGATCATCCATCTCAAGCCGCCAATCATTGTTAAAGAGCTGGCTGAAAAGATGGGACTGCGTCCTTTCAAGATCATCGCCGATCTCATTACGCTTAAAGTTTTCGTCCCTAATGCGGATAAAGCCATCGACATCGAAGTGGCCGAGAAAGTCTGTGAGAAACACGGCTTCCGACTCGAGCGTGAAAAGCGTGAGAAGGGTGCTGGTGTGCACAAGGTCGAGGAAGTCATCGTCGAGCCAGTGGCCCAAGTCGTGGAAGAAGTGGAGCAGGAAAAGCTGCAACTGCGCGCTCCGATCATTACTTTCATGGGTCACGTTGATCATGGTAAGACCTCTCTTCTGGATGCTATCCGCAAGACGCAAGTCACCTCCGGCGAGGCCGGCGGAATCACTCAGCACATTGGTGCTTACAGTGTCTTCCATGAAGGACGCCCAATCACTTTCATCGACACCCCTGGTCACGCTGCTTTCTCTGGAATGCGCGCCCGCGGTGCCAATGTGACAGATATCGTCGTGCTTATCATTGCGGCTGATGACGGCATCATGCCGCAGACGAAAGAAGCCCTGGCTCATGCTAAGGCTGCCGACGTGACGCTGATGGTGGCCATCAATAAATGTGATTTAGCCTCAGCCAATGTGATGCGTGTGAAGTCACAACTTCAGGACATGGGGCTCGCTCCCGTGGAATGGGGTGGTGAGATCGAGTGCATGGAAGTTTCTGCCAAAAGTGGTCTCGGCCTCGATGGATTGCTCGAAACGATGGCCCTCCAGGCCGAAGTTCTGGAACTCAAAGCCGATCCAAAAGCTCCTGCTCGTGCAACGGTGATCGAATCCAGCATGGTTGCTGGTAAAGGCCCTGTTGCCACGGTGATCGTGCGTCAGGGAACTCTCCGCGTTGGCCTGCCCTTCATCTGCGGTCCTCATTGGGGCAAGGTGCGCGCTTTGATCAATGATCGCGGCGCTCCGATCAAAGAAGTGCTGCCAGGTATGCCTGTCGAGCTCGTCGGATTTAGCGACATGCCACACGTCGGTGATGAAGTCGTCATTATGGACAGCGAGCGCTCTGTCAAAAAACTCAGCGAAGAACGCCTGGAAGAAAATCGCCAAAAGAAGCTCGCCGTTACTCGCCGCTCCACGCTTGAGCATCTCTTCTCCAGCATCGACGAAGGCAACAAGAAAACCCTCAAGCTGGTCATCAAGACCGACGTGCAGGGTTCTGTCGAAGCGATCACCAAATGTCTGGGTGAGATCACCAGTGACAAAATCAATCAGCGCATCCTGCACAGTGATGTCGGTCCGATCACTGAATCTGACGTTCTGTTGGCCAGCGGTTCAGACGCCATCATCATTGGATTTAATACCAAGGTGGAAAATAAGGCGCTCGGAGTGGCCAAGCGTGAAGGCGTTCAGATCAAGCTTTACTCCATCATCTACGAACTTGTGGATCAGGTGAAGGATGCCATGACAGGAATGCTCGATCCGCTCACTCGTGAGAAAGTGCTCGGCCACGCCAAGGTCAAACAAGTCTTCAAGGTCAACAAAGGCTACGTCGGTGGATCACAGGTCATCGATGGCCGTATTGATCGCAAACAACGGGCTCGTGTTCTGCGCAATGGCCAAGCCGTCTATGATGGCGGTATTGAGACCCTGCGCCGCTTCCAAGACGAAGTTCCCGAAGTGCGCAATGGTCTGGAGTGCGGTATCAAGCTCCATGGCTTCAGTGATTACGAGGAGAATGACATCATCGAGTGTTACGAACTCGAGAAGTTTGCTCAAGCCCTCTAACAATCATGAGCCAGCGTATCAAAAGAGTCAGCGAGCTGCTGAAGCGAGAGCTAAGCAGCGTCTTGGAAAAGCACTATCGCTTTGATGGTGTGATCCTCACCGTCCACGACGTCGAGGCCACGCCTGATCTAAAGCAATCCTTTGCTTACATCGGCGTGCTCGGCACCGGCATTAGCAAAGAGTTTGTTATCGAAAAGCTGAACAAGAATCGTGGGGCCATCCAACGTGAAGTTCACAAGCGGATTGTCATGAAGAACTCCCCACAAATCTTCTTCCGCCTGGATCAATCCGTGGAACGAGGTGTGAGAATCCTCAATGCCATCGACAGTCTTCCTCCACCTGCTGACCCTCTTCCTGAAGGCGAAGAGGAGGCTAAGATGGGGTGATAGAAAGGCGTGGGCTTTGGGGTGCTGATTTCTTCGTCGCCTCAGCCGCGCAATCTTTGTTTCTTACTGCTCTAGATCACCGTGCTTTGTGCCAAAACTTTCCGTGACACCTCCTCAATTAGCACCCTTAAAAGACATTGCTGATGCCTTGCGGGCAGCTCAAAAAATCGCCATTGCTGCTCATGTGCGGCCGGATGGTGATGCCGTAGGTTCTGTGATGGGCTTGGCTTTAAGTCTGAGAGCTATGGGTAAAACGGTCTATGCCCTGCTTGAGGATGGAGTTCCTGCCAACCTCGCTTTCCTGCCGGAAGCGATCACCATACTAACGCCTCCCTATGCGGACTTTGACCTTGATGTCGCCGTAGCTTTGGACACGGCAAGCCATGAAAGATTAGGAGCAAATACGGTGGCGGTCTTTGCGCGTGCGCCATTGCTCATCGATGTGGATCATCATCCCACCAATCCTGGTTACGGACAACTCAATCACATCGACGGCGCACAGCCGGCTGTCGGACAGATCGTTTACGAATTGCTGTGTGCAGGTGATTTCCCGATCACCGACGCGGTGATGCAGCATCTGTTTACGGCGATCAGCACGGACACAGGCTCCTTTCAGTATTCATCCACCACAGCACGCACCCATGAGATAGCAGCTGAAATGATGCGTGCGGGCCTAGACACATCCCGCTTAGCTCAGCTCCTGTATCAAACGTATCCAACACGGCGACTGATCCTCATGCGCGCCATGCTCAATGAGATGACCTATCGTGCAGATGGAAAGATCGTGAGTTGGAATTTAACTCAAGCTCTGATGTCTGAAGCTCACACAGAGCCAGGCGATACTGAAGGACTGATTGATACATTGCGGATGATCGACACGGTCATTAGTGCTGTCATTTTTGAAGAATTGCCAGATGGCAAGATCCGCGTCTCTTCACGCTCGAAAGACAGCCGTCTTGATGTTTCTGCTGTTTGCGCTCAATTTGGTGGCGGTGGACATCGATTAGCCGCAGGTGCACGCATGAAAGGGCCGATCGTGCAGGCCGCAGATACTTATTTAAAAGCTCTCGAACATGAAGTCAGAAGACTCGCTTAATGGCGTCCTACTCGTTGATAAAGGCCCCGACATGACCTCCCATGATGTGGTAGCAGTCGCCCGCCGTTGTCTAAACATGAAAAAAATTGGCCACTGCGGCACGCTCGATCCGATGGCAACTGGAATGCTCATTCTTGTGCTCGGTTCCGGCACCAAGCTGCAAGACCTGCTCATGAGTGAGGATAAGGAATATACCGGCAGCCTGAAGTTAGGTGCGACTACCAGCACCCAAGATCGCGAAGGTGAAATCCTCGAAGAAAAGCCTGTGCCCGAGCTTACAGACGAAGAAATCAAGGCCGCCTTTGATGGTTACAAAGGGGACTTCTATCAAATGCCCCCCATGGTTAGTGCCATTAAAATCAATGGAGTGCCGCTGTATAAGCTAGCCCGTAAAGGTCAGGTCGTGGAGCGAGAGCCGCGTTTTGTGCGTGTTTACGATTATCAGATCACCAAGACTGCCGTGCCTGATATCGATTTCCGTGTCGTATGCAGCAAAGGCTTCTACGTCCGTACCTATGCTCATGACATCGGCCAAAAATTAGGCTGTGGTGCCCACCTCACCGATCTGCGCCGTACCCGCAGTGGCCACTTCAAATTCAGCGAAGGCAACCACACCACCTTCGCCGCTCTGAAAGAAGGCCGCCGTGATGAAGTCATGAAGTCCATTCTCAGTCTTTACGATGTCTCGAAGCTCCGAGGGGCATGATCCTCTGGCATAGTTCTTGCAAGTATTGATGCGAAATGTCATCAGGTATTATGTCTGAAAGCACATCCCACACCTATCGCCGAGATATTGACGGTTTGCGTGGGCTTGCAGTCCTGCTGGTTGTTCTTTTTCATGCGACAGGCTCTGTTCGCGGTGGCTTTATAGGCGTTGACGTTTTTTTTGTCATTTCTGGCTACCTTATTACGGGAATCATAGTGCGTGAAATGGAGGCCCAGTCCTTCAGCTTTGCTGCTTTTTGGGAGCGGCGTATCAGGCGTATCGTGCCAGCGTCTGTAGTGATGACTGTGGCAACGGTCGGGCTAGCTAGTATCGTCCTTTTGCCGGATGATTTCATGGGGCTCGGGCGCTCAGTAATCGCTCATGCCCTGATGGTTTCGAATTTTTATTTTTGGAATGACTCAGGTTATTTTGCGGCAGCGTCTGATCAAAAGCCTTTACTGCATACCTGGTCCTTGGCGGTTGAAGAGCAGTTCTATTTGGTCTTTCCATTCCTTTGCTGGATCATCATGAAGTGGTCTTCAAGAAAAAAAAGGCAGCCTTTTCTACGTCACGTTTTTTTGAAGGTTTTCTTTGCGCTAATGCTACTTAGTTTCGTCTTTAGTGTCGTGATGGTTAGTCGGGATCCGACTTCGGCTTTTTATTTGCTTCCTAGCAGAGCTTGGGAGCTTTTGTTGGGTGCTACTCTAGCCTGCTTTCCCAGCCGCTGGCTTGCGGCACCTGCCAAGTATTGTAAAGCTGCTTCTATTGTGGGTGTCATCATGATTTTAGTTTCTGCTTTTCAACTCAGGGACTCGATGCCGTTCCCTGGTTTGCTTGCATTGCCTTCTTGTCTTGGGGCGGCTTTTCTCATTTGGGCGCAAGGTTCCACTCAGCCACTACCTCCAAGGTATTGGTTGAGGATTGTGTTGGAATCTCGTGTGCTAGTCGGTCTTGGGTTGATTTCTTATTCACTCTATTTGTGGCATTGGCCCTTTTTGGCTTATTGGGAGTATTTGGACGTTAGTTTCAGTAAAACCACCTCGCACTTGATGCGACTCACGCTGGTGCTTTTGGCTTTAGGATTGGCCTATGCTTCTTGGCGTTGGATTGAGACACCGTTTAGAAAGCGCGGAGGTGTATTTCCTCATCGCAATTTTGTTTTCGTGGCGGCTTTAACCTTGTTTGCAGTTCTTCTTGGATTGGGCTGGCTTGTGCTTTCCCTACAGGGGATGCCAGAACGGTGGCCGCAGAAAGCTCTCAAATTCGCTGGTGCAGTTAAGCGGATGGGAGTCGATGAACAAGGCAAGGCAAATAATCTGGATGCCACCTTAAGACAGGATCCACCTTCTTTTGGGAGCCAGCTTCCTGGCGCACCTGTTCACGTATTAGTTTGGGGGGATAGCCATGCCATGTGTATCTCGCCAGCTCTTGAGGCGCTATGTAAAGAAAGAGGCCTTCGCGGCTACTTAACATCTTACAGCTCCACCCCCCCCCTTCTTGGCTTTGTACAGCCAAGCACGAACGGATTGTTTGATAAAACGCCTTTGTGGGGACAGGCCATTTTGAAATTGGTAAAAAATCAAAAAATTCCTCATGTGATACTGGTCGGTTATTGGCAGAGATACACTCAATGGAGCACACCAAAGTGTCTGGCTGCTTTGAAGGAAACAATCCGTGAATTCAGCCTAGCAGGAGCAAAGGTTTGGATACTGAAAGATGTGCCAAACCACGAGATGATCGTCCCTCGTGCTCTGGCCTTACATGCGGTATTGCCCGCTTTCTTTCCTGATCCACAGCTTGTCGCCTCAACCTCAGTTGACCATCGTAAGGCAACTGCTGTGATGGATTCATTCACAAGTGAGTTAGTTAAATCTGGCGCAACCGTAATTGATCCCGCCCCCTTGCTTCTGAATGACAATGGCAGACACCTTGTAGTCGATGATGATATTTGTTTGTATGGTGACGTGGGGCATCATTTATCCATTGAGGGTGCCTTGAGGTTAGCGCCACTTTTCGAGCCACTTTTCACAAAGATATCCCCGTGATTTCCTTCACAATCATTCAAGACGCAGGAAGCAAGGCCTCTAACTGAAACAATGAATCAAACACTCGTATTCATTCAGAAAACAGCCGTTCGAGGCGGCGCTATCAATCGCCTCCTAGACACACTGCACACACTTCAAGCGGGAACCGATGTTAGGCTGCATGTGGTCTGTTCCGAGCAGGGGGAATTCACAGAGCGATGTATGTCAATGGGTGTGCCATTGACACTGCACCCACTGCCAGAATGGCGTAAATGGCGAGAAAGAATACAATTTGGATCTGCTATTAAATCTCTGGCTAAAGAGTTGCCATTTGCAGAGGCCTCTTGGGTCATCAGTAATGAAATGTGGTGGGCTCCGCATGCTGCAGCCTTGGCCAGGATGCTCAAAGCACGATCTGCAGCTATTTTGCGGGACGGAATTGCAGATGCAAAAAAGGGCGTGAAGTATCGGCTTCAAGAGCAGGATCTGATTCTTCCCTCATCATCAAAGATTGCTCAAGGCTTGAAGTCAAATTCTGCGATGGCAGCTAAGACTCATGTTTTTTTAGATGCTGTTTTTTTACCGCCTAAACGCAAAGATTCTGCTGCCGAGCTAGACAAACATCTTTCAAAATCAGACGCTGGCGTGAGGCGTTGGCTACTTGTGATCGGCAGAGTGCAGCCTAGAAAAAAGCAAACGGATGCCGTTCGTGTTCTTCGTGCGCTTTTGGATGCTGGCCACACTGAATATGGCCTGATCATTGCGGGAGATTGCGAACCCGAATATGAGCCGGCAATGCAAGCAGTTATTCACGAGACGAAACTCCAAGATCGAGTCATCATGTTAGGAAACTTTGCTGACATACAAACGCTCTTTGAACTCAATCCCATCTGTCTTTTAACAAGCTTGCGTGAGGCATTGCCGGGATCTGTCATGGAGTCACTTTTGGCTGGTAGACCCTGTTTTATGTATCCCTGCGAAGGGGCGGAAGATATTTTTGGTCCACATCAAAAGCTATTTGTGAGTGATGACTTTAAGCCTAACCAGTTGGTGGAAAAAATGACCTTCCTCCTAGCAGATCCAGATCTTCTCTTGTCCGAGACTGCGGCTCTGCAACAACGTGCCCAAACACTTTTTTCTGGGGCTGCGCATTTGAATGCCATTACCGAAAAGTTAAAACTTGATCTACCTTCGATTTGATACACAGACCTAACAACTAAACATTATGTGTGGTATTGCCGGATTTTTCTCTCAACAGGAAAGAGGACCTGAAACAATCGCTGCCATGATGGATGCGCTCAAAAATCGTGGTCCTGACTCAATGCATAGTGTGCGCTGGAGGCAAGACGGCTCAAGATCAGAGTTTTCAGCCTCCAAAGCACTGATTCACGCACGTTTATCTATCATCGACCCACGCCCCATCTCTGATCAGCCGATGGTTAGCAATGATGGCCAGGTCTGGATTTGTTACAATGGTGAGGTCTATGACTGGTCGCAGCACGCCGAAGAATTAAAATCCCAAGGTGCCGTTTTTAAGACCCGCTCAGACACTGAATTTATCCTTCATGCTTACCAGCACTGGGGAATCAACATGCTGACACGTCTGCGCGGTATGTTCGCTATCGCTATCTTGGATTTACGCACGCAAAAGTTCTGGCTCGTCCGAGATCGAATGGGGCTAAAACCCATCGTTTACAGCCACCTTGACGGCGAGTTCGCTTTTGGTAGTACCGTGCGATCTGTTTTACCTTTTTTGCTGCGCGACCAGCGTGACTGGAACCCCGCAGGTATAGATGCTTATCTGGCGCATCGTTACATCCCGGCACCACAGACCATTTTTAAAAATATCCAGCGACTGCCTAATGCCCATTGGTTGAGTTATGATCTAGGCACAAGGCAAGTCCAGACGCAGTGCTACTGGCAGCCACCACAGGATGTCTCAGCACAGCCAATTCCTGAAGATGAATGGCTTGGCACACTGGACACCGCGATTAGAATTAGAACTGTTGCAGATCGCCCACTCGGCATATTTCTCTCATCAGGAATCGACTCCTCTACCATCGCCTCCAGACTTGTAGAGCAAGGATATCCCAGCGTGAATAGTTTCACAGCTTCCTTTGATCAACCTGCGATGGATGAATCTGTGCTAGCGTCCAAAATCGCAGATACTTTAGGTTTTCAAAAGAATATCATCCCTATAACGATGAATATTGGTGGTGATATAGATCAGATTATCGCTGACTTGGATGAACCCTTTGCGGATCCCTCCAGCCTACCGACTTGGTATCTTTCACAAGCCACCACTCAGCAGGTTAAAGTAGTTCTCGGCGGAGATGGCGGTGATGAGCTACTAGCTGGGTACAAACGATTTGCGAAGCATCAACGCAACTCCTGGCGGCGCTGGTTTCCGGGAGCGCACAGTCGACCACAAAGTGGGCAAATTAGCGGCAGCAAATTCAGTAAGCTACTTGATGAAGCTCGCTTGGACTGGCGTCAGGCATACAGCCTACGCTTTTCGGGGTTCACCCCTTCACAGCGTGCGGCCTTGCAGCCAAAGCTTAAACAGTATCAAGCCGTGCACTGGCGCGGCATGGATACACTGAACAGCGCTAATCCACTCAAAGAGCTTTTAGAGATAGATCGCCTCAATTATTTGCCCGAATACATTCTCCGAAAAAGCGATCTATGCACCATGGCTCATGGGTTAGAACTACGAGCGCCCCTTTTAGATCATGAATGGGTCTCGCTAGTCTCAAGGATGCCTGATGCCCAACGTTTCACTCGTCCAGCTAAACAGCTTTTTAAAGCTGCAATGCCAAAACTGGAGTCGCTTCATCTTTTTGAAGCTAAGAAAAAAGGTTTTAATCCTCCGCTCAATACTTGGTTGGAATTAGATTTGGCCTCGCGACTCGACCCAATGCCAAAACGCCTCCAAGAATTAAGCCAAGGTCAGATAGTCAGCACTGCTTCCGCCGAGTTACTCAGGCTCTACCGCGCTGGTAAGCGTCACTATGCTGAGCAGCTTCTGCAATTGCTCTTTCTGCAAATAAGTCTCTCCCAGCTAAATGAACTACGCGTTCGCCACCCATAATGGCCCGGAAAGTCGGTTGCGCTATTTCAGATCCATTTCATTGAAAGCCATCCTCAAGTTTCCTGAATCTTGATATGATGAATCACTGCCAAAATCACAATCATGAAAATCAACTTTAGTTTCCGCCGACTCGCTAAGTCACTGATGTGGCGTTTTTTTACATGGTCTGACATGCAGTTTAAACTACGCTCTGGGATAACTGTGCCAGTGTCTGATCGACATGAGATGGCGACCTTTCAAGAAATTTTCATTCAGCAGGAGTATGATGATTTCTTGGATCTCCTCCCTTTGCCCCAGACTGTATTGGATCTTGGATGCAACAGTGGTTATTTTTCAATTTTAATGCTAAATCGATCTATAGTGAAAGAGAGAGGGCAGCCTTTGCCAAAGATGGTGTTAATTGATGCTAATGAAAAAGCAGTCAATCGGGCCAAGTCTGTTTTGGAAGCTTCTGATGCCAAGATCTCAGCAGTGTTCGTACATGGTCTATTAGGAATGAAAGGACAGAAATCGGCTTCCTTTTTCCTGGCCACTGCCTCAGCGGAGTCTTCTGCGATCAATCGCACCAAGCGCGCCCAGCAGATTGAAGTGAACTGCGTGGATTTGCAGGCCCTCATGGCAGATAACTTCCCTGCTGGGCTGGACTTGATTAAATGTGATATTGAAGGCGGCGAAGAGCAGTTGATTCGTGATTGGGGAGAGGAGTTGAAACAAGCACGGGCACTCCTCATCGAATGGCATGGTTTTCAGGGAACATGGGAGACTTTTTGTGGGCGCTTACTTGAGTTGGGCTTCAGCTTGAAAATGGAGCGCCCCGCTGGCCGCTACAAAAACGCTTTATTTACTCGTTTTGATCCCTTGTCTGGGAAATAATAAATTATGGCTAAAACACTGATCATTTACGGTAGCCTAGCACGTCAGCGAGTAGAGAAGGAGGTATCAGATTGGTCTTCATCCGTAGTGATTGAAGTGGATGCTATTTTACCCAAACGACTTAAAAAACTCGGACCCAAAGTGCTGTCGGGTCCCATTTTTTGGGATGTTGAATTTTCAACAACCATGCAATCGCAAGTCGATAAATTGCTGGTCGATTTTTTGGATGAAACTGTAAAAATTGAGGGATTGGAGACTAGTTATGAATTCCGCAAAGCCTGTCTCGGGATTACGGGGAGACAAATGTTGGTGTCACATTTTGTTAATCTCTATCAAGCTAGGCAAGTGCTAGAAGAGGAGCCGATAGAGAAAATTATCGTGAGTGTTGGTTCAGGAGTTAGTGTCAAAGCATGGAAACAAATCGCGGAGTTTCACAATTTACCAATTCAGGTGCTTTCTTTAGATCGCAGCAGGCCCCCTTTCTTCTGGCAGATTAAGCGTCGTTTTCAGCGCTGGCAGATCAAGCGTAATGAAAAAACTCTTCGGAATCAGAACCTAAGGATTAACAAGCCTTTGTCTATTGCTGATAAAGAAGGATACTTTTTGTGTGCAGATCCGGCTGTGGAGAACATTTTGGGAGCCAGCTCAGAAAACTCATCTTGGCGCTCCGCACCAAAGTGGGACAATCCTGACACGAAAAAAATGGAGTTGCTTCAGCAAAAGTACATCCATTGGTCAGAGCTATGGTGGATTGAATGGCTTAAAACTCACCCAATAGCGGGAAGCTCATCACAACATTTGATTCTAAAAGAGCTTTGCGACTGGTACTGCACAAATGTTTACCCTCATTTTGCAGTCATGCTTATTCAGGCAACGGAGTATTTGAAGTCACTGCCGCCTAAGCTAGTCCTCGTTGGGGCAATGCATGGACGAAGCCCTCTCATGTGGGCGCTCGCAGCGCGCAGGTTAAACATCAAGGTGGCTGCCTATACATTGGACGATGCTATTAATGCTGAACTTTCTTTTGAGCCAGACCTGGGATTATGTGATGACATTTCTCGCTTAGAGTTAGCTAAAGAGGCCGGCATGTGTGAAAAAAAGTTGGTTATGGTAAAATCACATCGTCGTTTTCCATCACAAAATGAAGATATGGTTAGACCAAAAAAAACCATCATTTTAGCAGATACCTATTATTGCGGGAATCTGGTCTCTTCTCGGCCTATTTTAAGCGCTTGGGCATTTGCTATTTTTGTTGAAGTCGCTAAAAGCATGCCTGACTGCAACTTTTTAATTAAGCCGCATCCATTAAGAGAACGTCCAGAAATGAGATGGCATTATACTGGCTTTCATCATCTTCAGCATTGGACAAAAGAGCTCATGCTTCGTGAACTAGATTTGCCTCGAAATATCATGGTCTTAAAGCCCGAAGAGAAACTTTCAGACTATCTGAAAACAGATGTTGGTTTAATGATAAATATTGAATCATACGCAGTTTTTGAAGCCTTTGCGTTACGGGTGCCAGTAGTATCTTTAACCCCGTTAAATTCTAAAATGCTTGCTTTTATCACCATGGGTAAGATGGGGGTCTATCAATATTCATCGACAGTGGAGGGGCTTTCTCAACTTGTGAAACGCAATCTTGAAGACACCCTTTACCGTAAACAACAAATTGATAGACAGTTGGATTTCTTAAATGCCTATTATGGAGAATCCCAAATTACAATCCTGCAAGCAGTGCAACAATACGCCACGAATTGCGGACTATAATTCAGTTAAAGTCCATTTTTTAAAATGAATCGTAGCGCTATAATTAGTGACAAACAGCTTGGTGATGTGACACTTCTTGAGCCGCTTACACGTTTATTATCAGCTAAGAGCGGGCTGCCAACTGCACTATTTGTTAATGAAGCATTCAGGCCCCTTGTGGAACTTATGCCTCATGCAGTTTGGGGACCTGATTTGAAAGAATGTTTTCATGAAAGCTGGACAACCAGTTGGAGCTCACGCGCGGTGAAACGTACTTTGTTCGTCAAGAGCCAGCGTAAAAATCTACTGGCTAACCAAAAAAAACAAATTCGCTGGTGGTATGACCTGATCTTTAGCACAATTCAAGTTGATCCCATTTTGGAAGAATACTGGGGTCACTATTTTTGGAGGGCTTTAGGTGGAAATGCAGACGAGTTTGAGAGTTCTCAACTGAACCTTCCACTAGATGATTGGCGGCATCCAGACCTGCCTCATGAACCTTACATCCTAATCAACCCAACCGCAGCCTGGCCTTCGAAGTTTTGGTTGACGGATTCGTGGGCCAAAATAATCAACACTAGCTTCAATCAAAACCAAATTTCGTGGGTTATGACGGGGGGTGGGACTGAGTCAGAAAAAAAGCATTGCGAGGAGATCGCCGATTTAAGTCAAAGGCCAATTGTGTCATTAGCTGGCAGAACATCCCTCCAACAATATCTTTATGCCATCAGTAGAGCAAGCTTGGTATTGTGTGTGGATGGTTCGGCATCCCATTTAGCGCAGGCCTTTAAAGTGCCCGCCATCACTCTATTCGGGCCAGTTTATGAAGTGAAATGGCATTGGCCAACATCCAAACACCGAGTTCTTAGTGCGTATCGTCTCTCCGAGGTCCGGCCTGCGACTTCAGCTCTTATTTCCACGCAGGCAATGATGAATGAAATTCACTCCATTTTGACTGATAATCCTGAAATTCGCACTCAATTCAAAAAGTAAACAAATTGCATGCCTGCCGCTTGTTTGAATTCATCCATTATGAATGGGTGGGTGAATTGAAAATACAATCAAGATGGATTTCATGGATAAATGCAGCTTGGCTTTTGCATTTAATGGTCGATACGCCATTGACACATTTAAATTGAAAGTTTAGCATCTTTAATGCCAATTACTTTAGATGTTAATCTTGGGAAAGATGTGAAAATTTTTCATCCCGATCTTGTTAATCTTTATGGCTGCGAAATTGGATCGGAAACCAAAATTGGTGCGTTTGTCGAGATTCAAAAAAGTGTAAAAATTGGCAGTCGTTGCAAGATTTCCTCCCATACTTTTATTTGTGAGGGAGTCACCATTGAAGATGAAGTATTTATTGGGCATGGAGTCATGTTTATCAACGATCCCGAACCAAGAGCGACTTCGACAGGCAAATTACAAACTCCGGAGGATTGGACGGTCGTGCCAACAACTATACAAAAGGGAGCATCTTTAGGAAGTGGTGCAGTTATTCTGTGCGGTGTTTGTATCGGTCAGCGCGCCATAATAGGGGCCGGTGCCGTTGTAACGCATGATGTTGCAGCGGACGCTGTAGTTGCTGGTGTTCCAGCCCGCTTCCTGAGACATGTTCACCAAGCCTAGATTATAGACAACACCTTGGTGGAAAAATTTAAATTCTTTATTTTTTAATGATTAACGTTGCCGTTGTAGGTTGTGGGTATTGGGGGCCAAACCTAATTCGTAATTTTTCCAATACACCAGGGGCTCGCCTGTCTGCCATTTGTGATCTTGACACAGCAAAGCTAGCCAAGTTTTCTCTTCAATACAAAGATGTCTTTTTAACGGCTGATTACCTTGATTTGTTAAAACGACCAGATGTGGATGCTGTGGCTATTGCCACTCCGGTGTCCAGCCACTACAAATTGGCTCGTCTTGCTTTAGAGGCTGGCAAGCATGTGCTTGTTGAGAAGCCTATAACCTCAAATGTCGCGCACGCCGAAGAGCTCGTGCTTTTGGCGGAGAGCAAGAAACTTGTTTTGATGGTGGACCACACATTTGCGTACACCCCAGCGGTACAAAAAATCAAAGACTTGATTGATGCCGGTGAACTTGGGAATCTTCTCTATTACGACAGCGTCCGTATTAACCTTGGGCTATTTCAGACGGATGTAAATGTGCTCTGGGATCTTGCTGTTCATGACTTGGCAATCATGGATTTTGCACTTGGGCAAGAACCTGTTTCTGTTTCTGCAACTGGGCATGCCCATCTCGCTGGCCAGCATGAAGATATCGCTTACCTCACTTGTTTTTTCAAGAGTAACCTCATTGCCCATCTGCATCTCAACTGGCTCTCGCCAGTAAAGATCCGCCGCACGATCATTGGTGGAGACAAGCAAATGGTCGTCTACGATGATCTCGAGCCGAGTGAAAAGCTTAAAATCTACGATCGCGGTGCCAATCTTCACGATATTGGGGAAGAAAACGCCATCCGACAAAAAATTGATTATCGCATGGGCGATATGCATGCACCCCATATTGCACCGGGTGAGGCTCTAAAATGCAACTCAGCTCATTTCATTGATTGTATTGTCAACAATCGCACGCCTTTGACCGATGGTCAGTCCGGCCTCCGAGTGGTGCGTATCCTCGAAGCTGCCACTGAATCAATGCGCCGCCGTGGTGAGCCTGTAACCATCTCCCGTCTATGAATCTCAAAGGAAAAACCTATCTTGTCACCGGTGGCGCTGGCTTCATTGGATCTGAGTTATGCCGTCAGCTGAAGGCCGCAGATGCCTCTGTTCGCATCGTCGATAATCTCGCAAATGGACACCGCGAAAACGTGGCAGAAATCCTCTCGCCAAACTGTGTGCTTCATGTGACAGATATTCGAGATCTCGAGGCTATGCAGATACTCCTCGCTGGTTGCGATGGAGTTTTCCACCTCGCTTGCCTAGGAGTGAGACACTCCATTCATTCACCTATGGAAAGCCACGAGGTCAATGCCACTGCGACACTGAACCTGTTGCGGCTCGCTCGTGAAGCTAACGTTCCCCGTTTTGTCTATGTTTCCAGTTCGGAGGTTTATGGCACTGCGCAAAGCGTGCCTCAGCCCGAGGAGCACCCTACGTTTCCGATGACAGTTTATGGCGCGGCCAAATTGGCAGGTGAATGCTACACACGGGCTTTTCATCGCACTTATGACTATGCCACCGTCGTCATTCGTCCATTTAATAGTTACGGACCGCGGAGCCATCATGAGGGTGACAGCGGTGAGGTGATCCCCAAATTCCTCCTGCGCACACTCGCAGGAAAGCCCATGGTCATCTTTGGTGACGGCTCTCAGACACGTGACTTCACATTCGTCAGCGATACCGCACGTGGTATTTTAGAGGCTGGCCTTTCTGAAAACACTGTTGGTGAAACAATCAACATCGGCAGTGGATTTGAGATTGCCATTCGCGAGTTAGCCGACGAGGTCCGCTGCGTGACAGGTCTCCCTGATGCTCTCATCATCCATGAGGCGGATCGCCCAGGAGATGTTCTTCGGCTTTACTCGGATACTTCCAAAGCTCATCGTCTCATTGGCTTTGAGCCTCGCGTTACATTGCGGGATGGACTAACTCAGCTTCTCGCTTGGTATCGATCCCAAGATAACAGCCCTGAAGAGATGCTGCGCACAGAAATCGTGAAAAACTGGGAAGTCTCTGCATGATTAAGATCCCCGTCGCCAAACCCTTGCTCGGAGAAGAGGAAGCCGCAGCAACACGCCGCGCCATTCTTTCTGGTTGGGTAACTCAAGGCCCCGAGGTCGAGGCCTTTGAGCATGAGTGGGCGGCTTATGTGGGGGCGCCTTATGCTTGTGCCGTTTCCAATTGCACGACGGGCCTCCATCTCGCACTTTTAGTGGCAGGCGTCCAAGCTGGCGATGAAGTCATCACCGTAAGTCATAGCTACATTGCAACGGTGAATGCCGTGCGGAATGCCTGTGCCATACCCATCATGGTCGATATCGATGCGGCGACATTTAACATTTCACCCGAACGTGTCATTGAGGCTATCACGCCAAAAACTAAGGCCATTCTCGCCGTCCATCAGCTCGGGATGCCTTGCGACATCGTCGCTCTGAAAAAAATTGCGACCTTATACAACCTCATCCTCATCGAAGACGCTGCTTGCGCGATCGGTAGCGAGATTCTCACTGATGGACAATGGAAAACCATCGGACCGCCGCATGCTGACATTGCTTGCTTTTCACTACACCCACGGAAAGTAATCACCACGGGAGATGGAGGCATGATCACCACCGCTAATGCGGAATGGGATGCCAAACTCCGCCTCCTCCGCCAGCACGGCATGAGTATCAGTGATAAAGCGCGCCACAATTCGAAGTCCGTCATGTTTGAGGCTTACCCGATTCCTGGATTCAACTACCGAATGACCGACGTTCAAGCAGCCATGGGCCGGGAGCAACTAAAGCGCCTCCCGAGCATCCTTGAGCGCCGCCGGGAAATCGCGGCTCGATACAGCTCCGAGTTACAAGGAGTGACGCTCCCTCATCAGCCTTCCTGGGCTCGTAGTAATTGGCAAAGTTATGCCATCCAAATCTCGCCTGAGCAAAACCAACAATCCATCATGCAAACCATGTTAGACGATGGTATTGCCACGCGTCGAGGGGTGATGTGCTCCCATCGCGAAGAGGCTTGTGCAGATCTACCGTTGCGGCATAACCTCCGAGCCTCCGAGCACGCACAGGACCACACCATTATCCTCCCTCTTTACCCCCAGATGACTGATGCCGAGCAGGACCGAGTCATCACATCCCTTCACAAAGCCATTCAATCCTAATTCATGAATACGATCGCAAGCTCAACGACACTCCCTACAGAAACCGTTGCGCCTACTATATCCGAACGCATTCCGCTTCTCGATCTCCGTGCACAATGGAACGTCATTCGCGATGAGGCTCTCACTGTTTTCGATCAAATAGGAGAGTCAACGGCCTATGCTCAAGGCCCAGCTGCGAAGTCCTTTGAAAATGAATTTGCCAGCTGGTGCGATGTCAAAGAATGCGTCAGCGTCAATACTGGCACCAGCGCTTTACATCTGGCGCTTCGTTGTCTCGACATCGGTCCTGGTGACGAAGTCATCACCGTGCCGATGACCTTCATCGCCACCGCATGGGCTGTTTATTATGCCGGTGCTAAAACCGTTTTTGTCGATATCGACCCAGAGCGGCGCACCATGGATCCGAAGCAGCTTGAGGCCGCTATCACACGCAACACCAAGGCAATCATTCCCGTACATCTTTACGGTCAAATGGCGGAGATGGCACCCATCCTTGAGATTGCTCAGCGCCACGGGATCCCCGTGATTGAGGACGCAGCGCAGGCTCACGGAGCCACTTATCAAAACTTAAAGGCTGGCCAGCACGGCACTATGGCCTGTTTCAGTTTTTATCCCGGGAAAAACCTTGGGGCACTCGGTGAAGGCGGTGCCCTTGTCACGAATAACAAGCAATACGCTGAACGTGCACGCCAACTCCGAAACCACGCTCAGAGCGAACGCTACTTTCACGATGAAATAGGCTACAACTACAGGATGGACTCCCTCCAAGCCGCCATGCTCAGCTTAAAGCTCAAGCACCTTGACCGCTGGAATCTCGCTCGAAATTCCATTGCCTCCCGCTACGAGGAACTCCTTTCGGATCTACCTGTCAAACTACCCGTACGCTTTAGTGATTCACAATCCGTTTGGCACTGCTACGTCATCGAAAGTGATAAGCGGGATGAACTCCGTACGGCACTGGGAGAAGCTCAGATCGACTCAGGGCTACACTACCCCGTGCCGCTCCATCTCCAACAAGCCTGCAAAGACCTAGGCTACAAAAAAGGTGATTTCCCGAACTCTGAGCGGCTCAGCTCAAGTTGCCTCTCCCTACCCATTTTTGCCGAGCTTACCGAGGCTCAGATATTGCGTATTTCCGATGCCCTCCACTCAGTCAAATAGCTTTTCAACTATGACTGTCATGGAATCGACTTCCAAGCCTGTGATTATTATTGGGGTCAATGGAAATTGCCTCGACATTGCCGAAGCCATTGAGGCATCAGCAAACATGCATGTCATGGGTTTCTTGGATGACGATCCATCATTGGTGGCCCACTCTCTTATCGGTGGGCATCCATTCCTAGGGCCTCTTTCAAATGCCAATAAGTTTCCAACGGCACATTTTGTGTGCGGTATTGGCAGCTCGCGCAGCTACCTTCAAAAGCCGAGTATCATCGAGCGAATAAGTGTCACACCCGATCGCTGGGCTACAGTGATTCATCCAACGGCTGTTGTCTCTCGTTATGCCATCCTTAATCCTGGTTGTGTTTTGCTTGCTCATGTGTGCGTAGGGGCCCGTGCGCGTATCGGTTCTCATTGCACTTTCCTACAGCAAACCATTGTTTCCCATGACACTATCGTTGGAGCATTCTCCATTCTTGCCAGCGGCGTTTGCATTTCGGGAGGCGTCACCATCGGTGACAATACTTACCTTGGATCCCGCGTTGCAGTGCGCGATGGCCTTAATATAGGCACTAGATCCCTTCTTGGTATGGGATCGGTCGTCGTTAAAGATGTAGCGGCTGATACAATAGCGTATGGAAATCCAGCTCGTCCGAAATGATGAAACTCAGCCTCCTCATTCCCGTCCTTAATGAAGAAGAAAGTATCAGGAAACTGGTGCCTGCTGTCGATGAAGCATTCACGCTCGAGACTGATGTCGTTCTCGAATTCGTCTTCGTTGACGACGGCTCGTATGATTCTACCTTCAATATTCTGGTAGGCCTTGCAAATCAAGACTCACGAGTCAAAGTCGTTCGTCTTTCGCGTAATTTTGGGAGTCATGCTGCTCTGCTTGCTGCATTTACCTATTGCACTGGTGACGTTGCATCTTACCTCGCCGCTGACTTACAGGATCCTCCATCAGTATTACGGGAAATGTTACAAAAATGGAAGGAGGGATCACCTGTCGTTTGGGGGCAGCGAATCAAACGCGAAGAGCCACTCTCGCAAAAGCTATTTGCCCAACTTTATTACCAGCTCATGCGCCGTTATGCTTTGCCGCAGATTCCTGCAGGCGGTCTAGACATTTGTATGATTGATCGCAAAGTTATCGATACCATTGTGGAGATGCGGGAGAAAAACACGTCTATCTTTGGGCTTATCCTATGGTCTGGGTTTCCACCTTCATTCGTCCATTACGAACGCCGTCAGCGTCAGCATGGTGCCTCACGCTGGACTCTGGGAAAGAAGATCAAACTCGTTGTCGATAGTTTCGTAGCCTTCTCCTTCACCCCAATTCGCCTTGTCACCTACCTTGGACTTTGCTTTGCCTTTCTGGGTTTTGGTTATGGTACATTTACAGTCATACGTGCCCTAATGGGGTTCACGACCATCCAGGGTTGGGCCTCAATCATCACGCTTATTCTTTTTCTTTCAGGTGTACAGCTACTCATGCTAGGCATTGTTGCTGAATATCTTTGGCGTACCTTTGACGAGTCGCGCCAACGCCCACCCTTTATCATTCGTGACACTGCTGGCTTCTAGATTATAGAAACTCCCTCATGCGCCTGACCTCTCTTTTGAAATTTTCATGGGCTTACAATTTAAGCCAATACATATTCGGTGCAGCCCGACTTCGAAGGTGGTTTGTCCACGAACTCTTGCGCCCAAAGCCAACCGATATGTTATTTGAGGCGGGTTGTGGCACTGGATCGCTTTTGGATCTGATGCCTCCCGTTCAGTCTTATTTTGGGTATGATATCAGCGAGGATTATATCGAGGCTGCACAGCAGCGTTATCCGATGCATCATTTTGTAGCCACAACAGGAGAGGATCTTCTGAGTCTACCGCCTGCTCCGAGTGATATTGTTTTTTGTGTAGGGTTGCTGCACCATTTGAATGATGACCAGGTGAGAGCTGTCATTCGGTTGGCCGTCAAAAACATGAAGTCGGGTGCAAGGTTTGTGGCTCTTGAGCCATGCTACTTACGCCATCAAAACCAGCTCAGCCGCTTTTTCATCTCGCAAGACCGTGGTGAGTTCATACGTCAGGAATCAGAATATCGTAGCTTGCTGCTTGAGAGTTTTGAATGGGTTCAACAAGATGTCGTGACTGGTTTAAACAACTTACCCTACGTACATGTGGCGATCGAAGCGCGATCTCCAAGGCTTGCCTGATCCTCCCCATGAATACGAGGGGAACCGCGTTATTACTCATCAAGGTTGTGGCATCCTTGGTTCTATTGATCTTCATGGGAAGAAAGGTCTCATGGAGCGAATCTTGGACTCACTTGAGCCAGATGAATTGGGGGGGTGCCATTTTGGCCACTCTTATGCTAGGTCTGGTTCATTGGTTATGCGCAGTACGCTGGCATTTTGTTTCTGGTCGGGTGCTTGGGCTCAGTGTTTGTGCCCGGTACACATGGATTTCACAAATCTACGCTTTAATTTTACCAGGAGCTTTGTCTGCGGACTTAGCCAAGGGGGTAATCATGACGGCTTCCAAACATGGTGCTGGAAGTGCTGTGGTGCCAGTTTCCATCATGGTTGATCGTCTTTCAGGTCTTGCCGTGCTGATCCTCTTTGGAGAGGTCGCTTGTTGGTTCGTGGAACCTCTACGTGATCGTGCGCCTGCTTGGATTTTGGTTTCTATTGCCTGTTCTCTAGTTGGATTGATCGTCTTTCCTGGGTTGCTAAAAGCAGGGGTTCATGGGTTACAAGTTAGCCGTTTGTTCTCCAAATCTGTGTTTTCAATGTCAAAGATTGTTCAGGAGTCGCTAGTTCTTCCTTATCGCACTTGGTTTGTTGCTGTAGGGATGAGTGTTGTCATTCATGCCTGCAACATCACTTTTTATTGGTTTGCCATGAAGGCCGTGTTCCTGCAGGAAACTTGGTGGATGATCGCCATCTATACCTGTGCACTGAATTTAGCGATGTTACTTCCAGTGTCTATTGGGGGGATCGGTTTGCGCGAGCATCTTTCTGCTTTGATGTTCGCAGCAGGTACGGCCTCGGCTGGGGTGGCGTTTTCCTGGCTTGTCCTACTCATTTCTGTGGCGCATGGCTTAGTAGGGCTGATTCTACAGCTCATTCCGGCGAATGATGGTGTGAGGAGGCAAAACTGATGCTTGCGTGTCCTCAAGGACAACTCATTTATTCAGCAAAGCTCAAGTGAACAAGCTGCCTGCACCCTGCGGCCTCTTGGGAGACGGTATTATTGTAATCGGCAAGACCATAGGCCGAATGCTTGGAATCAGGGACTGTGTCTCGAGCTGGAACACCTCCACGCATTGGGCGTTCAACGACGGCAGTGACTAGCCATCCTGCATGCCAACCGACAATTTTGCTAAGGCGATCTAAATTTGAAATTTGCACACAGCAATCCTTGGGGAGTTCTTCGCGCCAAAGCCGTAGTTGAGAGACAATATCAGCCAATTCAGAGTTTTTTTGCATTTTGCCCTGAGACTCTGGCAGAAATGATTTCTCAATCATGCGGCTCTTTGAAAAAAGTCCGGCGATCACGAAGAGCATCAATGCTGTTTTCCAGCTTCCGGTTGCCAAGTAGGGCCCTAGATGTTGGGCGATGAATGCCAGGGCAATAATTGAGGCAATGGTTGAAAAATATGAGCCTGCACCGGCTTGCACAGCGAAGGACATTCCTATGGCCATCCCAGGTAGCAGCAAACCAAGGAGGATAAGAGACTCGCTTGATAATAAGTATTTGTGACCATCACGGTAAAAACCAAGGACCAAAGCTACCCACACTGGCAGATAGTGGAAGACCAGATAGAAAATCACTTTGAGCGGAAAATATTCAGGGCCTTTGACGTAATTCACCACGAAATCTAGCGGTAAGAACTGCATTTGAGCGGCTCCTGTCGAGCTGGCCGATTTAACAACAAGCAGTAACATAGCAAAGCCCGCCACGCCAATAGCGAGCCAGTAACGTAATGACAACTTCGCCTTAATGAGGCCGCCCAGGCCGTAAATGCCGAAGCCAATCACACCAACGCTGCCTTTGGTCAGCCCTGTGAGGATCATAAGTACAAAAGAGATGACTAGAGGTTGGATTTTTCGACTCTCAAAATAGTCTAGCCATGCGATGATCGCGGCTGTTAAAAGAATCAGTGATAGGCAAAATGATTCCGAAACAAAACATCCATCCCCCAACGCAGCATGACGACATAAACTAAGTTTTCGAATAATCAGCAGGACCAAGGAGATCGCTGTTGCAGAAGTGGCCAGGTTTGATGCAGGTGCAAAGCATCCGGTTAGAGTTGCAAGGCTAACGATCAACAAAGGGGGCAATATGAAGCTATATAAACAATAGTAGATGTCCAGCGCGGCCAATCCAGAAATGGCGGAGACTCCAGCAAAAATCTTGTGGGAAAGGACATGGTAGTGCAGTGGCACTAACCCATCTAGTCCCACGGAAATCACTCCATGGTCGCGATACATCGTAGTGATGGACGCATGGAAGAAAGTATCTAAAGCGTATTTGCCAGCAGCCAGCTGGGGTCCAGATTGAAAATCAGAATAAAAGGCAGTGCCCAAAACGATGACAGTTATGATGGGAATAGCTTTGGAAAGTGACATGGCTCGTATCTCTTCAATCGCACCTCTTGCCATAAGCCACAAACCAGGCAGGGACAGCCCGCCAAAAAACCATCCAGCGAACGGAATTTGAGGAGCAAAAACCAACACGCCAACAAGCACGATAGCCGCGGCACCCACACTCCTCGTAAGTGCGGTTAAAGAGGCAAAAAAACCGAAGAGAGTCAGAAGAGCGAAGGATAAACGCAGAACCAACTGGATCGTAAGCGTGTTCCAGGCTAGAGCACAGCTGGCGATAAGGAGGACGGATGACAGGCAGAAACTCAACAGAATCCCATGATGCTGTTTTTGGGTTAGAGGTTTACTTTTGTTGTCCATCATCATTCGTTGGCTGTGATTTGATGCCCCTGCAATGAGCGGATCTATTTACGCGGGATATGCTTGAACCCAACGCGTACGGAAATGATAAAGAATGCTGCGGACGTCGGCATGAGCTTTAGTCCTGAGCGACATGTTCCCACTGCAATGGGGTGCCGAATTTTAAATTAGTGGCGGCTTTTTTGCCGATGAGTTCGTGCAGATGACGAGAGTGTAGTCCATTGGCGGGACGTACGCAGCGAAGATTTTTTTCCGTAAAGGTTTCGCCGGCAAGAATATCCGCGGCGATGAAAAGTGAGCGCCGGAAGGCACGCATTTTTAGATCTTTAGGCGAAGGTTCGTAACTCACTTTGCCGAGGGCTTGTTCGACGATGCGGATGGCTGCGACCATCTCACGAAACTCCTGTGGCTCCATCGAAAAAGAGGAGTCGGGTCCAGGTTGTGAGCGGGAGAGTACAAAGTGCTTTTCGATTACGCATGCTCCTAAGGCTACAGCAGCAACTGGCACAGTATATCCCATCGTATGATCACTAAGACCTACAGGTACATCAAAGCGCTGCGCCATGTCGAGCATGGTGCGTAGATTCATTTCAGCCGGGTCTGCTGGATAGGCACTGGTACATTTTAGCATGACTATTGGGCCGCTATTTGCCTCGCGCAGGGTGGTCATTGCTTCTTCAACTTCTTCGAGTGCCGCCATGCCGATGGACATGATGATTGGCTTGCGAGTGCTGGCAATTTTCAGGAGAAGAGGGATGTCCACCAACTCGAATGAGGCCACCTTATGAATGGGAACATTGAGCGTTTCGAGGAAATCAACTGCCGTGGAATCAAAGGGTGAGGAAAAGAAATCCATGCCCAAATCTTGGGCGATTTTCTGCAATTTCGGCTGCCACTCCCAAGGCAGTGAGGCTTCTTTATAAAGCTCGTAAAGAGTACGACCATCCCAGAGTGTTCCACCGTGCACAACGAACGGATCACGGTCACAATTCAGGGTGATGGTTTCCGCTGTGTAGGTCTGCACTTTGACCGCATCGGCACCGGCTTCCTTCATGGCCTGTATCGTTTGTGCGGCCAGATCAAAATCATTGCCATGATTCGCTGATAGCTCGGCAATGATGTAACAGGGGCTAGCTTGGCCAATACGACGAGCTCCAATTTGTATGCTTTTATCTATCATAGATTTAATTTAGAATGAGGCAGAGTGCAGTTTGTCCATTCACGTTTACATCTGATATTTGTTCAAAGCCAGCGCGCTGAAAAGCTTTCAATGAAGAGCTGTTATCCGGCTTAATAAGCGCACGAATTTGACGAGCCGAAGAGTGATGCAGAATTTGCTGGCACGCCACTAAGATCAGTAAAATTCCCAGCCCTTTCCCGCGCATAGTTGGCTCTAAGTTGATGGATATGATGGCCACATCATCTTGCAAATCAAACCTTACAATACCGAATGCTAGTTTATCATTGTCTTCACCAATCAGAAGTCTGTATGAGCTTTGATTAACTCTGTTGATATACCAACTTTGGTGGTCTTCCCATGAGATCAAATCCTGATTGAACGATACAGAACGAGTCACTGGGTCATTAGCCCAATCATATGCTAATTTGGTGTCTTGCAGAGTAGCAGGTCTGACATGAACAAAAGACATAGCAAGTCTTGCCATCATTTCAAAAGCCGTGCGGCTTGCGCCTTTGGCATCCACTAGCTGCATGCTGCGGGCGGAAAATACGGCACGCTGGTTCTTTGCATCTTTAGAGGTGAACTGACGAATCACTTCACTCAATTTACTAGCCGTAAATGTCTCATGCCAGCCGAGGCTTTGCATGATTTGTTTTTGATGCATCGTATCACATATAGCTGACTGATTGTCGGCAATGGCGATTAGAAGCGTGGGTAATCCTCGTGAGGCTAGTTCGAGAACACTGGTGCCACCCGCGCTGATTGCTATTTGAGCCCAATCCATCAAAGTCACCATATTTTCTACTGAATAGAGCAGTTCAATTCTTCCATTCTCTTGCAGGCAATACTGCATTAAAATCTCTTTATGCGGGTTGGCTGCTCCAAGAACAATTTTGGCGTGTAATTGTTTTTGAGAAATGAGTGCTTCGACAACTTTGAGTGTCACGTTCTGTGGGTCACTGCCGCCAAGCGTTACGAGTACGCGTTCACATGGTGAATCATAGTCACGTAGCAAAGGTGGAAGCCGGAATTCGCGTCGCAGCAACGCATATCGACCACTTAATAATAGGCTCGTGTTGGCAGAGCGCTGCTCATACATATCATAGTTTGCAGTGATGTTTTGATTTAAAATCAATTCAGTACTGTAGTAATTAAGATCGTTTAAATCATCAATCAGTAATACATGCTTGGCCGATTTAACCACTTCGTCACAGAAGTCTGTATCAAATTGATAGCCATCAATGACGACCCAAGCTGATTCTTTGGCGTGGAAGCAGGTTTCTTTCAGATCATTAGCTTCAGATTGAAGATGAATGTGGTTAAATCCTTCTGATGTCAGACGAGCTGCTAAGGCAAGGGGCAATTCACGCGATAGAAAAGTGACAGTGCCGCCTAAATCTAGCCAAGCCTGAGCAAGAGCTATGCAACGCATAACATGACCAGTTCCGATCTGGGAGGACGCGTCGGAGCGAATTAATAACAACTTATTCACTTTTTGATTCGAACAATTCTGCCTTAAGCTCTGCCAATCTCCAATCCTCTTCGTTATCGATGTCTTGTGCTTCAAGCTCTGAAAGCACGAGAGGAACGCAAAAGGAGGAGAAAATTTTTCGACTTGCAAGGAGTGAATCTGTTCTCAGCCAATACCATTGTCCTGCATCATGATAGGCTGCCGGTAGGTCTTGGGATCGGGTGAATGCATTTTCTGGGTGCATCAGAATGAGTTTGTCATCTTTGATACTGAATGCCCGTTGAATCGGATAGCCAAACCTAGTTACAGGCATGACTGTTTGAATTTTTTCATCTGAATCCAGCAATGATTTTCCAGCCCTCAAATGATTTGGCCGCACTAGAGGAGCCGCTGCGTATAATCCACAGAGATATTTAAAAGGTCGATTGAGAGCCCGATACTGCTCGATTACTTCGATGAAAGCATCGGTCGATGTCGCATGATCGTTGGCCATTTCTCGAGATCGTCTGAAAGGAGTGACCGCACCAGCTTCACGCGCAACAGCGGCAATTTCATCGTCATCTGTTGACACCATGACTTCATCAAAACATCCTGATTCTATCGCAGCGCGCACAGGAAAATAGATGATGGGTTGACCTCGAAATAAACGGATGTTCTTTCGTGGAATGCGCTTGCTTCCGCCACGAGCTAGAATGATGGCAACAGATTGGTTCATTTGCGACTCAGCAATAATAGCTCGGAATGAAAACCGTCTCAATCTTGGCAGATGCTCCGTCCCAAAAAGCTGTCGGTCTGTATAATTCGCTTTTGAAACGCATCTCTTCGCGTGCCTTCGTGAGTTCTGGATAGGAGTATTTCATGTGGATCAAAGGTCTATAGACTTAACCACAGCTGCTTTTACACGCTGAACATCTGCCTCTGTCATGTCAGCGAACATTGGCAATGTGATTGCCTCTTCGTAATAGCGTTCGGCCTCAGGATACATGCCCAATCTGAAGTTTAGGCGCTCATAATCAGGTTGAAGATGGACGGGAATGTAATGCACATTGACCCCAATGCCTTGAGATCGAAGGCTCTCAAAAACTTGGCGTCTGGTCTTCTTTATCTGATTGAGATCCAGACGAATCATGTAGAGATGCCAGCCGCTGATGCCCCTCGGGTCTCGTGCTAAAGGACGTAACGGCAATCCGGCCAGCTCAACATCGTAGAGATTTGCTATCTCGCGGCGGCGCTTAGCAAAGCTATCTAACCTTGTCATCTGACTAGCACCTAATGCAGCCTGAAGATCGGTCATGCGGTAGTTGTAGCCCAACTCAAGTTGTTGGTAATACCATGGCCCGTGGGATTCCCCGATCATTCTGTCGGCGTCACGAGTGATGCCATGTGTCCGCAGTGCCGAGATGCGCCAAGCAAGTTCATCATCATTGGTGGTAATCATGCCTCCCTCACCACTGGTGACAATTTTGACTGGGTGAAAGCTATGTGAGGCAGCGTCAGACCAGCGGCAGTTGCCGATTCTTTCGCCTTCAAATTCACCGCCCAGTGCATGAGCGGCATCTTCGATGATCTTAAATTCATATTTTTGCCCCAAGGCGTGGATGCGCGGCATGTCACAAGACTGGCCTGCGAAGTGAACTGGGACGACGATCTTTGGCAAGGTTCCGTTTTTTTCTGCCAAGATTAGTTTTTCCTCCAGTCGATCGGGAGACATTAAAATCGTGCCAGGATCAACATCGACGAAGTCAATCTGGGCTCCACAATACCTGCCTGCATTTGCGGAGGCGACGAAAGTGATCGGAGCGGTCCAAAGCCAATCACCATGGCCTAATCCTAATGCCTTTGCTGCACAATGAAGTGTGGCTGTGCCATTCGCCATCGCTATACCGTGCTTGACTCCACACCAGTTGGTTACAGCCTTCTCAAAACGTGGTATGGCTGGACCTTGGGTGAGGAAGTCTGATTTCAGCACGCTCACCACCGCGTCGATGTCTTCTACGCTGATTGACTGACGCCCATAAGGTAAAAAGTCCGCACTCATTCCTCTACTGTAAAGGTAGGGTCACAGTAGTCGCGTATGAGAGTGCGGATCTGAGCCACACTGAGCCACTCCGTGTTTTTGCCAGAATTGTAAGAGAAGCTTTTGTCCACCTGTGTCGCATTATGGTGCTTGCAGTAGTGAGCCATGAGTTCGAGAGCATTTTTCCCGAAAAGCATCGGAACAATGATGTAGTATTTATCTGTCGAAATGGTCTGGAGTGCATCTGTCTCAGTGATCATCTCCTCATGAATTTTTTCACCAGGTCGTATTCCGACAACGGGGAATTCACACTTTGGCCCGATGGCCTCTGCCACATCAGTGATGCGGTAAGAGGGAATTTTTGGCACGAAGATTTCCCCTCCCAAAGCATACTTTAAGGCATGCATTACCAAGTCCACTCCCTCTTCCAAAGTGATGTTGAATCTGGTCATTTCAGGGTCTGTGATTGGCAAGATGCCAGTCTTCCTTTTGTCGAGGAAGAAGGGAATCACAGAGCCACGTGACCCCATAACGTTTCCATAACGGACGACGCTAAAACGAATATCCTGATTTCCTTTCACGTTGTTGGCAGCAATGAAAAGCTTATCTGAGCAGAGCTTAGTTGCACCATAGAGATTGATAGGTGCTGCGGCTTTATCTGTGGAAAGAGCTACGACATTGCGCACTCCAGAATCTAAGCAGGCCTGCACGACATTTTCAGCTCCTAAAACATTGGTCTTGATGCATTCAAAGGGATTGTACTCTGCTGTTGGCACTTGTTTCAGGGCAGCTGCATGAATGACGGTGTCCACGCCTTTGAGAGCAGACGCTAGTCGCTCGCGATCCCGAACATCACCGATGAAGAACCGCAGGCGCGGATCAGTGTATTTTTGGGCCATGTCGAACTGCTTCAATTCGTCGCGAGAGTAGATCACGATGCGCTTCACCTCAGGGTTTTGAAGAAGGCGTTCGATGCATTTATGGCCGAAGGAACCGGTGCCGCCGGTGACGAGGATGGATTGAGATTTGAGCACGATGATGTCTGGGAGAGTTCTGCGCTGCGAAGCATGCAGTGCGTCCCGATACTTGTCCTTTGAATAACCGCTGGCAAGGCGGAATTGATGTCTCTTCTTGCCAAGCAGCTACTTTTCTTAGAGGGAAAGTTGTTAATGTTTGTGAATCGTTGTTTTATCATCTGGTGATGATCCATTCTTTTGCTGTATTTTTTAGAATGGGCACTGTAGCTCCCTCTCATATCAGGGTTTGCGCCATTGAAGGGCAAAAACATCTTGCCGCACTGGCTAAAGCGTGTTCTCTGGAGGGCCAAACTTTATCCAATCAACTGAACACATGAGCGAGCGACGCGTTGTCATCTCCGGCATCGGAGTCATCTCCCCAATTGGCAACAATAAGGAGGACTTCTGGAAAAATCTTGTCGCTGGCAAGAGCGGCATTCGTCGTCTCCAAAATATGGACACGACGGCTTACGATTGCAAAATTGGCGGCGAAGTCCTTGATTTTGACCCAACACCTTGGTTTAACAATCACAAGGAAGCCCGTCGTGCAGACCGCTTTTTCCAGCTCGCTATGGCTGCCTCAAAGATGGCGGTGAAGGACAGCGGACTGAATCCCGATAGCCTCGACCCCTACCGCATTGGCGTCATGGTCGGCAGCGGTATCGGTGGACTCAGCACCATCGAGACTCAGTATGAGATCCTTTTAAACAAAGGCCCAAGTCGCGTCTCACCGTTCCTGATCCCGATGATGATCACGAATATCGCCACAGGGATGATCGCCACGGAGTTCGGCTTCATGGGGCCAAACATGTGCATCACCACGGCCTGTGCGACTTCAAACAACAATATCGGTGAAGCTTGGCGCATCATTAAATTTGGTGATGCTGATGCCATCGTTTGTGGTGGTTCGGAGGCCTCGATCCGCCCCTGCGGCCTCTCTGGGTTCTCAAACATGAAGGCGCTGTCCCTCCGCAATGATGATCCTGAGCGTGCCTCCCGTCCGTGGGATAGAGATCGTGACGGTTTCGTCATGGGGGAAGGCGCTGGCGTGGTCGTGATCGAAGAACTGGAGCACGCTAAAAAACGCGGAGCCACCATCTACGCAGAACTTGCTGGTTACGGTGTCACCGCAGATGCCTATCACCTCACCTCGCCCCATCCAGAGGGACTGGGGGCCATGAAGTGCATGGAGATGGCCCTGCGCCATGCTAAGATGAATCCTGAAGATGTGAGTTATGTGAATGCCCACGCTACCTCTACGCCCGTGGGAGATCTCTGTGAGCTACGCGCCATCAAGCGAACCTTTGGAGCCTACGCTCAAAAAGGCCTGCTCGTCTCTGGAACCAAATCCATGACCGGTCACCTTCTCGGTGCTGCTGGTGGTGTGGAGCTGGCTGCCAGTATCTTTGCCCTGCGTGATCAGGTCGTTCCGCCTACCATCAATGTCGAAAACCTCGACCCAGAAGTGGATGTGGACATTGTGCCAAACACGGCTCGCCCAGCCAAGCTCAAAGCCGCGCTCAGCAATAGCTTCGGCTTTGGTGGTCATAACTCCGCGCTTCTTATCAAGAAGTTCGAAGACTGATCGGGACAGCTCCCTTGAAAAAGCAAAATGCCCGTCATCACCATGACGGGCATTTTTTGTGAGAGTTGTCTCAGCACAGCAAAAGGCTGTCTTTGGTAGGAAAAGAGTTGTGTTCATATGAATAATACTTTTGAATTCGTCCTAGCATGAGCGCCGTCACCCTCTTTGAAGAAAAACAAGTCCGTCGAGCCTGGAATCAAGCCGAGGAGAAATGGTATTTTGCCATCGTTGATGTCATCGCGGTGCTGACAGAGAGTCCCAATCCACAGGTTTATTGGCGCGTAATGAAAAAGCGTCTATCCGATGAGGGAAATGAAACCGTTACAAACTGTAACGCTTTGAAAATGACCGCAGCCGACGGCAAGCAGCGACTCACGGATGTGGCGGACACTGAGCAGCTTCTTCGCCTCATCCAGACCATTCCTTCACCCAAAGCTGAGCCTTTCAAGCTCTGGCTGGCCAAAGTCGGTTTCGAGCGCCTCGAAGAGATTGAAAACCCAGAACTCGCCGCTAAGCGAATGCGGCAGATTTATGAGCAGAAGGGTTACTCCGAGGATTGGATTGAAAAGCGCATGCGAGGCATCGCCGTCAGGGATGAACTTACCGACGAATGGAAGAAGCGCGGCGTTAAGGAACAGAAGGAATTTGCCATCCTCACTGCTGAAATCAGCAAAGCCACTTTTGGCATGACGCCATCCGAATACAAAGCTTATAAGTCTCTGACCAATCCGAAGGAAAACCTGCGGGATCACATGACCGACCTAGAGCTCATCTTCACCATGTTGGGGGAGGCATCCACCACCGAGATCGCTAAGAAGAAAGACGCTCAAGGGTTCCTGCTCAACAAAACCGCAGCTCAAGCAGGCGGCAACATCGCAGGAAACGCCCGTAAAGAGCTCGAAGCCAAAAGCGGCACCGCCATTTCCACCAAGGAAAATTTAAAGTCACTCACTGAAGGCGAAATTAAAACCCTCCATCGCAGCAAACCTAAAGCCCACTGACGTTGTTTCCTCGGCATTTATCACCTTAATTTTTTATCCACCCCATTATGATCCCTCGCCTTTTCTGTTTCTTCATTTTCTCCTGCTTATTAGCGCAGGCTGCCGATCCATTGACGTTGAAGCTTTGGCCAGAAGGTGCGCCGGGTAAAATGCTGCCGCCATCGCCGGCGACTCAGGAGTTTGTCCGCACAAAGGCAGGGAAGAGCACAGTCACCGACATCGCTGATCCCACGATCACGGTGTATCGTCCAGAAAAGCCCAACGGAACCACTGTCATTGTAGCCCCCGGTGGAGGTTATGTTTTCCTCTCAGCCGTGCATGAGGGCACTCAGGTCTGTGAGTGGCTCAACAGCATTGGTGTCACTGGTGTCTTGCTCAAATACCGCACTCCCACTCGTGACGAGCCTGCCCCTCACGAAAAGCCTGTGCAGGATGCCTTTAAGGCCATGACCATCGTTCGTGAGCACGCTCAGGAATGGAATATCGATCCTAATCGAATTGGCCTGCTCGGTTTCAGTGCCGGTGGCAATCTACTGGCTCACGTCGCTTGTGATCGCCCCGCAGTTAGCGGGTTGCCGAACTTTGGCATCATGATTTATGGAGGTGGTTTTGTGGATTTCAAAGAGCCGACCAAACTCAAAGCAGGATTCACCGTTCCCGCAGATGCTCCGCCTCTGTTCATGGCCTGCGCTGGCGATGACGGCCAGAATCCGCTAGCTGCCGCGGCTCTCTATCTCGAATACAAAAAGCAGAATCTTCCCGCCGAACTCCACCTTTTCAGCAAAGGTGGCCACGGCTTCGGCATGAGAGATAACAAACAACCCATCAACGCCTGGCCAACTCGCTGTGCTGAGTGGATGGATGCCATGGGCTGGTTGCCGACACCGGAAAAGCTGACGGTTATGATTACTGATCGAGAGCAGAAAATCGCGGCAATCGCCAAGAAGATCAAAGAGGCTACAGTCTGTGCTGATGACGTGCCTATCATGATGAACGATCAAAAAGTTCTATCCCAGAAACTTCAGGAGGCTCAGCAAAAAGGTGATAAACTCCTGGCTCAAAAACTGACAGTGGATTTGGATCTTCGCCAAAAAGAACTAGCGACTTTGCAGGCAGAGCTAGACAAAAAATCATTCAATCCAGAGAAGTTGATCAATGAGCTTAATGAACACAAAAAAGCCATTTATGAACTTCAAGCGCAGCGTGACATCCTTCTGAAGCACAAATTATGAATCGATCTGAGTCAGTTGCTCAGAAAAAGTTAGATCTTCATGATGAATGATCGGCAACCTTCGTTTGTCTCTTCCTATGAATAAGCAGATTTTCCGTCGTCACCTGATCAAGGCTTTGCCCCTCGCTGCTTTAGCTGGCGGTTTTAACATTCAGGTGCGCTCCCAAGAGGCGACGAAGCTTTGGGTGACAGGTAATCCGGTGATTGATCAAGCGCGGGAGATCGCGCTGAGTCTCTTGAAGCCGACACAGGCGCAGATTGAGCATGCTTGGGAGTTGCATTTCGGTTCCGTGGTGTTTGAGAGTTACGGCTTTGCTCCACGCTGCGCGATTGATGCGGAGGCGATGAATGAAGCGGTTAAGTCAGGCGCTTCTGCCGCTGAACTCAGCGATTTACGGGAGTCGATGACGATGAATCGGAATGCGACGAATGAGCGTGAGAGGAAGGAGTTTCTGGAGGCTTTTCATGCAGCGGGTGTGACCTGCATTTTTCAAAACACAGGTGAGGAAGGCAGTGATCCGATGCGACTCATCAAGCGGCTGGCGCATTTCACGAAGGCCACGGATTTGTTAAAGCCTGCACTTTCTAAAGTGGTCACGGCAGGGGAAATCTTGGCTTTAAAAAAGGCGGGTCATGTGGGTCTGTGTTTTACGACGAATGGTGTGCCGCTGATGATGGACTGGGAAAGCGTTCGGGATGAGCTGCGCTATGTGAGGATCTTTCAGGAGCTCGGCGTGCGCATGATGCATCTCACTTACAATCGCCGGAACCCAATCGGCGATGGTGCAGGGGAACCTCACGATGGTGGATTGAGCGACTTTGGTCATGCGGCGGTGGCGGAGATGAATCGTCTCGGTGTGATCGTGGATGTGGCGCATAGCGGTTGGAAGACGGCCTACGATGGGGCCAAGGCTTCAGCCAAACCGATGGTGGCCAGCCACACGAGCTGCTGCGGTGTGTATGAGCATTTCCGTGGTAAGCCGGACGAGGCCATTAAGGCGATCTGTGATACGGATGGCCTTGTGGGCATCTGCTGCATCCCTCGCTTCTTGGGTGGTAGAGGCGACATCACGTCCATGATGGATCATCTGGATCATCTGATTAAAAAGTTCGGAGCTAGCCATGCCGCTATCGGCTGTGACGTGGCCTATACCTCCAGATATGACAAAGAAGAGCGTGCAAAGCTACTGAAAGCCCCCAGTGGCAGCGCCGATAAGTGGGAACATCTCTGGCCAAAGGATGACTATCAGACGACGCTCGAAGCTGAGCAAAGTGTGGCTTGGACAAACTGGCCGCTTTTCACGCTTGGCATGATCATGCGTGGGCATAGTGATGAGGTGATTCGTCAGGTGATTGGTGGCAATATGCTGCGTGTGTTAAAGGCGAATGCGGGTTAGCTTTCGCCCTCGGACTCGAGCCTGTAGCCAATCCCGGGCTCATTAATGATTTGTGGACCTGATGCGCCGATTTTTTTCCGCAGGTGGTTGATGTGGACGCGTAGGCCTTCGCTCTGGTCCGTTTGCTGACCAGGCCAGACTTGGCGGATGATCTGATTTTGAGTCACGATTCGACCTGCGTGCTCGGCGAGGACTTTGATCAGCGCAAATTCCGTGGGAGTCAGTTTGACTTGTTCGGCGTTCAGGGATGCTTCGTGATGCAATAGATCTAGCCTGAGTTTACCGACGATGATTTCGGGGTTTTGACGAGTAAAACGTCGCCTTTGAATGACCGTTAGCCGGGCAAGCAATTCGGCGGTTCCAAAAGGTTTCGTGACGTAATCGTCAGCGCCACACTCGAGCGCCTCGACTTTGACGTTTTCTTGATCTCGCACACTGAGGATGAGCACTGGAACGTCACTCCACTCACGCAGACGCTTTAAAACCTCAATGCCGCTCATGCTAGGCAGGCCTAGATCGAGGAGGATCACATCGGGTCGATGGAAGGCTGCCTCCTGAAGTCCTAGCGGACCATCAGCTGCCTCGTAAATTTCGTAACCACGTGATTCTAACGCCATGCGCAGCAGGCGTCGCATTTGTTGTTCGTCGTCGATGATGAGGGCTTTACTCATGGCTCATGCTTGGCGCGATTTGACGGGTAGGTGGAGTGTGAACTCCGCCCCGCCTTCAGGATGATTTTGTGCTTCGATGTCTCCTTTCATGGCCCGCATTAATCCTCGCGAAATGGCTAGGCCAAGCCCAGTACCCCCGGCAGGTGAGTCTGGAGCTCGATAGAATTTGTCAAATAACTGATCCAAACTTTCTAAGGGGATGCCATGGCCATGATCGCGGACACGAATTTGAAGAATGTTGTTTTCAAGTGTCACGTGAATTTCGACAGGCGTGGCCGCTGGAGTATAGAGGATGGCATTGTACAGCACATTACGCAGAGCTTGGGCTAACAAACGACTATCGAGCATGAGCAGGGGAAGTGATTCAGCACCGGTGATGACCAGAGGATGCTGGGCAATATCGCGCTGAAGTGGTGTGGTGGCGGCGTGCAGCACATCGCCGATCTCACACCATTCGGGATGCGGCTTGAGCGCGTCGGATTCCACGCGTGTCATTTCCAGAAAGTTCTCGACGATGCGTTGGAGTCTGCGGTTGGCAGTATCGATCTCAGCGGCAAATGGATTGCCTTCGTCGAGACCATCCAAGGCGGTGCGGATGATGGCGATGGGCGTTTTTAACTCATGCGAGATGCTGTCTAAAAGTGTGCGGTGTAGGCGCTCAGATTCGGCCAGTAATTCAGCCCGGTGTTTGGCTGCGAGCAGTTGTTCCCTCTCGCGATGATGTTGCTCTAAGGATTCTTCACGTTTCCGCAGCCGGGTGATGAGATGTCCCATGCTCATTGCCACGATGAAGAAAAGGGCAAACATGATCACGTCTTGCGGCTTGTCGATGTGCAGCGTGAATTGAGGTGGGATGAAGATGAAATTCCAGACCAGAGCGCTCATTACTGCCATCGTCAGAACTGGACCACGATTCCAGCTCACACCAGCAAGCACGATAGCGAGGAGGAATACTAGCGCGGCAAACATGTAGCCTGTGTAGGGCAAGAGCACCCAGCACGTTGAGGAAAGCGCAAAGATAAGGGTGATTCCCCAGCTAAACTGGCCAACCACCTCAGCCGATACCGGCTTTTTTGCCGTGGATGTTGCTTGGGTGTACGTGCTCATGATTCAGATTTCGACCTGTTGCCCCAGCTCGATCACGCGACCCACTGGAATCTGGAAATACGTCGCAGGCTGCTGAGCAAGCTTGCTGGTGAAGGCGAAGAGGTGCTCGCGCCATCTTGCCATGCCAGGGTTAGCGCTGGGGATGATGATTTCACGACCCAAGAAAAAGGTGGCTTTATTGGGATCGACCTCGAGTTGATGATTGGCGCATTGGCGGAGGAGTCGCGGCACGTCGGGCTTTTGCATGAAGCCGAAACGTCCAGTCACACGCCAGAAGCCTTCACCGAGGCTTTCCACCTCGACCCGGCGGCTTGGCGGCACCCAGGGTTCATCTTCGGTGATGAGTGTCATGAAAATAACGCGCTGGTGAATGGCTTGGTAGTGCTTCAAACTGTGAAGAAGCGCGATGGGCGCACGACCGCTGCTGCTTGTCATGAAAATAGCGGTGCCTGGCACGCTGATGGGCGGGCGGCGTTTGAGGCTCTCACAAAGCGTCTCTTGTGTGAGAGAGCTCTTTTCCATCGAGGCACGTACAAGGCGGCGTCCAGTGGCCCAAGTGGTCATGACGGTGAAGATCACGGCACCGACTGCCAGCGGGAACCAGCCACCATCAAAGAATTTCACAAGATTGGCGCTGAGGAAGGCTAGCTCAATGCTGCCGAACACGAGACATAGCGGCAGTGTCTTGAGCATGGACCAGCCCCATAGATGACGTGCCGCGAAGTAAAAGAGAATGGTGGTAATGAGCATGGTCATCGTCACGGCTACACCATATGCCGCAGCGAGATTTGACGAGGTCCGAAAGGCGAGCACCAGAGCCAGGCAGGCGAGCATGAGCAGCCAGTTCACCATGGGGATATAGATTTGGCCGCGTGCGTGCTCGGAAGTGTGACGAATGCTGAGACGTGGAAGGTAGCCGAGTTGCACAGCGCTGAGGGTGAGTGAGTAGGTGCCAGTGATCAATGCCTGGGAGGCGATGACTGTGGCTGCGGTGGCCAGCAACACGAGCGGGAGCATGGCCCAAGCCGGAGCCATTTGGAAAAACGGTGAATGCGCCACTTCTGGTTGCTGCATCAATAGGGCACCTTGACCGAGGTAATTGAGGCCGAGCGCTGGAAATACGAGGGAGAACCAGCCACGGCGAATCGGTCCAGCGCCGAAGTGGCCCATGTCAGCATACAAGGCCTCACCACCTGTCACTGCAAGGAAGACGCTGCCAAGGATGACAAAGCCTGCATGGCCACCTGTCATTAAAAAGTGCCATCCATGCCAAGGATTGAACGCAGCGAGGATTTCCGGTCCTTTGATCAGATGCGCTGTGCCGAGAGCGCCGAGGCTTATGAACCACAAGCCGGTGATCGGGCCGAAAAAGCGGCCCATTTTGGCGGTGCCTAGGAACTGCACCGAAAACAGCACAATAAGGATCACCATCGTGATGCCCATGATGAGCCACTGCATTTGATGATTCCATGCATCGGCCTCCAGCGCATTCAAAGGTGCAGTGCCGAGCAATCCGCCATCTTTAAGGCCCTCTATCGCACTGAGCACCGAAATAGCAGGTGTGATGATGCCGTCACCAAACAGAAGCGCCGCACCGAATAGGCCTAAGAGCACGATCACCGCACGACGCTTCAGCGTTTCACTCATGCCATGTGAGGCGAGCGCCATAAGCGATAGCACGCCGCCTTCGCCTTTATTGTCAGCTCGTAGTATGAAGATAAGATACTTCACACAGACTAACAGGATCAACGACCAAAGCACCAGTGAGACAACGCCAAGGATGTGGTCATGCGTTGGATCAATGTGATGCGGGCTGTGTGGGCTAAAGCATTCCTTCAGGGTGTAGATGGGGCTGGTGCCGATGTCACCGAAGACAACGCCCAGTGCTGCGATGACGAGGGTGGTGGTGGAAAGTTTATGGAGACCGTGCTGCTCAGGTTGAGTGCTCATCCTGATAAGTGTCAGAAGTCTCTCAAGAGCGCCAGTGAACAGAAGGGGTAAGGGTGTTAAGAAAGTGTGAAGAAAGCTTGAATTTGATTCCCGCGGTCTCAGTCGTTTGAGAGAATGAGGTTGTTGCTAGCGTGAAACACAGTGCATGAAATCTCTTCTAGTCGCCTTTTTTGCCCTCACATTCGCAGCCTCTGCCCGAGACAAGACACTCGATCTTTATTGGATCGACTCGGAAGGTGGAGGCTCGACGCTGATCGTGACGCCTGAGGGAGAATCGGTGCTCATTGATACGGGCAATCCTGGAGGCCGAGATCCGCAGCGTATCCTGAAAGTGGCGACTGTGCCATTCGGGTCTGACTCTCTATAGATACACAATAGTCATGAAAATAGCTCTTCTTTTAACCCTTGCGGTATTCACATTTTCTTTTGCGCTTTTGGGCGGAGTAGATGTTGCATTTTGGGCATATTTGAGGCTAAATAGTGGTAGTTATCAAAAGGTCAGTCTCTTGGTAAATGACCTGCGATTTTCGGGGGGAGCAAAAGGTCGTCATTTGATTGCAACAGCTACATACTTGGGGCAGCCAATCAGTATTGGTTTGAAGGATATGCGACATCGTTATTTTATCAATTCGCAGGCGCAGGCGAAATCTTCGCCGCTGATTGGCAGGGCAAACGCATGAAATGAATAACTGGGTATGGTAAATACTCGATGAACAAATCACTGTACAAATTACCATAACCACTGATGAGGGTATGGATGGAAGCCACCCTTATCACCACTGAATCCCTCGACCCTCAAGTCAGAGCCGACCTGCAAGAGGTCCTTCGGCTCAAAGAACTCTTCGCCACGCTGCCTGATCCCCGTGTG
>JAIXOU010000077.1 GCA_027486585.1 Verrucomicrobiaceae bacterium | reverse complement strand
GCGCGAGAAAGCCTTGGCAAAAGTGCCTGATAGCATGAGGCTGTTCTTAGATGAAGCCGATGTCTAACGAACCATATATAGATTCTATTTTGTCAGCCAGTTGCACCCTGACCCCGTTCCTCTGCTGGATGTCGCAGGCGCTCCAGTCTCGGTTCTGACTGTAACGGCCTTTAACCACACCTGTGGCACTTACAATCTGACGGTGGATGACGATCACTCCTACTTCGTGCTATCAGGTGCCGCCCCAGTGCTGGCGCACAACACCAATCCTGGTCCACGAGCTTGGATTATTTATCAGGGAAGGAAGCCGGATGCTAACGGAAATTGGCACTATTATACCGGTAAAGCAAGCATGCCAAGTGACTCAGAAGTTTTCGACCCCCGGGATGTTTTTGAAAGAAGGTATTCAAAGACTAAGAAGAGGCTGAGACGCAAGACATCATTAGGTTCACCTATCGACCTAGGTTTTGACGATGTGGAAATACTGCATCAGTTCTGGGATAACGGAAATGCTTCAGACATTCTGAGCAGGAGAGGGAACCGCCCACGGACAAAAGGAGAGGTCACCGCGCAGGCCTTGGAAGCCTATGAGGAATTCAAGTGGCGGGAGGATGGATTCTCTTTGAACATTGACAAACCATTAAGCGGTAATCATCCCCGATTTGATGATATCCTTGATATGGGTCAAAACTATCTTCAGACTACCAATGGTGGTAAGCCCTGTTCGGGGCTCATTCGCATCCGGTAAACTTTATGAGTAACTCTCCCTTCCGCCGCAGTCCTAAACTCAATGAAATCATCTTGGTTCCAGTCACCGATGGCTGTTGGGCTTATCTCGTCATGTGCAATGAATTAAGGGGGTGGCTCTTTGACTTCGTGACGAATTACCCAACGAAAAAGGCAGAATTGTTCACCAAATCGGCTTTCAAACAACCTTTACGGGCTGGGGCCTATTTTCCGAAGCGGTATCAAACGGTTGGCCAGATGGGGCTCACTGAAGAGGAGCTTCATTTTCCTCCGCTGGTGGTTAAACATTCAGCTTACAGGCAAGAAGCCAAAAAGGGGCCTACGCCTTACGAAGTCTTTGCGCCATTTGGTGGTTCGACATGGGTATCTGAAGAGGAAGCCAAAGGATTCTTTCCCTCTATTTCATTGTGTGCAGAGGATGGAGAGATCGAAAACTACATCCGCACGGTGCTGCCAGAGATGCGTCGGATCGAGGTAGCCCCTGAAGACCGCTGGACGCCGCCGAAGATCAAAGAACCTGAAGGTGCGGCGCAGGGTCCTGTGCTCATCGAAGTGAACTTCCAATGTGAGCCAGAGGAGATGCTAGGCTTAGAGGCATCTGAGATCGCCGAAGAGCTAGGGGATGATTTATTTGTCAATGGATCCGGCTCACTCATGACGATGGATTCCGCTGGCGTGGACAGTCGTTTTGAGGTGATCCTGGAGGTAGAGCGGCATCGCCTGAAAGGAGCGCTGACCCAAATCCGCAAAACCCTCAAACGCCTCAAAGCCCCACCCACCACACGCATCATCGAAGCCTCCGATACCGGCAGCATCGAGCACCCGCTCATTGCTCCGCCGAAGAGCTAAACCTAGATTCAGGAATGGCTGACCGCCGATTTGCATCCGTCATTGATTCCACAAGGCTTTTCGCCTCTCGGGCGGTGTCACCCAAGACACAGCCGCTTTGAGTCGAAGAACCCTTGTGAAACCAAGCCCTGGCGCAACTCAACGATCTTCCATTCCCGAATCTAGGCTAAATAAAATGCTATTCACAGAGCTGCCGAAAGAGAACATAGGCGACAAATGACCAGGAAGCTGGTGCGAGGTCCCCTAACTTGGACCAATACCTCTACAAGGGAGCAACGACGCATGTTTGCCGCCCTAGCCAACAGCAGGAGGTCTCTTGAAAACCAAGAACGAGGAATACATTCTCCCGAATACTCCCGCAGATTCAGGGAGGCCCACAGATTGGGTTTCTGAGATAATCTGTGGGAGCTTACGCTTTGTCCCACAATCATGCCGCCTTGAGTTCAGGTGCTCCGTAGCAAGACTGCGAAGGATGAACCAAGAACCTACTCCTTCACCACACGGCCACCAAGAGACAAAATCCTTGCCTTGCCTTTAGCGTCTTCAGCTTCGGCGATCTGGCCGTTGCGGACGTACATTTGGCTGAGGGATGTCCAGGCGAGCAGATCGTTGGGCTTCAGGGTGGTGGCCATGAGGCCGGCACCGATGGCTTCTTTGATTTGTTCGGTTTTCAGCAAGGCCATGCCAAGGGCGTGCCAGCCGTCAAAGAAGTTGGGGTCACGCTCCACGCACTGGCGGTAGATCACCACGGCTTCCTGGATCTCGCCGATGGCGAGATGGCCGTTGGCCTCATCAAAGAGATCTTCGAGAGGCATGGCGTCTTCAGTCATGATCGGAGATCAAACTTCTTCTTTCACCTGCATGCGCACGGCAGCTTCCTTGCGCTTGCTGGCGAACCAGGCTTCAAAGAGACGCTTGCGCTCGTCGCTGGCATTGCGGTCTTCGGTGGTCTTGCGGAGAGCAGCGCTGTCGTCGCGCTTGCGGAGTTCACGGGCAGAAACATAAACCAGCATGGCACCTGTATCGGTGTCGATTGCCTTCGTTACTGCACCGACGGGGGTCTTCTCGGCTTCAGGGGTGATTTGATAGGCGTTTGGCAGATCGGCAGCAGGTTCGGCGATGCTGAGTTCCTTCACAGGAGTCAGGGTCAGTTTTTTGTCCTTGGCCAGATCTTCGACTTTCTTGCCTGCTTTGAGTCCGTCGTTCAGAACGGTGCGGGCGTCATTGACGGCTTTCGACATGGCTTCTTGAGCCTTCTGAGTGACGAGTGTTTCTTTCACTTTGTCTTTCACTTCGGCCAGAGCTTGCTGCTTGGATTCTTCGATCTTGGTGACGGTGAAGATATAATAACCCTTGGTGCCTTTGACCGGATCACTGATCGGGCGGTGCTCTTTATTGATGGCAAAGATCTGCTTCAGGAGATCGGCTTCATCCTTGATGGCGTCTGGAGCAGCCTCATTGGCAAAGGCAGGCAGTACTTCGACTTTCACTTTCAGGTTTTTGGCAATGTCATCAAACTTAGCTCCTGCATCAAAGCTGGCCTCATTGAACTTGTTCACGAGTTCCACCTGGGCTTTCAGTTTGGCCTGCTTGTCTTCTTCGGCTTTTTTGGCAGCCTCTTCCGCTTTTTTAGCTGCATCGGGAACCTTAGGATCTGGGGCTGGCGGTGGTGGCACGTCCTTTGGATTCTCAAAGAGAACGTAGCTCACGGCGCGCTTTTCGGTGCTCTTATACGTATCCTTCTTCTCGTCGTAGTATTTCTGAATCTCGTCATCCTTCACCTGAGCAGCTTTTTTGAAGTCTTCGAGCTTGAAGTCGATGGTCTGAATTTTCAGGGTCTGATTACGGCTAGCGTAGGCTTTTTCAGTCTCGATCGGAGATGGGATGTAGTTCTTGCCGATGAGCTCCTGCACCTTGCGGTAACCGATGCTGATCTTGGCCACTTCCAGCATGTCGCCGCCGCTCATGCCATACATGCCGAGATTTTGCTGGAGGTTGTAGGCGCGCTGTGGGCTGTATTTGCCATTTTCCTGGAGGGCATTTTGCTTTTCCAGTTCAGCCTTGGCCTCTGCATCGCTGGGATGAATGCCCAGATCGTCCATCTGACGTTGGAGGACCAGCAGGTTAAAGACGAAATCATTGCCCTTGGCATCAGGCTCCTGAGCCGCCTGGGATAGGCCGAGTAGATCGTACATTTGCAGCATGTAGATGACCTGCTGATAGCGCTGGAACTTCTGCATTTCTCCCACGGTGTATTCTTTGCCGTAAATGGTAAAGGCAGGATCAGAGCTGCTGGCCATCTGCTCTCCATTGCCAGTTTTCCACCCACCCCATACGGAGAAGCTGAGGATGATGATGACGGTCAGTGTGGTGAGGAAGGCACCACGGTGGCGGCGGAAGAATTCGAGCATGGCGGAAAGTCGGTTTTGAAACGGGCGCGCAAATAAGCCGTTGCCTTGAAATGGGCAAACGGAAAAACAAACTCATAGAGATGAGCTTGATCCGGCGTTTACGTTATTCCTCTAGTCAACCCCAGCCGCGCCGCCACTATGACCAAGCTTTTATTTGTCACTCTGCTCTCCCTGACCAGCCTCCAGGCTCAAGAAAAACTGGTGCCCATGTTTCAGCCAAACAGCCTGGATGGCTGGGTGAACGCTAACTGCGCCCCTGAAACCTGGAGCATCAAAGACGGCGTCATCTCCTGCACAGGCAAGCCGACTGGGGCGCTGAGGACCGAGAAGCAGTATGAAAATTTCATCCTGGAAGCTGAATGGCGTCACCTGAGCGAAGGCGGTAACTCGGGCATTTTTGTCTGGGGCACGCCCATTAGTTCTCCCGGCGTGCCTTTCCTGCGGGGAATCGAGGTTCAAGTCCTGGATCATGGCTACATGAAAAACGCCGATCCCTCCAAGCCACGCTGGTTCAGCACGCATGGCGATGTTTTCCCAATCCATGGCGCGACGATGGATCCCCACGGCGAGCACAACGGCTCACGCAGCTTTCCAAGCGAAGACCGCAGCAAGCCCAGCCCCGAATGGAATCACTACCGGATCGAGGCCAAGGATGGCCGACTGACCCTGGCTGTGAATGGCAAGGTGGTCAGCGGTGGCGACAACTGCAACTACCGCAAAGGCTACCTAGCGCTGGAATCCGAAGGCGCGCCGGTGGAGTTCAAAAATGTGCGGATCATGGAACTGCCAGGAAACAACGCCACAGCCGAAATGACCGCCCCGGTGGATCAGGGCTGGAAACCGCTCTACACCGGCACGGATTTCCGTGGCTGGAAAGTCCCTGCCGCTGGTGGATCCAAGTGGCAGAGCCAGGATTGGTCCATCAGACTGCTAGCAGGCCAAACCGGCAGCGCTTTATGGAGTGAGGGTGCCTTTGGCGACTGCGAAGTCATCTGCGACGTCAATCTCCCCAAGGAAGCGGACCTCAGCAAACCAACCGCTGGTCTCTGCGTGCGTGGACTCAGCCATCCGCTGGTCATTCTGGGAGCCGGAGGCAAAGCCCCCATTATGCTCGGCCCTGACCAAGTGAAACCTGGCAAATGGTATCGCATCAGGGCCCTACTCAAAGGCAACAGCGCTAAAGTCACGATCACTGAGGCCCAAGACGCCAATCCAAAAACCTTTGAAGTCACCGTCGATCACAGCGCTACCGGCAGCATCGGCTTGGCCGACCTTTCTCAAGCAGCCGGTTATGGAAACATCTTCGTGCGGGAGTTGTAGGGCATGAATTGAGAGCGTAGATTTCAGCTCTTTTCATGTCGCAGACCCACCTTCAGGATTACCAGGACAGCCCCGCCGCACGCGTGGAACTGCTGGATTTCCTGAACCGCACTGGCCATCCGCCCGCAGGAACCTGTAGCTGGGAAGCCCGCCTCAGCCACTGGTGGGATCAAAATCCGCACGCCTCCCAGCATCCCCTGCGCAGCTACATTGTCCGCCATGAAGGGCGCATCGTTGGTTATGGCGGCACCATCCCGAGTTCCTATTCTGTTCAGGGGCAGCGTATCCCCAGCCTCTACGCGACCACACTCAGAGCCGATGCAGAGTTCCATCGCGCTGGCATCCAGATGCTTATGCGCCTGCGCAGCCTCGGCCGGGAGGTCATGGTGACCCACACCACGCCCATTCCTAAACTACAGGAACTGCTGATCCGCATGGGTGCACGCGCAGAAACCAGTGTGAGAAGATATCTCTTTCCCACAGGTCTCGGGGCCCGACTCACTGGCAAACATCAACTGTGGCCAAAGCTCGACAGCAGCCTCCGCCTGACCCTGAACCTCGATGAAGTAAAATCCATCGCCCCCCTTTCCCGTCCTCAGAACCGAATCGAAAAGTGGCTCTGCCTAGATTCCCTGCGCTGGCAGCTCAACACTCCGATGTATAACTTCCGCTTTCTCGGAGCGATTGATGATACCGGCGCACTGCACGCCTATTTGATCCTGCATGATCGGACACGCATCTTCCGCTATCTCAAAGGCTGGGACGTCGTCGAAGCCTGGACGGCTCATGAAACTCCAGAGTCGATGCATGCCCTGCTGGGCAGTCTCGTCCACCGCCCTGCCCTACTCGGCCCACAGCGCCACTGGCTGACCACCACCGCATTTCCCGACGACGACGCCTGGAAATCCGCCCCCAGCCTTGCTTCCCGGCAGCAAGCCGTTTGCCATTTCTTCATGCTACCGGCCCCTCTTAAAGAGCTCTCAAAACATACCGTCATGGCCGAAGGCGACCTTGTTTTGTAAATCGTGTGTCAAAGTGCTTGCAGACTTGGCTTCCCGCCGCACAATCCTCCCTGCCCATTTTGCACGGATAGCTCAGTGGTAGAGCGGCTCGTTTACACCGAGTTGGTCGGGGGTTCGAATCCCTCTCCGTGTACCACTCTTCGTTCAATCAAAAACGAAGAGACGAGTATCCTGCTGAATCCGACACAGGATTTGCTGAGATTTAAAGAGGATGCCTTCGTTTGAGAGTGCCTACCATGCAGCGCCTTCTCGTTTTCTTTACCGCACTCATTCTTCCCCTCTCTGCCTTTTCAGCGCAGCCAAACGTCATTGTCATCCTTGCTGATGATCTCGGCTGGAGTGACACGACGCTTTATGGCAACACCGCCTATTATCAAACGCCGAATGTCGAACGCCTCGCGAAACGTGGCATGACTTTCTCCCGGGCGTATTCGGCCAGTCCACTCTGCTCACCGACGAGATCGGCCCTGCTCACAGGGCAGAGCCCGGCACGTACGGGCATCACTGTGCCAAACTGCCATGTGCCCCAGGTTGTTTTAGAAGCGACCACGGGCAAAAAGGCTCCGGCTGATCAAAAAGCCATTCAGCCTAATCCGGTCACTCGCTTGAAGACGGAGTATCGCACCATCGCCGAGACCATGAAGGACGCGGGTTATGCCACGGCGCATTTTGGCAAGTGGCACCTCGGCCCAGAGCCGTATTCGCCACTGCAGCAGGGATTTGATGTCGATCTGCCACACACGCCGGGCCCGGGACCAGCGGGCTCGTTTGTTGCACCGTGGAAGTTTCCTAACTTTAAGGAGAAGTCGCCCAATGAGCACATCGAAGACCGCATGGCGGCGGAGGCTGTCGCGTGGATGGAGCAGCAAAAGGACAAGCCTTTCTACATGAACTACTGGATGTTCAGCGTGCATGCACCCTTTGATGCGAAGAAGGCAAATATCGAAAAGCATCGCAGCCGCATGGATCCGAAGGATGCCCAACGCAGCCCGACCTACGCCGCGATGATTCAAAGCATGGACGACGCCATCGGCACGCTGCTTGATGCGCTGGATCGTCTGAAACTCGCAGATAACACGATCATCATCTTCACCGCCGACAACGGCGGCAACATGTATAACGAAATCGATGGCACCACGCCCACGAGCAATCGCCCACTGCGGGGTGGCAAGGCAACGATGTTTGAAGGCGGCACACGTGTACCGGGAGTCGTTGTGTGGCCTGGAATCGCCAAGGCAGGCAGTCGCAGTGACGCGATCATCCAGAGTGAGGACTACTATCCCACGCTGCTAGAAGGTCTCGCGCTGAAGCCAGCCAAAGGCCAACGATTTGATGGTGCAAGCATCCTTCCTGCACTGAAAGGCGATCCGCTTGCCGACAAAGCTGTCTTCCAATTTTTCCCACACAATCCCGGCGTGCCGGACTGGCTTCCGCCGGCTGTTTCCGTGCATCGTGGTGATTGGAAGCTCATTCGCATCTTCCATGGCGGCGAGAAAGGCGCGCATCGCCACCTACTCTTCAATCTGCGCGATGATCTCGGCGAAAAGAACAACCTCGCCGCTCAAAAGCCTGAATTGGTCGCGGAGCTCGACGCCTTGATCGATAAGTTTCTCCTCGAAACAAAAGCCGTCGTGCCCGCACCAAATCCGGCGTTTGATCCTGCCAAGTATCATCCCGAACTCGAAGGCAAGCAGCAACCTAAGGCCAAGGCCAAAGCGCCCGCGAAAGGAAAAGACGATGCCGTCCCCGCCCTGCAAGGCTGGAAGGCCCGTGATTGCAAGGCTGCTGTCAAAGACGGCGTCCTGCGCATCACCGACATTGGTGATGCCTGCTTCCTCGGCATGTCTGCAAGCAAACACAGCGGCCCGAGCACAGCAAAGTTCCGCATCAAGGCCAAAGCAGGCTCCAGTCACTTCGATTGGCTTGCCAACGGGACCGAAGGCAAAGCCCACCGCGCCGACTTCACCCTCAAAGGTGGCGACTGGGAAGATGTCACCGTACAAATTCCAGCCACAGGTCCACTGGGCATTGTGCGCCTTTATTTACCGATGCAAGAGCAGGTCCTCGAGATCGATTGGATCGAGATCCAGTCCAGCGAAGGCAAGTCTACACGGACGGATTTTTGATCAAAGAATAAATGTTCTGCCAGATGCGGGATGCTTCATCGTTTCATGGCGCGCCGCTATGAAAAAACTGATCCTCGCCTTCTCCTCGCTGTTCATTTTTCAGCTATCTGCCGCAGAATCGCCCAAGCCAAATATCCTGATCTTTTATCTCGATGACATGGGCTGGGCTCAGCCTGGAGCTTATGGAGGGAAGCTGGCACCGACGCCGAACATGGATAGCATCGCCGCCAATGGTGTCCGCTTCACAAATGGCTATTCCAGTGGTTGTGTTTGCTCGCCGGGACGCGTTGGTTTAATGACCGGACGCTATCAGGCACGCACGGGGCATGATGCCAATCCGACCAAAGAAGGACGTGAGCTACGGCTGACGGAAACAACGATGGCCCAGCATTTGAAGCCTGCGGGCTACACCACAGGTATCGTCGGTAAATGGCATCTCGGAAATACGGAGGCGAAGTTCATGCCGCTCTCACGCGGCTTTGACTTTGCCATGGGCACCGTCGGCAATCTTGGTGAGGGCAAAGGGCCTTCGTTTTATCGCGGCAATGAACGGGTCAAAGAACTCGAAGGCGCGCCAGTGACCTCGCCTATTTATGCTCGCGAAGCCTGTGGATTCATCGACTCCAATAAGGACAAGCCCTTCTTCCTCTACCTGTCGTTCAATGCCGTGCACTCTCCAGTTGTAGCTTCACCTGCATGGTTGGAAAAGTTCAAACATCTCGACAAACGCGAGCAAGCCTACGCCGCTCTGATTGCTGAAGCGGATGAAGCTATCGGCACCGTGATGACGAAACTACGCGAGCTAAAGCTGGAAGAAAACACCCTCATCTTCTGCATCAGCGACAACGGCGGAGCATCGCCCATCGCTGAGCAAATGGGTCTGCGCGGCCACAAATGGTTCGTCTGGGAAGGTGGCATTCGAGTCACTTGGATGGCGCAATGGAAGGATCATATTCCCGGAGGTCGAATCATCAGTGATCCCGTGATTCAACTTGATGTGCTGCCCACAGCGCTATCCGCCGCCGGTGCCGAAGCCCCGAAGATCGAGCTTGATGGCGTGAATCTCCTCCCACTTCTTGAAGGCAAGATCGACAAGCTAGCGCCACGTGAGCTCTACTTCCGTTTCGGTGTGCAACACGCCGTTCGCCAGGGTGACTGGAAGCTCGTCAAAGCCAGCAAAGACATGGAGCCCATGCTCGTGAATCTTGCCAACGATCCGGGTGAACAAAAAGATCTCAGCGCTGAAAATCCGGCCAAAAAAGCTGAGATGACCACACTCTTCGACAAATGGAACGCCTCCATGCAACCACCCCGCTGGGAAGATCAACGCTGGAATGGCGATGAAGATCGAAAGACCGAAAAGAAGGGCAAAAAGAAAAAGAAGTAACGGCTCATCATGAAACTACTCGTTACTCTCATCACTCTCAGCGCTTCTCTCTTCGCTGCCGAAAAGCCTAATATCATTGTCGTCGTTGCCGATGATTTGGGCTACGCAGATGTTCTTTTTAATCCGAAACATCCGAAGGAAATTCAAACACCGCACCTTGATTCATTAGCGAAACAAAGCGTCATCTGCCGGCAGGGTTACGTCAGCGGACATGTCTGCTCACCGACACGCGCGGGCCTGATGACGGGCCGCTATCAGCAGCGGCTAGGGCTTTACACTGGTGGAGAGGCTGGCAGCGGATTGCCAATGAGTGAAACCATCTTCCCTCAATATCTGAAGCCCGCAGGCTATGCCACCGCCCAGTTTGGCAAATGGCATCTCGGACCTGATCCGGCATGGAGTCCAGCATTGCGCGGATTTGATGAAGTCTTCGGATTTCTCGGTCGTGGAGCCCATGATTACTTTAAGCTCGACGATCCTGAAGACCCGATCTATCGCGGCACAGAAATCGTTCACGAAAAAGGCTATCTCACGGATCGCCTCGGTGAAGAAACATGTGCATTTATCACGAGGAACAAAGCGAAGCCGTTCTTTGCCTATCTTGCCTTCAACGCCGTTCATGCACCGCTGCAAGCACCTGATGATGAAATCGCCAAATTCAAGACCGGCAACAAAGACCGCGATACGCTGCTTGCCATGGGCAAGCGCCTGGATGACGCCATGGGAAGAATCATCGCCACACTGAAGGCCGATGGCATCTGGGAAAACACACTGATCTTCTTTATCAGCGACAACGGCGGCCCCCTAGCGCAAAGCGCCGACAACACACCGCTGCGTGGTGGCAAGCACACCGACTATGAAGGTGGCATCCGCGTACCGTTTCTTGCTTGCTGGCCTGCTCAACTGACGCCGGGCGAATGCCAAGCGCCTGTTATCTCACTGGATATTCTGCCCACGGCACTGGCAGCAGCCGGAGTAGCCGCCCCATCTGAAAAACCACTCGATGGCCAAAACATTCTACCTCTCCTGCGCGGCGAAACCGCCCCAGCCCGCAATCTGTTCTGGTGCTCAGGCAGCGATGAGGGCTGGTGGGCTGTGCGTTCAGGCGACTGGAAACTCGTCGGTGAGAAAGCAAAACTGAGCCTGTTTGATTTGAGTAAAGACTTCTCCGAAGCCACTAATCTCTCGACCCAGATGCCTGAAAAAGTCACCGAACTCACCAAGCTTCATGATACCTGGCTTATGCATATGGCAAAGCCCATCAAAGCCGGGGAAAAGCGTTACGACATAGCTAACCAGTCTAATTCCCCAGCCAAGAAGCCAAAGAAAATGACCAAAGAAGAAAAACAAAAAGCTCGGGACCTGGAACGCGCTAAAAAACGCCAATCCCCAGCTCCCACCGAAACCCCTGAAGTCCCCAAACCATGAAATCTATCCTCCTTCTTCTGGCGCTATGTCCTTCACTCTGCGTTACCGCCAAGCCCAACATCGTCTATTTCTTGGTCGATGATCTTGGCTACGCCGATTGCGGCTTCAATGGCGGCAAAGACATCCGCACGCCAAACATCGACAAACTGGCCAAGGAGGGTGCGGTGTTGAAGTCCTACTATGTGCAGCCCGTGTGTTCACCCACACGCTCGGCGCTGATGACGGGTCGTTATGCCATCCACACTGGCGTTTACAATGTCGTGCGGCCTGGAGCGCCCTGGGGCCTGCCGTTGGCGGAGCGCTTGCTGCCTCAAGCACTGAAGGAAGTCGGCTACACCACGGCCATCTGTGGCAAATGGCACCTCGGCGAGTTCCAGTCGAACTACACACCGACGCATCGTGGTTTTGATCACCAGTATGGGCACTACTTTGGCGCGCTGGATTACTTCAAGCACGATCGTGATGGCAAAATGGACTGGTATCGCGACGACAAGCCGCTCGTCGAAGAAGGTTACACCACGCACCTCGTCGCCAAGGAAGCCTGCCGACTCGTCCGCGAGCAAGCTGCTGATAAGCCGCTCTTTCTCTACGTGCCCTTCAACGGCATCCATAGCCCACATCAGGTGCCCGATAGCTACACCGAGCCCTACAAGGATCTGCCCAAACTCCGCCAAACCATCGCTGGCATGTTATCTGCCGTGGATGAAGCCATCGGCCAAATCACCGCTGCACTTGATGAAAAAGGCCAACGCCAAAACACACTCATCATTTTCTCCAGCGATAACGGTGGCCCTGGCCCCGGCAACGCCACCATGAACACCCCTTTGCGTGCTGGCAAAGGCACGCTCTATGAAGGTGGCATCCGCGTCTGCTCTTTCGCCACCTGGCCCGGCAAGATCCCTGCTGGCATCACCATTGATGAACCCATGCACGCGGTAGATTGGTTCCCGACGCTCGTTAAACTCACCGGTGCACCTGCCGAACAAAACCTTGCGCCCGATGGCCTCGACATCTGGCCGGTGCTCACCCAAGGCGCGAAATCGCCCCATGAAGCCTTGTTTCTTCCTGGCATGGCCCCTGAAAAAATGGCCCTGCGCATGGGCGATTGGAAGCTTTTGCTCAATCCCTCCGACAAAGACGCCGAAGAAGCCAAAGGCAGCGAAAAATCCTCTGGTAAAATGGAGCTCTACAACCTCGCCAGCGACATTGCCGAAAAGACCAACCTCGCCGCTTCACAGCCTGAGAAGTTAGCCGAAATGCGCGCCCGGCTTGATGCCATAATCAAAGACGCCGTTCCTGCTGGTGGAGTCACCGAACAAGCGCCCAAGAAAAAGACCAAAAAGGGCAAAGGAAAGAAGGCCTAGCCTTTCATCCTCGATTCTTGAATCGTCAGGTTAGTCCTTTTGAAGTTCAGTGGCGTAACGATTTCAATGCTCGCAATCCACAGTTGATTGCGCGTCAGTCATGCGACATCCTTTCGCCCTCTTTTTTCATCCACATGTCTCACGAGCCATCTCTTCTCAATTCTCTAGCCTCCTCTGTCGGCACACCTTTTTGGCTCTACGATGCAGCCGTCATTCGTCAGCGTATTACAGATATCAAGGAACTGACCAATGCGCCATATCTGCAAGCTCGGTTCGCCATGAAAGCCTGCCCAGCCACCGCAATCCTGCGCGAGATGGCCGCTGCAGGTATCTGGATCGACGCTGTAAGCGGCAACGAAGTTCTTCGCGCTCTGCAAGCCGGTCATGCCGCAGGCCAGGAACCTCCAGTCATTTGTCTGACCGCAGATGTGTTTCGTGACAATGCTCTTGAAGTCATTCGTGAACATGGAGTGCTACCAAACATTGGCAGCCCAGGCCAGATTGCTGACCTGGCGGCAGCTGGTTATCGCGGTAAAATTTCTCTTCGAGTCAACCCAGGATTCGGTCACGGCCACGTGAACTCTTGTGACACCGGAGGCCCAAGTTCCAAGCACGGCATTTGGCATTCCACTCTCAAGGCTACTGCCGTGGCAGCAAAGGCCGCAGGCATGCAAATCGTCATGCTCCATGCCCATATCGGCAGTGGGCCGCAGTTTGAAGAACTCATGGCCAATCTCAATCGACTCACGGATGAGTTTGTCAGTGAAATCCCAGGCTTACCTGATCTTGAGGCCATCAGCCTCGGCGGCGGCATTCCCCATAACTACAGGGACCCAAACGCTAGCGTGCCGCTCGATCGTCTGAAAGAACTGCTCATGGCCGCTCAACAAAAAGCCAGCGCCGCAGCAGGCCGCCCTGTGCGTCTTGAGATCGAGCCAGGCCGCTACTATGTGGCTCCTTCATGCACACTCGTCACCCGCGTCACGGATGTAAAACACACGGAGCCTAACGAAAAAGGCGACGGAGCTACCTTTGCCATGGTGGATGCAGGTTTCGTGGATCTCGTCCGCCCAGCAATGTACGGATCCTGGCATGGCATTGAAATCGTTGGTCGCCCCGCAGATGCGCCTCGGGTGCCTATCGTCGTCGCAGGCCCACTTTGTGAAAGTGGCGACGTCTTTACTCGCGATGACAAAGAACTCATCCAGCCTCGCCCCCTGCCGCTACCTGTCGCTGGTGACCTACTGACACTTCGTGATGCTGGCGCTTATGGTTACGCCATGAGCAGCAATTACAACTCGATTGGCAAAGCCCCTCAACTCTGGTTAGAACCAGAGGGTAAGGTGATTCAAATCTCCCGCCGTGAGACTTTAGAAGACATTCTGAAAGCCGAAACTTCCGAGATTCTGAAGGTTTAATCCTGCACAGAAAATAAATTGTTAAACCGCGCGCATCTGACGAAATTACACGTCAGATGAAGATTTCAATGCCGAGCAGATTGCTCAAAGACACGGAAGCAACAGTGCCTCCGTGCTCGTGACCTTGCAGCGCATCCGCGAGCAACTGCGCAGCTGCATCAATCAACACATCGACAACGGTCTTGATTACGTAGGTCTGCCGAGCGATCACTGCTTCTGGCTGATTGGCCAAGGAGGCCGCGCCTGCTGCGCGGTCAGCTGCCGCTCCAATCCATGCTGCCAACACGAAATCCATAAACGCCAATCCCCGTCAACAACTCATGCCCATCATCGCCCCATCCAAAGCCCAGCCTGAATACGACGTCGCCATCATTGGCTCTGGTGCTGGTGGAGGCCAGATGGCCTACACACTCACACTTGCAGGAATCAAGTGCGTCATGCTTGAAGCGGGCCGCAGCTACGATCCGCAGACTGAAACGCCCATGTTTATGACTGGCAGTCAGGCTCCGCTGCGTGGGGCTGGCACACCGGACAAAGATTTTGGTTTCTATGATGCCACCATCGACGGTGGCTGGGATGTACCGGGGGAACCTTACACTCAAGCATCCAGCAAAAAGGAAGAGCAATTCTGGTGGTGGCGTGCGCGCATGATGGGTGGCCGCACGAATCATTGGGGCCGTATCTCGCTGCGCAATGGGCCGTATGATTTCAAGCCGCGCTCGCGTGACGGACTCGGCTTTGACTGGCCGGTGACCTACGAGGAGATCGATCCGTATTACACCAAGGTCGAAATGCTCATCGGTGTCTATGGCACCAATTCAGGCATGGAGAACACACCGGACTCACCTGAAGGCGTTCTGCTACCAGCACCTAAGGCACGCCTCTCGGAATTGGTGTCCCAAAAGTTCGGCAAAAAACTTGGCATCCCCTTCATGCCGATTCATCGCGCTGTTTTGACCAAGCCGCTCGACTGGCAAAATATCCCAAAGAAGCTGCATCCCGGCAACGAATGGGCGCAGAAAATCGTCGCCGATTCGATGATGCGTCGAGCACCTTGCTTCTGGGCCACTGATTGCGGACGCGGCTGCTCCATCAGCGCGAACTATCAGTCCACCACCGTGCATCTGCCGCCTGCTCTGGCCACGGGAAATCTCGACATCATCCCCAATGCTCATGCCCGCGAGGTGCTGGTCAATGATGAAGGCAAAGCCACCGGCGTGCTCTTTATCGACAAGACCACAGGTAAAGAAGAGCGGATCAAAGCCAAAGCCGTGGTCATTGCTGCCAGCAGTGGTGAAACGGTACGGCTTCTCCTGAACTCAAAGGGTGGCAAAGGCATCGCCAACAGCAGTGGACTCGTTGGGCGGTATATCATGGACACTGTGGGCACCAAGGTCACAGGCCATGTGCCCATCCTTGAAAACGTGCCACCCCACAATGAAGAAGGTGCCGGTGGCTCGCACACGTATGCGCCGTGGTGGGGTTACAAAGATCAGGCCGCGGGCAAGCTCGACTTCGCTCGGGGCTATCATATTGAGATGGGCGGCTCACGCTCCATGCCGATTGGAAATAACCCGGTGCCAGATGACTTAGTGCGCGGCAGCTACGGCAAAAAATTCAAACAAGACATGCGTCGTTACTATGGATCAATCGTTAGTTACGCCTGCCGAGGTGAGATGATCCCCAATGAGAAGAGTTACTGTGAGCTAGATCCACAGGTGAAGGACAAATGGGGCATCCCATCACTGCGCTGGCATTGGGGGTGGAGCGAGCACGAACTTAACCAGGCTGCCCATGCTCGGCGCACATTTACCGATCTCATCGAAAGCATGGGTGGGACTGTGCGGCATGACAAAACGGAGGCCGCGCGCGACTACATCGAACCAGGCGGTAAGATCATCCATGAGGTCGGCGGTGCCATCATGGGCGCTGACTCAAAGACGTCCGTCTGCAATGGCTGGAACCAAACTTGGGACGTGAAGAACCTGCTTATCTGTGATGGCTCACCCTTCGCCTCAAACGCCGATAAAAATCCCACGCTGACCATCATGGCACTGGCCTGGCGCGCAGCGGATCACCTCATCGAACAAGCCAAGCAGGGTAACCTCTAATCATTCACGACCATGACATCGCCTTCCGATTTCACCCCCCTTTTCTCCCGCCGCCAAGTCATCCAAATGTTCGCTGCTGTGAGCGCCAGCTTGGGCATCACCCCAGAAGCCAACGCCGCCACAGTTGGCGTTGCCGATACTTTTGCCAAAGGCTACGGCACCGATCCAACTTTAACCAAGCTCTACAAACCCGGCGACGTGTGGCCACTCACGCTCAATGCTGAGCAGCTCCGCACCGTCACGGCGCTTTGTGATCTCATCCTTCCCGCCGATGACCTCGGACCTGCCGCCAGCGCTGTCGGCGTTCCTCAGTTCATGGATGAATGGATCAGCGCGCCGTATCCGCTGCAGCAGGAAGATAACCCAGTCCTACTCGAAGGCATTGCGTGGCTAAATACCGAAGCCTCCAAGCGCTTCAGCAAATCCTTCGCCGAACTCGATGCCCCCCAGCAGGCGACCATCGCCGATGACATCTGCCACATCACGATGGCAAAGCCTGAGTTCAGGGAAGCCGCGCAATTTTTTGAGCGGTTTCGCAGCCGTGCAGCCGCAGGTTATTACAGCACACAGGAGGGCTGGAAAGCCATCGGCTTCGTCGGTAACATCACCTCCGCGACCTTTGACGGCCCACCCGCTGAAGTGTTGAAGCTACTAGATGTCGAACAAACCGTGAAATGATGAGGATTGCAATTTCCCCGGAAACGGAGCGCAAGTGGCCACTTATTTTATAGGTTCGGCCGATTCCGTGATCTGGGGAACTTTAACCAGACTCGCAGGATCATAACCTTGTGCGGTCATCCGTTTCAAAATGGCCTGATAAGTGACCTCATCCAAAACAGGTTTCCGACTCAGCACCCAGGCGAGCTTGCGATTCGGATAACCAATGACACTCCATTGATAATCGGGATCAAGATCAATGATGAGGTAGGGCAACCTGAGCGGCCAAATGAACTGCACACGCCATTCCGCATTGGTTTCATGATTGTGCACCCAGGCCACGCCCTTCCACTGCTCCAGTGGGGCCGATAGGTTCCCACGACGGAAAAGGAAAATATTGTCCATTTTACCATCTGGCCGCATAACGTAGCGATCCAAGGTGCCAACTTTGCCTTTCTCCAGAGAATACGGGATGTGGGCAAAGACATACCAGTCGCCCGCATAGCGTGTCAGATCGACATGAGGAACAGTGGTTAAAGCAGGACGTTTCATAGGAGCAGTGCATTGGGTTAGCGACGTCAGTATAATAACGAGGACGCAGAGGAACAGGGACTTGGTCATGCAGTGAATACGATTCCGAGAGACAGAGGTGAGACATTTCGTGCAGTCAGCGGAAGTTTGTGCCATGTTAGGGGATGGAATCAAAAATCCTCCGGCTTCTTGGACAGGCAGACTATTCTCCCTCAAATGTCCCCGAGCTCATCAGTCACCTGCGTTTGCAGGCCAATCAACAACAAGAACTCCAGCAATACCTGAAGGACATGGCCCAACAAGGGCTGATCCTCAGAACCAAAGGCAACCGCTACATCCTGGCCAAAGAGGCAGATTTGATCCCTGGGATCATCCAGATCACTCGTGGCGGGCGCGGTTTTGTGCAGCCAGAGGAATCAGGCATCGGCGAGATCGGCATCCCCGAGAGTGCGACGGGAACCGCAATCCATGGCGACAAGGTACTGGTGCGTCGTGACGTAAGACCTAAGGGGCTGCGAAAAGTGACCCCCGAAGAGAATACGGGAACCGTGGTTCGCATTCTGGAACGCGGAAGAACGCAATTCGTCGGCACACTGCAAAAGGGACGCCAATTTCTCTACGTCACGCCGGATGATCCACGACTGCCGAGCGCTATCCACGTGCCCGAGCCAAAGGACGTGGGCCGCAAACCGAACTTAGGCGATAAGGTGGTCGTCGAAATCCTGCAGTGGGAATCGCGTCAAATGCCACCCGAGGGCGAGATCGTAGAAGTGCTCGGCGCACCCGATGCTGAAGGCGTGGACATGCTCTCTGTGCTGCGCCATTACGCACTGCCTCTGCACTTCCCTAAAAACGTGTTGGCAGAGGCCAACAGTATCGCCAAATCGCGGGCAGACAATCAACCTAGCGCGGAAGAGCTCAAGGGGCGGGAAGACTGCCGCAAACATAATGTCATCACGATTGATCCCGATGATGCTAAAGACTTCGATGATGCCATCTGCCTGCAACACCATGGCCGTGAACAATGGAAGCTGTGGGTACACATCGCCGATGTCTCGCATTATGTGAAACAAGGCAGCCCATTGGATGTCGAAGCCAAGAAGCGCGGCAATTCAACCTACCTTGTCGATCGTGTGATCCCCATGCTGCCAGAGGCGCTGAGCAATGAACTCTGTTCACTGAAGCCAGGCGTGGATCGCCTGACCAAATGCGTGGAATTTATACTGAGCAAGGAAGGCCACGTGGTCAGCGCCAAATTTTACGCGGCCGTCATTCACTCGAAACGTCGCTTCACCTACAAAGAAGCTTTTGCGGCACTGCAAAAGCCACCGGGCAATGAGATCGAGCAAATGCTCCATGATACGAATGCCATGGCGCAGCAAATCCGTGGGCATCGCTTCCTAAACGGATCCCTGGATCTAGACTTCCCAGAGAACAAAATTCGGTTAGACGATCACGGCAAAGTGCTGCGGATCGAGCGGATCGAAAATGACATCTCCCATCAACTCATTGAGGAATACATGCTACTAGCCAATGAAGCTGTGGCGGGTCGTCTGATGCACTTAAACAGACCTTCCGTGTATCGCATTCATGAATCGCCCAAGGAAAAGCGCCTTAACGATTATCGTGAAGAAGTGCTCAGTCATCGTGTGCCCTGCGGCAATCTGACGCATCGCCCAGAGGTTCAGAAACTGCTGGCCAAACTCGGCACACTGCCGATTGGTCAAGCGCTCAAAATCGGCTTCCTGAAGTCACTCATGCGGGCTCGTTATGCCGTAGAACCTCTCGGCCACTACGGTCTGGCTAAAACCAAGTACACCCACTTCACTTCACCGATCCGCCGTTACGCTGACCTCGTCGTGCATCGTGCTCTGTTTGATAAGGTTGAGCTGCAAACCAGCGCCGCCAAAGAAATCGCAGAGCATATCAGCCTCACGGAAAAGAACTCTTCAGATGCCGAGAGAGATAGCAAGGAAGTCAAACTCTATGCTTATCTGGAGTCTCAACTGAAAGCTGAAAAACCAGAGCCTTACAGTGCCCTCGTCACCGATATTCGGAACTTTGGTTTCTTTGTCGATGTCTCCGATCTCGGACTCAGTGGTTTGGTTCCGCTATCAGCGATACCAGACGACTTCTTCATGTTTGATCCGACACGCAGCCAGCTTGTAGGTCGGCGCACCCGTCGGATCATCCGGCTGGGAGACCGCCTGACGGTGCAGATTTATAAATTGGACCGGTTTAAAAAGCAGGTGGACTTCCAACTCGTCGGCGACCTACCCACCCGGGTCGATAGCCGAGGTGGCGAAGAACTAGGAGAGCGCCCAAGGAAGACCTTCGGGGCAAAAACCAAACCCAAAAAACAATACGGAAAAAAACGGCGCTGAGCCTTCCGACAAGCAAAACAGCGGGCCGATAAAAGCCCGCTGTTTTGTTTTAAGCTGACAAACTACGGGTTAGGCGTCCAGCTTGGTCCAGGCCGCATTCTCTTTGGAGGAAGCCACAACCGCCTCAATGAAAGCCATGCCGCGGATACCGTCGGTGATCTTCGGATAATCGTTTGCAGGGTCATCCTTCGCCAGCTTGCGCTTCTCGATCCGCGCACGGATAGCGCCTGCAAAGGCTTTGTAGATATTGGCAAAGGCTTCGAGATAACCTTCTGGATGAGAAGGTGGCGTACGACCTGCAGCCAGCGCTGCTTTACCCAGATAACCGTTCGCAGTGCGGTAAACCTGCATCGGCTGATCCAACCACTTCACCAGAAGTGTGTTTGGCTCATTCTGATGCCACTCGATCCCACCGATCTCTCCATAGACGCGGATGTTGAGATTATTCTCCTCGCCGACACTGATCTGAGAGCTGTGTAGCACTCCTTTAGCGCCGCCTTTGAATCGCAGCAGCACGTTGCCATCATCATCCAGCTTGCGGCCCTTCACAAAGGTGGTCAGGTCAGCCGCCAGTTCTTTGATCTCCAGTCCAGTGATGTATTCAGCCAAATTCTCCGCATGAGTACCGATGTCGCCGATACAGCCAGCGGCACCGCTCTTTTTCGGGTCGGTGCGCCAAGCGGCCTGTTTCTGATCACTGGCCTCCAGTCGTGTCGCCAGCCAACCTTGGGGATACTCGACCACCACTTTACGGATCTTACCCAGTTTACCTTCGGCGATCATTTCGCGAGCCTGTTTCACCAGCGGATAACCGGTGTAATTGTGGGTCAGCCCATAGAGAAGGCCGGTTTTTTTCACAATGGCTGCCAGCTCTTTGGCCTCCTCTAAGTTAAAGGTCGCCGGTTTATCACTCAGCACGTGAAAGCCATGCTCCAAGGCCATCTTGGCAGGTGGGAAATGCATGTGATTCGGCGTCACGATGGCGATAAAGTCCATGCGCTGATCCGCAGGCAAAGCTGCCTCACCTTTGATCATCTCCTCATAGCTACCGTAGCAGCGATCAGGTGGGAGAAATAAGTCAGCGCCGCTGTCCTTCGACTTCTGCGGGTCTGAGGAGAACGCTCCGCAAACAAGCTCCACCTGCTGATCAATGGCCGCTGCGATGCGGTGAACTGCTCCGATGAACGCGCCGCGTCCGCCGCCGACCATGCCATAACGTATTTTTCGACTCATAAAATGGGGTTCCGTGTGTTGGATATTCTTGTGGGTTAGTAAAAGGGCTCCAAGTCTGGCGCAGAATATGCGGGTGGGTCAAGAGCGCCCCTTCACAAAATGTGAGCCCCTCTTGACTTTAGTCTCAGAGGCGGCATCACATCCGCTCCCATTCCCGCTCATGTCTAAAGCCGCCGAAAAAAACCAATGGATCGTTCGCCGCTCCTCCATTCATCAACGTGGTGTCTTTGCCGCCTGCGACATCCCCAAAGACCGACCTATCATTGAATATGTCGGTGAAAAGATCACCAAGGCCGAAAGCACACGCCGAGGACTGGCTCTAGAAGAGAAAGCCAAAAAGACCGGCGGTGCCGCTGTTTATATCTTTACCCTCAATCAGCGCTACGATCTGGATGGGGCCACTGCCGCCAATCCTGCCCGCCTGATCAATCATTCCTGCAATCCAAACTGTGAGTCCTTTATCATCCGTGGTCACATCTGGATCTACTCTCTGCGCGACATCAAAGCCGGCGAGGAACTTTCCTTCAACTACGGCTTCGATCTAGAGACTTGGGAAGACCACCCCTGCCGCTGTGGCGAGTCCTGCTGCGTCGGCTACATCCTAGATAAACAATACTGGCCCAAACTGCGCCGTATCCTCAAAACCAAAGCTGCCCGCCAAGAGAAAATAGCCACCCTGGAAAAGCGCGTCGTTGCTCTGAAAAAGCAACTTCGCAAGAAGTAAGTCAGCATCAGGGCCGGCAAACTCAAGCCCTTATGGACGGTAAGTGCGTACCTTGCCCGTATAGAAATCGAGCTGCAGACAATAAAAATTGTTGGGCGTATTTGAATCATTCATCGTCCTGGCTTCAACCAGTGTGAAATAGGATTCAGGAAGGGGCTTAACGGTATAGGCTGTTGCTGATGCATTAGCTGAGCTGCCTGAGCCATTGGCAGTGGTTAACAGACGGCAACTACCGTCTGGATAAAAGCGCAAAGCTGCGTACCTGACACTGGCAGGAGGAATGCCCGTTGCTGGCTTAAACAAATAGTTTCCAGTAGAATCAGGCCGCTGATCCGTTGTCGTTTGCATCATCGGAGAAAATTTGGTGAGAGCCGAGAGGACAATTCCTGAATCAAGATAATACACCTCAGAAATCGCCCGAGGATCGGCACCATTGGGCACATCCACAACCTGGTAGGCGTAAAACAAAGGTTCACCACTCGCATCAGGATTGGTTGGGTCAGTGTATTTATAGAAACGCATTTCGACCTCATTGCTTCTAGCTACGGCACTTTGCTGCGCTAAACTTAATCGGTTACTGAGGCTGTCCCCAGAGGAATTAAGACGTGTGGCTCGAATCACATCCACTAAAGCAGGTGTCGCCAAGGCTACTAGTAGAGCGATAATACCAACCACAGTGATCATTTCGACCAGCGTAAAAGCTGCCGATAGTCGTGTTGGCCTCCGTATGACATTTTGAATATTCATCGTTTGATAAATGGCTTGTGTGGGTTTCAGATGAATGAAAAGCTATTAAAGCCCCCCTTTGGAACTGCGGATTTGGACCGTGGCGGAAAACAAACGGTAATTGACATTCTGACTGGCCAGATATTTGATTAAGTTAGGGATTTCCGTGCTCTCAAGCTGATTGGCATTATTAAAAGACGAAGTTAATGTGGTGCCAAATGGTGGAGAACTGCCGTTTTGCTCAGCTAATCTTTCGGCAGAGCGCTCATCAACGGCAACTAGGACAATTTTAACAAGTGGCGGCAACAAATTTTGAGTTCCCTGAGGCGAGTTCGCGGTATTGAGGGTCACAACCGTTGAGTCATAAGCATATCTAGGAGCAATCACCGTTGCCGAAACTGTTTGATTAGCTTGCGTGTCCTGCCTCGGCGAAATGATCAGTGCTAGGATATTGTCGGCGATAGGACGCGTGACCCCGATATTCAATGCAGTTTCATTACCAACATTGATGGCATTTGCCTGAGCCGCAGCAGCACTGAACCAAGAACTGGTGGCTACACCGTTAGCACCCATTGAGCTGTAAACCAAGTTTTTCTCTGTTGGCGGAGAGAACTCCATCAGGCGGTAGCGGTATTTATTGCCGCTAGAAAGAATAAACTCAGGCTTAAACGGTTCATCTGAAGTGAATTGAACAAAGTAACCTCGAGAACAAAGCAGACGATCTAGACCCACATAAGATGGGTTTTCAGAGACTCCTAAAGGTGCCTGGAAAAACACTGCATGACCAGGCAGAAGAGCTTCACCACCACCACCACTGAGCAGAGAAGTCGATGGGCCACAAACAAATTGAAGATTCGACTTCCTCAGATAGCTCGATGGCGTCTGCATTGTCACACCTGCATTTTGTGCAGCGGTAATGACGTAATTGGAATCGTAATCAACAAATGTATTCAGGGTGGCTTGGCTGAGATTACGAACCAAAATATCGAAAGCTGTGCGTGCCTCACGGAACTGGCTCACACGGGCATTTGACGCTGCCCAAGTTGACTGAACTTGGTCAATCACCTGAACATTGATCAAGAGCAGAATGGCGAGGACAGCTAATGAAACGAGGATTTCAACCAAACTGAAGCCTGCGTTTTTAGAATGGGGGGTAAGTCTGAAAGGCGATCTCATGACACTGGAATGGATGGAGGTTTGAATCATGGCGCAAAACGTTTGGATTCAAGGACACGGAAGCGGTAGTAGGTGTCGAGAGAAGGATGCGCTGTGGCGTCAAGAGGATTGCCCTGTGTAAAATCTACCGCAATCCCTGCTGCCTTCAGATCGGCTGCATCAATGTAACGCTCGACCAAAAAGGACCCTCTAAACTCCCCAACGATCTGGTCCTGATTCGGATCGAATAAGTCAGGATCAATGCCACGTAGCGTCTTTTTGATCGACTGCGCACGGACATGCACCCTGAAGGTATTTGAACGAGTCGTCATTTTTGCATACAAGTTGGAGTATGGTCTTTCCCGCGAATTATCACCTGTTGAAGCATGATTAGACCAGAAATTCGCCATGGCTGCTTGACGGTTTCCAAAGGACATCAGATCAGTGTTAGAAATATTTTCAGTGACCTGATTAGGACTCGGTGTCGTAGCAATAGGGGAAAGGTTCAAATTCGTAACGGAAATTCTAGATGGCACCAAATGCAACTCACAGATTTGAGAAGCCGAGCGGAATAAACCACCACGGAAATTTTGATTAGCGGCTCCGCCAGCACTGCCTGAACTAAGACCGGTAGGACCATTGCCGCCAGCAGTGTCTGAAAAGTTAAATCTTTCTTCAAACTGCCTTAAGGTGCCAAGCACACGCTCACCAGCAGGGATACTCCACCAAGGCAAGTCCTGTGTGCCACTTGGATTATTTGGGCGGTCAATCATGATCGTCCGATGCCAGCGCGCAGCAGGATCAGTGCCGCCACTAATGGTAGGCTGCGAAACTTCATCACGAAATCTAGGAGCGGACGAACCTTTATTACCAAAACCAGAGGAATAACCACGTGCACGAGTGTAATCGACATTGGGGAGCGCCGAGAACATTTCGCCTTTCATGGCCGCGTGCAGCGCCGTAGCGCGCCGAATGTGCGTAAAGGGGAGTATCTGATAATTCATGTTAATCTTACCAGCTGTAGAGAGTGGCTCACTGACGGCGTAGGGCTCGACAACAGGCATCCAGAACAGATCCAAAAGGTAATGGTCTGGAGGTGTGACTTGTCCAGGATGCTTAAAGCTGGCCGCGCCAGGATAAGATAGATGTGGTCTGAAGAGTAAATTGGTCCATGCCCCATTCCCCCCCTTAATGGCAACATCTCCTTCCTGCATGTTCAAGGAATAGACCCTGCTTGGCAATGATCCCATGATGACAGGAGAACTCACCATACGATTTGGAGAAAACCAACTCGGAGCACCCGGGGCAAACCGTGCCCCAGCACCACTACCAGCGGAAAAGTAGGTCCCACGCCACGTTTTTGCATCTGGCCAACCGCTTAACTGATATTCCCCAATCGAAAAGTTACCTTCATCGACCTTGTTGATGAAAGTGCCGACACGTCCGCCTGGATCCGTTTCATCAAAATCATAATAGCGCTGCGCTAAGTAAGCTGGGCTCAGGCTTCTTGTCGTTGTATTAACCACGGGTGAACCACTGATACCGCTATACGGCGCATCAGGAACTTGGCCCCGCCCCATGTTAATGGTACTTGGCAGTGCACGTTTAGTGAGAACTTCATTGCTTATCGTCGCGTCGCCACTGACATCAAATCCAGGCTCATTGCCGGCACCATAAGATGAGAAATTATGAGCCAAATAAGCATTTTGACTGTTATACAAGGGGTGGGGTGACCATTCGGATTGATCAACAACTGCCTTTGCTGCGATGATTCTAGCATCGCCATGACCTGGCTGCATGGTACGCATCACATCAGCTCCGAAATGGTTGGCTATGTTGAAATCCAGCTCCGTATTCGCATTGCCCCGATAGATTAACTTTCTCCACCTCAGCCCAACATCGCTGATGTTGCCTCGATTATCCTCGAGATTGACATTGCTAAAACTACCGCCATCTCGGCCGTAGATAAGAGCTGTTGGTCCGGGTATAGCTTGGTTTCCGAAAGGAGAAAATGGCATTCTTCCTTTATTGGCACTGCCCCCATCTAAACCGATACGGTTACCAAAGCCAAAATCACCAGGATCACCAAGACGACCCGGACCCGCCCATTGGTTAATATTCCGGTTACTACCGTCACCTAGCGCACCGCCCATGTGAAAAGCCCACCAGTGAGGCGCCTGAACGGCTGGCAGTTGCCGGATACTTTCATCCGTCTCTTGGTAATAAACTCTGTGCGTCGGTTGCACGACCAGATCGGGCGTGGGTGTCAGGCCAGTCGGGAATGTGCAAAAAATAGTTTGGGTCGGATTTTTGCCTTTCCAATTATGGGTATCATAGATTTGAATACGTAAGCGGCCTTCAGTGTACTTGAGGTAGTTTCTTGAAGAGACGGTGAAAAAGTTAGAAACCAAGTCCATATTCATGATTCCCTGGTGCCCCTCTTGAGGTGCATTGTCCATGTAACGAGCATCTTTTGGCAATCCTGTCTGCAATGTTGTCGTAGAAGCACCTCCGCGAGCAGGCAAACCTCGATTGCCTGCAACCCGGCGGAAGCTAGCATACCCGCCCACCTGAGGACTGCCGTCGGATTGGAAAAGCGGTGTGCCACTTTTCAACACAAATTGACCAGAGGTTCCAGGGAAAAGAGGCTCGTTTCGGACGCCTGCGTCCGTTGCCACCTCTACTTGGATCGCGTTAAGATCCGCTTTCTCCATCACGATCGTGAACTCGGGAGTCAACTGAGTATAACCAACCGATGGGCAGAAGAATTCAAAATGAATCATGGCCTGAACTCTCTTTTCATTGGGCTTCAGAGGAGTATTTGGAGCCAAAGTGTAGTTCCAATTGTTTGGATCAACACCTGGGTGATTGTTCCTGAGACGGCCATACCTATTCATCTCCTCTACCGACATGGCCGTGATAGGCTTCAACTGAACCTGCCCAGGAGGGAGGGTGCCGTAGAGTTGGTCCGCAAATGAATTGGCCGTGAGCGGTGGATAATTGGAATAGTATCGGCGTTTAATATTACCATTGGTAACATTTGAATTGCTCCACTTGACTGCAGCTGCATTTTGCAGAGCAAATGGGCCTGTAAAACCATTGGGGGCAGCATGCCGGACTTGATAAGGTGCCGAGTCTAAATTTGCAGGGAATGGCTCGATCATCAAAGCTGTACGTCCACCTGAAATCGTGCTGGCACTGCCAGGTGTGGCTTCAATATCAAGATTGTCCAAAACAGTCTGTCCGACCGAACCGCTCGTCCAAGGTACATTATCGGGGATAATCATCCTAGCGGCCGTCGCCGTTTTGCCATTGGAAACTGGGTGGCGCCAGCTATACATGTCTGGCTGCCCGTCTGCTGTGCAGATGAAATGCAAACCGATCTCACTGATCGAAACAGTGCGCCCAAAACCACGATACTTTTGATCACCAACGCTCCATATTGAAGCGGAAACCTGTCCGTGACCTGGGAGGGCCTGATCGCTGAAAGGATTGAGGCTATTGCCAACATTGCGCACGATTCCAGGAGTGAAACTATCGTATTCGTCACTGTTCACCAGGGAATCCCGCGCGTCATAGATATTGGGTTTGGTCAATTCATTCGGGTTGTCTCCCCAATAAATTTCTCTAACTGGCCACTGAGTGCGGTCAGGTTTCACCAAAAAGCTATCATAAAGATTCGTGCTGCGAATGTAGTCAAACATCTCCACGATGACCTGTCTATAGTTACGGTTGGTGCTAGTGCCGCCCATTTTATTGGCGAATGTGCCACCTGCACCGCCATTGGCTGTTTCTGCAGGATAAATAGCGCCTGCAAGGACTGCATCCAACATAGTAAGAAGGGCTGCATTCCGTGAAATACTGACATCAAAAATCGAGTCGTTGGATTGTGATCGCTGGAAAATGTAAGAGTTGCCAGGGAACCCAAAGGTAGAACAAAAATTGATCAGATTATCAAAACCAGTGCGCTTACTAGTGTCCATATTGACTGGCCACATGGCAATACGCGGCAGGCCTAACATGCTGACCTCACTGGCACGGCTACTAGCTGTCAAAAGTCCAGCAGAGCGCTCCAGCGTTTGTTTATTGAACAAGTCACCAGCCACATGGCTGGTCAGATTCGGCGCACGGAACCCGCCTGTTGAAGTTTGCGCAAAGAAGAGCTCATCGACACTTGCATACAAACGTTCACCGCTAGAAGCACTTAAATTGACGCTATTAATGATTCCATTTGGACCTTTGTTGTAATCATCCGCCTGGAAAATACTGGTCCCAGCATTACTGCCACCACCTGCAATGCGTGGCGCTAAGTTATAAATTAAGTTCTTGATGCTTAAAACCCTTCTCTCTGCAGCACTACCAGCAGCCTGGCCATAAAAATCCATTGAACGCAGGGGATCCCCATAGCTGTTAGGGAATAAAACACTGCTCAAAGCAACCGTAGCAGGGTGCCCTGGAAAACGCTGATACTCACCCAAAGCTGGCGGATAATCTGCCCAGCGGTGATCTCTTTCATGGTAATACGTGGGCTGCCCCATGAATGTTGGCTCAGAGGCCGTATTGATATTGACCTTGCAGCTTTCATCATCTGCCCAGAAAGCGATACGCCCGACGATTGGATTCGTTTCATTCGGATTCGAGTTTCCACCTGTCGGGAATCGAAGGTTATCAGTTAGCGGGCTCAAGGTGCCGTCTTTGAGCATGTAGAGCCATTTCACAGGCATCGCCAATCTCAGATTATCAGGAGAAGAAGACGCCCCCTGAGGCTTGACAATAGCTGGGGTGCTGCCGTTGGCACCCTGGGCACCAATATTATTGCCGTTCAAAGCTGTTGTTGTCTCATAAAAGAAGCCTTCAGCCGGCTGCGGGGTGCCAGCCTGTGGATCCATATCAAAGGCTGCCCGTGGGTCTAAAACTGGAAAGTAAACTTCGGCATTCCCAACAGCCCCAGAAATATTGCTAACAACGCCTTTAACGACAGGTTCATTGAGGTCCACATAGACGGAGGTATTGTTGCCGGTGTTCCAATTGCCAGCTGGTTCAGACTGAGCTACAAATTTCTGTTCATTTAGATTAGAATTGAGCCCAGGGTCAGCCGTCGCGCCGGGTCTGTAGATCATGTCAGAGTCTGAGAATAGCTTGTACCCTGCGTAGAAGGCACCATCTGGGGAGTACTTACGCACTGCTCCCGGCTGAGTTGCATGAATGTAACGGATCACGCTACCTGCTTCCGGCTCTGATGCAGCACGGATCTGTGAGATCACCAAGTTCACTGCCGTATCAGCCAAACGGCGCGAATTCTGGGAGGCCGAGTAGGTCAGCGTACCTTTATGCTCGGTATCTGCGACGCTGAGAAAGGCCAAGATAATGATCGTAGCCAAGGCCAACATGGAAAGCACGATGATGAGAGCCAAGCCCTTATGGCGGCGTGCATCACTGAAGAAGGTGCGAAGAGATTTCATGGGAGGGGATTTAATGAATTAAATTTGATTTAATCTGAAATCAGCAGGGATTTCAAGTCGCAAAGTGAATGCAGGGTATTTACTTGGTGAATACGAATCGCGAAAAGGTTCAATTCGTCAGCAAAATGAGTTGTGAGAACTTAGCGGCCCCTAAACTCAACGACGCCCGATCGCTGTGAGGTCTGTGTGGCCAATTGCCCCACCTGAGGCAGCTGATTGATGATGAAATAGCCTTGACCATAAGTCCGAGTCACTGTCGGGCTGGTGCGCTCACGAATGATTAGCCCCTGGAAGGTGACCGCGCGTCTCAGAGGTGCTCCCGCAATGGAATCAACGAGGGTGAAGGTGCCTGTAAACGCTCCTGTTGCCGCTGTTGGCGTGACTCGAGTCGCGGCCGGATTAGGCGTGGGTGTCGAGATCGCATTCTTGGCTGCAATCATCACATCGATGTTGGGATCAGGAGTCCCGACGACAGGGGGCGCGCCATTCCCATTTTCACTAAAGATCAGTTTGGCGTTCGGTAATGCCGCGGGATTAGCAATCAGATCATAGGGATCCAAGTCCATGAGGACCTTCAGCGGCGCTGTGCCCGTCGTCGGCGGTGCGACATAACGGCCACCAAAGGCGAGCAATTGAACGGGTGTGGTGACAGTGGTAGCTGGCACACCAGCCACAACCTGTGTGGTCCCAAAACCTGAACGGTAGAGACGGCTTTTGCTATCAGGTGGGCGCACCCAGCTGAAGTTTCCGCTGATATCGTTGTCCAGCACCGTGGCACCCAGATGGATTTGCAGATTACCGAGGATCGATCCCTTGGTTGTCGTGGTGTAGAGAGGCTGGAAGAAGAAAAGCTGACCGGTAGGCCCGACCGAGTAGGCACCGGTGATTGGCATACCATCGGCCGTGCGACCCGCAATGGTGCAGGTTCCGGCAGCAGAGACGGTGAAGGATGCATAGCCTGTGCCCTGTGGAACAGAAGCATTCGAGAGCAGCGGATCTGCATCTGGTAAAGCCATCAGGAAATTATAGGGGCCTGTGGTTGCAGGAACAGCTGGGACGGCAGGCACTGCGGGAACCGCAGGAGATGTACCAGTTGCAGGGATGGCTGCTTTCCCTGGAATTCCTGGAATTAGAGGCAGTCCTGCGTAGGCCGTCGGTGCATCCGAAACACCCGCGACAGCTTTAGCCGCCCATTTATTGCGCCAACCCGTGATATTGGCCCCAGTGGCTGAGCCACAGAGTTTAGTCGTAGCGTTGACCAGCAATGTCGTCGGAGCCACAGCTGGAGGTACGGCTGCAGTCGTCTGCAAATCAAACTGAAGATCCATTGCCGCTCCACCTCTAACTCCTGGCAGCATGATCTTCGTGCCGATGAGACCGACGATATTGCCCGCATTGTTCAGATTGATATTGAATCCACCTTTGAAGGAGCGCGCAGCCAAGCTGCCAGCGGTAACTCTCCCAGTGATTGCACCACCGGAACTGACGGCCATCTCAAAACGTCCACCCAGATTGCCATTGCTAACATCACGCGAGATCGAGCCTACATAGGTACCGACGATACCGATAGGTAGTGGTTTAATATCGATCACGGCAGTTGTGGTGTTCGTGGTAACACCCGTTGCAGGTTTGACGGCATTCGTGACCGTGATCGTGATGGGATATCCCGTTGGAGTTTTGACGGGATTTGCTGTCGTTGGATAGCCACTGATAACGCCAGTCGCGGGATTGCATTTGAGCCCTGCGGGCAATCCAGTCACAGCGTAGGCGGCAGGCGTGCTTTTCCAGACTTCTGGATTTGGGCTACTTGGTGAAACGGAGACGTCACTGGTGACAGGAATTTTCCAAGAGTAGAATCCACCGACCATGCCCTTAGGCGGAGTAGGCGACGCTACAACCACGGGAGCTTGATCATAAACCCGTAGATAAGTGGTACCTGCCGTAGTATCTGCTGTCCCGGGAGCACCTGAAACCCTGCAGGTATAGACATCCGTGTCTGTGAAATTCAGATTGGTAATCTTCAACGACTTCGTATTGCCCCCAGTAAAACGACCATCGCTAGGCAGCGGCCCACCATTTTTGAGCCATTGGAAGGTCTGAGTAGCCGGTTTGAGGGTTGATTTCAGTGTCTTCGTCGAACCAGCATTGGCGACCAAAGTTACGATCTTACCGAACTGGCCTGCCACAATTTTCGGCACGTTATCAACGATCACCACACTGGCGGGAGGGCTGCTAGTCACGGTGATTGGTTTTCCATTGGGTCCAGGTCCAGTGACTTTTACAGTGTAATCGCCTGAATTAGCCACTGTGACGCCACAAAGGCTCAGCGTAGAAGAGTTGGCACCTAGAATGGCCACACCATCTCTGAACCATTGAATCGTCAGGGTAGTGGGGTCTCCGCTAATATCCGCTGCAAGTTCGATATCCCCGCCCTCAGCTACAGCCGGAGGAGAAACTGGAGCGGCAACACCAGGACCTTCAGCGACCGTGAGTAAACAAGGTATGCTGGTGACAGTGTTATCCGTCTGAGGAGAGAAAGACGGACCCGTTACCACAACACTATAGGTGCCATTATCGGCGGCGGTCGGACTGCTAATCGTGAAAGTATCTGAGTTGGTGCCAACATCTTCACTTCCCTTCTTCCACTGGTAATCGAATGGACCGCCCTCACCATTCATGACGACCTTGAAGCTGAAGGGATAGCCCACCGAGCCTTGACGGACAGAGGGTAAGTTCACGGCAAAGGAAAGCGGCCAATCGACCGTCAGCGTGGCAGGATTACTCACCACACCAACGGGTGCAGGATTTAGAGGGCTGAAGACGCGGACCGTATAATCGCCTTCCTCAGCCTGTGTCACCCCTGTCAAAATGAGGGTCTGATTGGTAGCCCCCAAGACAGGAGAGGTGCCTTTATACCATTGGAAGGTATTTGGACCCGTGCCTGTGAATTCAACACTTAGTGTCACATTGCTGCCTTGGGTCACCGTCCGTGAAAGCGGATGCGTAGTGATCACAACAGGAACTGCAACCCCATCCGCTATAATCTTGCCGGTGGTCAAAAACTGCGATGTATTCCAAACTGTCGCCGCAGGCAGCTGCAGCAGATT
>JAIXOU010000115.1 GCA_027486585.1 Verrucomicrobiaceae bacterium | reverse complement strand
CGCTCTGACTGCTGGGCATGACCGCAATGTTTTCGCGGCTGACATCCCAGCCGCATTCGCGTTTCAGAAAGCCCGCCATGGCTTCCCGGAAGAGCGGATTACCTCCCGGTGGATCATAGTTCAGGAGCGTCTTATCCAGGGCAGCGCCATCGGCCAAAAGCTCGCTCATCCGTTGCCGCCAGATGGCTTGTACTTCGGGGATTGCTGCTGGCTGTCCGCCACCGAGCATTCTCATGTCTGGGTGAAGTGTCAGTGCCTGCCCGCAGTCATCCATGAGCTCCTGAATGCCGCTCGGCCCAGCGAGCCGATTGCCGATGTCGGAGAAAGGTATTTGAGAGGTGCTCATGTGGATTGTCGGGCTTTTTCCAGAGTGCGCGCCTGTTCCACCCAGCCTTCTCGGGTGATGCGATCTTTAAAGGCTAGCCGATTGGAAAACTCGCGTACGTGATCGTCCTCCCAGCTGGCAATTTGATGAAAGGTATGCACACCAAGGTCATGCAGACGCTTGGCTAAAACTGTGGCGATCCCTTTGATCTTGGTTAAGTCATCGGCATTCGGTGGAGCTTCGCGGTAGATAGGACCCAGTGCGGGATCGATCTCTGGTTCTGGTGCGGTGATCGGCGCTGGGGCTGATGGCAATTTGACCTTCGCTGTCTTGCCCGCTTTTGACGCTCCACGAGCAGGCTTGGTGCCCGGCTTGCCTTTAATGATGGAGTCTAGAGCCGTAGGGACTTCTTTTGTGGTCGGTGGCTGAGTCGCGGCGGGTTCGGCTATGAGAAAACCAAAGGGTTCTACCTCCATCATGGGCTCGGCGGTGCTCGGCAGCGGCTCTTCAGGCGCTGGCAGTTTGGCTTTAGCTCGGATGACTGGTTTTGGCGGTGGAGCAGGGATATTGGGCTCCTCTGTGGGCCCAATGGCTGCTGGAATAAAAGCGGGCATCTCTGGGGCTAGCTCTATATATGGGATCTCGGCTACTGGCGCTAAGGACGCAGTTTCTGGCGGAGTCGGCATCGCCGCCAGTGTCGGATAGAGGGGCTGGCGTTCTGAAAAAATCTCACGGACATTGGGAAGTGCTTCCGTTAGTAAAGCAGGAGTTGTCGAGGCTGAAGTGGTCGGGCGCAGGCTTTGTTCGGCTAGTTTTCGCTTCAATCCAGCGATCTCCCCCAGTAGGGCCTGATTCTCTTCATGGGCGGCTTTTGATTGCAGTTTGTACTTCCCCCAAGTGAGACCACCAAACCATAAGCCCAGAGCGAAAAACAGCGCGCCTAAGATCAAAACAAAGACGCCGCTATGCAGCAGGAAGTAAATTAAAGGCTCTGATTGGAGTGCGGGAAGCTCAAACTTCATAAAGGTGATTATTGAATGAGTATCTCGACACTGCTTGGCAATGCAGGTGCGTGGGGATCATCGGCCGGCACTGGGTCAAAGGCCATCGGCAGAATCTCCATGCAGGGGGCACCTTGTTCAATCAAGAAAGAGCTGACTTGTTCTGCCCGCTGCATGGCTAGGTCTGATTCTAGCTGCAAATCGCCATTCGGCTCGGGGTGGCCGCCGACGACCAATCGCAAAGCTGGTCCTGCTGCCAGCAGGGCAGGGATCAATGTGGTCAAATGGGTGCGCATCTCAGCCGATAACAAGCTGCTGCTAGGAGCAAATTGGACGAAGTCGTGGGAAATGAGGTTGCTGACGCTTTGCAGCACGTCCTCCGGCAGGGCTGTCTGGATGCGTCGGCCAGGGAAGTGAAAGATCGAGGGATGCTGGACCAATTGCATGTTCACTCTGATGCTTCCTGTCATGGGTCGTAGGGTGCTCAGCCAGACGCTTTCAAGCGTGCGGGTAGTGTCGGCTTTGAGATGGGGGCTTTGACCGGGTAGGATGCTGAATTCTCCTGGGGATGGAGTGCTGAAGAAACTGCGTAAAAACGGCATAATGGCCTCAGGATTGGTGAATGGGGCTGGCAGCACGTGACTGGTCACACGGAGCTTACTCACATCCACGGATAAACCATGGGAAGGCTGATTTAAGGTCTCTTTGATAGCCTCTTTGAGCTCCAACGTTGGCAAGATTCCAGTCACTACCAGCCGACCATCCTGCCGCTTAATATCCAGGGCAGCTGGCACATGCAGGGCAGTGATGATTGGTTTCAGCATCGGGCTGGTTTCTTCTAACGGCAGCTTTTCACCCTCAGGCCAGCGGACATAGGAGGAGATTTTCAGATCATCCATCACCAGCTTCAGGTCAGGGCGTAGCTTTGTTAGCAGACCTCGGAGAGAGTCAGCCGTATCCTGATCTGCCATCCAGCCATCAATGGTCAGCGTTTCCTCAGCTAGGCGGGCTCTGACCCGCGCTAGGATGCTGAGTCGGTTACTGACCAGACGCAGAGGTCCTAATTCGGCGAGTTCTCGGCTGGCCTCCTTTAAAGACGGCTCATCCTGCGCATCTCCGCTGACGCTCAGGTCGAGAAACCGCACATCCACGGTGCTACCATGCACGCCGTGCTTTTTTAAAATGGCTGAAGCCTGATCCACCAAGCGCAGCTGGAGATTCTCCGTATAATCCCACCAGTGCACCACGACCATAATGGGCAGCAGCACGATCATGATAAGGATAACGGTAAAGCGCATGAACTGAAAAAGGAATGGGCGGTATCGGGCATTGACACGCCGGAGGAGAAACGGATACTCCGCGCCCCTGCCGCTGTGGTACATTCCGCCTGTATCAGGGGCATAATCAAGCAGTATTCCACCTCACCTTCTCTTCTCATGTCTGTCACCATCGCCGGAACCGTCGCCCTGGATAATGTCAAAACCACCAAGGACTCCCAGGAGAACCTGCTCGGTGGCTCCGCAGCCTATGCAGCCCTCGCTGCCAGCATCTTCACCCAGCCGATCCATCTCGTTGGCATCATCGGTCATGATTTCCCAGAGGCTCACCTGAACCTGCTCGGCAGCAAAGGCATCACGCTTGAGGGTCTCGAGCGCAGCAGTGGCGCTTCATTCACCTGGAGCGGTGAATACCATGAGGACATGAACAATCGCACCACGCATGCCGTCGGTATCAACGTTCTGGAAACGTGGTTGCCTAAACTCAATGCCACCGCCGCTGCGGCTAAGATTGCAGTTTTGGCCAACATGAGCCCGGACAATCAAATGCAGACCCTGGAGCAATTCACCGATGCCGATTTCGTCATTGCCGACACCATGGATCTCTGGATCAGCATCGCCAATGAGCGCCTGCATGACGTGATGAAAAAGATCGATCTTCTCGTCATCAACGACGGCGAGGCCAAAGAATTCGCCCAGACCACCAACCTCGTTGAAGCCGGCCGCAAGCTGCAATCCAAAGGCCCGCGCTTTGTCGTCGTGAAGCGCGGCGAGCACGGCAGCTACCTCTTTGGTGAAAAGCCCGAGGACTTCTTCTCTTGCTCCGCCTACCCGCTGGACTCCGTCTTTGACCCCACCGGTGCTGGCGACAGCTTCCTCGGCGGCATGGCCGGCTGGCTCAGCGCCAATGGCAAGACCAAGCCCACTTTTGCCGACCTCGTTCAGGCCGTCGTCCACGGCAGCGTCACCGCCAGCTACACCTGCGAAGCCTTCAGCACCCACAAACTGCAAAACGTCACCCAGGCCGATATCGCCGGACGCCTGGCAGAATTGAAGGCCTACACGGGTTTCTAGGCGTAAAAGATGAAGCCGTTTACAGTGGTTTACGATGGTTGACTGTGGTTGACCGTTGTTTCCCAAACCAATTCCAAGCTAGCTTTTGCATCGGCTCGGCTCAACAACTGTAAACAATCGTCAACCAGCGTAAACAACCGTCAACTTCACTCTTCCCCCATGTGGACCACGATCAAAACCTTCAAAGACATCAAGCTTGAGAAAACCGAAGACGGCATCGGCAAGCTCACCATCAACCGGCCGGAAGTGCGCAATGCCTTCCGTCCGCAGACGGTGAAGGAGATGCTCATCGCGCTGGAGATGCTGCATGAAGATCCTGATGTGGGTGTCATCATTCTTTGTGGGGAAGGCCCGCTCGCCTTCTGTTCTGGGGGCGATCAAAAGGTGCGTGGCGATGCCGGTTACATTGGCGAAGACGGCGTTCCGCGCCTGAACATCCTCGACGTCCAGCGCAAGCTCCGCACCCTGCCGAAACCCATCGTCGCCATGGTCGCCGGATACGCCATCGGCGGCGGGCATGTGCTCCATGTCGTCTGCGATCTCACCATCGCCGCGGACAACGCTAAATTTGGCCAGACCGGCCCGAAAGTCGGCAGCTTCGACGGCGGCCTCGGCAGCAGCTACCTTGCCCGCATCGTCGGCCAGAAGAAAGCCCGAGAGATCTGGTATCTCTGCCGTCAATACGACGCCCAGGAAGCGCTCGACATGGGCCTCGTGAACAAAGTCGTCCCCCTCGCCGATCTCGAAACCGAGACCCTCATCTGGTGCCGCGAGATGCTCCAGCACAGCCCCCTCGCTCTCCGCTGCCTCAAAGCCGCCCTCAATGCCGATTGCGACGGCCAAATGGGTCTGCTCGACCTCGCTGGCAATGCCACCCTTCTCTACTACATGAGCGAAGAAGCCAAGGAAGGCAAAACCGCCTTCGTCGAAAAACGGAAACCCAACTTCAAGAAGTTCAAGCGGGTGCCTTAAAGTGGTCCGCACAGTCCCCTGTGCGGCCGGAGGACAAGAAAAAGCCTGCCCTTCAAGATAGTCCTCGAGCAGGCTTCAAAGCTAAGGGGCTTGAAAATCTCTCTCGGATTTCAATCCGCATAGAGGACTGTGCGGACTACTCTACGGCATGAGCGAAGAAGCCAAAGAAGGTAAGAGGAGTCCGAACACGTCAGAGCCAAGATAACCGCAGAGAAATCCTTTCTTGAGGTATTCTCTGCGGTTATCCTAACTCTCGCGGTGTGAATTCTGCGGGGGCTAGCTCAGATTTCAATCCCCATAACCAAGCTGCAGCAGGCTTTCGATGGAGAGGTCCTCATCAATTAGGGGCCAATGCAGACTGAAGGGCAGCAGTTCGATTTCTGCCAGTTCGGCAGGCGTCGCCTTCTTGAGCCTTTCGGTCAAAGTCACCGGAAAAGCGAGATGAGCTCCATCCTCCAAGCTGACATGGATGATGCCATCTTCAAGCCTTGCCTCGACGGGTGAGGCATCTGTGTCAATCTCAATGGCGACCATGAATTCCCTCCCAAGCTTGAATGAGTTCCGCTTGATGCTGGCAGGCAATGATAAAAGCTTCGTTGATCTCTGACATCTTCATGTTCTTGGTTTTGATCACTTCCACTGGAAGCAGATTAAATTTGGCCTGCCCACCACCCTTTGCAACATGCACATGAGCCGGAGGATGGTCGAGTGTCGGAATGAAGAACCGGAAGCCGTTTTGTGTCAGCACTGTTGGCATACGGATCAACTTATCCAGGTCTAACCGCTTTGCCAAGTCTTCTCCAAGGCAACTTCAACGCCGACTGCGATGGCCAAATGGGCCTGCTCGACCTCGCTGGCAATGCCACCCTGCTCTACTACATGAGCGAAGAAGCCAAGGAAGGCAAAACCGCCTTCGTCGAAAAACGGAAGCCCAACTTCAAGAAGTTCAAGCGGGTGCCTTGAGTCAGGCTTGAACCTTATCTCTTCTCATCCGCCGAGGGATCAAAAGGTTTGTTAAACGGCGGGCCACGCTCGCCGCCGTAGGTTTCACGGAGGTATTCGTCGCCTTCACTTTTCTCACGACGAATCACCGCTGGGGCCACAAGGTTGCCGAGCCGACGCCTTTCCGCCCGGCCTGCCTGCCACTGCTCCCAGGTGATGACCCGCTCGGGGCGGATGAATAGCTTCGTGTCCGTCATGGGTTGAAATTATCACCTTTAGTAAGTTTAGCCAGTTCGGATTCTACCTCGGCCCGCACATCATTAAACTCTTTCACGCAGTTGTATTTGGGCGATGCAGCGACGCGAAGCGCTTCTGCCCAATCAATCGGGACGCTGCCGCTGAGAGCGGCAGACATGAGTTTCTTGGCGCAGTTGTCGTCTTTTTCATCATATCCGCTGACCCAACGTCGGGCGGCATAGACGCGCCCGACCAAGGCGTCTTCCGCAGGGATCAATACGACCTGTCCCACTGGGGTTGTGAACTTCACCAGCTCCTTCTCCGCACGGTAATCCACCTCCCCCAGCAGATCGACCCAAAGGTCATCGTAGCACCAGCTCTTGCCGCCATGGCTCTTGATGCTGGGAATCTGGCTCATGATTTCCTCGCGTTGCTCCAGGGTGGGCGTGGGCCAGCCAGCCCAGCAGATGTCGGTGTCCCCAGACATGTAGGCACCATCCGTGTAGAATTCGATGGCGGAACCACCGACGACCACAGGCTCAAAACCGCGTTCACGAAACAGTTCGGACACGACAGCAGCCAGGAGCAGGGACTTGGCGCTGAGGTCGGTTTCTTGCCGCACGAGTACTAGAGCGGATTCGAGATCGGTGGTGGTCATGAAAGTGAGTTGGGGATCGCCAGCTCTGGAAAGGATCTTTGAAATGAGGCTTTAGCAACTTCGATTCTGCCTCTCTCCACCTTCGTGCCGTAAATCAGCCTCAAGAGTGAAACCACCGCAGAGAAAACGTTCTGCGGTATTCTCTGCGGTTATCCCAACTCTTGCGGTGAAGATTCCGGGGATTTCCGGCTCAAATTTCAATCCCCGTAACCAAGATGCATCAGGCTCTCAATGCCGAGGTCCTCATCAATCAGGGGCCAATGCAAACTAATGGAGTTCTTATTTGCGCGACCACTTCACCAAAGAGCCGTACTGACCTTTGTATTCGTTACAGGGTGCCGTTGGTTTACCGTATTTCAGTTCAGCTCGGCTTTGATCGCGAATGGTCTCGGCTAACATCAAAATAGAATGCTGCGAGATGAAGTTATTTTTATCTTTAGAATCGAATTTCAAGGAGTGAATTAAGCCGTCAGGATTCTTGAAAAGATCTGTCGTGGCACGAAAAAATTCCAGAATTTCACCGCGCTCAAAGACACGCATGATTCGAAAGTGAGGGAAGGTTTTACGGCATTGAAGAGATTGAAAAATTTCACGGTTGTCTTTGGAATCAAAGAATCCTGTTACAGGTGTGGAGTTGAAGACGATGGCTTGATCTACGGGGTGGTCGCGCCGATATGCATTGGCATAGAGTACACACTGAGCTAGGCCGCCGCCCAACGAATGTCCCGTGGTGACGATCCGCACATCGCCTGCTTTTTCGCCTTGGGTCATTCGGTCAATGATATCACTCGCGAGTGGCCGGACAAATTCATACTGATCGGCATGTCTTGAGCGGTTTAAGAAACGCAGCATTCGAAGATTGGTAAGCCAGTCTTCTAATTCAGGGTTAGAACCCTCAAACGCTAAGACGACTTCACGAGGGGATACACTTTTGTTTTCCCATACATCAAGGTACATCCCCTGACCTGCCTCTGGATCATTCGGCGGTGGGCACTGGATATTTCGTCCGTGGCTCGGTTTGTAGCTATTCGATATTCCGCTGAACTTAGGGCGATGAAAATGTCCTGTTCTTTTCCAGCCTAAATCCTGCAATTCTTCGAGATACTTCTTTTCGGCTATGTCCTCGGCCTTTTTTTTCTCTGATTCTTCGGCTGTGGCGCTTTTTATGCGCACCTCATCGTCTGCGTGATGATAAGCGAGGAAGGACATCATCACATAAGGCTTACAAACTTGAGCCCATTGCTTTTTGCGAGCTTCCCCCTCCTTCCAAACATAGATTCGGCTGTGGCAGGCGCTCAGCAGGACGGCTAAGAGGCAAAGCGTGAGTGCTCGCTTGAAAGGAGAAGTGGAGAAAGACATAGATGCAGTGCAGGCTCGATTATTAAGTTCCTTATTGACCAGCAGTTGGCTATGGCTTTGCCGTCAGTTTCTTTTTCAGCAATGACTGTGCGTCTGCATTGGCACCTAGATTGTCAGCGGCTTTACCTGTGGCTAGGAACTGTATGTGGTTGAATTCAACGCCTGTATCTAACTGCGTATTCATCTGGTGGCCTGCGATGACGCTGGGCAGTTTAAGTTTGACTGCCTTTGGGTCTTCCTTTGTGGGTTCATTTTTAGCAATAATTGGTGCATAGGAGATCTCTTTGCGGTTAAAGCCCGCTTTGATGGCGCGTGGTGTCTGGGTGGCGGGATCCCAAGCCACATCAAGGCCATAGACGGTTTTGGTGCCTGAAATGAGTGGGAACATCTCATTCTCCTTGAATGGGCGATAGCGATGGTCCTTGTCGAAGATCAGCTTAAATACATTCGGGCGGCTTGGTAAATCATTCAGGCTAATTTCATCGACATTCGTGGTGTTGTTTGTCGTCGCCGTTCCCGAGGTGAGATTCGCGGCTGCCTGGCCTGTGGCAAAGGTACTGCCAGTGCCAAAGAAGAAGTTGCTGATGACGCCCTTGCCCCAGCCATTTCCAGCGGTTCCTTCAAAGCTCATGACGCTGGATGGTGTTTGGCCGTTGGCAAAGGAGGGCTGCACGGCGAGTTCATTACGCGAGAGGCCGATTTCAGTCGTTGGTGGTGTAGTATCCACATCGATGCCGAAATTTGAGGTGCTCAGATGCATGGCGCTTTGAGTGCCGACACAGGCACTCATTGTTATCAATGTGGCGAGTCCTAATAGGGAGTATTTTAGGGTGTTCATTAGATGTTCTAGGGTTTGGGTGTTTTCGTTGACGTGGAGAAAGAGCGGCCTAGCCGGAATTTAGAAGTATGCGGTTCTTCAAGCCGCAGTTGGGTGTTTGGTGAAACAACGTAAGTGACACGACTTGAATGGTAGCCAACGCCAGCTCCTGATGAGAAGGCTGTTATATCAAGATTCGCGCCGAGAGTCTGTGTTCCTACAGTGACGGCCTGTAATGTCGCGTCATCTTCGGCTCCTTGGACTCGCAAGGATAAATGCCCGAATCCCCAGAGGTGAGCTGTGCCAGTTTTTGCATCGAATGTTTGAACAGCACATGAGGACAGGCAGACTGCCATCAGTGTTGTCAGCGCATAATGTGGATATATGCGTTTAAGACTGATCAAAAGGCGTTTTAGCAACATAGGGAATTCGGGGTTATTGAAAAAACTTCACGGCACCCGGATACACGCAGGGTCGCTCCAGTTGCTTTTGCCTCGGGCGTTGCAGGCGCGGAGGCGGACCCAGATTTTTTGGCCGGAGGGCATGTTTTCTAGGTCGAAGCGGCTTTTCTTGCTGGTGTCGGCGAACTGCCAGTTGGGGGTGGCGCTGAGGGGGTCGCTGGTGGTGTATTGGATCTCGTGGTAGTCCACGATGCCGGGCTGGCCATTGCATTGGCCGGAGATTTCGCCATCGGCATCGCCCATTTTGAGTTCGAGGCCCGTGGGCTGATCGGGGATGGGCTTGGGCGCAGGGGCGTTTTTCACACGCATGAGGGTGGCATTCACTTCGGCCTCGGTGGTGGCGAGCTTGCCTACGTTACTGGCGAGGGCGATAGCGGCGTCGGTGACGGCTTTTTCGGAGGTGTCCCTTGCCTGAGTGGCCATGGTCACGGCGTTTTGGGCGCTGCGTAGATCGGTTTCTCTATTGGAGAGGGCTTCCACCTTGGACTCTAGAGCGGTGATCTCTGCGGCGAGGCTGGCGAAAACCGCTTGCCCGGAGGTAGCGGTGGTGATGGCTCGGATACGGGCGATGAGGGCTGGCACCGAGAGGTTTCTTAGATCGAGGACGACGTCAAACATAGGATGATGAGGTTGTGAGTTCAAGATTTCCTGATAGCTCCTTTCATCGTCATAATGCACCCGAGGATCATCGAAATGAACGAGTGGGTCATCAAAGTGCGGCATGGCAATTAAGGATTAACGTCAATAAATTAATAGAAGAACGCGTGCCAAGGCGAGAATTAAATGAATGAGGTGAAAATATTTTAGCTCGCCACCTAAAACAATGAAGACTTATTACAGATAATTATGAATTAATAAGGTAAATCGATGATTTAACCTTGATGTATGTTGTTTGCTCATATCTAAACGAAGGTTACCCTTTTCTATTCGGGGTTTAGAAATGGCTATGGATCGAATATCCATGATTATTAGCCGAATAAGTGTGGCTTTTCGCTGGTCAGAAATGGGGAGGCGCTGTTGAGACAGAATGAATCTGCGTTTAGATAGAGAGCGGTGCCGATCCTCTACAGATCAGGGACGAATAGATCTGGGGGTGGAGTGCAGAGCCGTAGCTAAGAGCGCATTGACGGTGAACTTGAAGCCGAGCTTCATTGAGTCCAAACGGGTGCTGTGAGTTAGATCAACGATGAATAACAGCGCAGATAGAATCGTTCTGAGGTATTCTCCTGCGGGTATCCCAACTCTTGCGGTGGAAATTCAGGGCATACTCGACCTCACCGGAAACGCCACCTTGCTTGACTCAATGAGCGAAGAAGTCAACGTAAGGCCAATGCGTCTTTGTCGAATCATCGAAATCGAGGTGCAAGGAATTCAAGGGTGTGCCTTGAGGGATTCCCAGATGATTTGCTTGGCCTCATCATTGTGGCTGCTATTGAGGCGCCGGAGAGGTTATTGTAGTAACCCGAATCATTTCGCTCGCGGCTCCACTTAGTTGCATTTAAGGAAGTGGGCTAATGAAAGGGCTCATCCTATCCATGCTGCTGCTTGCGGCTTTCCATCTCTCTGGCCAGACGACCCACGTCACCACTGGCAAGCCTAACGTCTATGGCGAAACGAAGAGGGGGATTCGGGATGCTTCGGGTCAAGTGAACGGATCTGCTACGACCGCCAAGCCCAAGTTTTTTGCTGAGACCCGCACGACCTTCCGGGACGAATCCGGACGCACCTCTGGCACCGGCATCAGGACAAAGCCGAATCTTTTTAGGGAAACCAAAACCGTGATCCGTGGACTCAGGCCGTTTAACCCAAGAAGAAATCATCCCCCCCACCCACATGAATCATGAGCGACGACTGGATTGAAGAAGGCATCCGCGACAACGCAGGTCACCTGGCCCTAGCGGGGGCCTTGAGGGCGTACTCCCAGCGCAGGCAGCAGCTGCAATCCTTGGAGGCTTCACTTCAGCATCAGGCGCAAATTGCCAAATCCGAAGTGGAAAGGCTGCCGATGGAGAAGCAGCGGCTGGACTTGGAACAACTCAAGCAGCAGGTCGAGAAGGAAGAAAAAGAAGCGGTCCGCCAGCTGCGTGTCCTGATGGCAGAAGTGGGCGGGGATTTTGAGTTCATCTCGAGCCGTGGAGACTTCAAGGGATCTCCTCAGGGCATCCGGCGTGACTACGCCATGGCCGTGCTGTTGAGCAAGCTAGCCTTGGTGCGCTCTCGCAGTGACAGCCTGAGTGATCTTAATGACCTCAAAGAACTGATCTCTCTGGAGAACTTAGCTCAGGAGCTTGTTGCCAAGCACTTTGCGGGTCGTGATCCGCTGCAGGTCGCGCGCAGCAAGTGGCGTGAGATCGAAGCCTGGATGCAAACTGTCGAAGACATGAAGCAGGAGGCGAAGCCGCAGAGCTTGGTCGTGTCTCAAGCGTCCGCTTGGTTGTTGCCTTCCCAAAGCGAACTCGCAAAGATGCAGCGCAAGCTGGAAGATGATCTGGCTAAGCTAAAGAAACGTGTTCAGAAGCAACTAGCCAGCCTGCCGGCGGACGTGGCCGTGAGCGGAGTGATTCTTTGCGAGTTGTCGGAGTTGGCCACGATGGACGATCTGCGCGAGGACAAACAGAGCTACCGCTGTGCGCTCTTTACCCAATCTTGGGAAGAGGTGGCCGTGACCCAGCGCAGCCTGCAGCCCGGCATGACGGAGGTTAATGATCTTCAGCCGAGATTAGTGCACCAATGGGAATCTGCCTTGGCAGACCTGCGACTGTGGCAAGATCGATACAAGGAGCATGAGCAGCGACTGCAGCGACTGGCCAGTTATTTGGCAGCAGGGCGCCTGAGTACAGCGAAAATGAGCCGTAGAAAGTTGGGGCAAGTGAAGTTTGCGGGGCTGAATTACCAGCCTGTGACCGATTTGAAGAACTTGGAATCCGCGCTCAAAGAATTGGAGCTTGCGAAGCCGGGGAAGGCAGCCGAGCTCGTCAAAGAAATAGGCGCCAAGTATCCAAATGCAGGTGTAGACACCGAGTTGATTCAGGAGCTTAACAAACATCAGGCGCGCGCGGCCCGCAAGAAGCGCCAAGCTCTTATCCTAGCCCTCTTCATGCTTGGGTTAATGACTTTCGCTGGTATGGTCGTAGTTGATGGTCAGCGTCAGGCTGAAGCTGGGCGGCTTGCTTTCGAACGGATAGCGAACGAAGCCAAAGTCCGTCTATCAACGGACGTGCAATCAGGGGTCGTCGGTGGTAAACTTGACCTACCTCTTTCAGTGTCGGTTTCTGCACAACTCTGCTTCATCCCTGCTGGCAGCTTCACGATGGGAAGTCCTTCGGGTGAGGACGGACGCTCAAGTGATGAACGGCAGGTTGAGGTGACCGTCAGTCAGCCCTTTTGGCTGGCAAAGACTGAGGTGACGCAGGCGCAGTGGGAGGCGGTGATGGGCAGCAACACTACCCCTTTCAAAGTTGATCAGCTGCCGGTGGAAAACATGAGCTGGGAGGATGCGCAGTCCTTCATCACTAAGGTTAACGATCTGCATCTTTTGCCGCAGGGATGGAAGTTTGCTCTGCCCACCGAGGCCCAGTGGGAATACGCCTGCCGCGCTGGAGAAAAGGGGCCCTATTCCGGTGGCAGCCTAGATGAGGTTGGTTGGTATGGTGACAACAGTGAAAGGAAAACTCACGAGGTGGGCCAAAAGAAGCCGAATGCTTGGGGACTGCATGACATGCATGGGAACGTGTATGAGTGGTGTGCTGACTGGTATGACAGCACGCTGAACGGTGGAGTGGATCCCAAGGGGCCAGAATCGGGCGACTCTCGTGTGAACCGAGGCGGCTGTTGCTTCCACTACCCATCTAACTGCCGTGCCGCCGATCGCAGCAGGAACAGCCCGGAATTCCGGAGCACCTACGTGGGCTTCCGTCTCGCCCTAGTTCCATCCAATTGAAACGGAGCGTCGGCTTTAGCGGTAGCGCAGCGGAGACATAAAGGGGCAGAGCTGAGTCTTCAAACAGCCAAGAGATTTCTGGTGTCGGCGTGCTGCCAGTTGGGCTTGGCGCTGAGGGAATCGCAGGTGGTGACTCTTCGCGTCCTTGTGATTTGAATTGCTCACAATTTCAGTAAAACCAAGCGTCTGCTGGCTGATGGCAGTCCCGTGAACCCGAAGCGACCCGAATCTGCACTGGCGGGGTAGAAGAGGAATCACTTTTGGAGAAATACATCCAGATTTAGAAGGTTTCTTCCGACGTTTCATAAAAATAAGAATAATTTTTTAATCATTTCAAAATTAACAATAATTTAAATAACAAATAATATAATTTTAGTATTTATCACCATAATTTGTTGATTTCCAGAAAGTTTTCATTTGCGAAACATTCGCAAGTTGGTAATTTCCATAGTCAGTAAAATTGCTTTGACACTCTTAAACATCCTTAAACCTTAATATTCTAAACTTGAACCCATGAAACTGAATCGGTCTCGTCTTCTTGCTATCGCCTTTGGCTTGGCAGTTCCTTACACCCTCCCGCAGCAGGCCCAGGCTGTGATTGCCGTCAATGCTCCCGACCTTGATGGCGATGGCATCAGCAACAGCATCGATCCAGATATCGATAACGATGACCTCCCGAACGGTCTCGACCTCAATGTGGACGGTGGCATTGCCAAATCCGGTCCTTACGTCGGCCGCTACATCGGCGACCGTTTGAACAATGACAGCCCAAGCGAATTCGACATCGACGACGACGGCAAAGCTGATGACTCCATCGACGAACTCGACATCGACGGCGATGGCTTTGAAGACGACAGTCCGTTTGAATCTGACATCGATGGCGACGGTCGCAGCGACGACAGCGCGGCTGAAACCGACATTGATGGTGATGGCAAGCTCGACAGCTCCCTGCTCGAAACCGATACCGACGGTGACGGTCTCAATGACGACAACTCTTCTGAGTCTGACATTGATGGCGACGGTCTGCCTGACGACCATCCGTCTGAGTCCGACATCGACGGTGACGGCTTGAAAGACGACTCTACTCTTGAAAAAGACACCGATGGCGACGGAAAAGCTGACGACTCCATCGACGAGTTAGACATCGACGGTGACGGCCTTGATGACAGCAGTCCCTTAGAACTCGACATCGACGGCGACGGACGTAGTGACGATTCCGACGTCGAAACCGACATCGACGGTGACGGCAAACTCGACGACAGCCCTTCCGAGTCCGACATCGATGGCGATGACCTCAGCGATGAAAGTTCTTCGGAAGATGACATCGATGGCGACGGCAAAAAAGACGATGATTCCAGCGAAGACGACATCGATGGTGACGGCAAGAAAGACGATAGTGCCGCCGAACTCGACATCGACGGTGACGGCCGTGCTGACGACAGCCCTTCCGAGTCCGACATCGACGGTGACAGCAAAAGTGACGACGATTCCAGCGAAGACGACATCGACGGCGACAGCCTAAGCGATGACTCCATCGACGAGTTAGACATCGACGGCGACAACCGCCGCGACGATTCCGATAGTGAACTCGACATCGACGGTGACGGCAGACTCGACGATAGCCCTTCTGAGTCCGACATCGACGGTGATAGCAGAAATGATGACTCCATCGATGAAGACGACATCGATGGTGACGGCCGCCGCAATGGCGATGCCGACGAGGATGATTGCGATGGTGACGGACGCCGTAACCGTGGTCGTGGCCGCGGCCGCAGTGCCGATACCGACGATGACGGAGACGACGTCAAAAACGACGACGATGACGATGATGACAATGACGGTATCGACGACGACAATGATGACGACGACAACGGTCCAGTTATCCCTGGAACTCAAGTAGGCGATGGCAATGCGCCAGCCGCTCTCACCGGCCTGACCTACATCGTTAGCAAAAATGGCAACGACCTATATCCAGAGCGTCTCTTCTTCTCGACAGCGAGCAGAGGCAGGGAGACGGATCCTCGTCCGAATAGCGAAGTCGATTACTTCGATTATATCTACAATAGGCCCACTGCCACCACCGCTACCCTGCGCCTGCAGTTCAAAGCTGACAAGTATGATACCTACACCCTGAATTTTGCCACAGGCACCTTCAGTCGTGAAAAGTATGACAAAAACCAGTTAAAAGACGCCTTCACTGGCACTTTTGCCCCGCCGACGCCCTAATTCCTAGTCGTTTAATCCTCAATCATGACGAGCCGCAGGAGTCTTCTTCTGCGGCTCGTTCTCTCTCTCGATGCAACCCCGCGCTCAAACTCTCTGCTGGCTCCTCGTTCTTCTCCTCAGTCATCTCGGCTGGTGGTGGTACAGCGCTGGAAAAACGGCTTCCATCGTGCAGCCTCAGTCGGTGGAGCGTGTTAGCACCCAGGACGTCAGTACTACCAAAGCTACCCCGTCTGCCCGCGCGGACCTAGAAGGCATCCTCGAAAGTTTGGATGCTGCTCAGCGCCGCACAGACCTTATTAACCATGCGGCTACGGCTGCCCAAAATGACCCTAAAACAGCCTTTTCCCAGCTCAGCAACATTCCCGGTCTAGCTGACAAGCAGGCCTACCTAAAGCAACTGCTCAGCACTTGGGCCGCCACAGATCCCGAAGCCGCTCTTGGCGCCTGCTCCAGCCTGCCTCCTGGTGAACTGCGCGCCTCAGCCTATGCGGCTGCCACCGCTGCCTGGGCCGTGAAAGCACCCAATGAAGCCGCCGATTGGGCTACGGCAAATCTGACGGGTAGCGCCCGCAGTGCCTCGGTGGAGGCGATTGCCCAGACCTGGGCTCAAAATGATCCCGATGCTGCGGCCAAGTGGGCTTTGGAAAAGGCCTCTAGTAAATCCGGTGCCACCGCCATCCGTGTGGTCATGGAGCATTGGGCCAACACGGCACCTGATGAAGGCGCTGCCTGGGCCAGCAAGCTGCCTGCAGGTGATTTCCGCGATACCGCACTGCGCTCTGTGCTGGCTGAGTGGGCAGACCAGTATCCTGCCGCTGCCGCTGCCTGGATGGATGCCAACCCTGATAGTAGTAGCCTGGCTAGCATCGTCGCCAATGCCTGGACAGAGAGTGATCCTACCGCTGCGGCTGCCTGGGCCACCAAGCTCACCGATCCCGCTCAGCGCAGCACTGCTACCGGCACCGTCATTTCCTCCTGGTCTGCCGCCGATCCAGATCAGGCGCTGGACTGGATTAGCCGACTGCCAGACGCTGCTCTGCGCACGGAGTTGCTCTCACGTACTCTCGGCACCTGGGCTGCTGATGAACCCGCCCTAGCTTTGGATCATGCCAATGCTATTCAACAACCTGATGAACGCACGGCCATGCAGGATCAGGTCCTCTCTACCTGGGCTAGCAGTGCTCCAGACCAGCTCGCAGACTGGATCAATAGCCATCCGAATCTGCAAAGCAGCGACACGGCTCGCCAGCACCTGACGACTGCCTGGACGGAAAGCCGCCCTGAGACCGCTCTCAGCGTGGCCAACAGCATCCGCCAGCCAGAGATGCGCAGTCAGATGATGCAGACCGTGCTGGCAGATTGGCAGGAAAAAAATCCCGCCGCCACCGCTGCCTACATCAAGAAGTATCCGCAACTGGCTCCGCTGCTCAGTCCCTGATTGGTCAGCTGATTTCTCCCTAGTTCCGCACCTTGAGTGAAAAGTTTTGCCGATGTGGCAAAGAGTGCGAGCTTTGGTGTTTTCTTAACTAATGCGTGTCCTTCTCGTTTCTGAACCTGGTGTCGATGGTGTGTTCCGCCATGTCGAGGCTCTGGCGGCTTTTTTGCTGGCACAGGGGCACGGAGTGGATCTGGCCTATTCAGATGTCAGAGGATCGGATCGTCTCAAGCAACTGGTGATTGATCTTGAGGCTGCGGGAGGGAAGACCTTGAATTTGCGAGTGGGTAATGGTCCTGGTCTCCATGACCTCGGAGCCCTGATTAAACTGCGTCGGTTCATGATGCAAACGCGACCAGAGGTGATACATGGCCATAGCTCAAAGGCCGGTGCTTTGGTCCGTGCGCTGCGCTTTGTGGGGGCGCAGCAGCCGCTCTTTTACACGCCTCATGCCTATTTTGGTCTGGCTGGTAAGGGTGGCCTGAAGTCACTGGTGTTTAATGGCGTGGAGGCTTTGCTGGGACGGGTCGGGACCACCATTAATTTATCGATGGGTGAGATGGCTTTTGCCCGTGAGGTGCTGCGTTTACCGCAGAATGCTCTTCGACTGGTGGCAAACCCTGTGGACACGCAGCGCTTTTTTCCAGCGCAGGCACAGCGGCGGCGTGAATTGAAATTAGCCTTAGGCGTGCCTGAGGATGCTGTTTTGTTAGGTTCGGTGGGGCGGTTGGCTTTTCAAAAAGATCCGCTGACACTGTATCGTGCCTTTGCGTTGGCTTTGAAAAAATGTCCGCAGCTCTGGCTTTATCATTTAGGCGATGGCGAGCTGACGGCTGAATGTGAGGCCTTGGCCGCGGAGCTTGGGATGGCTCATAGGATCGTGAGGCAGCGTTATTTAAATGAGCCGCTGGCCTTTTATCAGGCGCTGGATGGAATGATCCTGACTTCGCGGTATGAGGGACTTTCGTTCGCGGTCCTGGAGGCTTTGGCCTGTGATTTGCCTCTGATCCTCAGTGAGGTGCCGGGGAATATGGATTTTGTAGAGATGGGGCTGTCTCACTGCGGGTCAGCAGGGAAGGAGGACCCTGTCGGTATTGCCTCAGCCATCGAAAGTTGGGTGCAGGATCGCTCAATGGCACGTCCATCCAATCACCGTGAAACGGCCGAAAAGCGTTTTAGCCAGTCGGCCTGTTTTGGTGCACTGGTTCTTGAGTATGAGACGGCGGTGAAGAATGGCTAAGAACGAACCGGTAGCGGTTCGGCCAGAGGATCATCGCAGCCGTACTCAGAGCTAATAGGAAATGGGGTGTTTCGATACGACCTTGCCCTGCGGGTGTGTAGGCAATCATGGCAAAGAGAAGATAGCCAGCTTTCCCCCCAGTCGTGAGGCTGCGGAGGATGAGGATGCCGAGCGTGCCGACGAAGAGAAGAAGGCCTGGGATGCCTAATTCTAACCAAATGGATACGTATTCATTATGCGGTGCCCAGCGTGCCCCAGAAACGCCGGTGCCATAGCCCAGAAAAGGTCTTTTCAACACGGCTTCCATGGCATCTCCGACGTCTTTAGCACGCTCCGGCGACTTGAGTTTATCAAAGTCAAGATTGAGGATGGCTTCCATCCGGTCTGTTGTGTCTTTGTTCTTGATGATACCCTTTTGTGTCTGACTCTGAAGGACGGCAATGCCGATGCCTGCCAGGGGTATGGCGATGGCCACACACAGGATCAGAAAGTTTAAATTTTTGCGCGCATTCGTCAGAATGTAGAAGCCTGACATAAGAGTCAGGACAACAAAACCACTTCGGCCATAGGTCAGTCCAACACCCACATAGGCCGTGGCAATCAGCAGGCAGTTGAAGCGAAAATTTTTACACAAAGCAAAGGCGATACCGAGCATTTCACAAAGCAAGATGGGAGGGAAATTCGGGTGGCCATTGAACCCCGAAAAGCGTCCAGGAATCGAGGTGAATTTGGCGAAGCCGAGCATTTCAAAGATCTCAGATCCTGTGGTTAGAAAAATGGAAAGGATGGCTGCTCCGAGTGCTATTTTCAGGCCCTCGTCAGTAGCCAAAACAGCTAATATAGCGATGAGGACGATGATCATTCTCATCATGTCCATCTCAGTCTGGCCAGCATAAGTAAACTCTGCGCGCTTGAGAAAAGCAGCATCAAAGACCCGCACCAGCGGCAAGAATAAAACCAAGAAAACAACAGGGGCGAATCTTGGCTTGTTCAGCAGCGAGGACGCGATGGTCACAAAAACGGCCAAGAGGGTGAACAGGATGGGCTTTAACGGTGACAGCCCAGCATTGAACATCCCCATGACCACATCTGCACTCAATAGCCCGATGAGTCCCGTGCAGACCCATAGATGCAGGGTGCTGAGACGGTTACGGAATGAAATGGGAGAAGGGGAAGGCATTTCAAAAAAGTCTAATTCTGTGAGACCTTCTTCTGCTCCTGAAGCCATGCTTGGAACATGAGAATGTCCCACAAATAAAAGTGCCAGTTGCGGGTGCCGCTAAGGTGCTCTTGCCACTTTTGGCGGATGGGGGCGGGGTGGAAGTAGCCTTCGCGTTTGAGGCGGGACTCGCTGAGTAGATCATCGGCCCAGTCGCGGAGTTCTCCACGCAGCCAGTGCTCCATGGGGACACCGAAGCCGCGTTTGGGGCGGTCGATCATGCTTTTGGGGACGTGGCGGTAGAGGGTCTCTCTCATCAGCCATTTGCCGCGACCTTGACGGACTTTCATGGCGTGGGGGATGGTCCAGGCGAACTCGATGAGGTTAGTGTCTAGCAGTGGGATGCGCCCTTCCAAACTGACACCCATGGCGGCGCGATCGACTTTAGCGAGAATGTCTCCGGGGAGGTAGGTCTCCATGTCCAGGTGCATCATGCGGTGGGTGAAGTCGCTGACGCGAGGCCAACCGGCGGTGTTGGTGATGCTGGTCTGGGGATCATGCCCGCCGATGACGATCTGCTCGGGCTGCTTCCAATGGGACATGAGGGTGAGATAGAGGGACTCCATGCCGGGCGCGGCGATGACTTCGGCGAGCTTGTGCAGCTTATCTCCCATGGCTGCTTTTTTGAGGCTCTGTGGCAGGAGGGGGCGGGCGAGTGTGCCTAACGAATTAAGTACTGACGGCGGCAGGGCTGTCATGGCGCCTGCGGTCAGTTTTTTCAAAGAGGGCGGCATCCAGGCGAATTTATCCCATAGACTGCGCCCCATGAAGTAGCGCTCGTAACCGCCGAACAGCTCATCACCTGCATCACCACTGAGGGCGACGGTGACATGCTGGCGTGCCATTTTGCAGACGAGGTAGGTGGGGATCTGGGATTGATCGGAGAAGGGCTCGTCGTAGAGCGCGGGCATGAGCGGGATGGTCTCTAGCGCGTCCTTACCTGTGACATACATCTCGGTGTGGTCGGTGCCGAGGTGGGTGGCTACTTCTTTGGCAAACTTGGCTTCGTTGTATTCAGCGACGTCGAATCCGATGGTGAAGGTGCGCACGGGCCGCGCACTCTGCTTCTGCATCATGGCGACGATGAGGGACGAATCGACTCCGCCAGAGAGGAAGGCCCCGAGGGGCACGTCAGAGATCATGCGCATACCGACGGCGTCTTTAAGCATGGACTCAAAGGTATCGATGGCCTGGGTTTCGCTGCCGGTGAATGGATTATCGAGTCCATGCTCGATGACGCTGCGGAGTGACCAGTAGAGCTGTGGTGTGGGTTTATCTGAATGGGATCGGAGGCTGATGAGCGATGCTGGCGGCAGCTTATGAATGCCTTGATAAATGCAGAGTGGATCAGGGATGTAACTGAAGCGGATTTGCGAACAGAGGGCGTCACGATTGATGGCGTTGTCGAATCCTGGGAACTGATGGATGGCCTTTAACTCGGAGCCAAAAACAAAGGTGTCGCCGACCCAGCCGTAATAGAGAGGCTTTTCCCCGAGTCTGTCACGGCCCAGATGGAGGACGCGGTCTTGCTTGTCCCAGAGGGCAAAGGCAAACATGCCATTGAATCGGCGCGTTGCCTCCAGCACGCCCCATTGCAGAAAGGCGGCCAGCATGATCTCGGTGTCCGAGTGGCCGCGCCACGTGTGGCCGAGAGGTTCTAGCTCGGCGCGCAGTTGCTGGAAGTTATAGATCTCGCCATTAAAGACGATGATGTAGCGCCCGTCGGCGCTTGCCATGGGTTGGCGGCCGAGGGGTGAGAGATCCAGGATGCTCAGACGACGATGTCCCAGGGCGATACCAGTTTCTGCATCTATCCACGAGCCTCCGTCGTCGGGCCCCCGAAGGACGATGGCATTGGTCATGCGAGTGACCTCGGCGGTCATCTGATCGGATGAACGGGAACGTGGAGGGGTGAAGTAGCCGGAGATGCCGCACATAGAAGATGTTTCTTGGTTCTTAGTTCTTGGTGCTTGGTTGAAGCAGGGCGTCGAACTGAGTGAGGACACTGCTGAGGGAAAAGTGATCGGCGATGCGCTGGCGACCTGCTTGGCCAAGTTTATTGCGCTGCTCGGCTGGTAGTCGCAGTGTTTCAATGCAGGCTTTAGCCAGGGCTTGAGGATCAGTTGCGGGGACGAGTCTGCCGCTTTCTCCCACGACCCAGGCCGTATCACCGATGTCTGTGGCGACGATGGGGATGCCGCATGCCATGGCCTCACCGATGACATTGGGGAAGCCTTCACCAAAGGCAGAAGAGGAGACGACAAGATCGAGGCTGGCTGTCAGCTCAGGCAGGTCTTCGCGCTCGCCAAGAAGATGCACGCTGTTTGTTAGGAAAAGACGATCGATATGGGTGGTGAGTTCGCTGTTGGTTGAGTCAACGCCAGTTCCGACAAGGAGAAACTGGGCTTCAGGCAGCTCTTTTACAATAAGTGCGGCAGCTTCAAGAAAGGTGGGGTAGTCTTTCATGGCGGTGTAGCGCCCGAAGCGGCCAATGCAGAGCGAAGATGATTTGGTTTTCTGAGAGCTCTCTTCTGGCGGTAGCGGTGTCCACTTGTCTAAATCAAAGCCATTGGGGATCAATTTGGTCTGACTCTGAGGATAACCTATCGCTTCATGCTGGCGCGCACTGAGCTTGGAATTGTAAGTGATGGTTTCACTGCAAAAGGCAAGTTTTGCGAGTGCCTTGATGACAAGAGCGCTGCCGCGTTTTTCATGGGAAAGATCATAAAGTGATTGGCGGACATTCCAGATGATGCGCCCACGGCCAAGCCGGAAAAATTTGACCATGACGGCAGCCAAACAACCATGATACATCCAGCCCATGATGGTGTCAGATTTGATCTGCCAGGACAGTCTGAAAAGTCGCCATAAAGCGCTCAGGGTCGGCTTCCCAGCAGGCATGTCGAGGGTATGGACTTCGGCACCTGTGGCACGGATGGGGTCGATGTATTTCCCCCCAATGGTAAGTGAGATGACCGTGTGTTGGTATTGGGGTAAGCCCGTGATGAGTTGGGTAAGCATTCGCTCAGCTCCACCTGTGCCTAGTCCTGTGGTGATCCAAAGTACCCGTTGGGAGTTGCGCATAAGTTTTGCGGTTCGTTTGACCATCTGATCGACGGTGAAGTTGTCTTCGATACGCTGGCGATTGTTTTGACTGAGCTGCTGGCGTTCTTCAGGATTCATGGTTAGAAAGCGGCTCATATTCTGAGCTAAACGATCATGATCTGTGGCTGGGAAGGTCCAGTTCGGATCATTAACCAGCCAGGCGGAGTCACCCACATCGCTGGCGATGCAGGGCAGTCCGCAGGCCATGGCTTCTCCGATGACGTTGGAAAAGCCTTCACCATAGGCTGACGTCGAAACAAGGGCGTCAAAGCTGGGATAGAGAGTCGAAAGATCGTCCCTAGCTGGTTGCCACTCGATGCGATCTGAAAGTCCTAAAGAACCTGCCAGAGCATGCATTTCTGCGGCATAAGCAGCATCACCATTGCCAATGATGACAGCTTTAGCCTGTGGCGTCAGAGCTAGGGCACGAAGAAAGGTCGAGTGGTCCTTCATCGGATGCAGGCGACCGATCAGAGCAAAAGTGTTGCCGTTACCGTTGTGTGATTGGGGTTTGAATCGCTGTGAGTCGATCCCGTTGGGTATCACGGCGAAATTGGACTCAGGGTAGCCATGGCAAATGTAGTAGTCACGCCCAGCACGTGAATTGGCGATGATTTGATCTGCCCAGCCTGAGAGAAGGCAGTTGAGGCGAAAGCTCCATTTGCCCAGCAGTCCCCAGGTGTCGGCATCTGTCTGAGAATCACGAATGCCCCAGACGACTTTTGGGAAACCGCAAAAAGGCTTCATAAAAAGGGCCATCAGATTGGATTCGTGCAAGTATCCATGAATCACCTGCGGTCGCAGCGTGCTAAAGGTGGCCACGAGTCTGACAAAAAAGCCAACGAGGTCCCAGCGGTGCTTTTTACCCACACAGATGGTTTTCACTCCAGCCAGCTTTAGAGCTTGCTCAAAAGGGCCTGGATAAAAGTGAATGACATGCACGTCGAACTCCGTTTGGCGTGCGAGAGCTGACGCAAGTGTGACCAATTGTCGCTGAGCTCCGCCGTGACCGAGGTCACGGATGAGAAAAGCTAGACGGTATGGCAGACTGCATGAGGGCATGTGCTGAAACTATAATCTCCATAACGACAGTCTGTAAATCAACGATTCTTAATAGTTTAGATCCAGAGAACTCCATTTCAAAGGGGAGCGATGATCGACGAAGTCTGTATTAGACGGGATTCTCTCTTTACTCTGGGATGAATTCCCGATTAAATCTGGAAATTCAGCAGATTTAACCATCTGCTTCTATTATCCCTATTCCATCATTCCGAGTTATGAAATCTAGCCGAACCCGCATCGCTTTCTTGGCGCTCCTCTGCGGCACCTCCTTTGTCAAAGCCGACATCCTAATGCTGAAAAATGGCAGCAAGGTCGAAGGTAGCATCATTGAGCAAACGGCTCAGGGGGTACGCATGAAGTACCGCCTGACGCCAAAGATCATGGACGACAAGGTCTTTCCAATGGCAGAGATCGCCCAAGTGATCAAACAGCGTCCGGAAGAAGTCGAAGTGGTGGACCTTCGCAAGATCCTGCCCACTGCGGATCTGCTGAAAGCGGATCAGTATGAGCAGATCATTCAAGATCGCCTGCGTCCATTCGTGAATAAGTATGCCTCCACGCCAGAAGCGAAAGAGGTCGAGGGCATCATTGAAAAGCTTCAGGAAGAAAAAACTCTCGTAACCAATGGCCAGGTCAAGCTTGAAGGTCGCTGGTTGAGCTTGAAGGAATCCAAAGGGGAAAGTTTTAACATCGAAGCTTTCCGGATTCTTTCTGAAATGCGGGAAAAAGCAGCTGCACGTGATTACGTGGAAGCACTTCGTGCCTTTGATAAATTCTTCTCTGCACGCCCTGGCTATGTTGGCTCCTCCTATTACATTGAAGCCATTCCTGAAGCGATGGGCATTCTTGACAAGTGGATTGGTGTTTTGGATAAAATGTCTTCTGAGTTTTCACAGTTGGACCAAGCTCGTAAATTGGGACTTTCCAAATTGCAGGAACCTGAACTCTCGAAAACTAAAAACGCCATTGAAGATGAACTCAATAAATGGCGCGCGATGTCGGATGCCATGAGAAATCAGAGGATTCGTTGGGTTGTTCCGTATAAATACGACATCTCGACGATTCAGACAGCGCAGAAAGATGCAGTCACTGAAAAAAGCCGACTGGAAGTTTATAACTTACAGGAACTGAAAGCTCAGAATGAAGTCCTCATGGCCTGTTATCGGAAAATTGGCGAAGGCGATTACACGGGTGGAGCTGCGGCTTTTGAGCGTGCCTCAGCCTTACCACTTGCGAATGAATTCAGGGATGTGCCAAATGATCTGCGTCAGAGACTGATGATTCTTTATGGTCAACTCGTCCGCGGGACAGCATCAACGGCAACAGCCACCAGTGGTTCCTCGGCCGTCGGTGGCATGCAGGCAACTCAGCAAGACGCACGAGTTGCTGCAATTCTGGCTGAAGCCAGTGGCGGTGCAGCTGCTACAGGAAAACCTGCTGCGGCAACCGCACCAGCTGCCGCAACGCCAGCTGCAACAGCAACTCCTGCACAGATGCCTGCCACTGCGACAACTGCCCCCGTGGCACCTGCTGCTGCTGTCCCCGTGCCTGCCGCCGTGGCACCTGCAGTAGCGCCCCAGCCGCAGCAGCAATATGCGGCTCCCGCAGCCCAAATGCCTGCTCCAGTGATGCAAATGCCCGTGGAAGAAGAATCCAACCTTCAGCTCTACATCATCATTGGCATGGCGCTGGTGATTGTGGGCATGGGTGCAGCCTTCTTGAAGCAGCAAAAGAAGAAGTCCGAATAAAGCGGTCACGATTCATTAGGGCCGGAAGATTCTAGATGAATTTTCCGGCCTTTTTGTGTCTGCTTTGCCAGACTAGATCTGTTCACTTCGTTTACTTCACTCAGTATGAATTTACCTCAAGCCCCACTTTCTCGTCGTCGTTTTCTTCAAGCCAGTGCCAGCACACTTTTTGCGGCACCTTTTATGACCAGTGGACTACGTGCGGCATCGCCTAACGGTAAACTGCGCCACGCAGCTTTTGGCGCTTCGGGCATGTCTTGGAGTGACATCACTAGTATGTCCAATCATGACATGTGGGAGCTGACGGCCGTGTGTGATGTGGATACGCGGAACTTTGCCCGTGTGAAACAAAAGTTCCCCAACGTGAAGTGCTACCAAGACTGGCGTGAGTTGCTGGAAAAAGAGGCTGGAAATATCGATAGCGTCAATGTTTCCACCCCAGACCATATGCATGGTCCGATTGGTTTAAAGGCTTTGGATCTGGGTAAACATGTCTATGGTCAAAAACCGTTGGCACAGAATTTGTATGAATGCCGTCAGCTCATGCTGAAAGCTCGGGAGAAAGGGGTAATGACTCAGATGGGAATCCAGATTTCATCAGATTTTACTGAGCGCTTCGCGGTCGAGTTAGTCCACATGGGTACCATTGGTAAGATCAAAGAAGTGCATACTTTTTCGAATAAGAAATGGGGTGATATGGAGCCCGTGCCAGAGAAGACTGATCCTATTCCCGCTGAACTGGATTGGACCAAATGGCTAGGCACGGCCACAGACCGACCTTTTATCTCAGGCTACTATCATCCTGGCAATTGGCGTAAACGCCGTGACTTTGGCACGGGGACACTGGGAGACATGGGCTGTCACATGTTCAGCGGTTGGTTCCGTTCACTGGGACTTGCTGCGCCAATTGCGGTGAAATCCACTGGGCCGGCTCCTTTGAATGCGACGAATTGGTCCATCAATGCGGTGGTTGAATACACGTTTAAAGGCACTCAATACACAGCTGGGGAGACGGTGAAAGTGACTTGGTATGATGGCGATGCTCGTCCCCCTGCGGAAGTCATGGCTCTGGCCGATCCGGCTAAGTTCCCAGGTCAGGGAAGCATCTACATCGGCACAGACGGTGTGCTCCTACATCCGCACGGCAGCACGCCACAGCTATTCCCCAAAGAGAAGTTTAAAGGCTTCAAATATCCGAAACTCGAGCCTCGCAATCACTGGTTCGACTTCATCGACTGCTGTCTTAAAGGGGATAAAAAACCCAGCGCTAACTTTGATTATGCCGGTCCTTTGACGGAAGCCGTGCTGCTTGGCTGCTTGGCCAGTCCTTTTCCAGGAGAAACACTCCAGTGGGATGCCCCAGGCCTGAAGATCTCGAACAACGAAGCTGCGAACGCTTTGGTGAAGCGTCAATATCGCCCAGGCTGGGAGATGTAAATTTTGCCATGCAGCGCTCACTGATCAAAGATACCCTCCACGGCGGCATTGGCTTTGCTTTGGTGAGCACGGCTGCCTTTTCCGTGTGGGCTTTTGCCGCAGGTGTGTTTCGTCATCTCGGCGGTGAGCTGGGCATGTATGCTGCCATTGCCCTCGTTTTCCTTGGATTATCTGGGCTTTTACTGGGACCGCTTGCGGGTGGCATAGGGCGTTTTTACAGAGCTTTTCTGCCGGCGTTCTTAGCCTACTCTGTTCTCTGGTGCGTTGCCTGGTTTGGTCTGAAAGGAAGGGCGGGGGAATGGACGGGTGCTTTGATCGGCTGCCTCGCCTTTACCTGGATTAGTATGAAGGTTCTTGGTTCTGCTAAGGGCTGGCTGATTGCATCCGCTGTTCTGTTTCTCCTTCACTCAGCGGGTTACTTTGCCGGTGACTGGGCCATGTATCAGTATTGTAAACCCAAGGCAGTGACTTTTGCCAAAAACTCGTCGGATTGGCTGCATTGGATGATCCTGGGTAAGCTTGCCTGGGGGCTTTTTTATGGTCTCGGTTTCGGGGCGGGGATTGGCTGGGTGTTTCATCAATCGCGGATTGAAGCTTGAGACTGTCAATGTTCTGTTTATGGGTGCTGTCTCACCATGGCTCTCGCAAAGATCACTCAAGTCACCGGCACTGCCGTCCACGTTACAGGTTCAGACATCGACACTGACCGCATTATTCCTGCACGCTTCATGAAGTGCGTCACTTTTGACGGCCTCGGAGAGTTCGCTTTTTATGACGTTCGCTTTGATAAAGATGGTAAGCCGACAGGCCATCCGTTGGACGATCCTCGTTTCAAAGGTGCCTCTGTTTTACTTTCGGGCACCAATTTCGGTTGTGGTAGCTCCCGTGAACATGCTCCCCAGGCGCTCTATCGTTTTGGCTTCCGCGCCGTCATCGCCCAAAGCTTTGCAGAGATTTTCTTTGGGAACTGCACCACACTCGGCATTCCTTGCGTCTTGGCTTCGGCGGAAGACATCGCCAAGCTGGCGGCTGCGGTCGAGGCAAATCCTGCGCTTTCACTCACGGTTGATGTGGCCAATCGTAAGGTCGTTTTTGGTAGCGAAAGTTTCAGCGTCACTATTCCAAACACCTCCCATGATGCTCTGACGAGCGGTAAGTGGGACCCAATTGCTGAGCTGCTTGAAGCCAAAGACGCTATTCACGAGCGCATGACTTCCCTGGGCTTTGCCAACGCCTAATACCCGCAGCTTATGAGCACCGTCCCCGATCACCTTCGATTCCGCGACTCCCATGAGTGGGTAGATCCTACTCAGTCGATCTCCCCTGTAGGAATCACGGACCATGCTCAGGCTGAACTCACGGACGTTGTTTTTGTCGATCTGCCGAAGCTCGGGGTGGTGAAAGCTGGCCAACAGGTCTGCGTGATCGAGTCTGTGAAGGCTGCCAGTGACATCTACAGTCCTATCAGTGGCGAGATCGTCGAGGTCAATGAAGCTCTGTCTGCTAATCCGGCGTTGATCAATACGGCGCCTTATACCGATGGCTGGATTTTTAAAATCAAAGCTGCGGATCAGGCTGAATCTTCTGCTTTGATGGATGCAGCAGCGTACAAAGCGCATATTGGTTGAGCTTTAAGTAAATGCTTCGTTGATTCTTTGTAAGTCGTAGTCATTGCTGGCACGCGTCTAGCGGCGTTTCTGTGACATCATGGCAAAATTGACATTCATTCTCGAAGATGGGCAAGAAGTGGAGGTTTTTCTCACGGAAACCATCACCATTGGTCGAAGTGAGGGTAATAGTGTGGTTGTCGATGATGATTTGATCTCGCCACGTCATGCGGAAATTTTGGTCACTTCGGATGGACGGATGATGGTCAGCGAAGTGGATGTTGGCGCTGGCACTTTCGTGAATGACCAGCGCGTCCAGAATTACCCTTTGCGGCATGGTGATCGGCTGGCTTTTGGTCCTCTCAAGGCTCTTTTGGATGCAGAAGAAGCGCCGCTACCGCCGCTTTCAAAGGTTGATTCAGACGAAAACAAAGCCAAACAAGTAGAAACCGCTACGCAGGAAAAACGACTGGCAGACTTCCAGAAGGCTGCGGAGTTGGCTGAGGCTCGTCAGGTTGCTTTGATGGCGTCGATCCAGACCTTGGTCGCGGAGCAGGAAGAGAAAACTGCAGCGCTCAAAAAACTCGACGCGAGTCAAGAAGCCGTCGCTCATGCGGTGAAGGAGCTGTCGGCTCAGCAGGAAAAGGAAGCGTCAGATCTGAAGAAGCTAGGCGCAGAAAAAGCACAAGAAGAGCAACGGCTCGAAAATCTTCGGCAACAAGTCGCAGAAGCCCTTGCTGCCCAGGAAAAAAATGAGGCGGCACGTCTCAAGCAGCTTAGTGATGAGGCGAAACAAGCTGAACAAACAATCATTGAGCTTAAGCAGCAAATAGAGGTGCTGGAAGTCAGCCGCCAAGAGTTGCAGTCGCTTGTCGCCACGCATCAAAGTCAAGCCAACGCCCTCAGTGCGGAGATTCCAGAGCAGGAACAGCGGGCTAATGCAGTAAAACAGGATCTTCAGTCGGCTGAGGCAAAGCTTGCCCAAGTGCTGGTTGAAAACCGTGAAGCCGAGGAAAGAAATGGCACACTTATTACCAGTCTCACTGCCTTGCAGGATGAGTATGAAGAACTCACCGAGGCAGTCGAAGATCTTCAAAAGCAGCTGGCCTCACACAAAGCTGAATTAGCTGAGCAAACTCGGCTTGTTCAAACTGCAAAAGAACGACACCGTCAACTCGAAGCTCAGTGCCAGACGCTTGTAATAAAGAAGCAGAGGCTTGGGGAAGCGAGTGGATCTGAATCCATTTCGGATGAGGTTCAGGTCGCAGAAGTCATCGAATCGATTCCCGATTCAACGACTCCATCCTTCACCACCAATCGAATTGTGCCTCGTGTGGTTTCTGCTGAGACGATCACTCCTCGCCCGCGCGGAATCCCCATGAAATCTGAGCGTATCACTCTGAAGGGATCAGCATTCCCCAATAAAGCGGAAAGTTAAGTGGCTGTGTTAAGCTGCCAACTTCTGTTTGCCATTAGTGACCAGCATGTCCGCCAGATCGGGCATGTAGCGCACGATCTCGTGAGCTAGCATTTCCAGGCGAGTATCAGATTTCCAGCCGCCCTTCAGACTGCGATCGCGATCATGAAGTTCCAACGTCATCATGGTGGCAAAGACCATGGTATCACTTTGAAGTTCGAGTTGCGTTGGCATTGGGAGCTATGAGGGTAGGGCGGATGCTGCGGTGGACAGCACATCACCATTTTGAACAATGAATTTTCTCCGAGTCAGCGCTCCCTCTTTCAACTTCTGCTCCAACGCCTGCGCAATGAGCAGACGTGCGGCTTCGGACGGGCTGCACCCGTACATGCCATCGGCTGTCAGATCCTCCAGATACATCTTGATCTGGGGAGTGACTGCGATGGTCATGGTGACCGAATCGAAGTTGTTAGTGGGGCGTGCCATGGATTAAAACCCTGATTAAATGCCATTAAAACCGAGTTCTCTTGAGTGATCAAGTTTGAATTGGATTATTTTGGGGTATTAACCCCATAAAAATGGGTCATTTAATTAAGATACCTTAATGATAATGGGCTTTTTGAGGACTTTGGATGGATTCTCGGCGTGAGTGGCGTTGTAGTTTTCTCATGAAACACCAACTTCTCCTTTCCTGCATCGCTGCCCTTTCACTCAATGCCCAAGCCGAGGACGGCTGGCAGGAGTGGTTCAAAGATGGACTGGGCGATGCCCAAGTCGTCAGTGGTACAGCTACTTACAAAGTGGAAAACGGCACGCTGATCGGGACCACGGTTGATGGCAGTCCGAATACCTTTCTCATGAAAGGCCCCTTCAAGGACTTTGAGCTCCAGTTTGAAGTGAAGGTCGATGATCAGCTGAATTCAGGCGTCCAAGTGCGCAGTCATTTGGCCAAGGAGGGCGACCCTGCGCCAGAAGGCAGCAAAGGCGGTAAGCCACTCCCTGCGGGTCGCCTTTTCGGCCCCCAATGTGAGATCGCTGTAAACGGCACCGCCGGTGATTTTTATGACGAGGCCCGCCGTGGCACCTGGTGGAGCATTCTGACCAAGACCGAAGCCGTCCGCACTGACGAAGCCAAAGCCGCTTTTAAAAAGGGCGAGTGGAACCACTACCGGATCGTCGTCCAAGGAGACCATTATCAAAGCTACGTCAACGGAGTGAAAACCGCTGACTTCACCCAACCCGGTGACCCTGAAGGTAATATCGGCTTCCAAGTCCATGGCATCAAAAAAGGCGACGGTCCTTACGCCGTCTGCTGGAAGAACGTGAAGTTTAAGACTCTGTAATTGCGGTTCTTCTTCTCAATCTTACAGATAAGAGGCTAAAAATTGGCCCTTTTATTGACAAATGCCAGCCCAAATGGCAAAATCATGCCCATGACGCTAACTCTAGACAAAATGCATCGGCTGGTTGTCCCGAAAAGCTTGAGGGACTACTTTTCCCTTCAATCTGGGGATGAGCTAGAGGTTAAAATCGAGGCAGACGGCATCATGCTGCGTCCGCTGCACCCAGCTTCTCCTATTTCTACGGAAGCGGGAGTCATGGTTTGTTCCAGCGAAGTGCCAGTTTCTGCTTGGGATATAAGCAGTTTTATCGACCAGCAGCGGGATCAGCGTAGCCAGCAAATGGGAGGGTTATAATTGACCATGAAAATTTGTTTTGATACCTCCACAGTCGTCGCAGCACTTTTGCAAAATCACCCCCATCATGCGATAGCCTTTCCGCATCTACAAGCGGTGCAAGCTGGTCAGATTCAAGGGTGCCTGACCACTCATGCTTTGGCGGAGCTTTTTGCCACACTCTCGGCTCTGCCATTAAGACCTAAGTTACTGCCTGGAGATGTCCAACGCCTCATACAAGCTTCCATTCTTCCTCACTTCACGATTATTCCGTTGGGGAATCGGGACTATGAGAATGCCATGAGTTTGACGGTCCGTCAGAACTGTTCTAGCGGGGCCATTTATGATGCCATACACCTCGTTGGCGCTAAAGCTGTCTCATGTCATAAACTGCTGACTCTTAATCTCCGACACTTCATGGCACTCTCACCCAATGATCCCTTTGTCTGCTCACCTTAGTCATGATTTCGTTCTCTACTGCGGAGTTTAAGACGCTGTAACTACAGTTCTCAAATGCATTGATCGCTTCAGGCGCTTTGGGTAGATTGGTTCAATGTTTGGCTATCTACCAGGTCCTCAAATGTGCTGCTCCAAGGCAGCGCTCATCTACAGAGCTTCTTTTTGCGGACTTGGTACCAGCTTACATCATCACTATGGAGCGTGGTCACGCTGGCTGGTGAATCGAGATAGTACTTTTTTAGTTTTACTCGGAGCGTCGCTTTCGTCGGACCGACCTTTCATTAGCAAAGCCACCTGTTGCAATCCATTCGCAGAGCCGAGGGAGCTTTTGCAAGATGGGCCGCTCTTGAATTACGCGGCTGCTGTCACGCTATGTGGTCTGGATGCTAAACTTGATGATGACTGCACCGACGAGCGAGGATGGCGGTCATGGCTTGCAAAACTGGGCGGGACGGCGCTGGACGCACCCATATCAAGTGCGCTAGGGTTGCTGCATGGCCTGCATTTTCCGGTTCAGGAGGTCCGTAGCTGGCTGGCTACTCAGGTTGGAAAGGAGCATGCGCACGCTGGCTTGATCGACTGCGCACAGCCAACGCAAACGGCTTACGGTGAGATCGTGGGGCACTTGGCTTATTTGAGTGGAGCTAAGGAGCAGTATCCTGCTCTGCGTCAGCTGGGCCAGGATTTGGGATTTTTAATTTACGCGCAGGATGCCTGGGATGACTGGGAGCAGGATCGTCGAAGCAATCAGTTCAATCCGCTTCATTCATATCTAGATTTGGAGACGCGGCGTGCTGCGGTTCTATCCCCCATGAAGCGTGTTTTTCAGAGTCTTTGTTCGGTCTTTGATTCATTGCCTTTGCAGAGAAACCGCGATCTTCTTCATGCGGTGCTTATTGATGGGATTGGTCAACGTTTGTCACAGATTGAAGGAACTCAGAAGCCGGCTGAAAAGGAGTCGAAATCCTTTTTTCAAAGATACAAACGCAGGTGTGATGATTGCTGCTCGAACGATCCGTGCAATTGCTGTGACTGTTGTGATTGCCTTCGTAGTTGCCGCATCAGTAAAGGTGGATCGCTTTGCGATTGCAATCCCTGTGATGGAGATGGCATTGAGTGCTGCGGCTGTGATTGCTCATGAGTCCTTCTGTGCCATCATGTCGTATGCACGATCTCCTGGCTCTCGCTGAAACGGCGGCTCTTCAAGCGTATGCGCCGTACTCGAAATTTCGGGTCGGCTGCGCTTTGCAGACATTGAGTGGCCGGATCCACACGGGCTGCAATGTCGAGAATGCCAGTTATGGACTCACGATCTGTGCTGAGCGAAACACCATTTTTCAGGCTGTGGCTCAAGAAGGCACTTCAATGAAGGTGGTGCGGATGGCTGTGGTCTGTCTCGGTCATGAGTTCCCGCCCTGCGGAGCCTGCCGCCAAGTCATCGCCGAGTTTTCAATGGCCGATGGTCTGACTGAAGTGATATTTCTCCGTGATGGCAATCCGGTCACGCGGACCATGGCTGAATTATTGCCTGAAGCGTTTGTTATTCCGTCATGAAAAAGATCCTCACTTTATTTCTGCTGCTCGATTGGTCTGTCATGGCTGTCGATCTCAAGGAACATGCGGCAGCTCATCCCGCGGGAGATGCGGCGTATAGCTTTGACATGGCTGCTTATCGTGAGGATATCCGGCATCTACCGATTGGCGTTTTTGATTCGGGAATAGGCGGACTCACGGTTTTAGAGGCCATTCTGAGTTTGGATCTGTTTCACAATGATTCGCTGAAACCAGGTGCTGATGGGCAGCCCGATTTTGCCGATGAACGCTTCATTTATTTTGGCGACCAGGCGAACATGCCCTACGGCAATTATTCCAGTGTAGGCCGTACGGATTACCTGCGTGAGCTGATCGTGAAGGATGCGATTTTTCTGCTGGGCAGGCGCTGGTTTGATCCGATCAGTGGTAGCTTCCGCCAGGATAAACCACCGGTGAAAGCCCTTGTCATTGCCTGCAATACGGCCACGGCCTATGGGATCGAGGACATTCGCGATGCGCTGAAACATTGGGGACTGCCTGTCATTGTGGTCGGTGTGGTTGAGGCTGGCGCTCGCGGTGTGCAGGAAGCCCATGGAGAGGGCGCTGTCGGCGTGCTGGCCACAGTGGGCACCTGTGCCAGCGGGGCTTATCCGCGCGTTATCGGGCAGACGCTCGGTCGAGCGGGTCGTAGCATTCCCGCCGTTACCCAGCAGGGGAGTGCCAATCTCGCAGGCGTGATCGAGGGTGATCCTGCCTTTAAAGAAAGCGTTGCCGAGCGCTCTGGCTTGGATGCGCGGGCACTTGTAACGGCGCATTTGGAGAGCGGAGCTAAAGCTCCACTTAGTACCATCGTTCTTGGTTGCACACATTTTCCGTTGGCTCAGACCGAGATCGATTCAGCCTTTGTGAAGCTACGCAGCGAGGCCGCCTTCGAAGGCTTGATTGCTCCAACTTTGTCGTATGTAAATCCAGCTGAATGGACGGCTCGCGAGCTTTTTCGTGCTTTGGCCTCGGCCAAGCTCAGGAATCATCAGGCTCAAAATAACGCGAAGGATAGCTTCTATATCTCCATTCCGAATCCGATTCGCAAAGACCTGCCCATCACGGCTGAAGGTGCTTTGGACAAAGTCTTTAAATACGGCCGCTTGCCAGGAGATCTGCAGCGTGAAGACACCGTGAATGTACCAATGACACCGGAGCGGATCCCAATGACAACTCGTAAGCTGATTGAGACTAAGCTGCCGCAGGTCTGGCAGCGGTTGAAAATGTGAGCCTAGTTTTCAAGCCACGTCGGATCAGGCGGCAACGATCGCCGGAGTCGATTGTTTTCGGATACAAGCTCACCCAAAAGCTCGATCACGAGCTTTTGACGTGCTTTATGCCATTCCCATCGTTCGCTCAAGATCATGAATAATGGAGAGATGATCATTAAGATCCCAATATAGGAGAAGCTTCCGTTGTGATGAAAAAATAGAGAGACGGATGCAGCTATCAAAACAAAGCTTTGAATGATAGATACGGTGGACATTTTGAAATCCATATTGTGGAGTCGGATGATCAGCTCTGTTGCCTTTGGCAGGACGATAGGACGAAGATCATCTGAGGTGCTCTAACTTTCTGGACCAAGGGCAATCGGAAACCCAAGATGTCAGAAACCATGAACAAGAAAGCTTATCAACGCTACACCCAGGAATTCAAAGATAAGGCCGTAGGCCTGCT
>JAIXOU010000013.1 GCA_027486585.1 Verrucomicrobiaceae bacterium | reverse complement strand
GTCACCAAGCTCGCCCTCTTTGAAGCCAATGATCGCGCCATGGCGACGGCTGATGAGCAGGGGCTCGTGAAGACCTTGGATCTTCCCGGTAACGTGGCGATCATGGTCCGCTTCGGTGGCCGTGTTTCCGTGTGCAGCGTCTCGATTCCTCTGGGTGCGCCCGTTGACTCCTTGCCGCCGGTGAAGAACTTCATCGATCAGCATGTGTTTGCCAATTTGAAGCAGATCGGCGTTCCGCCTTCACCGCTTTGTGATGACTCGACCTTCCTACGACGTATCTCCCTCGACATCGGGGGCCGCCTGCCCACGGCGGAAGAAACCAAAGCATTCCTGGCAAGTCGTGAACCAGACAAGCGTGACCGCGCCATCGAAGCGCTGCTCAACAGCCCCAACTACGCGGACTACTTCGCCAACAAATGGACGTCGTTGCTCAAAAACACCCGTGCAGATGCGGCAGACATCACCTCGAACTTTGCCTTCCATGCTTGGATGCGTGACAGCCTGCTGGCGAACACCAAGTACGACCAGATCGTGCGCCAGATTCTCGCCTCCACTGGCACGATCGTTTCCAATCCTCCAGTCGCTTGGTACAAACGCGTGAAGGAGCCGACCACGCAGCTCGAAGATGTGGCGCAGCTGTTCCTCGGAGTGCGCATGCAGTGCGCGCAGTGCCATCATCACCCCTTTGAGCGCTGGACTCAGGCGGAGTATTATCGTCTCGCTGCCTTCTTCAGCCAGATCGGTCGCAAACCGACGGCCATTGCCGGCGAAGACCTCATTTTCCACAAGCGCGGCATTGCACAAACAGAGCACCGCAAAACTCACGTCATGCTGAAGCCCGCCGGCCTCGGCGAGCCAGAACTCGACATCGCTCCTGATGATGATCCACGCCTCGCACTGGTCGATTGGATGAGCCAGAAGAATAATCCTTTCTTTGCTAAATCGTTGGTGAATCGTTACTGGAAGCATTTCTTCAAGCGTGGCTTGGTCGAGCCCGAGGACGACCTGCGCGATACGAATCCACCCACGAATCCCGATCTCTTTGAAGCACTGGCCAAAAGCTTCACGGAAAGCGGCTACGATTTGAAAGCCCTCGTGCGCACCCTGACGCAGAGCCATGCCTACCAGCTCAGCTCAACACCGAACCCCTACAATGCCGTCGATCGCCAAGCCTACTCCCACTATTATCCAAGGCGCATGACCGCCGAGGTCATGCTCGACAGCATCGACATGGTGACGGGTTCGAAGACCGACTTTGCCGATCTTCCAGCTGGCACGCGCGCCATATCATTGCCGGACAACAGCTACAACCGCGCCTCGCCGTTCCTGAAAGTGTTTGGACGTCCTGAAGGCGCCAGTGTTTGTGAGTGCGAACGCGTTCAGTCCGCCAGCTTGGCGCAAAGCCTGCACCTCATGAATGCCGCCGACGTGAAGGCCAAACTCAGCGCCAGCGGTGGACGTGCTGAATCCCTGAACAAGGCCGAGATGCCAGAGCCCAAGCGAATCCGCGAACTCTACCTCGCCGCTTTCTCACGCGAACCGACGGCGGATGAAGTGCGCATCAGTGAAAATCATGTCAGCAAACCCCGCATGGATGCTGCCGGCAAACCGCTCGATTCCCAACGTGCCAAACGCAATGGCTATGAAGACCTGGTCTGGGCGCTGCTGAATACCAAGGAATTCCTGTACAATCATTGATCTATGCTCGCCAAATCTGCCCTCACCCTTGCCGTTTTCTCCTGGATGGCCGCCTCGGCTCTCGCCCAGCAAGTCACGCTGCCGTTGCCACGTCTGCTCACGATCATGCCCATGGGTGGACAGGCGGGAACGACGGTGGAAGTCAAGATCACTGGTGAGAATACAGAGGAGATCAGCGAACTGCTGTTCTCGACACCGAAGATGACGGCCAAGCCGGTCGCGGGTGCCGAGGGCAAGTTCATCGTGACCATTGCGGCGGACACGCCCGTCGGGGTCTATGATGCGCGAGTGATGTCACGGCTTGGTGTGTCGGCAGCGCGAGCCTTTTCGGTGAACCAACTTCCGGAAGTGATGCGCACCAAGGCCAACAACTCTGTGGAGACGGCCATGACGCTGCCCGTGGGGACCATTTGCAATGCAACGATGACCAAGCGGTCGGTGGATTTTTATGCCTTCCAAGGCGTGAAAGGTAAACGCGTGGCCGTGGATTGCGCCGCGTCGGGCATCGATTCCCGACTGACACCCGTGCTCATCCTGGCGGACGCCAAGGGCAGTGATTTGAAAGTGAATCGCACCGGCGGCCTGATCGACTTCACCCCACCTGCCGATGGCACCTACCTGATCAAAGTGAGCGACCTCACCTATCAAGGGGGCGAGCGACTGTTCTATCGACTGGCCTTGCAGGAAGTGACCGGCACCGGACCTGCGCCAAGCCAGCCACAAACGGAAACCGTCAGCGCCATGTCCTGGCCGCCGGCAGGTCTCGCCGCAACCGCAAAGGCGAATGAAACAGAGCCCAACAATCAAGCGGGTGAAGCCCAAAAAATCACGCTGCCCTGTGACCTGGCTGGCTCTTTTTTCCCAGCGGCCGATGTGGACACCTTTGAGTTTACCGCCAAAAAAGGTGAAACCTGGTGGGTCGAAGTGGCCTCAGAGCGCCTCGGTTTAAACACGGACCCTTTTGTGCTCGTGCAGCAAGTGAAAGCGACAGGTGGCAAAGAAACACTGACCGATGTGGCTGAGCTTTACGACATCGCGCCCCCCATGAAGGTCACCAGCAACGGCTACTCGTATGACGGCCCGCCTTACGATGCCGGATCACCGGATGTGAACGGCAAGTTTGAAATCAAGGAAGACGGTGCCTATCGACTCCAGGTGCGCGATCTGTTCGGCGGCACACGCAATGATGCCAACAACCTTTATCGCCTCATCGTGCGCCAAGCGACGCCTGATTTTTCGCTCGCAGCCTGGGCCGTTCATATGACACTTCGCAATGGCGACCGCGCCTCTCTTTCCAAGCCGATGGCACTGCGTGCCGGCGAGACGCGAGCTTTTGAGGTTGTGGTGCAGCGTCGTGATGGATTTGATGGCGAGATTGAGATCGCCATGGAAAATCTGCCGCCAGGTGTCAGCGCAGCTGGATTGAAGATCGCCAAAGGCAAGCCCTACGGTCATCTGATTCTCACCGCATCCAGCGATGCCAAACGTGGATTCTCTCTGGCCACAATAACCGGCAAAGCCACGGTTAATGGAGCCGTGGTGACGCGGCCTGTGCGTGTGGCCAGCATGGAATGGTCGGTGAAAGATGCGAAAGGTGAAATTCCGGCACCGCGTCTCATGGCCGATGTTCCGGTTTCTGTGAGTGATTCCGAGCAGGCACCCCTGACCCTTGCCACCGCTGAAAACAAGGTCTTTGAAGCCAAGGTGGGCGAGATGTTAAAAATCCCGCTCAAGCTGACCTGGCGCAACGAGTTCAACGGCACCTCGATCAAGGTCAAAGCCTACGGCGAAGGTTTTAGCGCGCTCAAGGAGTTCGACATCCCAATCAAGGCGGCCACTCATGAAGCCGTGATTGATCTTGCCGCCTTGAAGATCGCGCCAGGAGATTACACCTTTGCGTTTCAGAGTTTAGGCATCTGCAAATACCGCTACAATCCAGCAGCTGTGCCACTGGCTGAAGCCGAGCAGAAAAAGGCCGCGCAACTTGCTGCCACGGTCGCGGCCGAAGCCAAAAAACTCGCTGCCACAGATGCTGAAGCTGCCAAGAAGGCCGCAGAAAAGCAAAAGCAGGCCGAAGCCGCTATGACGGCAGCCACCAGCCGAATGAAAGCCATCACCACAGCCGCTTCACCCACCGATACCGTGGAAATCCTCATTTCAGAACCGATCCGCGTCTCCGTGAAACCCGTTGCGGCCACCACCGCTAGCAAGTGATGAAGCCGCTGCCTCTCATCGCTCTTCTGTGCACTTCGACCGCCGCCTTGGCTGCCGATCTCGACTACTATCGTGACGTTTATCCCTTTCTAAAAACGAACTGCATTTCCTGTCACAACAAGACGACGACGAAAGCCGATCTGAACATGGAGACGCCGGAGCTGATGATCAAAGGCGGCGAAAGCGGACCGTCGATCATCTTGGGAAACGGTGCCGAAAGTCTGGTCGTGATGGCCTCACTCCACACCAAGGACATGGAGATGCCACCGCCGAACAATAAGTCTGGCGCGATGAACCTCACGCCTGAGCAGATTGCCACATTGAAAGCGTGGATTGACCAAGGCGCGAAGGGCTCAGCGATGGCGGAACGCGCCGTGGTGATGCAGGCCTTTTCTGCCAGCATTGATCCCATTTACACTGTGGCGATGACGAAAGACGGTCGCTATGTTGCCTGTGGTCGTTCAAACCACATCGATCTCTATGACATGGCCACGCGCCAGTTTGTGGCACAGATCAGCGACCCTGCTGAGAAAAAGGGCGCAGCACATCGTGCCCTGATCCAGTCACTGGCTTTCAGTCCGGACGGCACACGTCTGGCAAGTGGTAGCTTTCGGGAGGTGAAAATCTGGAAGCTGGCACAAGGCAAACCTGTGACAGGCAACGCAAAAACATCATCGGTTCCCGCAGGCGCTGATTGGATCAAGAAAATGGCCACCGCTGGCAAAGTAACCGTGCTGAGCAGTGCACTCTCTGCCGATGGCAAACAGGTCGTCACAGGCTGTGCGGATGGTTCGGTGCGCGTGTGGGATGCAGCGACAGCGAAGCCTGTCATTGAACTTCGTGGCAGTCTGGCAACAACGAAGAAAATGGCGGAGCTGGAATGGACCATCGCATCGCAAACCTTGGAGCAGGCCTTTCAAAAGAACGAAATCACAAGGATCGAAGCACAGGACAAGGCGCTGGATATCCTGCTGGGCAAAGCCAAGGAAGCCATCGTCGCCATGAACAAGGTGCTGCCTGAAAAACAGAAGGCGGTGACGCCGACCACCGAAGCCAAAACGACCGCAAAGAAGGCTGTCGATGAACTAGCGGCCAAAATCAAAGCACTGCCTGGTGGCAAGCCGGATGCGGTGCTTGCGAAACAGTTCAGGGACGCGCAAGACAAACTCATCACCACCACCATGGCCGAAGTTTCCGCCCTCGCCGCAGTCTCTGCCGCGCAGAGCAATGTGAAGGATGCCGAGGATGATGTGAAACGCATCAGCGATTCTAAAGCGGCCGATGCCAAGCTGGTGGCGGCTGCGAATGCCACCATCGCGGCTTCGAAAACCTTGCAGGACAAGGCCACGGCCGAACTGGCCGCAGTCAAACTAGCAATTACCAAGACGACGGCCAAGCCCATCGCCGTATCCTTTTCCGCCGACGCCCAGCGTGTGGCTGCGCTGTTGGATGATGGCATCCTGCGCGTGTGGGGCACGGCCACTGGCATGCCAGTGGAAGAAAGCGCCGGTCAGGCTGTGCCGATCACCACCCTTACATCTGCACCTGAGGGCTCCTTCCTGGCCACCCAAGCTGTCACTCAGTCCGTGGGCAGTTCTTCAAATTGGGTCTTGGAGCGTAAGATCGACCAGAAAGGGCTCTTTGCCGATCGCGTCAATGCCGTGCGCTTCAGTCCAGATGGCCAAACGCTCGCTACCGGCGGTGGTGAGCTGACACGCAGTGGCGACATCATTTTCTTCGACGTCGCCACAGGCAAGGCCACCCGAACCTGGAAGGAAAAGCACAGCGACACCGTGCTCTGTCTGGATTACTCGCCTGACGGCAAACAGCTCGCGTCAGGTGGCGCGGACAAGATTGTACGGGTGACGGACGTCACCACGGGCAAGCCACTGAACCTCTTTGAAGGCCATACACATCATGTCATGGGCGTCGCCTTTCGCAGCGACAGCCGCGTGCTGGCGAGCGCTGGTGCAGAGGGCTCGGTGATGACCTGGAACATGAGCCTGGGTGAGCGGAAGAAAAAGATCGAAGGCTGGACCAAGGAAGTCACTTCATTGCAGTTCATTGGGGCCACGAATCAAATCGTCACCTCCGCTGGTGACAATCGCATCCGCATCGTCACGGATGACGGCACTGAAGTCCGCACCATGGCCAAATTGCCCGATTTCATGCAGGCCGCCGTCAGCGCGCCCAATGGCAACACCGTCATCGGCGGTGGTGAAGACAGCCAATTGCGCGTGTGGGACGGCACAGGCAAGGAACTCGCCGTCTTTGGTGCCCACTAACCCGCCCCTTGAGATAAAGGATCCTCGTTCACCCCGTAAAACATTCCTCATGTCATCCATCATTCAGCCTCCCTCCCTTGTCCGTTGCGCCGGTCCGCTGTCGCGCCGTGGTTTCATGCAATTTGGGTTGTCCGGAATGGCGACGCTGAGCTGGCCCGGACTGCTCAAGCTGCGCGCTGAGAATGCCGCAAAGCCAAAGGGTGAACGCAAATCCATCATCATGGTCTGGCTGCCCGGCGGACAGTCGCACATTGACACCTACGATCCGAAACCCGATGCCAGTAGCGAGTATCGCGGCCCTTTCAAGACGATCAGCACGAAGGTCCCCGGCATGCAGTTCACCGAGTTACTGCCGATGAATGCTAAAATCGCCGACAAGTTCACGATTGTCCGCTCGATGAATCAATCGGCAGGCGGACATCCGGCGGGCACGATGCAGATGTTTTCCGGAGATAGCGATACGCGTGACAAGCCCAAACCACGGCTGCCCGACTGGATGTCGGTGGCTCATTACCTACGGGCCAAGGAAGGCGGCCGGGCAAACCCACTGCCCAACTACATCGGCGTGCCTGCGGCATCGCCTGAGTATTCAAGCCCTGCCTATCTAGGAGATGCGTATGCGCCCTTCGCGGTGAGCGATGATCCGAACCGCCCAAGCTTTCAGGTGCCGAACATCGGCCTAGCCGACGAAGCCGAAAATCGCCGTCTCAGTGACCGCATCGTGTTGCGCAAGAGTCTGGACAAGATGGAGCGTGCCTTTGATCGCGAGGGCGAGCTCGGCGCACTGGATGAATTTGAAGCCCAGGCAGCCACCTTGCTGACGAATCCACAAACCCGCGATGCCTTTGACCTCAGTAAAGAAGACGCCGCCATCCGAGATCGTTATGGACGCAATCGCTGGGGTCAACAGCTTCTGCTGGCGCGTCGCCTCGTCGAAGCAGGTGTAGAGATCGTGACCAGCAGTCTCGGCGGCCCTCTATGTGGCCGGGTGAACAACTGGGACGACCATGCCGTGAACCAGCACCAGTTTGAAGCCCTGCGTTTCCGCATGCCAACCTATGACCGAGCCGTGTCTGCACTCATCGAAGACATTTATGCACGGGGTCTCGATAAACGCGTGCTTGTGGTCGTCACAGGCGAGTTTGGCCGCACGCCGAAGATCAGTTTTGACCGGAGCACCGGCGCGGGGGATGCCAGCGGACCCACCGGCACACTGCAACCTGGACGTGATCACTGGCCTCGTGCCTTCACCAATGTCTGGGCCGGCGGCGGCATCCAGACGGGAGGCATCATCGGTGCCAGTGACAAGCGCGGCGAAGATGTGGTCGAGCGCCCCTGCAACGCCAGCGACTTCCTTGCCACGATTTATCATCACCTTGGAATCGACTCCGCCAAAGTCACCCTCAATGATCTCAATGGCCGCCCGGTTCACATCGTGGAAAACGGCAAGCCGATTGCAGAGTTGATCGCGTGACTCGATCTGATTGGAAGATAGTTAGGTGATGCCGTCCCACGCGGTTAATCGCGTCGGCGGCTCAACCCTTTCAGCGCTAGCGCAACTACCTTACCCACTTGCACCTCGGCAGTGACGCTGGAACTCTTGATTGACTAGCTTCCTATCGTCGAGCCACCAAGAGGCTGACATAAAAAGAGCGGCCGACGAATCGGCCGCCCCACCTTCTTTGTCCAAGGGATCAGATCACAACAGTGGTTCCGTCGAAGCGAGTGAGACTAAAGCCGGCAAAGCTTTCGTTGTTCAGCAGCTTGTGATCACGCAGCATCTGGATGGCCACTTCTTCACCGAGTTTCATGCCCTCGATGCCATCAGAGCGCCAGTGGACGCCACCTGTGTCGCGACCGAGGGAAATATTCGAGGCGAGTTTGTCGAGTTCAGCGCCGACGGTGAGGGTGCCAGCATAAGGCACCAGACTGAGCCCATTAGCATCCGCCTGGACGGGGGAGGCGATGACAAAGGACTCTTTGAAGAATGCCTTCAATACGGTGACGCAGGCCCCGGCGATGGTCGCGTGGCCCGCTGGGTAAGAGGGATGGGTTGGAGCTCCTTCGGGATAGGCCATTGGCAGGAGGCTGGTGCCGTAAACATCCTTAATGAGCGGAAGGACGGCGGAATTCAGCACATCAGAATGAAGAGGATAAGCCTTGGCACCGGTAACATGAATGTGAACGAGACCGGCGTAGGCCTCCGGACGCAGGCGGCGATGAACCAGCCATTTTTGATACCAGGCCGCCTTGAGACCGGCAATGCCGGCACGAGCGACGAGGTCGAGGATCATCGGGCCGCCAAAGGTGGCGAAACCGCCTTGGTTGGCGATGGTCTTGTAGGGATTGTTGTCATCAAGTGCTCCACCACCGAAGCCAAGAAGAATGAGCGCGGCACTCAGAAAAGCTTGATATGAGAAATCGACATGAACGTACTCAGCCAGATCACGCCCATTAGCGATGTAACGAGGCGTGGGATCGAAGCTTGCGACCGTAGGAGCAGCGGCGCCGTTTTGGACGGCCAGCCAGTGGCCGAAGGTCGTCATGTGATTTTCCCAAGAGACGGGGCTGCGATAGCGTTGCACGATCTTGGTGGCACCAAATGGGATGTCTTTGTAGAGAAACTGGGAGATCATCGGGCCGGCGAGATCGCCTGCAGTCGGCCCACGGAAGAGCGTTTCGGTCGTGACTGAACCAAAAGATTTGGGACCACGGAAGTCGCTAAGCAAGCTGAGGTCTTGGGCAGCCGCGGCGATGTTGATATTGCTGCCATAATCCGTGAAAGGAATGTCGCGGGTCCAAGCACGCCAGTAAACCTCGGTCATTTCACCGGCGCACCAGGCGCTGTTAAGCGCGGGAGCGGCCGGTATGCCGTGAACGTGCGAATCCGCACCTTCGAGGGTGTAGGAATAGGCCGCTTGCGGATTGGCAAGCTTGACCGTTCCGCCAAGGGGGATGGCATTGAAGCTCGCCTGTGTCCCGTTGCTGAGGGCTTTGCGCATCGCGTTGTAGGCTATTGGAATCACTTCGCCCAGGGCATTGTGCGGAAGCGCCTTCGTGAAAGAGCCAATGAAGTTCGGATAAATAGTATCGTCCGAATTCGCCGGATGGGTTTGGATGCGCTGTTTTAACTGATAGTCAGCAGCCTCGTCCCTCAGGGCATGAGCAAGAGCGCGGCGCTTCAACTCGGTCAAAGATTCAATTTCAACGGCAGTGGCAATGGAAGGGGTAAGGCTGAGGCCCGTCGCTCCAGCGGCCACAGCACTGAGGCCGCTGAAGGAGCGAATGAATGAACGACGATCTACTGAAGGGGTTAATGGAGAGGGACTAGACTGAGGAGTCATGGCGTTGATGCTTGTAGGATTGATAAACTCGAAACAGTTTTCCCATGCCACGGTCATGAAATAATTGCTTCAATGTATTAAAAATAACAGATTACTCATACACTTGGCTACTGTTTTTTTCAGATTTGAAATATTTTTTAGATATGCGACTCTTTTTAGACATGCAGTCTTTTCAAGGCTTGCCACATTTTCTGGGTAATTCGCCCATCACTGGAAAGATCCCAGGAGCGAGGCGTAACAGGACGATGTTCGCCCTTTCGTCTTGCTGCCAATGTCAGGGCTAGCGGCAGCATCTAGACGGGGCATCTTCCGTAACACCGACAAGAGTGATGAAAATGGGTTCGAGCGCTCCTGCAACGTGAGCGACTTCCTTGCCACGATTGATCATCACCTCGGAATCGAATCCTCCAAAGTTACCCTCAACGATCTCAGTGGCCGCCCAATTCACATCGTAGACGAAGCCCGATGTCAGCGTCTCCGGAGACATGATTAGATTCACCATCCGAACATGTATCGCGGATGGCGCTCAGTCCGACCAGTGTCCAGAGATTGACCTCGGCCTGATTCGCGACGGCACTCACCTCGTAGTTTGTCGTGATCCAGATAGGCATGAACACCCAATTGGGCAGTCTGAACGAGCAACCTGAGATTCTAACTATTCCCTGGCAATCAAAGTGCCTGAACGACGAAAACTAGCACTAACTAAGATCGCGTTCGACAACAGCCCAGGCGTTGTGGTTGTGGATGGACTCGTAGTTAACGGCTTCGACGCGGAACCATTTGATTTGAGGGTGCTCTCCTGCCTTCACGGCAATGTTTCGGACCAGGTCTTCAACAAAAACGGGATTGTCATAGGCACGCTCGGTCACGGCTTTTTCGTCAGGTCGTTTGAGGACGCTGTAAAGCTCGCTGCTGGCGCTGGACTCGATGAGTTCGATGAGATCCTCGATCCAAATCGGCTGGCGGAAGCGGACGGAAAAGGTGACCAGACCGCGCTGATTGTGGGCACCGCGCTCACTGATGGCTTTGGAACAAGGGCACAGAGTGGTGACTGGCACCTCGACAGTAACGACAAAGTCGATGGAGTCGGCTTCTGCATTGACTTCGAAAACGACGCCGTAATCTAAAAGGCCCTCAGCCTTAGTGACTGGGGCGAGCTTGCTACGGAAATAGGGAAAGCGCAGTTCGACATGAGCTTTTTTGGCGTGCAGTCGGGACAGCAGCTCGGTCGGCATGGCGGCAATGCTGGCGACGGTGAGTTCACGACCGTGAGCGTGCAAAATCTCGACAAAGCGGCTCATATGAGTACCTTTGTATTGGTGCGGAAGATCCACAGCCATGTTCACCGTGGCGACGGTGTGTTGGGTCATTTGGTCGCGATCACGAATGCGGAGCGGAAAGCGGACATCTTTGACACCAACGCGATCAATAGCGATTTGGCGGTCATCGCTTTCATTTTGCGTATCTTTAAGAGAGGACATGGGGGAAATAAAAATTCCCACTGCCGCAGTGAGCAACAGTGGGAAGGGTGAATTTTACGTCACAGCAGCTGCCGGATCAAGGCAGGAGGTTGATGGCACGAGCGCGCTTCACTTCGCGTGTCACTTTGCGGTGCAGCCAAGCTGGCAGACCGGTGACGCGGCGTGGGATGAGTTTGCCAGTTTCGCTCAGGAAACGTTGGAGCAGCTCAGGATTGGTGTAAGTGAGCTTGTCCACCGGGATATCCATGCGGCGGCGTGGCATCCTGCGGTTATTTTTACGCAGGGAGATGAGGCGTTCGGTCGTCTTAGGTTGCATGAGAGTGTGCGGGTTTGCGGATTAGCGAATCTCGCGGTGGAGGGTGCGGCGCTTGAGGAAGTGATTGAATTTCACTTTCTCCAGACGGCCTGGGGTGCGTGGGCTTTTTTTGTTACGTGTGGTGACGTAACGGGATGTAGGACTGCCCTCGGCCTTAGCCTCCGTGCATTCAAGGATGATGATTTCGCGTGCCATAAAATTTGGGGTGGTGAGGCTAGGTTACTCTTTGCTAAAGTCAAGCGACTCATTTCCATTGTTATTTTGCGAGGTCGTCGTTTCCTCTTCATCCTTCTCATCGTCAGAGTCTTCGGCGGAATCATCCAGACCGAAAAGTGAGCGGACAGGGCGGTTCCAGCGGCCTCCGCGCTGCTCTCCTTCGATCCTGGCCTGGCAGGCGACAGTGAAACGGGTGAAGGGCAGAGCCTCCAGACGTTCTTCGAAAATGGTTTCGCCAGACATTTCGCAAATGCCGTAGGTTCCTGCGTCAATGCGGGTCAGGGCTTCATTGATTTCGTAAATAGCGTCTTGTTCCTTAGCCAGAAGGCTGAGGGCAAAGTCACGGTCATAGGCATCACTGCCAGCATCTGCCTGATGCATACCGAAAGCGGATTCGTTGCCGCCATTGTTACGCAGGCTGTCATTGGCGACACCCTCAGCAGCATTCATGTAGGCTTCACGCAGCTCGATGAGTCGCTGACGTTGTTTCTTCAAGAAAGCGGCAGGGAGCACTGGCTTTCTCGGGCCTGAGTCCATGGTGATGCCTTCGTCATCAATGTTGGTCGTGCGCTTGGCATTGACGATCTTGATCAGAGGTCCAGTGGTTTTCACTGAAGCGGCTGCCTTCGCCACTGGGGCTGGTGTAGCTTTGACGGCAGGCGCTGGAGCTTTCGCAACAGGTTTTGCGGCTGGAACCGGAGCTTTAGCAGGCTTAGCTGCTGGAGCTGGGGCCTCTTTTTTGGCTGGGGCTGGAGCTGCCTTTTTGGGAGCTGGAGCAGCCTTTTTAGCGGGTGCAGGCTTGGCTGCTGGTTTTGCCGCAACTTTTTTAGCAGGAGGAGCGGCTTTGACTGGGGCCTTCTTTGCAGCGGGCTTTTTGGCGGGGGGGGCTGCTTTAGCAGGAGCTTTCTTCACAGGGGGGGATTTCTTGGGGGCGGGTTTGGCCGCCTTACTCACGGGCGCTTTCGCCTTGGGCTTGGTCACTGGTTTAGCAGCTTTGACCGGCTTCTTGGGGGCTGGCTTGGCTGGCGCAGCTGGCTTTTTAGGCGCAGGCTTCGCTGGCTTGACCTGCTTTTTGGGAGCTGGTTTAGCGGGTGCTTTTTTGGTGGGTTTAGCCGGGGCTTTGGGCGCTGTTTTCTTTTTCGCAGGCATAGCTCGTGAGGTTGGACGGTGGATCGCGGTTTTTTTGGGTGTCACCGGTTGGTGACAGAAAAAGAGGCGCGGAGTGTGGACGCTTCCTCAGAAATGGCAAACAGAATTCCCAAGTGCTGCGGGTTCTCAAAATGACTGTCATTTTGAGAACCGTCTGGGAGATCGTGGAATCGGTCCTTGAGAAAACTAACAATGGGGGCGAAGAAGGCCGCCCGCTTTTCCTAGCCATGTCTGCCGCATCTGAAGTCGCCCGTCGCCGTACCTTTGCCATCATCTCTCATCCAGATGCTGGTAAGACCACACTCACGGAGAAGCTCCTCCTCTATGGTGGGGCCGTGCAATTGGCCGGAAGTGTCACAGCACGTAAAAATCAGCGTGCGACAACATCAGACTGGATGGAGCTGGAAAAACAACGTGGAATTTCCGTCTCGTCCACGGTTCTACAATTTGAATACAAAGACTGTGTGGTGAATCTGCTGGATACACCGGGGCACAAAGACTTCTCAGAAGATACCTATCGAGTACTCACAGCGGTCGATGCTGCGGTGATGGTGATCGATGCAGGTAAGGGAATCGAAACACAAACGCTGAAGCTTTTCGAAGTCTGCCGCCGCCGAGGCGTGCCGATCTTCACCTTCATGAACAAGCTGGATCGGCCATCGCGCCCGCCCATGGAGTTGCTGGATGAGTTGGAGCGCGTGCTTGGCATTGCTGCTTATCCCATCAATTGGCCTCTGGGGGATGGTGTAGATTTTAAAGGAGTCTATGACCGTGAAGCCAGTCAGGTGCATCTCTTTGAGCGCACCGTCGGAGGTATGTTCCGTGCACCGGAGAAGGTGAAAGGGATCGAAGATGACAGCGTGCGTGATGCTCTACCACCGCTGGTTTATGCTCGTGTCTGCGAGGAACTGGAACTGCTAGAAGGTGGTGGCTCACCCTTCTCTTTTGATGAGATCCGTCGTGGCCAATTGACGCCAGTATTTTACGGCAGCGCGATGAACAACTTCGGCGTTCAAATGATGCTGGACCGCTTCTTGGAACTGGCACCACCGCCTGCGCCACGCATGAGCGGTGATGAAATCATCTCTCCAGATACAGCAGGCTTCAGTGGTTTTGTCTTCAAGATTCAGGCCAATATGAATCCACGGCACCGGGATCATGTGGCGTTTATCCGAGTCGTCTCTGGCTGCTTCCAGCGGGACATGAGTGCGATCAATACACGGACCGGAGCACGTCTGCGTCTGGGCAATTCGCAGCGTCTTTTCGCCCAAGAACGCGAAACGGTGAATGAGGCCTGGGCGGGAGATGTGGTGGGCCTTGTCGGGAATTACGACTTCCTGATCGGTGACACACTGGCAGAGGACTCAAAGGTCAAATTTGATGAGATGCCGCGCTTCACCCCAGAGTGCTTTGCGTATCTGCACAATGAAAATACGTCCAAATTCAAGCGCTTCCGTGATGGACTCGATCAGCTCTTAAAAGAAGGCTTGGCGCAGCCCTTTGAGCTGCCAGATGCGGCAGTTCGTGTGCCACTCCTGGGTGTGGTGGGAACATTGCAATTTGATGTGCTCAAGTATCGTCTGGAGACTGAATACAATGCTGAGGTGAGGCTGGAGTTTGCCTCCTGGACCATCGTCCGCTGGCTAAAAGAGAAACAACCAGCCGAAACGCCGAAGCCAGCCAAGGGCGGCATCCTGCCTCGCCCCAATTTGGTAGCGAGCTACGATACCACTCTAGCACTGGATTCCGCTGGGAATTGGGTGGCGCTGTTTAGTGATAAGATCAGCGCGGGCTATTTCGAGACGAAGAACTCCGAAAAATTCGACATCAGCAGCTTCCCGTTTTAAGCCGATCAGTCTGTGATGACATCGTAAACCAAGAGCTTCGCAGCCATGGGCTTTAGGATGTCGTTCACGGCTTTCACATGCACCGGATGTTTTTCATAGGTGCTCAAATCGGCCTGATTGGCGAAACGCATGACCAGCCCGACATCAAAGCTGTCGTCCACGACTGGGCGCTCACTGGCGAGAGGTTGGCCCACGCTGAGATGTTGGATTTCATGGATCTCTTTTTGGAACATTTTAGCCGTGTTGATCGCCTTGGCGCGGTCAGTCGCGTTGCCTGGTTTCTTGAGCCAAATGAGAACGACATGCTCGACCTTGCCCTTGGCAGTCGTTTTGCAGCCCATGGGACAAGTGGTGCAAGAGGCGAGAAGGCTAAGGGCAGCGAGAGTAAAGATGGTGATGGCTTTTTGCATGGTGGTGACTAGTCTGCCGAATGATGAAGCGAGCGTCGAGCCTGATTTTTTGCCTAAGTTTATTTTTTGGAGCCGTCTGCGCCGAAGAGGCTCAGACCTTTGATCGCCTGACCTTTTATGCGGCACCGAAGGCTCTGTCCGGAAAAGCAAAATGGGCTGACTGGCCGCGTGTGCTGGGACCGCATGACGACAGCAGCACGGAGGAGACCGCTCTCTTAAAACAATGGCCTGAATCTGGGCTGAAAGCAGTCTGGGAAGTGAAAACCGGAGAGGGCTACACCTCGCCAATCATCAGCGGGGATTTCTGTGTACTTTTTCATGCCTTGGAGAACAAGGAAACCGTGGAGTGCCTGCATCGTGAGACGGGTCGGCGCTTCTGGATCACAGATTATCCCATTGAATATCAGGATCGTTATGGCTTCGGCAATGGACCAAGAAGCAGCCCGGTGATTGCCAACGGAGTCGTCGTGACTCTTGGGGTGACTTCCCTATTACACGCCTTTGACTTGAAAACGGGCGCTGAACTCTGGAAGCATGATTTACGAAAAGACTATCATGTGCCGCAGGACTTCTTTGGCGCAGGTTCGTCACCGCTGATTTTGGACGGCAAAGTCATCGTCAATGTTGGCGGTAAAGCAGAAGCTTTTGATGGCTTTGAAGATAAACAGGATCGTGCCCGCAAACTCGCAACGAAGGGGGTGAGCGTAGCGGCCTTTGATCTTAAAACTGGAGCCGTTTCATGGAAGATCGAGGACGAGTGGGGAGCCAGCTACGCGTCCCCTGTGCCAGCCAAACTGCATGGTCAGACAAAGGTCTTGATCTATGCAGGTGGCGAGAGCGATCCCTCTATCGGAGGTCTTCTTTGCATTGATCCAAGCACTGGTAAAGTACATGATCGCTTCCCCTGGCGTGATGAGGAATACATCCAGGCGACCGGCAGCAGCCCTGTGGTGATTGCAGAAAAAAACCGTGCCTTTATCACGACTTGTTATCCCAAGAACAAACCCATCGGCGGTGTCATGGTGGAGTATGATGCTGACTTTAAAGCCAAGGAAGTCTGGCATAGCACAAAGATCGCCTGCCACTGGATGACTCCCATTTACGAAGATGGACATCTTTATGCCATCGACGGCGAGCGTGAAAACAACAGCCAACTCGTCTGCGTGAATGCTGACACTGGCGTGGAAATCTGGACCAAGAACATCGAGTGGGAGGACGCAGCCTTTGGAGAAGCACAGGGCCGCTCAAAGCCAATCCGTCTGAGCATCCTGCGCGCCAGCCTACTCAAGGCTGATGGAGCGGTGCTTTGCCTGGGGGAAACAGGCAGTCTGCATTGGCTAAAGCTGACACCAAAGGGCTGTGAAGAGCTGACTCGGACTCAGCTCTTTTATGCGCTCAATACTTGGAGCCTACCCGCATTGAGCCACGGCCTGCTTTATGTGCATCAGCAGGCGGAGTCTCTGGATCGCAAGAGTGGCACGCGTGTGATCTGTTACGATTTGCGGTCAGAATAAAAAAGCGCTCAATTCAGTTTATGACTCGTTGAATTTCAATGGATAGTCGCCAAACGGCAAGTAACAGCCACTTTTAGATACAATACCTTTATTTGTTATCGTCATTCACACAAGTCTCTCACATCATGCTGTGTTGGGGCGGCTTTCAGTTTAGGGAGCTGTTCCGCCAAGCTGTGTTATAACTCCCTATGCAAAAGTCAGCTCACCCCCGCCTCACCCTGCCGACCACTCCATCGGCTGTTCATGCTCCATCTTTAGCTCAGCGTCTTGGCCAGCCCATGCACCAATCGGTGCTACTTCACAGTGCCCGGACCCAAGGATTACGAGAGGCTGATGACTTCACGCAACTAGCCTTTCAGAGAGGCTGCCGCTACTATATGCCCCCAGATTGGAAACCAGCCCGCCAGCTGACGGCATCCTTATCTCCTGAGGGTCTGGCCATAGCCCTGCTTCACCCTTGTCTGCCTTATAACCCACAACGCATCCGAATCGCTGCCGCGATGGTCTCAGCCCCTGATCTGAAGCCTCAACATTTAGCTCATTTGGCATTGCAAGAACGAGCGGCAGACGTGCTGAGATTCATTGCAGAGGCGGGCCATCGTTGTGAGCCCGATCACTCCTTTTGGAGCGAGTTGCTGCCCTATCTTCCCGAAATCCGCACCCCACTTCCTCTCGGTGTGATGCCTCACCCCAGCCGCTTCACGGCCATGACAGGCCGTCCGGGCCCAGGCCAACGAGAGCTCAAACAAACCTGGATCCGTCCCGTCACCGTATGAACCATAGCCGTATCATTCTTTCCAAGTTAGATGAACACCTCATCAAGCCCACGACATTGTTGATCAGGCTGTGCCAGCTGTCCTCGCACTTCAGGGAAACTGAGTCAGGCCAAAAGACATCAGAGCCATCTGTTACGATTTACGGTTAGAATAATAATGTTAGAGGGCTTCTTATACTGAATAAGATCGGCGTCACAGCATCAGAAAGAATCACTATGGAAACCCCCATCATCACACCAGAAGTCAGTTCCACACCCAATCCAGGTCTTTCGGTCAAGAAAGTCATCCTCATTGTTCTCGGTGTCATCGTCGTCACAGGTGGCATTGCGGCAGCGGCAGGTGCCTGGTGGGTAAAACACACACTTTACCCGAGTCCGATGCAACCCGTGACGCTGACGGCGCAGGAGCAGACCGTCTTTGATGACAAACTAGCTGCCTTTTCCGCTCCCACCGCCGCGACTCAACCAGCGGCAACGGTTGATCCTGAATTAGCCAAACGCACGCTGATCGTCACCGAGCGCGAAGTGAATGCTTATTTGGCCAAACAGAATTTAGGTGAGTCCGTGGAAGTCAACTTCGGTGAGGGCACCGTCTCCTCCGCCATCATTCTCACAGCTCCAGAGGATTTCCCGCTCGTGCCAGGTCAAAAAATCCGCATGAGGCTCACTTTTGGCGCCAGCCTGAACCCAGGCCAGAAGCTTTCTTTCATTTTAGATGACGTCAGTCTTGGCGGTATTTCCCTGCCAAACGCTTGGTTGGCCGACCTAAAAGGCGTGGACCTGATCGCCAAGAACATTGAAAGCGATCCTGGTCTTCAGCGCTTTCTCGCTGGGATTCAACAATTAGAGGTCCATAACGGCCAGCTGAAGGTCCTTCTAAATAAGTAAACACCCAGCAGCTGCCTCCGTAGCCCAGTGAAATTCACTGGGCTATTTTTTTTCAAAGCGCAATTTTTTCTAAAATAAGGCGTATGAAGCTCATCATGTCCCCTCGTCATTCTTTATTCGCTCTAGCTTTTGCACTCAGTTTTTCAACTGCGCAGGCTGCCTATCCCGAATTCTCCGCGACCATTCCCAATGGCGGTCAAAAGGGTTCAGACCTACAGCTTACCGTTACCGGAAGTCGTCTGGAGGACTTCGAAAGTCTGATTTTCTTCTCCCCTGGGTTTACACAAAAGAGCGTTGATAAAGTCGAAAAGAATAAAGTGCAGGTGACCGTCGCCATCGCCCCAGATGTGCCTTCAGGCAATCATCTGATACGTATTCGCACCAAATCAGGAGTCTCCCACGCACGTCAGCTCTTTGTCGGCCCTTTTCCGAATGTAACCGAAAAAGAGCCCAACACCGAATTTGAGGCGGCTCAGGTGATCCAGCTCAATCAAACCGTCGAAGGCGTGGTTCTCAGTGAAGACGTGGACTACTACAAGGTCACGGTTAAAAAAGGCCAACGCATCAGTGTGGAAGCAGACGGCTTGCGTCTTGGCTACACGCCTTTTGATCCCTACATCGCGATCATTGACAAGGACCGCTTTGAAAAAGCCTTCTCGGATGACACGATTCTGCATCGCCAAGACGGCTATTGCTCCTTTGTGGCTGAGTATGATGGTGACTACTATGTCATGATGCGTGAGTCATCCTACCGCGGTGGTGGTAATAACTACTACCGCCTCCACGTCGGCAGCTTCCGCCGTCCAGATGTGGTCTATCCAGCAGGTGGAAAGCTGGGTTCGGCGACGAAGGTCCGCTTCATCGAAAAAGACGGCACCTTTGAGGAAGATGCCCAGATCCCAGCCGAGCCAGATCCAAGTTTCATGATCTATTCAAAGACTCAAGAGGCCGCCCCCTCTGGAAATCCTTTCCGTCTCGTGCCCTTTGACAATGTATTGGAAGTGGAGCCTAACGAAGATCAAGCAAAAGCTACGCCAAGTGCCTTGGGCGAGCCGATTGCCCTCAATGGCATCATCGATAAACCAGGAGATATCGACTACTTTAAAGTGACTTTGAAAAAGGATCAGCAAGTCGTTCTCCAAACCTTTGCCCAGAGTCTTGGCTCACCGCTGGACTCAGTAGTGAATGTTTATAATGAAAAAGGCAGTGGCCTTGGCGGAAATGACGACGGTGGCGGCCGCCGCCGTCTCGATAGCAAGCAGACGCTGAAGGTTCCTGCGGATGGCGTTTATTTCGTGAGAGTCACCGATCATCTAGAGCGTGGTGGTGCCAATTTTGTTTACCGGATTGAAATGGTGGCCAGCCAGCCTGAAATGACCTTTGCCTCACCGAACTACTCGGTGAACGATTCGCATTATCGTCAATTCATGGCTGTCCCCCGTGGTGGACGCATGGCTTTGCTAGAAAATTTCACCCGCAGCAATGTCAGTGGTGATTTCAAGTTTGACGCTCCTGGTTTACCCCCAGGCATCAAGATGATTTCAGATGTCGTCCCCAAAGATCAGCCCGGCATGCCCCTGCTCTTCGAAGCCGCTCCAGATGCACCGCTCGGACACGCGACTGTGGCCATGCAATTGAAGCCCGTTGATCCTGCTCAGAAGGTGATCGGTAAAATGCGCCAAGATTTCGACATCGTCCGCCAGGGAAACACCATTTTCCTCACCGACATTGAGGACAAGCTACCTGTGGCTGTGGTTGAAGAAGCACCTTATTCTCTTGAAATCGTCAAGCCAGCCGTTCCACTCGTCACCAATGGCGTCATGAATTTAAAAGTGATCGCTAAACGCAAGGAAGGCTTCAAAACCGCCATCCGTGTCCTCATGGTCTGGAAGCCAGCAGGTGTCAGCACGCTCGGAGAACAGACCATTCCCGAAGGGCAAAATGAGTGCAATTTCGTCCTCGATGCCAATGCAAACGCTCCTGCTGGCACCTGGAAATTCGTTGTCATGGGAGAAGCCGACGCTGGCAATGGCCGAGTCTTCAATGCTTCCCCTTTCTGCGAAGTCAGCACGGCTGCCGCTTATGTCAGTGCACCAGCCATCCCGCTCACTGCCGTAGAACAGGGTAAAGAAGCCATCATGGTGGCCAAATTGGAAACGTTACAAGCCTTCACTGGAGAAGCTGTCGCACAAGTGGTGGGCGTTCCTGATACCATCCCGATCGAATCAGCAAAGATCACCAAGGACACCAAAGAGGTCAGTTTCAAAGTAAAGACCCATGACAAGTCTCCCATCGGCAAGCAAAACAATCTTTTTGTCCAAGTGGAAGTCCCGGTCCCTGGCGGCACCACGACACATCGCATCGCACTGGGTTCTGTGCTGCGAATCGATGCACCAAGAAAGGTCGTCACCCCGCCTCCAGCAGCCGCTGTGGTAGCTCAGAATAAGCCCAAGGAAGCAGCCAAACCAGCCGCCCCGAAAGTGCTTTCCCGTTTAGAGCAGCTCCGACTAGAGGCCTCAGGTGCTAAATAAGTCTCACCGAGCATTGCGATCTTTTAGAAACCCCAGCGTAACCAGTTCAATCCTCACCCCGTCAGCCCCCATGACACGCTCTTCATTTAAACGCCTTTCACTAGGCCTCTGCGGACTATCACTGATCGCCCATGCTCAGACGCCGCCACCTGCCCCTCCTGCAGCGCCAGCCCCTGCCCCCGCTGTCGCCGCAGCTCCAGCAGGTGTCGATTTCAGCCACGTGCAGGCCATTTTGGAAACCAAATGCCTGGAGTGTCATAACCCCAATAAGGTTAAAGGTAAATTGCTCATGGATACGGCCGAATCCCTGCTCAAAGGCGGTGAATCAGGCCCTGCCCTAGTGGCTGGCAAACCGGATGAAAGCGAGCTAATCAAGCGTCTCGTTCTACCTGCCGACGACGACGATGTCATGCCACCCAAAGGTGGTCCCCTGCCAAAAGCTGACATCGACTTACTCAAGCGTTGGATTGCCGAAGGTGCCAAATGGCCACAGGGCGTTGTCGCACGTTATAAATCTCCTGAAGAAGTGAAGGCCATGGCAGCCATTCAGGAAAAGCTCCCTGCCCTGACCAAGCTGGAAATCTTCCCAGACAAATTCAATCTGGAAACCAAACGTGACTTTCATCGCGTTGTCGTCATGGCGACCTTCAATGATGCCACGACACGCGACGTGACTCAATTGTCGAATCTCCGCGTCGCTGACTCAAAGATCGCTAAATTGGACGGAGATAGCGTCTTACCAGTTTCGGATGCAGGCGCGACCGAGATCATCGCCAACTTAGGCAACCAAACGGTGAAGGCCGCTGTAGCGGTTAAAGATGGCAACAAAGACCGCCCCATTTCCTTCCATCTGGATGTCATGCCTGTCTTCCTCCGTGGTGGCTGTAATCAAGGCGGGTGCCATGGTGCTGCACGAGGTAAAGACGGCTTCCGACTCAGTCTTTTTGGCATGGACCCCGATGGCGACTACACCCGAATCACGCGTGAGCTCGTGGGTCGCCGTGTCAATCTGGCGATTCCAGAGGACAGCACCTTGGTGGAAAAAGCGGTGGGTGCCGTGCCCCACTCAGGCAATCAATGCTACACGCCCGAGTCCATTTACAATCAAGCCGTGCTCGAATGGATCAAAGACGGTGCCGTCAGTGACAAACCTGACATTGCCAAGGTGACCGGCATCGAAATCTTCCCAAAACAAATCGTCTTGGAAGGTGTCGGCAATACCCAACAAATCACCGTGCGTGCCACGTATTCAGACGGCACCGATCGCGATGTGACCAAGCTGGCCTTGTTCATGTCAAACAACGACCCGACAGCCACTATCAATAAAGAGGGCTTAGTCACCAGTGGTGAGCGTGGAGCCGCCTTTACCTTGGCTCGTTTTAATGTCTATAGCGTAACCGCTCAAGTCCTCGTCATCCCTGCCAAGCTCCAGTATGAGCGGCCAAAACTGGCTGAAGCCAACTACATCGACACTTTGGTCGATGAGAACCTCCACAAGCTCCGCATCCTTCCCAGCGGTCTCTGCACCGATGAAGAATATGTCCGCCGCGTGTACATCGACGTCATCGGCGTCTATCCGCAGCCTTCAGACATTCGCGGCTTCCTGGCAGACGCTAATCCAAAGAAACGTGAAGCCTTGATCGACACCCTGACTCAGCGCAAAGAGTTCACCGAGCTCTGGGTCATGAAATGGGCAGAATTGCTGCAAATTCGCTCTGGCATTGCTGGTAACAACAACGTCCCGCCCTTCTACAAAAATGCGCTGCTTTATTACAATTGGTTGGCCGAACGCATTGGCAAAAACATTCCGCTTGATGAGATCGTCACCGAGCTGCTTTCCTCCACGGGTGGTACGGTCTCCAGCCCAGCCGTCAATTTCTACCAGACAGAACTCGACCAGCTCAAGCTGACCGAAAATGTGGCCCAGGTCTTCATGGGTATGCGCATTCAGTGCGCGCAGTGCCACAATCACCCGTTTGATCGCTGGACCATGGATGATTACTATGGCTTCAAAGCCTTCTTCTCCCAGATCGGGCGCAAAAACACCGACGATCCGCAGGAAGTCATCATCTATAACAGCAAAGGCGGTGAATCGAAACACTTCCTCACCCAAGCTGTCATGAAGCCCAAGTTCCTCGGTGGAGAAACCCCTGAGATCAAACCAGGTGAAGACCGTCGCAAAATCCTGGCTGAATGGATGGCTTCCCCAAAAAACCCTTTCTTCGCCCGCAACATCGCCAACATCACTTGGGCTCATTTCTTTGGTCTAGGCATTGTCGATCCTGTGGATGACGTGCGTGTGTCTAATCCACCCTCCAATCCTGAGCTGTTGACCGCATTGGCCAAGAATCTGACCGATTACAAATACGACATGCGTCGACTGGTGAAGGACATCTGCAGCTCCATGACCTACCAACGCAGCACCAAGGTCAATGAGACCAACGCCGGCGATAAGAAGAATTTCTCACACGCTCAAGTCCGCCGTGTCCGTGCCGAGATCCTTCTTGATGCCATCTCTCAGATCACTGACACGCCCAATAAATTCCAGGGCCTGCCTCTGGGTGCTCGTGCCGTGCAGATCGCTGATGGTGCCGTGAGCAATTATTTCCTCACCACCTTTGGCCGTGCCAAGCGTGAATCCGTCTGCTCCTGTGAAGTCAAGATGGAGCCGACACTTTCCCAGGCCCTTCATCTCATGAACGGAGACGCTGTCAATGATCGCATCAAGCAGGGCAAAGTTGTCGCCACCATGATTCAGGAGAAAAAGACAGACCACGAAATCGTCAATGATCTCTACCTGCGTGTCTTTGGCCGTGCCCCAGTTGAAAAAGAATGGGTCACCATCCAACAAGCGCTCGCTAACGCCGCCGACCAGCGCCAGGCAGCTCTTGAGGACGTGTTCTGGGCACTCATGAATGCCAAGGAGTTCTACTTTACCCATTGATTTGTCGGCTTAAAATCTAGGCCCGCCAATCTGGGCCTGGATGATTGTAGCCTTGGTTAGGCAGAAACGCCTGAGCTTCACATTTTCATACTGCCGGATTTGCCGAATGGGCATTTTACGTGTTTGATGGCCGTCTCTCCATCCCGCCTACCCATGCAGATGCCGCCCTCCATCGCCGAAGACATGTCCAAGCTGAAGAGGCTTTTGCATGACTCGATCTCTCCCCATCTACCGCCGGCGGCGGTGAAGGACATGCGTATTTTAAATCTGGCCTGTGGTCGCTGTGATGAGGCGGAGACGCTGATCAAGGTCGGCTCAGAACTGACAAAAGGAGGCGATGTCGAAATGATTGGAGCTGACATCCGCATTCGAGAAATCCGCCAAGCACGCGAAACCCATGGTCATTTACCCGCTAAGTTTCTGATCGAAGACGCCACCAAGATCGACCAGCATCAAGAGCTGGGAGATGATTTTAACATGGTCTTTTTGCGCCATCAGAACTTTTGGCATGGCCAGGAACTCTGGAAAAAGATCTTCGATCAGGGAATCGCCAAACTACGACCAGATGGCATGTTGGTGATCACCAGTTATTTTGATGTCGAGCATCGGCTAGCTCTAAGAGCCCTGGAATCCCTTGGCATGGAAGTCATTAGCAATACGCGCAATAAGCAGAGTCGTGCACTTGCCGACGCGCCTGGAAAATCCGTGGATCGCTGGGTAGCCGTGCTGAAACGTCGCGGGACTTAAGAAACTAGGCCCAACGAACATATTCTGACAGTCACCTGACAAAGTTGGAGTTCCGTGCTTAGATTCCCACTTCTCGTTTTTCGTCACACTTTTCATGGACCCAATTTACGTCATCGGTCACCGCAATCCAGACACGGATGCGATCTGTTCAGCCATCGGCTACGCTGCTTTCCTGCGTCTTGTTCGTGAGGATGAAGTGATCGCTGCTTGTTGCGGAGAGATCAATGCACGGACGAGCTGGGTGCTAAAACTCGCAGGCCTTGAGCCACCCAAGCTGCTTCTCGACGTACGTCCTACCGCTGCCATCGTTTGCCGCCGAGAGGTGATGACGGCCGCTCCAAACGAGACCTTTTTGTCCGTGTATCGAAAAATGATGGAACATAGCTTCCGCTCCATCCCCGTGGTGAATGCCGAACATCGGCTTCTAGGAATGCCGACGATTCAGGAAATGGCGCAGCTCTTCCTGCCAAGTGATGCAACACACAGCGCAGCGAATCGTGAGGTACGCACGAGCATTCATAACATGAATACAGCGCTCGGAGGCGACCTCATCGGTGATACAAGTGATGTAGATTCAGTCGGAGATCTGGTCCTCGTCGTCGCCGCCTCCAGCGTCGAGACTTCGCGAGACCGTGCACGCCAATTTCCGCCACGTCAGGTCGTCTTGGTCACAGGGGATCGCCCTGAGATTCATGCCCTGGCGATGGAACTTGGCGTCCGTTGTCTAGTCGTCACAGGCGGCTTCATGCCCTGGGAAAGCTTATTACAACAGGCCAAGGACAAGGGCGTCAGTGTCATCTCAGCACCGCAAGACACCGCAAGCGCCTCCCAGCTCATTCGCTTCTCCCGACCGATTGCCGAGGCATTGATCCATGATTTCCACAGTTTCAGCAGCCGTACGCCTCTGCGTGAAATCATCCACGTGGTTCAAAACGCGCATCAACCACTTTTCCCTGTGATCGATGAGGAATCAGGGCGCCTTGAAGGCGTCTTTTCCAAGTCCGACCTCGTCGAAGTGCCGCGCACGCGGCTAGTGCTGGTGGATCACAATGAATTCTCTCAAGCTGTCGCAGGCGCTGATGAGGCGGAGATCGTCGAAGTGATCGACCATCATCGACTTAGCGGCAATCTGCGGACCAAGGAGCCTGTGCGTTTCATCAATGAACCCGTGGGCAGCACCAGCACCATCGTCGGCATCATGTATCGGATGCGCGGCCTGACACCAGATAAGTCCACCGCCATCTGCCTCTGTGCGGGCCTGATCTCAGATACCCTGAATCTCACCAGCCCAACCTCCACAAAGACGGACCGAGAGATCCTGGAATGGCTAGCCAAGGTGGCTGAGATTGATGCCGCCGAGTTTGTAAAAGACTTCTTTGCCGCCGGCTCCCTGCTCCGTGAGGCCACTCCAGCGCGTGCCATCGAAGGCGACCGCAAAGTCTTTGAGGAAAACGGCTGGCGCATCAGCATCAGCCAGATCGAGGAAATGGGCCTGGAAGAATTTTGGAAAAAACAATCCGAGCTTCATGCCGCGCTCGTCTCTCTATGTGCCGCACACAGCCTGCACTTTGCCTGCCTCATGGTCACAGATATCACCTCTCATTACAGCGTACTTTTGATCGCCGGAGATAAGCGAGTCGCCACCGCCATCGACTACCACGAGCGTAGCCCACAGGTCTATGAAATGCCCGGTGTCGTCAGTCGCAAGAAGCAACTCTTCCCGTATCTGAGCAATCTGGTGAGTAAGCTCACCCCGCCGTGAGTTGACCTTAGCGCAGCCACTCAGCGCGCATCCCAGCTTTGAGTTGTAGGTCGGGATTCTCCAAGAGGAGCTTCACACGATAGAGGCCACTTTCGGCATCCATGCGGGGATCGATAAAATCTACTTTTCCGCTGAACTCATTGGGCGGCAGCAGCGAGGGCAGATTGATACTCACACTGTCTCCTGACTTTAAGCTGCGTGCCTGATCCGGTTCCAAATAAAACTGGGCATGAACTTGCTGGATGTGGACGATTTGCGCCACGGTTTCATTGAGCAGCACCGCTTCTCCTGGCTCCTTATCGCGCTTCACCACAATCCCCTGAATCGGTGCGCGGATCGTTCGCTGGGCTAATCTGATATCAGCCGCCTGTTTTTGCAGCCTGGCCAGATCGTGCTCGATCTGCTTTTTCAGAGCGTCTTCACGGGTGCCTATCTTTTCAGCCAAAAGCTTCTGCGCCGCATCATGATCAAATTTAGCTTTCTCCACCACCTTGGCAGCCCGCTCGACATCGAGCTTTTCGACCTCATCATAAAGTCTCAGTAGCGGCTGACCTTCCGTGACGGTGTCGCCTTCTTTTACCAAGACTTCTGCCACAATACCAGCCGAGGCAGTGCCGACCTCGACATCGTAAAGAGGCAGGATGAGGCCAGGAATCGCTGCATTAGAAACACTGGCCAGAAGCCAGACTGCAAACGTGATGTGTTTAAGAGACCAAGGATAAATTGGGATCAACATCGGCTTCGAGGGGTGAAGTTTGACCTAATTGAAAGCGTTGCATGGCAGCGTATGCAATCATGCCTGCATTGTCGGTGCAAAGCTCAGGACGAGCCAACAGAAGCGTCAATCCCTCCTTCTCGCAGCGGAGGGTGAGTTTTTGTCGCAAACCGCGATTACAACTGACACCGCCACTGACCGCAACGAGCTTTTCTCCACATTGCTTTGTTGCTAAGACGAGCTTTTCCACAAGCACTTCCAAGATGGCTTCCTGAACGCTCGCGCAGACATCGGCCAGAACTTGGGGCTGCGTCAGGTCAAGCTTGGGCAGTTCGTAGAGAACAGCGGTCTTGAGTCCACTGAAGCTAAACTCCAAACTCTGCCCATCTAAAAAGCTGCGTGGAAAACTGTAGGCATCCGCGCGGCCTTGCGCGGCTAGCTTGTCGATCTCAGGCCCGCCCGGGTAGGGCAGTCCGATCATTTTAGCAATTTTATCAAAGGCCTCGCCTGCGGCATCGTCGCGCGTTTTGCCCAACAAACGATACCGACCCACGCCCTGCATGTGCAGTAGCATCGTGTGACCACCACTGACAATGAGAGCCACACAGGCTCGCGGAGGTCCATTGCCTGCCATGAAAGGAGACAGTAGGTGCCCTTCCATGTGATTCATGGCCAGAAACGGTTTGTTTTCAGCCACCGATAGCGCCTTGGCCATGCTGGTGCCAATGAGCAATGAGCTGACAAGACCCGGTCCTGTCGTGGCGGCAAAAGCCTGCATATCAGTGAGTTTAAGACCCGCTTCAGCCAGCACCTGCTCGACCAGCGGCTTTACATGCAGGATATGATTGCGGGAGGCCACCTCCGGCACGACACCGCCGAACTGACGGTGAATTTCAATCTGTGAAGCAATGGCGGAAGCCAGCAGTTCACCATCTGCATTGCAGATAGCGGCAGCGGTTTCATCACAGGAAGATTCGAGGGCGAGAAGCATGATGTTATTTAAACAGGAGAAAGCAGAGGTAGCAGAGGTAGCAGAGAAAAAACAAACTAGACCTCTGCTCTCTCTGCTTCCTCCTGTTCAAAATTCAAGGATTAGTCATGAGCTGGATGAAGCGCAGCCCTTCGACGGTGATTTTGCCGCTGTTGCTGATCAGACCACGAGTCGCATAATAATGGGGTACATCGCTACTTTTGATCCAGGTCAAGGCAGGAGCGCTCACCGCTTCCGTCCCCGCTTTGATGGAAACGGGCAGCCCCCAGCGTGTGCAACGGATTTGCCAGGAGGGCGCAGTCGTTGCAGCACCTTCACGCAGCCAGGGGTGGGCTTTCACGACCTCAATCTTGGCATTTCCAGGCACCGCGATTTCAAACTCGGCCTCCTGACTGCGCCACCAGGAGCTGAGCGTCAGTGCGGGGTCTTTGGCCTGCGCCAGATACAGCGCCTGCAGGTCCAAACCCAACAGATTCATGCCATTGTAGATGCCGTGGTGATTCGGTGTGCTGAATCCCGTGTTGTGCCAGAGATCAAAGTCGGAGTTCAGCATGACATTCAGCTCTACATGCAAATGCGCCCGCCGCTGATCGATCCCGCTGCCCGTGTAGCCCATCCGCGCCACCACCTGCCCCACCTTGACCTTGGTCCCAGCGGTGACCAGCGCTTCTTTCAAATGAGCATACAGAGAATAAAACGGCCCTTCCCCCCAATCATGCTTGATGACGAGATAGCTGCCGTAGTTGCTCTTCCCTGAAGGTGTCACATAAACGACCTCGCCTGCCAAGATCGCCTTCACCTCATCCAGCGGATTGCCCTTCGCATCCCGCTGTAGAGGCTTCACATCCATGCCTTCATGAAAACGCGCATAGGCGATGCCGCTGCCCACTCGACGAGGATCACGCCAAAAACCAAACTGTCCCCCTTCCCAAGGCGTCGTCTGCTGCCCTTCAAAATTCCGATCCACAAACTGGAAATAACCCGCCCCATCCCCCTTCAACAGCGCCTCATTGCCCGTTGGCAAATGCAAGTCGAGCGCATAGAGCGGTGCGTTGAGAGCGAGGATAAGGTAGAAGAGACGCATGGCAGCGGAAGAGAATGGCACGAAGAATGAGGGGATGCACGGAAGAAGATCGTAGGTCGGTTGAGTTTAGCGTGCAGCCTCATGGACTTGTATTGCTGGCTTCTTATTTAATTTGCGTCATCAAGTTTTGTGAAAACCCTTTTTCTACCACGGTTTCAAGAAGGCCCAAAGATTGCCTAAAGTAGAAAACCAATCTGTGGGCCTGCCTGAATCTGTGGGACAGTCTCAGCGCTCAAAGAAGCCGTTGCCACACGCCGACTTCCACGCATCTTTATCTCATGATTCTGGAAACACTGCCTGCGCTTGGCGCACTTACTGTTGATCAAAAACTTCGGCTAGTCTGGGAGCTTTGGCAGGATGTCTCACATGACAGCAACATCACATCAGGCGTTGCTTCATTGCTAGATCAGCGGCTGGAAGAACATGCAGCCCATCCTGCTAATGTGCGCAGCACGGAGGAAGTCACCGCCGGCATCTTGGCACTCAAGCAACGCATCGCCGCCTCACGCAGATGAACGCCGTCTGGACGCTGGGAGCCGAGGCAGATGTGCAGCACATTTATGAGCGAATGGAAGCCTGGGAGAAGGCACCGGCGACCGCTTCTATGACGAGGTCCTAGCCTCTGTGAGAATGCTGGAGGCATTTCCGCACATCGGCCCCTTGGTCCATCAAGGCAAAGTCCGCCGCGTGCTCGTATTCAACCGCTTTTACGGTCTCTTCTACGTCGTCGAAAATCGCGGACTGATCTTGCACGCCCTGCTCGATTTACGACAAGACCCGGAGTCGGTAATGCGGAGACTCAGAGGCATCTAAAAAGTTCAAACTACGGATTGCCACAGTCTGGTCACAGGCTTCTCACTTTTGTCTTGGTAACTCCATAATGAGAAGTCACGGAGCTTTCACTGCCGGATCATAGCGCCAGACCCAGTCGCCTTTATACTTTGGTGTATAAGGCGCGCCCGGCTTGAGTGAACCTAGCTCAACAGCAAACTTTCCGCCGTCGTCCATGCCATCTGGTCCGAGTGACCAAAGGCGAAAACGTCCGGCTGCAAGCAACGCATAGTGCATGACTTCGCCATTCACATCGAGCAAATCATTCCCAGCGCGGAACTCATTATCAAGCGCTTCGAGAGTCGCAGGATAGCTGCCATGCTTGATAAAATGCCTTTCCAAAGCGCAGGCGAGAACGGCTTGTCGGCGCTGATTCTCAGCTAAAGCACATTGAGGAACGATATGAAGAAAGGTCGGAATTGACCATTTTACAAAAGCAAGATCTGGGTTCCACCAAGGTGAGAGGGACTGAAGATAGGATTGGAACCGCTCGTCGTCAGGACTGGCAGCCTTAAATCCATTCTTTGAGAGGGGTCTGATGATGTATTCCCATTCTGCCTCTACTACGGCTGCTTTGCAGTGCATGATGAAACCTCCTGGAATGAGGTGCGAAAGCGCGGAGCTATGAGCTAACTTGGTTGGAAACATGTCTTGAGCAAAGGCCGCGTATATCATGTCCCAACGTTCCTCTGGATGACGCTCAAGATATTCCATGGATGCTGCCCCAATGGCCATTTCCGCGCGAAAACTTTTCAGGCAGGCATTGTCAGAACCTGAAAACTGTATGTCTGCCTGCAGAAAAGCCAGGGCAGCATCGCCGTATTGACGACTTTTTAGCATCAGCCAAACCAGTTCCTGAAAATCCTTTTGTATTGCGTTCCCGATCAGATTGGCAATCAGTGTGTTTGAGTCATACGCACCTTGGCTCAATCGCAGGAGGGCTAAGGCTGCATTCATGGCAGCCTCAAGATCACCTGATTTGAAACAGATCAGAGCATGAAATCGAAGAAGCCCTGCGAGCCGGAGCGTCGGATTGAAATGTGGATTTGGAAGGCTGGTCAATAACTCGGGTAAATCGGCTCGGCTCGGGCGGGGTAGAAAGTCGGCTTTGCGGTGCTGCTTGGCGGCACCTCCTAAAACTTTTAAAATGGGAGCCTTGGTTTCTAATACAGCCTGAATTTCCGACCATGTCACTGGATCACTTTTGAGCGGCAGAACTTTCGTTTCTTTTAGCTTATCCAAGATGGCTGAGTAGTCCGGTTCCTTTGCCTTTGAGAGGAAGTCAAATGAAGCAGAACCGCTCAACTCATAAGTAAAAAAATCTACCTGCTTTAAGATGACGTCCCGCTTCTTTTGAGCAGCCACAGCCTCTGGACTGGTGCCTTCTGGCGTGCGGATTCCATTCAGAGGCTCAATCGCACAAAAGTTTTGCTCATCGGGGATCGGGGCTGGGTAGAGGGAATAGAAGTCAAAGGTCTCACCTTCGGCTTCAAGTTTGGCTTTGACTCGCTGCCAGCGTTTTTCACCGGACCAGTTTAGCGCCCAAAAAAAACATGTCACAGAGGCAGCTACGCTGAGCCCTATAATGAAGGTATAGCGGAAGCCCCGATGGCTCCAGAGATCAGAAAGGAAAGCACGCATATTAGCAGATGATTTGATGTAGCGCGGTAGCGTTCTGGAGTGCTCCAGTCCTCTGGAGCTTACCGGCAAGGCGATTGATCTCCGCATTTCGGGAAATGAACTGACCTCATCTGGACTTAGAAGTTGTAGGAGTTGAAGCTGATCACGCAGACTCGGAAAGCGCTGGAGGCCCAGCGCACTCCAGGACGCTGTCGCGCTTTAGGGTGCCTTTGGATCTGCGGGCAAAGGCAGTGCTTTCGGGACATTGGGCGGGGGTTTGATCACAGCGGGTTTGGGCTTCGGTTCTTCTTGGGGGCGGAAGGATTCGAACACGAGGGCTCCTTTGAGGACATCGACAGCGCGCTCGAGTTGTTTGTCACCGAGATTCGCAATCTCGATGGCCGCGGCCTCTCCACTGCCGTGATTGTTCCGCCATTTGGAGACACGCAGTTCTTCGTCAGTGGTCAGGGTGGAGACGATGTTTGGCTCGACTCCATGTTCGTGAATCGTGCGATGACTTGGCGTGTAGTATTTGGCTATGGTCAGGCGCATGGCTGCCCCATTTTTCATCGGCAGAATGCTCTGCACGCTACCTTTGCCAAAGCTGGTAGTGCCGACAATGATGGCGCGTTTGAGGTCTTGTAAGGCACCAGCAGTGATCTCGGCAGCACTGGCACTGCCGTGATTGATCATGACGGCCATGGGATAACGGCGCGCCTTTCGGCCATCGCGACCTGGCGTTCGGTAGGGCGGCGGATTTTGGGAGGCGACGCGGCCCTCGGTGGTGACGACCACGGTGCCCTCGGGCAAAAATTCACCACAAACGGCAATGGCACTATCCAGCAGACCGCCTGGGTTATTCCGCAGATCCAAGATAAAGGCAGACATGCCCTGTTTTTCCAATCCATCCAGTGCCACACTCAGATCATTGGCCGTAGCCTGGGTGTATTGGGAAATGCGGGCATAACCGATTTTATACTCACCGGCCATCTTCGGTACCAGCAGCATGGCATCATGCACAGAGGTCTCACTCAGGGTCTCACGGACAAGATTGAATTCTAAAAACTGCCGTGTCCCAGGGCGACGCACGGTGATCTTCAGACTTTCGCCAGCTTTTCCTGTGAGCAGCTGGATCGCCTCGGCCACGCCGACACTGTCAGTCAGCACATCATTGATCCGCACCATCTGATCTCCCGCCAGAGCCCCGGCCCTAGCCGCAGGCCCATCTTCACGCACGCTGATGATCGTCAGGGTTCCCTCACGTAGAGCGACGCTGATACCAACACCTTCCGAGGTATCGCTCTGTTCGCGCTGCATGTCCTCAAAGAGTGACTTTCCCATGTATTCGCAGTGCGGATCAAGCCGACGCAGCATCCCCTCCAAAGCCCCTTCGACGAGCTGCTCGTAGGTGATTTGGGATTCATCCACATAGCTCTGGCGTATCGTCTCCATGGCCCGGGTGAGCAGTTCCATCTGCTTGTAAGCATCTTCTGAGGGCGGCTTTGATGCAAGTTCCTTGGGTTTTTCAGGAGTTGATTTGACTGGTGCTGGATCGTCCTTGGGCTTCGGCTTTGAGGGGGCGGACTTCGGAGTCACCGCTGGTGCCGAGGCAGGAGCAGGCGTAGCTGCCGGGGTGACCGCCCAGAGAGCGGCTCCGGCGGCCAAATAAAAACTGAGGGCCAAAACGCAGCGCATGGCCTGACAGTGCATCATTCCGGCGAGAGCAACAGGGCAAAATGCAGATACCTCCATCTGACTAACGTGCTCATGCCTGTCATGAGGTGATTTCATCTGCTTCGGCACGCCCCTTGCGCTTCCAGAGTTGCCAGCAGGGTGGAAGCGGTTAGTTTCCGGTCCGCTCACCGCTAGGCGAGCGTATCCCCATCCCCATGTCTGATCTGGAAAATCCCTTTCAAGAAACGCTGCTCCAGCGGCACCGCGCAGAACCCTGCACCGTCGTCATCTTCGGCGCTACGGGTGACCTAACCAATCGCAAGCTCATCCCAGCCTTCTACAATGTGGCCGCCTGTGGTGATCTGCCGCCGCAGTTTAAATTGGTGGGTTTTGCCCGACGTGAAAAAACCGACGAAGTCTTCCGCAAAGAACTCGAAGAGGGAAACCGCAAAAACTCCCGCCAGGGTCACAATGACGAACTTTGGAACAGCTTCTCCCAAAGTATTCACTACCACCGCAGCGAGTTCGAGGACCCAGCAGGATACGTCCAGCTAAAACTCCTGCTTGATCAGTTCGACAAAGAGCGTGGCACCACCGCAAACCGACTTTTTTATCTAGCCTCCGCGCCAGAGGCCTTTAAGCCGATCCTAGAGATGCTAAAGGCCGCTGGTTTGAACCACGGCGTCGATGGCAAATGGGCACGTGTTGTCTGTGAGAAGCCCTTTGGCAAAGATCTGGCCACTGCTCGTGCCCTGAATGCTGCCGTAGCCGAGACCTTCGAGGAAAAAGATACTTACCGGATCGACCATTACTTGGGCAAAGAAACTGCGCAAAACATCATGGTGCTACGCTTTGCCAATGCGCTCTTTGAGCCGAATTGGAACAGCAAATACATCGACAACGTTCAAATCACCTGTGCGGAGAATCTCGGCATGGAAGGTGGCCGTGGCGGTTATTACGACACAGCAGGTGCTCTTCGTGACATGGTGCAGAACCATCTTTTTCAGCTCCTTAGCCTTGTCGCCATGGAGCCACCGACCGACCTCAGTGCCGACAGTGTCCGTGATGAGAAGGTCAAAGTCATCCGCGCTCTGCGTCCGCTCATCGGCCCTGAGGCCGTAGGTGCCAATGTCATCCGCGCCCAATACACCGCAGGCAGCGTCGATGGCGTCTCCCGCGTCGGTTACCGGCAAGAAGATCGCGTGCATCCCGAGTCCCAAACGGAGGCCTACGTGGCCTTGCGCCTTTTCATCGATACATGGCGCTGGCAGGGAGTTCCGTTTTACATCCGCGTGGGTAAGCAACTACCGAAAAAGGCCACCGAGATCAGCATCCACTTCAAAAAACCGCCACAGGTCCCGTTCGCGACAGCTCGCCTGCCAGGCAGCAGCGAAAACACCCTCGTCATCCGCATTCAGCCAGATGAGGGAATCGCTTTACGCATCCTGGCCAAACAGCCCGGTCAAGCCCTCTCCATGCAACAAGTGAAGATGGACTTCCGCTACAGCAGCAGCTTTGGAAAGGCCAGCCCTGAGGCCTATGAGCGCCTGCTCTTAGACGCCATGGCTGGAGACGCCACCCTCTTTGCCCGGCGCGACGAAGTGGAAAGCGCCTGGAAGTTCATCGACGAGATCGAGCACGCCTGGCATCAATCCGCCACCCCACCCACCATGTGCGAATACCCCGCTGGTAGCTGGGGCCCGAAAGAAGCCGACGACCTCCTCCGCCAAGACGGCCACGCCTGGAGGTTGCTGTAACAAGCTTGTTTTCCTGACCATCCAAGCCAGAGTCCTGCTATGAATGCCACACTCGCCATCGACAATCTGTCACGAGCTGAACAGCTTCATTTGCTTCAAACGCTTGTTGACCGACTTTATCCTGAATCAAAACCAGAAAAGGAAGAAGCGTTTCCAGACTGGGTGATGAAGGAGCTGGAGGAGCAGGATGTCAGAGTGAAAACCGGATTAGAAAAATCAGAGCCGTGGGAGGTTGTAAGAGAAAGGCTGGATAGGGAATTCCTGCGATGAAGGTCATCGTTCGTGAGTCGGTTTATGAGGACCTGCGTGAAACGGTTCTTTTCTATGAGGCACAGGAAAAAGGAGTCGGTCAGGCCTACCTTGCTCACATGTTCGGAGAGATCGACCAACTCGCAAATTTCGCAGGCACTCATGGCCGGTCGGGTAAGTTTTATCGTGCTATTGTGCAGAAACATCACACCGCTATCTTCTACATTTTAACAGAAGATCTGCTGGATATCCGCCGCGTAATCGACCTGCGTCGTCATCCAAAGTGGATCCGCCACGAACTCAAACGCTCTCAATAATCCCATGCCCCTCACTGAAGACACCCTTTCCTGCCTCGGCACTGAAGTCCCACTCGCTAAGATCGACCGTGCCCTCAAGGAGCTGTGGGATAGCGATGTCGCGAAGACCCGTGCCTCGCTCATCAACCTTGCCATTTACAGTGAGGATACGGAATCATTGATCGAAAATAACAATCTGCTGGCCAAGATCACCGCCGAAAATGCCTGCCGAGCTCTGCTCATCACCTGTCTGCCGGAGGTCAAACCTCAACGCGCTCGCGCTTGGATCAATGCGCTCTGCCGTCCCTATCAGGGAAAGCAGATTGTTTGCAGCGAGCAGATCTCCTTTGTGCTCGAAGGAGGTGACGCTGCACAGGTTCAAAATGTCGTCTTTGCCCATCTCGATTCAGATCTGCCTCTCATCGTCTGGTGGCAGGGCGAACTCACGAAAAACTTCGAAGAGCGCTTTTACAGCCGAATCGGCACACTCATCATCGACAGCAGCACTTGGGCGGATCCTCGTCGCGAGTTCGCTAGTCTCACCGCTGCAAAAGCAGCCGAAACAGCCCACTTCGATGTCCGAGATCTGAGCTGGACGCGCAGTCACTTTCTACGGACCGCTTTAGCCAATGCTTTTCAGGACATCAAAGCGCGCGAGCACTTGCCGAAGCTTCAGACCATCGAGATCACGCACCTGAATACCGAACGCTGCGCAGCCGTGCTACTCGCAGGCTGGATCACTCAGAGACTGGGTGCCGTCCTCGATGAAGCCCAATCAGGCCTTGTCTTTCAAAAGGCCGACGGAACCAGCCTCCGCGTCACGTTGATCGAGACCTCTTCTGGCTGCGCCCTGCAATCGCTGCGCCTCACCGCGCCGTGTCTTGAAGTCAGTGTGACTCGTGATGGCCTCTCCAGCTTTGTGCGTGTGAATGCCACCTGCGAAGGTCATAGCCATGAAGAGCTTCTCCCCGCAGATGTCGTCAGTGACGCCGACCTCATCAGCGAGCAACTCAGCCGCTCTGGCGGAAGCACCCATTACTCGAAAGTGCTGCCTCTGATGGTCAAGATGCTGTAGCCGCCTTCGTCATGTAGCCGCCTGCGCCAGCAGGTGGATCCTCGCTATAACCTCACGCCTTAACCGGCGCGGCTACCTCATCGTCTCAGTCTGCGCCAGCACATCGGCAAAAGGCACTTTCTCCAGCATTCCATAGGCCTCATTTCGCGTCAGACGCTCGCGGATCGTCGCTGGACTGGACAGTCCACAAAGAAAACGCGCCAGCTGCCTCGGTGTGCGCAGAGAAACATGGCGCTCGTCCATCAACGCACGGATCGCCGCCACATCTTCCATGGTAATCTCAGGGATCGGCGACTGCGGCAATAAGCGCGGCGTTTCATCGAGCCCACCTTTGGCCCGCTCTAGACAACTCGAGCAGGTGCCGCAATCCTCAGCCATCTCTTCCCCAAAGTAACGCAGCAACCAGCGCGTCAAACAACGGCGATGTCCAGCCAGCTCTAGCACCTGATGCAGCCGCTCGACATCACGCGCCTCTCGATTGATAAAAAGCTGCTGCATCTGCACACTGATCGGACCGGGGTCACGCTCCGCCGCATTGTCACATAGGCGATAGCGCTGCCTGGCTTTGCTCGGTTTTAATTCGATTTCTGCTGACTCCTGAAGCCAAGTCAAAGCCTTCATGATCCGCTCGCGTGGCTCTTCGATCTGTTCCGCTGCCTCGTCAGGATTCAGCGTGATCCATTTAGTCCCACGCTTACCTGCTGAAAAAACACGCTTCAAAAACGCTTGTCGCTCTGGTTTATGGCCTGACAAAATTCGCGCCTCAGGCTGAAGAAACCGAAACTGATAACTGGAATAAAACATCCCCAAAGGACGCACTACCCCGGTCAGTTCCAGATTCGTTAAAACGGTCTCAATGACCAGTGGCCGAATATCCGTGGACTGAGAAAGATCATAAAGAGAGAAATCGAACTCCTGTCCCTGGCGCAACAAATGATCCACCAACTGCCGCAATGCCTGTGGCGTTGGCGTATCGCCGAATGTGAAGTTTTCTAGGACAATGCAGTCGTCTTTGCAGGCCAACAACTCACACATGGAAGGCTTTCCATCACGCCCCGCACGACCCGTTTCCTGCATGTAATTCTCGAGTGTCTTGGGCAAATTGTAATGATACACGGCGCGGATGTTTGCTTTATCGATCCCCATGCCAAAGGCAATGGTCGCCACGATCACGTCCAGTGTGCCGTTCATGAAGGAGTCCTGGGCCGCGTGTCGGTGCTCATCTGGCAGGCCCGCATGGTAGGCCAATGCATTCACGCCATTGCGTTGCAGATAGGTCGCCACCTCTTCGGCCGTGTTTTGCAGCGTCACATAGACAATGGAGGCCCCTTTCCGCTTTAGCAGAACTTTTGCCAGATACTCTTTTCGCTTCAGCGCAGGGCATGGCGTGATCCGGTAATGTAAGTTCGGTCGATGAAACGACGTCTGCACATGATCTTCTTCGGCGATGCCAAACGCCTTTCGAATATCCCGGGCCACGTCAGGTGTCGCCGTCGCCGTCAGCGCTAACAGAGGCTGAATTCCCAACTCCCGAGCCATCAAGGCTAAACGCAGATACTCAGGACGGAAATTATGCCCCCATTCGGAAATACAGTGCGCCTCATCCACCGCCATCATGGCAATTTTCACCTGCTTGAGTCGCTCAATGAAGTTCTCATTCATCAGCCGCTCTGGCGCGATGTAGAGCAGCTTTAAAACTCCAGACTTCATGTCGTCAAACACCCGCTGGGACTCTTCTAGCGATAGCGACGAGTCCAATCGCGCCGCCGCAATCCCGCGTCCTTTCAGCGCCTCCACCTGATCCTTCATTAGCGCGATTAGTGGAGAGATCACCAGCGTCACCCCATCCATCAACAGCGCCGGAAGCTGATAACATAGCGACTTCCCTGCACTCGTCGGAAACAGCGCCAACGCACTCCGCCCCGCTACTAGAGCCTGCATCACCTGCTCCTGCCCGGGGCGAAAAGCCGCATGGCCGAAGTGTTTTTTGAGTGTGGCATGAAGGTCCGTAGGCATATCAATTCATCGCACAACCCAGCAATTTCATCATTCCTTTTTCTTGGTTGCTGCGTATCAGATGAATTCTTATGTCTCACTGGCTCCTCAAATCTGAACCTGATGTTTTTTCTTTCGACCACCTTAAGGCACGTCCGAAGAAGACGGAACCCTGGAATGGAGTGAGGAATTATCAGGTGCGGAACATGATGCGGGATCAAATGGCGCTGGGGGATCTGGGCTTTTTTTATCACTCAAGTTGTCCCGTGCCAGGAATCGCCGGCATCGTGAAGATCGTCAAGGAGGCTTATCCTGATCACACCCAGTTTGATCCTGCTTCGGAATACTTTGATGCCGGTAGCAAACGTGAGGAACCACGCTGGCTGATGGTGGATGTGAAGTGGGAGGCGGACTTCAAGACGTTTGTAACTCTGGACATGCTGCGTGCAGAACCCAAGCTGGCGGACATGCTGATTCTTCGCCGAGGGAACCGCCTTTCCATTACCGAGGTCCAGCCTCAGCACTGGGATCTCATTTGCAAGCTCGGGAACGGAGGCTAGGCCTTTGGTGGATTCTAATCCTTCAAAACAAAACACCCGACCTTTTGGGTCGGGTGTTGAGTGAAGAGATGATCGATCGGGATTAAGCGAAGATGTCGATCACTGGCACGCCTGTATTGCCCACGGTGAAAGGGCGGTTGGAGGGTGACATGACGACTTCTTCCACGGGAAGACCCATAGCGTGACCGATGGTGGCCAGGAAGTCCTCAGGGCTGGTCTGCTTATCAGCAGGACGACGACCTTCTTTATCCGAAGCACCATAAGCGAATCCGCGTTTGGCTCCGCCACCAGCAAGAACGGTGGTGTAGGCGAGAGGGTAATGGTCACGGCCATCGTTTTCATTGATGTCTGGCGTGCGTCCGAATTCGGAGCCTAGGACAACCAAGGTGGAATCCAAAAGACCTTTGGCTTCAAGATCGAGCAGCAGGGCGGAGAAGCCTGTGTCGAGCGTGTTACCGTTGTTGGTCATGGCATTGTCGATGGTGTTGTGCATGTCCCAGCCGCCCATTTGCACTTCGACAAAGCGGACACCGCTTTCGACGAGACGACGAGCGAGGAGGCAGCCTTGGCCAAAATTGTTCCTACCATATTTCTCACGAGTCTCAGGCGTCTCAAGAGTGAGGTCGAAAGCCTTGAGGTCTTCGCTCTTCATAAGCTTGAGAGTTTCATCATAGAACTCGGAGTAAGCCTTCACATCTTCGCTTTGGAACTTCTTGCGGAAGCCAGAGTCGAACTCATTCATGAGCGAGATACGCTTGCTGAACTGGGCATCAGAGGTGGTTGGCTTGATGTTTTGGAGACCGGTCTCTGGATTGGAGATCGGGATCGGGGACATTGCAGGTGGGAAGAAGCCTGCACCGGGATAGGCGCTGCCGCTGTTCACGACGACGCTATCTGGAAGAGTAACGTCTTTGATACGACCCAGGAAGTGAGAACCCCAAACACCCATGGCTGGGTGAACAATGGTGCCGCGTGGCTCATAGCCGGTCTTCATGATGTAAGTACCCGCTTCATGCACACCCGTCTTGGAGGACATGGAGCGGATGAGGGACAACTTGCTGGCGTTTTCAGCCAACTTAGGCAGATAACCACCGAGGTAGTCGATGCCGTCAGCTTTGGCCTTGATGCGATCACCGAAGCCTTTGGTAGCGCCTTCTTTTGGATCGAAGGTGTCGATGTGAGTCATGCCGCCACCCATCCAGAGATAGATCACGTGTTTAGCTTTGCCAAATCCAGGAGTGCCTGGGCCGGATGCGCCAGCAGCCTTAGCCATCTTGGAAGAAAGACCAGGGAGGAGGGTGACGCCGAGGACCGTCTTGGCGGTATTCAGCATGAACTGACGGCGATTTGCGTCGTTGAGTCGGAGGAGTTCTGATTTCATAGAATTAAAAATTGAAGTTATAAAGTGATTGAGTCCGTTATTACTGTACAAACATGAATTCGCGGGTATTGATGAGCGCCCAGATCATGTTGGCGTAGCCATCGTCACCAGCACCGAGCACACGCTTAGCGATGTCTTTTTCATTCATCGTTGGCTTACGGTTCATGATGGTCAGGAACATGCGCTCAACCTTTTCAGAAGGGTCACGCACGGATTCCATATTACGGAAGATGAGTGAATCTGGGCTGGTGAGCATCTTCTGCGCCTTGCCGTTCATGATGGTGAGCACCTGCGGGACGTTGCCGACCTTGGTGCTGCCGTCGATGAGCATGCGAGGAGATTGACCGAAGTCCGTCAAGAAGTGACCACCAGGAGCTGGCTGGACAATTTCTGAAGCGCGCATGAGGTTCATGCCTTCATAGCTGAGGACCTTATCAGGACCATCATTCATAGCGGTTGCTTCTGGCTTCTTGGTGGATTTGGAAGCTTTTTCTTCCATCATCATGTCACCGCCGGCCATCTCGAGACCACCACCCATGAGGGCGCGTTCTTTCTGCTGAATCTTGCGATAGGCGTCATACTTGATGAGCACAGTCTGTGGATCCACGGTTTCGAGATTGAGGTCGATGGACTTGGCATACAGATCCTGGAGAGGAGCTTTGTAGCTGTCTGGTTTACCGAGCACGAGGGTCATGTAGCTATCCCAAGCCTGCTCAGCAGTCATGCGGCGGAGCATAGGGCCTTGGAAGTAGTACTTCTCACCCATCACGATGTTTTCGGTGGTAGCTTCCGATTGGTAAGCGCGGGTGTTATAAACGATGCGCATGAACTGCTTCAGGTCGAACTTCACGCGGACCATTTCTGCGGCGAGGTGCTTGAGCAACTCAGGATTCACAGATTGTGCTGGATCGTCGATGTTAGTCACTGGTTCAGCAACAGCCGAACCAAACGCACGCTTCCACATGCGGTTAGCGATGGTCATGGCAAAACGTGGGTTTTGCGGATGAGTCATCCAGTTAGCGAAGGAAACACGTAGCTTTTCTTCGTTCTTCTTGCTTTGCTTGTAAGCTGGATTGCCTTTGTCGGCTGGGCTCCACATAACGAATTTTGGCTCAACAGCATCACCTGGCTTGCCATCTTTGTATTTGTAATCATGAGGCAATTTCATGCCGTTCATGTCGCGATCTTTAACAGCGTTCTGATTGGCACGGATGTAGTTTTGAATGCCGTTGCGCAGACGCTTGATGTCTTGGCCGGATTTTTCAACCATGGGCTCGATGCCTGCCATGAGGCGTGCCATCGGGTCAGTGCCGCCTAGGTCTTTGCCGTTGAGGCGGGTCGTGGTAGCACCAAAGAAAGCTGCCATTTCATAGAATTGCTTCTGGGTCCAATCAGCAAATGGATGGTCGTGGCATTGAGCGCAGGCGACGTCGGTGCCAAGGAAAACAGTCAGCGTATTGGCCAAATTGTCCAGAGGCATCCCAGAATCGCGGAGAAGGTAACCAGCTGCGCCATTGTAGGTGCCGTCTGGTTTTTTATCCCACATTTTACCTGTGGCAGTCATCATCTCATAGACCATCTCATTCCATGGGCGGTTCATGGCGATTTGTTCTTTTAACCAGCCGATGTAGGGAGTGCCGCGGACGTTGTCTGCTTCAAACTCATTCTTCACACGCAGCATCTCGGCGAAGTAGTTATAGAGCGTGGTTTTGTAACCTTCAGAATCCAGCAACATGTCGATGAGCTGGGAGCGCTTGGCTTTGTCGCTGCTTTTGATGAAAGCATGAGCTTCGTCATAGTTTGGGATACGACCTGCGATGTCGAGATACACGCGGCGCACGAACTGCTCGTCGTTGGCCATCGGATTGAAGCTCTTGATCGGTCCTTTACCTGCTGTCGCACGTTCAGGATTGGCCTTGATCAGGCCATTGGCCACAAGTTGGTCCACCTTGGCTGCAGCCTGAGCCACCGTTGCATTGGCCAGCATTGCAGGAGCCGATTCGGCACCCGCTGCGGCTTCAGCTGGCTTGGCGGCCTTTGCAATCGCCTGATCTTCAGGGGAAAGACGCGTTAAAGCGAACTGATGCATGGCTCCGTCTGCGGTTTGCAGAACGATGTCTCCGCCTTCGATTTTGACGAAGGAGGCGTTTACTTGGCGGCCAGCGACGTCAGTCCAAGTGCGGGCTTCTGCAAAAGCAGAACTTGCACAAAGACCAGCGGCGAAAAGGCCAGCGAGCAGTGTTTGGGTGGTTTTCATGGGTAGATGAGAGGTGCTGAGTGAATGACTCCGGCTGGAGAACGGTCCAGATTGGAAGGAATTAGAATAAAATTATCATAATATATTGTTTCCGGCATCTTTTTTTCAATTTTCACCGGATTGGAGGTACTCATCCAGCCTGCGAACGGCCTTGCACACGGCGGTGATTATGGCAAAGGGCAGTCCATGTTGAAGCTTCTTTCCACTGCATGGCAATTTGTCCGCCAGAATGATCTACCGACGATCTGGCGCGCGCTGATCAGTCGCGAGGCGCATCCTTTGCTGCAATTCATCAAATATGGCTGCTGCGGCGTGGTGGCCGCCATCACCCACAATGGCATTCTTACGATCCTATCCCTGACCCTTTTCCCTGCTGTTCAGGGGATGCTGGTGAACGGACAGGTGCTGGATGAAGCCCTGCGCGCTAACAACCTCGTGATCAACAACGCCATCGCCTGGCCCTTTGGAACCTTGGTCGCCTATTGGCTAAACATTCTTTTTGTCTTCACTCCCGGTCGTCACAGCAAGCTGACGGAGCTGGCCATGTTCTGGATCGCCAGCGCCATCGGCTTCTTTCCGGGCGGCTTTGTAGCACATTGGCTAGCCTCCAGCTACCACTTGCCCTCATTGATCGCTCAATTGGGCTTCGTGGTCACCTCGGTCATGGTGAACTTCCTTTGCCGGAAGTTTGTGATTTTTAAAAATTAGCCCAGATCACTAATCGCCACAGGCTTGCCACCTTGCTCAGCGCTCTTGTCAGAGGCAAAAATGACCTCAAAACTGCGCAGCGATTCAGGGAAACTGGTGAGCGGCATGTCTTTTCCCTCATCCAGAGCATCAAAGAAGGCCTGGAATTGAGTCTCGTAGGGATGATCGCTGACATCGCCTGAATCCAGCATCTGCATGGAAAGCTGGCCCCACTCTTTCTTATCGCTCTTGAGCTTGTTGGAGTGCAGTTTGTTGTCCAGAAGACTGCCCTGACTGCCGACGAGATGGGTGTGGAAATAATAGGGCTGGAGGCAATCGACCACAGCCGCCGTTTTACCGACAGCTCCGTTCTTGAATTTCACCAGCGTCACGCTCGTGGTGTCATATTCATAAGGGGCAAAGATTTCGCTCTTCGACTTCGTGCTGAAACTGGTCACGCTTTCAACCTCCCCTGGCATGACCATGAGCAGCGCATCTAAAGCATGGCAACCCGCCGTCAGCAGCGCACTGCCACCGTCTTTTTTACCCACATTCCAGCGGAACTGACCATACCAAGGACCGATACCGTGATAGTAGTCCACCTCACCGTAGTGAATCTCTCCGAGCAGCCCTTCATCAATGATGGCCTTCGTGGACTGGAACTGACCCGAGAATCGGCACTCGAAGCACACGCAACCCTTAACGCCATTTGACTTCGCCGCCGCCACGATCTCGCGCACCTCTTGCAGCGAGTTTGCCATCGGCTTTTCTAAAATGATGTGCTTCTTCGCATTGGCCGCCGCGATGGCCTGATTGCGGTGCTGACTTGGGTAACTGGTGATGTCCACGATATGAATCTCTGGATCAGCCAGCATCGCGTCGATGTCCTGATAAGCTTTGATCTTCCCACCATGCTTGGCACTCAGCTCAGCCTCATCCAGCGGACGTGAAGAGTAAATCGCCGTTACCTGAGCCTGCTTGGTCTTATTGATTGCTTCGATGTGAGCAGTCGCTGCCCAACCATATCCGATGATGCCGACGTTGTATTTTTTCATGTGCTGCGTTTAGGGAAATTCAATTTTAGAGCCCATTGCAAGCCCTGTTTCTCATACCTTCATCATTAGCCCGAACTTTCGAGAGATTTTTGACAAACGCTTTCGCTGGTGGTGCAGTTTTCAGTCTTCACCAGCCACCCAGCTTCCGTCTTGAGGGCCTCTTTTTCCGCAATCGTTCAGATATTATCTCGCTCCAAGATCCATCTAGACTGATAATTCCGCGCTCGCGTTTCCATTTAAATTCTCTGTCTTGGAAAAAAGAGGTGCGGTCTATTTTGGTAACCTCAACCAATTCTTTCAGAGGTATGATGTAATCGATCCCAAATGTTCTTGGGTGAAGATAAATACAATCGTCTATGATACGGATTCGATAACACGCCGTGTAAGTTTCATCACCTATTCGAAAATGGGTCAGCAAATCTCCATATAATTTTTGCTGTTTCGCCTGATTCCCAAACAACAGCCGATGCGAGAGCCAAAAGAATAAAATCATGGATGCAGCAAAGATGGACAAGATAGAAATCATAATTCAGAATAATTCAGGACATTCGGGCTCAGCGAACAAAAAAATGCATCTACCAGAAGAGAGGCAGGAAACGGCAAAACGTTCATCAAATAAGCGTCCTGCTTGCACACCGCCGATTCAGGCTCACAATCCACGCCCCAAACTTAATCTATCCTTCTTATGGCCGACATCTCTACCAGCGCTGCTGACAAAAAAGACAAAGAATACTTCGCCGACGTGCCTCAGGCCGCTCCTGGCTTTTTCCTGAAGGGCTGCCACCAGTATGACTGGGGTCTCAAAAACCGCCTCAGCAAGGTCTTCAATCCAAAGGACGGTCGCACGGTGATGCTGGCCTTTGACCACGGCTATTTCCAAGGCCCAACCACAGGCCTGGAGCGTGTTGACCAGACGATCCTCCCCCTCGAGCCTTATGCAGACTGCCTCATGCTCACGCGTGGCATTCAGCGCAGCGTGATCCCAGCTTCCACGACCAAAGCCATCGCGCTCCGTGCCAGCGGCGGCACCTCCATGGTCAGCCAGTTTGAAGAGTGGGAAGGCGAAATCGACGGTAAGAAAGCCAAGTTTGGCCGCCCAGGATTTGAACCTCTTTCAAACGAAAGCACCGCGCTGAACATCGAAGAAGCTATCCGCCTGAACGCCAGTGTGCTGGCCGTGCAGGTCTTCATCGGCAGCGCCTATGAGCGTCAGTCCCTGAAAAATCTGACCGACCTTGTCGATGCCGCTAGCCGCTACGGCATCGCCGTTATGGGCGTGACCGCCGTCGGTCGTGCTATGGCCCGCACACCGCAGTATTTCCGCTTGGCGACTCGCATCATGGCAGAACTCGGAGCCAATGTCGTGAAGTGCTACTACACCGACACTGAATTTGAGACTGTTACTTCCTGTTGCCCAGTGCCAATCGTCATTGCCGGCGGTAAGAAGCTGCCAGAACTGGATGCGCTGACCATGTGCTACAACGCCATCCAACAGGGTGCCAACGGTGTGGACATGGGCCGTAACATCTTCCAGAGCGACGCGCCGATCAGCATGATGCAGGCCGTCCGCGGCGTGGTGCATGAAGGCTTGACCCCAGAGCAGGGCTTCCAGATGTACAACGACCTGAAGGCCAAAGGTACGAAATAAAACCCGTCTTCTCATTCTGAAAGCCGCCGTGGTTCCTGCCTCGGCGGCTTTTTTGTGCCAACCTCAAAATCTAGAATGCACCTAGAGTCTTGCATTCGCGGCAGAATTCTGATTTGATTCATTAATCCCCCTATGCGCTCTGCCCTTTTACTGCTTCTCCTTGGTTTACTGCCTGCCTGCGAAACCTTCAAAGGCGACCCCAAGGTTCTCATCACGGTCTTTTCCCAAGGCAATGAAATGGACTCGCCCAAGAGTATTTTCAGGCGGCCCATCGAAGGTGAAAACATGGTCTTCAAAGTCATTCCTGAATTCACCACGCAGAGTGTCGTGGCCTACCACCCATTTACCGCCAAGGACGGCACCAACGGAGTGGCGGTGAAGCTTGATTTCAAAGGTGCCAATGCGTTAGAACTCGTGACCCGCATGAGACAGGGAGAAGTTTTAATGACCATGGTGAATGGCACGGTCGTGGATTACGTGCGCATCAACCGAGTGATCTCAGATGGCATCTTCACCATTTGGCGCGGACTGCCGGACGAACTGATCGCCGCCATGGAGAAAAAATACCCGCACATCAACGAATCCAAATCCTCGGCCGAAAGCATCGACATGATACCGAGCACCAAGGCTGAAATGAAGGATAACTATCGCGAAGCCAAGAAAGCTAGAGCGCAGAAACTTAAAGACGAAGCCGAGGCAGCCAAGCGCGCTGCACGCGGCGAGTTTGAACCCGAAACTCCCAAAGGTGAGGCTGTGCCATTGAGTGAGGCTTTGAAATCGGTGCAATAAGGAGCTCGCTGCCCCTCAAATGAGATCAAAGCCCCGCCCGTGTCGTTTCAGAAAGCTGGTGATCCTAGCATTCAGAGAGGGACCACGAGTCCTTCGGCCTCGGCAAGCTTCCGCTGGTTCCCATCGAACGTGAGAAAATAGTTTATACCCAGATGCTTGGCCGTAGAGAGGTGGATGATATCCATTGGGCGGTGCCCGCCTTTCATGGTGTGGGTGGCTGACAGAGTCTCTGCAATGCTATGCACATCAGGCCATTCTACTGTCTGCAAGATCAAACTGCCTGACTTCACATTCGCCGTCAGCACTGCAATCATCCGGTCAGCTTCAGATTTTGAAAACCCCTTGGTCTTATCAATCTGGTGGCGGAAAACCTGAAATCGGGTGGACTGCCGGAACTCCCAAAGTACTTGCGACGACACGATGACGTCCCCCTTGAGTTCCTCCATGAATGAAAACGCCCTCTCGGAGTTATCCTGCATCCGATAAAGAGCGCACAAAAACGAAGTGTCCGCGAAGCAGCGCATTACTCCTCACCCTCCAATTCGGCGGCTCGCATCTCAGTAACTTCTGCTGCGCTCAATGTTCGATCCTGCCAGATCGCCTGGCACTGTGCTCTGAAATCGACTCTGGGAGAATGTGGTTTGGCCGTCTTTGCGATGGGTAAAAGGGTGGCATAAGGTTTGCCACGCTTGAGAATTTCAACGGATTCCCCATTATCCAACCAAGCGGAAACGCGGCGGAAATGATTGCGTAAATCTGCGGTAGTAGCACTATTCATGATAGATTGATATATCACAGAGCCTGACTTGGCGAGTCCTTTTCGAGGAAGCGTTGTCCTATCGGCCAGGGCACTGCGGGGAATCCAGGCTCTGTGCAGGCCAGCCGCACCCGCGCCTGGAAGGTCCACGGCCCAGATGCCCACGGAGCTTATGGTGGCCTGCAATGCATCGATGACTACTACGGCCACATCCATCGCCACCGCGGCGGGAAAGGCCGCTAGTGAGGCCGCGCTACGCTATCATGAAACCAAGTCCATCGGCACGGCCCTGCAGCAGACAGCCCAATGCATTATCGCAGTGAAGGAGCCAGCTTGACGCAAAGTAGCGTTTGGCAACCCCTCACATGAGGCCCACTGACTTGAGCGTGATGTCTGGGAATAGCTTGGCGGATTCTGCCGAGTTCAGTCCCAGGCTACCGCGCAACACTTCCGCAAAAACGTGGCGATAATCTGTCTCTAAATGCAGGCCACCGGGGCCAGGCGTGTTCACGCTCCCATCATCATCCGCCTGAATGGGCCAGGAGCCGAGCACTTGGCCACCCTTCACGCGATCCCCCAGCGCCATGAGGGCAAAGCCGCGTCCATGATCCGTGCCGAGGCTGGCATTTTCATAGACTCGCCGACCAAATTCCGTGGCGATCATGATCGTGTAGTTCGCTCGGTGAGATTTCAGATCCGCTTCCAGCGCGGCCAAACCTTCAGCCAAGGTCCTGATCTTCTCGGCCTGCTGACCTGTGGCATTGCCCTGAAAAAAGTGAGTATCCCAACCACCCAGATCAATGCAGGCCACTTGCAATCCAAGACGCGCTTTGATCAGCCGTGCGATTTCGCGCAGGCCAGTGCCAAAACTGTCTTTGGGATACAGCGCCGAGTTTTCCACCTGATAGGGCGTTCCCTGAAGTGCACCCACCTTTTGAAACAGATCCAGCGTCTCCAGCCCACGTTCACCGAGCAGCGTCACATCCGCACCATACATGGCTCGCAGCGCTTTCACCACACCGGCTGAGTCCGCGCCTTGAGCGGTTTGAATCGCCATGTCATCCAGCCGCTCCAGCACACTCGCCGCAGGCGCACCGCGTAAGGATTCCGGCAGCGCAGTGCCGATGGCCACAGCCGATAGCGGCGACTGCTTTTCACTACCGCGTATTCTGAGAAAGCGCCCCAGCCAACCACCGCCAGCAGGCGTGCCACTCATCGAGTCACCATGCTCCATTTGATCTTGGCATTCAAAGTGGGAACCGCTGGTGTTATCCACGCCCACCGATTGCACCGCACCGAAGCGACCTTCTTTAAAGGCAGCCTCCAGGGGCTTCAGCGCCGGATGCAGCGCATAGCGGTCATTGAGCTTGATCGCCTCGCTCGCCTTGATAGCCAAAGAAGGGCGCAGTCGGTAATATTGATCATCGGCATACGGAACCACCAAATTCAGTGTATCCGCCCCACCGCGCAGGAAGACGTGAATCAGTGTGTGCTCCTCCCGCTGAGTAGCCGCCATGGCTGGCGACGCAGCCAGGGCTAGCTTGGATAAAAGGGAGCGACGGGTTAGTGTGGACATGCGTTTAACACCTTTGAAAAGCTGGGCTGGCAAGAATGAGCCCGACGGTTTGTGGATCATCTGTCGCCGTGGTGGTTTTGAGTTCAGCCTCGGTCGGCTTGCGTCCGATCAAGTGGCCGAACCAAGCCGACGTCTTCTTCCCTGCATTCAGACTCTTCTTCAGGGGCCATAGGTTCACCCTCACCCCTGGCTGATTGCCACTGGCCAGAGCCAGTCCGAAATTCCAGCGCCACATCAGCGTTCCCATCCAGGGCAGTTCATCATCTGAGTAGCCATCAGGCGTGGGGTATTGGAACAAGCCATGCCCCATACGCTGCAAGGGCTCTAGCACAGACCTCTGCGCCTGAGTATCGGCTGCCAGGGCCCGAATCGCCGAGACCATGAATTTAAAGGGTCGCTTCAAAAGCTGGCCCTGACTGGCTTGAAACTCCGGCGAGCTCAAAAGCAGACGCAGCAGGCATTTGATGTCGCCACGCGTGCGGGTGAACTCAGCCGCGACACGTTTGACCAGTCCCTCTGGCGGCGTGGCACTGACGAATCGGCGACATAACTTCAAGGCAATGAAGGAAGCCGTGCTCGGATGGCTGCAAACGATCTCCACCAGCCGATCCAGATCCCCTGCTCCACCACCCGCCGCGATGGCTTGGCCCAGCACTTTCTTCTCGCCATCATCATGCCAGTCCGGTTTGAAAAAGGACTCACTCTGATTCATGGCCAGGAAGCGATTCCGATCAAAGGTCCAGCCACTGAGACAGCGCGCCGCCTCGCGGACATCCTCCTGACTGTAGCCGCCGTGCACCCCCATCGTATGCAGCTCCATCAGCTCACGCGCATAGTTTTCGTTAGGCTGATCGTCCGTCTTTTTGCGCACCTTGTTCGACTTTCCATCCAGATACACCAGCATCGCAGGAGAGGTCGCCGAGGCTCGAATCAGCTCATAAAAATTCCCCAACGCATGAGCGCGGATCACCTCCCGATCATCACTGGGTTTCAGATAAATGCAGTCGCCCTTTTCCAGATCAATATTCAGGTGATCCGTCCAGAACTCCACCATCACCTCAAACAACTGTCGGCGACTGTAAATGGCCCGCAGCAGCGAGTGACGAGTGATCTCATCCCGCAGGACTGGCTTCCGAAATTCATAGGCATCCCCCGCACTGAAGTAGAGCGACTCAAAACGCTCAGCCCGCAGGTCACAGGCCGTATCGGCCATGGATTCAGGATGCAGTTGCTCCTCGATCCACGCAGCCTGCCCCATCGCTTTCAGCCTTTGCACATCCCCCGGCCAGGGGCCAAAAGCAGCCCGGGAAAGCAGATGAAAGTCAGGATCTATCTCCTGCCCCTCAGGCGGGTGCAGTTCAGTCGGCACCGCCTCGCCCAGAAACTCGCGATTCACCGCCGTTGTGATCCGTTCACAGGACGCCAGCGCCGCCAGTCCACCACCGAGAGCGGACGTTTTCAGCAGGGATCGACGCGTCGTTTGCATCCTCTTAGGCAGCAGGCAGTTCAGGTGGTAGAGCCGTTGCAGCAGCTGGCTTGAGAAACCAGGACCGCAGCACAATTCCCCAGCCCAGAACCGCCATCAACGGCAGCAGCACCGCCCAACCAACCACTGGCAGCAAAGCACTAAGAACCAGCGTCAGTCCGCCATGCTTCATCTGCCGCCAAGGCTCCGCCTGAGGCCACAAACGTTCGCCAATCAGGCCAGCAATGCCGCCCGCGCCCAGGAATCCCCAAGCCAGGAGCACACCTCCGACCAGCACTGCCAGCGCGCCCATCTTCGGCACCTTAGAAAGCACCGCGATTAGAATCGTGCCTGCCACCAGCGGTGGTAAGCCAAACAAGAAGCATCGAAATAACCCCCGACCAGCCACCTCACGATGTTTCGCCGCCGTCTCAGGCCACAGACCCGATGACAGCAACCAAAGCGCCGGCAGCGCCACCACAAAGGCCACTGCCACGAGCAGCCAAACAAGAACCGTAGAAAAGAGCATGGTGAGAAATGAAGGGGATTGAATGATTTCGGACATCACCCTAAACGCAGGATTCCAGCGCTGGTAACAAAGTTTCTCGCCAGAGTTTTTGGTCACAGGATTCACAGGAATGGGTTCTGACCTGTAAATCCTGCCTTTCTGTTTTCCTGTAAAATGGGACCACACCTCAGTGAAGCGGTTCCTCATGAGGGAACCGAACGACAAACGAAGAACAAAGCACCAAGAACAATTAACAAAGTCCCTACCTCCGCCCATTGAGAATCATTTCATTCAGCTTCTGTTTCAGCGCCTCCATGTCGGCATCGGCAAACCCCGAGTCCAGCGTGCTGATGCTGTTGGTGTTGTTACTCGTGCCACTCATTTCGTGTCGAGAGTTTTTAGTCACAGGATTCACAAGAAAACAGGATTCACAGGAATGGGTTCTGACCAGTAAATCCTGCCTTTCTGTTTTCCTGTAAACTTGGACCACGCCTCAGTGAAGCGGTTCTGCATGAGGGAACCGAACGACAAACGAAGAACAAAGCACCAAGAACAAGTAACAAAGTCCCTACCTCCGTCCATTGAGAATCATTTCATTCAGTTTCTGACGCAGGGCCTCCATGTCGGCATCGGCAAAGCCAGAGTCTAGGGTGCTCACGCTGTTCGTGTTGTTGCTGGTGCCGCTGAT
>JAIXOU010000069.1 GCA_027486585.1 Verrucomicrobiaceae bacterium | reverse complement strand
TGGTAAGTCTCCCGGGCCGACCACCTAAAACATCAACAAACCTAAATCGACCACATGAAATTGAAAAGCATGACCTCCGTGATCACTAAGTCAGCAATCGTTCTTGCAGCTTGCGCTAGCATGAATGCTTTCGCTGGCACCTCCGCTCCTGCAAAGGGCGTTCAACCAACAGTCGAAGAGGGCGGTGCTCTCTTTGATACTCTTGGTGCAACCCTCGAAGTGGGCTATGACAGCCGCTACTACTTCCGCGGCCTCTGGTTCGCAGACAACACCACATGGGCAGGCGTTAGCCTGAGCGTGCCTCTCACTGAGAAGCTCTCCCTCGGCTTCGGCGCTCTTTATACGAGCACTGTTGATACCACTGCTGCTGGAGCAAACGACTTCGATTATTCCGAACTCGATCTCTCCACATCCCTCACCTACGACGCTGGTTTTGCTAAACTTGGTCTCGTTTACACTCATTATGAATTCTTTGATGGATTCTCCGGAAGCAACGCAGGCGTTCGTAACGGTGCTGGTGAGTTGAACGTTGGTGGCGTAGAAGAAGTCGGTGCAACCATCGCTACTTCCGTCGGTCCAGTGAACCTCTACGGTGGTTTCTACTATGACTTCACCATCGGTGCTTCCTACGCTGAAGTCGGTGCAGACGCTCCAATCGCTATCAATAGCTGGTTGAGCCTCGTTCCAGCTGTTAAGGCTGGCTACGGCTTCACCAACTACTACACCTTTGGTGGCCACCAGAGCGGTTTGACCCACGTCATCCCTTCCTTGTCTGCTCCAATCAAGCTGACCAAGACTGCAACTCTGACCCCATACGTTGCTTACAACATCTCCCTTGACACTCGCCACCTGAACAACACTCAGGACAGCGAATTCTTCGGCGGCGTGAAGCTCGGTGTGACCTTCTAATTCGTCGGAGTCTCAGTTGACTCCTTCTTTTAAACTCCCGATCAGTGATCCTGGTCGGGAGTTTTTGTTTTTACTTGGCTAGCGAGACTGTAAGTTGAGACAATGATCCATGGCTGACGTATCGCCCATTCCCCAAGGCAGTGATCCTTTGGCTTCTGCTTTTATCCAGTTCATGGAGGTGGAACGGAGGTCATCAGCGCGCACGCTGGATCTCTATGACCATGCTTTATCCGAGTTCAGGCATCGGCACATCGGCTTTACAACATGGCAGGCGCTGACGTCTGATGACTTTCGCAAGTATCTGTTTGAAATGATGAAGCGTGAGCTGGAGCGCTCGACCATTCGCCTGCATTTTGCGGCACTGCGCTCCTTTTTTAAATGGCTGACTCGCCGTCAGGGTTGGACCACGAATCCGCTGCTAGATGTGCAGTTACCTAAGCAGGAAAAGAAGCTGCCGGTTGTCCTGACATTAACTCAGGTCGTTGAGATGCTAGCGCTGCCATTGGCGCTACCTAAAAGCCCCAGATCACCCGAATGGGGGCCTGAACGTGACACGGCGATTCTTGAGCTTTTTTATTCGACCGGCATGAGGTTGGCGGAACTGGCCTCCGTGAATGTGGAGGATGTCGATGCCTACAGCGACACGGTGCGTGTCATTGGGAAAGGCCGTAAAGAACGTCTTCTGCCGGTTGGTTCACATGCCATGCTGGCTATTCAGCGCTATCGCCAAAAGGCGGGTATTCAGAGTGGGCCGCTGTTTTTGAGCAAGCTGCGAAAGCGCATTACTACGCAAGCTCTGGCCGATGTGGTGGACAAGTATTGGAAGGCCAGCGGCATGCCGATTCATGTGACTCCTCATAAATTGCGCCACAGTTTTGCCACTCATCTGCTGAACAATGGAGCGGATTTACGCAGCGTTCAGGAACTGCTCGGCCATGCCAGCCTAAGTACGACGCAAATTTACACCCATGTCTCGACCCAGAGAATGAAAGAAGTCTATGAGGCCGCGCATCCTCGGGCCAAGTCCAACCAATGAAACCGAGAGTGGTTATTTACCCAGCGCTTTTCTGAGCACAGGCTCAAAGAGCTCCGCCTGACGCATGAAGCCAAGGTCACTGGCATGAGAGGCATCCGTAGCACCTTCGGTATCGTCACCGTAGAGATGATCTCCGGGGATATAAGAGAGATTTTTCACGCCTTCTTTGAGAAGCGTTTCATAGGCCGCTTTGAGCGCGGCATGGTTATCCGTGTGATGCTTCCGCCTTGCTGGGATGATCCAGTCATTGGTATTGCGGCGATCTTCGACCAGCACAATGGGTGTTTCCGGTTTAGCGGCACGCAGTTGTTTCACAAGAGGGACACATTTGGCCGTGACATCAGCAGGTCCCATGTTGGGTAAACAGTCGATGACATAACAGGCGGCATCTAGCTGCACCAAATACTCACCGACAGCCTGATCCATGCGGCCATTGCCCGAAAAGCCCAGATTCACCACGGGCATGTCCAGCTTACGACCCAAGATCCCTGTGTGAACCATCCCAGGGCGGCTGGCGCAGGCTCCATGGGTGATGCTGGTGCCGTAAAAAACGATGGGCTTCTCACGTGGTGCCAGTCCTTCAAATTGACTGCCTTTCGCCACGCCAATGCTGAGGGACTCGATCCCATTGTAAAGCGGCAAATAGGCCGCGTATTCCCGTGAGCCGGGTGCTAGGCCTTTGATAATCTCGGCCTTTACTTCCTGTGTAGCAGGCTTGGTGACCATGACCCACTTCCATTTTCCATCGGTATCCCGCGCATAGAGATCTACACCGCTGACCCCTGTCGCAGGCATGTGGGGTTGACCGAGGCGGTCTTTGCTGAGTTTATAATGCACGCTGATGGCGGTAGCATCTGTCCTGAAACGGACCACCATACCTGCGCTATCTCGGCTCAGACCCCAAACGGCATTGGTCACTTTGCCTTCAGCACTGGCAGGCAGACGATCAAACCAGCGCTTCCGCTCTTGATCCGGTAAGATGCGCCCTTCGACTCCCCACTTCGTCACATCATGCCACTCCAAGTTTTCAGCGGCCTCTTTATTGACTCCCATGGCTGGATCGAGCTTGGAGACATCGGGAGCTTTTTGTGCCAGAGCACAGGTGGTGAGGGCAAGGAGAAGGAGAAAGGTAGCGCGGTGAACCATGATGAAGTTTGAATTTAACGGATGATCAAAGACGTTCCGTGACCATGAACTATTGCAAATCATTCAATGACAGCGGAACACTTGGAGCAAAGGGCGTCAGGAATTAGCAACTACAGGCCGCATCTTTGCCGCAAGCGCTCAACGGACTGGTCGATCGTCAATTCTTGTGTGCGCAGCGTTAGCTGAACATCCGTCGGAGGTTCAAACGCTTCCTGCAGGCCGGTGAGGCCGGTCATTTGTTGGACGGCTGCCTTGGAATAGAGCCCCTTTACATCGCGGGTGATACAGACTTCCAGGGGGCAGTCGGTGTGAATGAATGAAAGGCAGGTGCCGAGAATTTGCCGAACCAGAGCGCGGTGGTGCTCGCCAGGGGTGACAAAGGCTGCGATGACTGTGTTTCCCTGCGCAGCGAGCAAGCGGGCTATATGCGCGGCGCGGCGGACATTTTCAGAGCGATCTTCATCACTGAAGCCGAGGTCAGAGCACAGGCCTGAGCGGAGTTCGTCTCCATCCAGGAGGACCACTGGCCGATTTTCGGCTCGCAGTGCATCGCGCAAGGCAGTGCCGAGCGTGGTTTTTCCGCTGCTAGGCAGGCCGAAGACCCAGAGTACACGGTTCATGGGCTGCGCTGGCGGTGGAGTTGTGGTTTCACGACGGCGGGCATGGTGGCGCGGTGTGGGAGGCGCTCTTCACCGAGGAAGTCGGCGATGCGATTGGCTCCGACTTGCGGATTTCGCACGAGTTCGGGATAATCAACTTCGAGCAAACTTACGCGGGCGTGTTGGCGCAGCACCGTGAGGATTTCGAGCGCGTGCTTTTGCTGCGTGGTTTCCAGGTGCTCGCGTTCGGTCTTTGGGTTGGTGCCTTTGTGTTCCAGCATCTGCCACTGGCTGGCCACCACTTCTTGGACGGGGCGCGTCATGAAGATGATCTTGAACTTGTGCTTCGGCGGCAGGTTCGGCAGCAGGGCGCTGATGACCTTGGTGGCCTTGCCGTGGGCTTGTTCGATGATGAGTGGGCGCTTGGGCAGGATTTTGATGTCCTCCCACTCCCAGTAGCCTTCGGGATTGTCGATGTCGGCCTCGCGTTTGCCATCGTGCATGAGTTCCATGCCGCCAGCGCGGAGCATTTGCATCATGAGGCTGGTGCCGCTGCGGGGCAGACCGGAGACAAGCACAAATTCCTGATCTGCCGGCATGTCGCTCTTCATTGCGGCAGCTTGCTCGCGCTTTTCTTCGAGCCGGCGCTGGCCTGCGGCAGCGAGGGCTGGGACGCGGGCGGCGCTTTCTTGGCGGACGCGCTCGGTGCGCTCACGCTCAGCCTTGCGATGCTCGCTGCGGAGCAGTTTGAGCTTCAAGAGCGCGCCATCTGCAGCTTCGGTGTTGCCTTGACCACGCAAGGCCTGGGCGAGGTAATGCCATGCAGGATAAAAATGCGGTGCGAGCTGTGTGGCGAGGCTGAGGGCCTGGGCGGCGGCTTCCCATTGCTTGAGCGTGACCAGCGCGACCCCAAGCAGGAAATGCCCGCGTGGGTTGCCGTATTGGAAACCCGTAGCAGCGAGTGCGTAATCGACGGCATCTTCCGGCTGATCGAGATGCAGCGCGGAGCGGGCGAGACCGATGTGCGCGAGCGCGTTCTGCGGATCGACCTCCAGCGTGGTGTGGCAGGTCTGCTGGCATTCCTCCCAGCGATGCAGCTTCAGCAGCGCCTCGATGCGCAGGCTCAGGTAGGCAAGATCACGCGGACGCTGCTCCGCCACGATGGCGAGGTGGTTCAGTGCCTTCGCGGGCTGCTTGGACTCGATGGCGATGTTCGCCTGGATCATGTGCGCGCCGGTTTTGTCGCCAAATCCTTCAAGGATGCACGCGACGGTCTTCTCCGCCTCCTTGAGCAGGCCGAGGCGCAGGTAGCAGCGGGCCAGCACCTGGGCGTAGTCGAGGCGCTCTGGGTAACGATGATAAATGTCCTCCAGCATCGGCAGAGCCTGCTCATGGCGGCCGGTGTCCATGCAGGCGCGGGCCATGTTCCAGGTGTTCTCGCGGTTCGTTTCTTCGGCAGCCTCGCCAGGGTCGTCGGAAATCTCGTTGATGTAACCCAGATCCACGAACTGCTGCAGCAGCGCTTTGTTGTCGTCGTCGGTGAGTCGAGTTGTTAGGGCAGGACGTGGTTTTGATGCATTTTCCCAGGTTGGGATCGTCTTCACGTCCGGGGCGTTTTCAAAAGCCTCGCGCAGCACACGGCCTTCCATGTCCTGGCCGACGGGCAGATCAAAGTAGGTTAGGATGGTCGGCGTCACGTCCAGCAGACGCGCACCATAGATGAGTGCATCCTGTTTGAATCCTGGACCAGCGGCGGCAAACACGCCCTGGGGTCGATGCCACACGGTGATGCCCGCCGGCACCCGTGGGGTGAAGGTCGGGCGCAGGTGATCGCTGTGGAAGCCGTGATCGCTCACCAGCATGATCGCGGTGTCAGGTCCAGCGAGTTGCATCAAACGGGCCAGCAGCAGGTCGTGAAAGCGGTAGGCGCTGTTCACCACGTCTTTGTAGAGCGCAAAATCAGCATCCGGTGCGCCCGGCATGTGCGGCGGATGAAAGGGCATGAACTCGTGGCAAATCTCGTCGATGGCGCGGTAATAGATTGCCGTGAAGTCCCAGTCGGGCCGGTTTTCCATCAGCCAGCAGGCAGCGGAGTGAACGCTGCTGGCTTCCGCAAGCCGCTGCGCCAGATGCCAGAGTCGTTGATCCTTGGACTGGTCAATGCTGGGTGCCTCCGGCACGAACAAACGCAGCACTTCATCCGGATCGATGTCCCAGGGGCTGACACGGCGCTCGTTGAGATGCTCGGCTAGGTCTTCTGGCCAATATGTGCCCGGAGCAGGCTTCGGCCAGTCTTCCGGCGCATCTTCCTCGCGATGTTTAAAACTGTTGTAGAGGTTCGAGACAATGCAGCCCTGCGGATGCTGCTCCCCCTGAGTCGCGAACCAGCTCACCACATGAGATTTAAGGCCGCGCTCGCCGAGCATTTCCCACACCGTCTTGCAGCGTCTCGTCGCAGCGGAAACAGGCACCACCTGTCCCGCTTCATTCACTTCGGTAAAACCCGGCACGCCATGATGGTAGGCGTGCTTCCCGGTAGCGATGCTCGTCCACAGCATCGGTGAGAGCTGCGGGTCCAGCGTGGTCAGATTGCCCGAGGTGCCTTGTTCCAGCAGGCGCTGTAGCGCGGGCATCTGGCCGGCATCGACTAGTGGCTGGATGATCTTCCAGTCCGCACTGTCCCAGCCGACGAGGAGGAGGCGTTTCGTTTGACTCATGGGTTCACAAAAAAGGTACGGGCGTTAAGGCCCGCACCTTGGGGTTTCAAGCAAGAATGAGCATCCCGCTAACTTACGCCGCCTGCTTCCGGCGGCGGCGCAGGGCCAAACCACCCAGACCAGCCAGGGTCAGCAGCGCACGGCTGGGCTCGGGAACGGCACCGATGTCACCCACGATGATGGTGTTGCCAGCGATGGACTCCACATAGGCGGAGTGTACCGTCACCACTTTGCTGGTGTTGTTCCAACTCACATTGGCCCAGCCCCAGTTATTGCTCGTGGTCCTGAAGGCGACGTTTTTGTTGAGCTGGTCAGCGGTAAAATTAATGGCGGCGTTATTGTGCTCAAAAAAGGCGTAGCCCTTGGCTCCATTTCCACCGCCGCCGATGACTGTGCCATTCGCAAAGAAATTGGGGAGACCCGTAAAAGTTGAAAGTGACGCGGTGTGGTAAACGGGACCGAAAGAGTATGACCCCAAGCCCACCTTGGCGGGGCTATTACCTGTGTAGCCCGTAATATTCCCGAAACCTGAGTTGACACTGAACAATAAAAATCCAGGTCCATCCGCCTTCTCGAGAGTGGGACCAAACCCGAAGGTGACCGCTGTGACAGCGGCTTCCGCCTGGGATGCGCCGATAATGGCCGCAGTGCTGACGGCTCCAGCAAGGTAGCCGGCCATATGGGGCCGGGGAAAGGTGAATCCCGGACGGACCGGACGGCTTGGAGTGTTGGCTTGTGGTTTCATGGGCTGAAGTGATGAATGGGTGAATCTAATGCAAAGACAGCTCAGGCCGCCATCTTCCGCCTGCGGCGCAGGGCCACGCCAGCCAGACCAGCCAGCGCGAGCAGCGCACGGCTGGGCTCGGGGATGACACCAATTTGACCCACGGTGATGGTGTTACCCGCGATGGACTCCACATAGGCGGAATGGATAGCGAGAGACTTTGCAGTGGCATCGTAGCTCACATTGGCCCAGCCCCAGTGGTTCGTGCTCGTCCTAAAGCCGATGTTCTTGTTGAGCTGGTCCGTGGTGAAATTCAACGACGAAACATAGTTATTTCGAAAAGCTGCTTGCCCAAGTGGTCCATTTCCCCCGCCACCGATGACGGTTGCGTCGGTAAAAAAGGAGGCAAGGCCAGCTTGACCGAAGGAGGAACCATCATGGTAAACTGCGCCATAACCGACCCCATCAACACCCAAGCCCAAACTAGACGAATCGCCAAAGGCAAGAAGGGTTCCGAAGCTGCCACCCACAACAGTAAAATTACCAAAACCATCTGACTGATTTAACTCCGGGCCAAAGCTAAAGCTGACGGCGGTGACTGCCGCCTCCGCCTGCGCTGCGCTGAGCAACGCGGCGGTGCCGACGGCTCCGGCGAGGTAGCCGGTGATCTGAAAAGACTTTAGGGAGCCCTTGGTGGCAGTGCGTGGGGAGGACGTAGATGTCATTGGAGCGCGTTAGAAGGATCAGTATAAATTGAGGAATGAAGTCATGAATGACCCCAACTGTCTGATGAAAGAGCAGTGAAAGTGAAAGAGCAGTGAAAGTGCCAAAATCAATTAAAATTAAGGGATTTTCTATTTAGATGGCGGCTTTTTTTCGTAACCCTGGATTGCTTGAAAAAACCAAGGTAGCGTGCTGCTGGGCATGAATCGTGCGGATATTCGCAGTTCGCAGATCCAGAGAGTCGAAGGGTAAATGGCAATAGACACAGTCAGGTTTCTCTCCCATGACTCGCGGCTGAAGCGAACCAATCAGGCCACCATGAAAACGACATCTGAAACACCACCTGTGCAGGTCAAAAAAAAGCAGCGCAAGAAATCCTTGTCGTACTCTGTGCTGGCCTATGGCACCCCCATCGCCCTTGCATCCATTGTTGGCGGTTTTGGCTATTTTTTGCTGCGTGGTCCGCAGGAAAACCTCAACCCATGGGAGAACGCCGGATTCAGCGCCAGTGAAGCCACTTCCCGATCACTGAGTGAGATCAAGCAGGAAACTCTGGAGTCCACCTCCACCACGCCTGCTGTCGTGCCGAGTAGCCTTCTTGGCATCTCAGCAAAACCCAAGCCTGAGCCGGTGGTACAAAAGCCAGAAGCGCCGATGACAGTGTCGCCCATGGATGTGGCCAAGATGGAAATGGACCAGATCGAAAAAGCTAGTGGGCCACTTTACAATGAGCGGAGTACCAATCTGGCCATCAAGTTTGAAGAGATTTCGCTGACTGATCCTGAGGTGGTGAAAGCCCGTGAAGTGGTCAAGTCTTTCCAGCAAGCGACGAGCCACCAAGAGCGCTTGGCGTTTGTGTTTAATGCTGAAAAGTGTGCACCTCTGATGCAACAGCACTATGAAAAGCGCGCGGTGAAAGATCCTGAATGTGGCCAAATGCTGGGCGCTGGCTACATCACTACAGGCAGCTCGAAGGTGCTGTACCTCATCCTCGAATGTGCGACACGCCCTGATTCTGGGCTGCGTGCCAACTTCCACTTCACCCGGGCTGGCAAGCCCATGCTGGACTGGGAATCCTGGGCAGCGTGGTGTGAAATGAGTTGGGCAGATCTGAAAAAAGAACGTCCTCAACGCTCTGTGGTCATGCGTGCTGTCGCCAGCGAGAGCAGCTACTACAACTACGAGTTTAGCGAAGACTGGCGGTGGTTGGCCGTGAAACTGCGCAGCGCTGACGGTTTGCAGAATGTCACAGGATATGTGAGCCGTGACAGCGCTGCGGGTATCGCCATGGCCAACCTGATTGGCGTGGCTTTGCCGCACAATCTGCCGCCGGATACTCCATTGCCGCAGATGCGTGGTGTAGGAGCTAAATCTCTGGTCACGGTGCGCCTAGCCTACCCGCCCAATGGCCAGTCGGATCACTGCGTGAAAATCTCTGAATTAATGGCTGATCGCTGGTTATTGTTTCCAGGAGAAGAAAAGTGAGCAGAGCTTTTTGCAAAACCTACGCTAGCAGTGTAGGCCGCGCAGAGTGTTCCGGACATTAACACGCGGACTGGAGCACCTTCTTTTTTAGCGAGGCTCGCTGCTAGGACGAGCTGCCAGGCACCGGCTGCTCCCATGCCTTCTCCCAAGACAAGCCGTGGACTCAGGGCGCTGGTGGGTGTGCTGCTTCCTGAATTATCGGCTGCATCCAAGCTGGGGATGCCTGATGCTGCGCCGATGTTGTGCGGCTCAGAGTTCAACTTACGCAGCTTTTCAGCGCGCTCGGATTCGTTGTGAAAAGCATGTGCTGGTGTATGGGCGAGCTGTAAACCATCTCCTTTGAGGGAAAGCACAAGTGCTCCGGCACCCTCGGCTGCTTTTAAATCGGGATGATAGTAAGATACAGCCTCTGCAGCTACCCAGTCACACTCTTCGGCACCGATGACGAGCACATGATCCACGAGATTTTGCAGTAGCCAAGTATGGGCAATGGATAGCGCCTCAATGATGGCACTGGACTCACCAATCAGCGTTGTGGCGGGCCCATCGACTCCTAAAAATGCGGCGACATGGGAGGCTGGTGCATTGTAAACTGTCTCTGGGAAAATCAACGGGCTGGCCAGCGCGGGTGTCTCGATCACTTCATGATAAAATTTGCCACTGAACTGAACACAGCCATTGAACATGCACTGTACGATGCCAAGCCTGCCCGCTCCTTGCGCATTGGGAAATCCAGCTTGCTCTAGAGCTTCAAGTGCGGCAGCCAGAGAAAACTTCGTGATCGGGCTGGCACGGCGCAGACGTGGGAATTTGGGCAGGCGATCTTGCGGTGCTGGTGGCACCTGGTGAATCTTACAGGACCAGTCGCGACTGAAATAACTGCGTTCAGACTCAGTCGCAGGTAGCTCCTGTCGCGTGGTCACGGCTTGTTCCAGAGCTCCTGCACTCCAGCCAGCTGGGGAGACGGCACCTACGCCGAGAATACGGAGATCTCCAAGATGATAAACGGGAGAGATCCCTCTAGACGCAGAGTCAGGATGCTTCAGCACCAAGGTCGCATTCGTACCGCCAAAGCCGAAACTGTTGGTGAGAGCTACTTTGACAGCTGCCTCCCGAAACTCACGCACCAGATCAAAACTAACGGCGGGATCAGTTTCACGCACATTTAGACTGGCTGGTAACCATTGGCCGCGCAGAGCCATGGCGCAGATGACGGCCTCGACAGCGCCCGCGCCGCCGAGCAGATGTCCCATGGCAGACTTTGTCGAGCTGACGGCGATTTGCGCAGCCGCTTGTCCCGCCCAACCACGGATAGCGCTGGCTTCAGCCACATCATTGTAGGGTGTGCCAGTTCCATGGGAGTTGATGTACTGGACTTCATGCGGCGAGATGCCCGCCATTTGACAAGCCCCAGTCATGGTGCGGATGGCGGCTTTACCGGCTGGATCGGGCTGCGTCAGATGATGTAGATCCGTGGCGATGGCGTATCCCGAAGCCTGACACACTGCTTCAGCACCACGTTCAGCCGCAGCTTCTTCACTTTCCAGCAGCATGACTGCGGCTCCCTCACCCAGAGCAAGGCCATCACGCGCCGCATCAAAGGGACGTGGGATGCCGCTAGGGGCCAGGGCACGTAAGGTATCAAACCCAGAAAAGACGAGCTCAGCAATCGCATCATAGCCACCTGCTAAAACACGTCTGGCTTTACCAGTCTGAATCATCGCCATGGCATCTCCGATGGCGTTGGCTCCGCTGGCACAGGCATTGGAGACTACGATCATCGGCCCATGCCAGTCATATTCGATGGCGATGGCATTGAGCTGCTTATGGGGCTGATAGTACTCGATCCGAGCTAGCTGTCCGGCCAGTTTTAAAGAACTGCTACGCGCATGACGAAAGTAGTCTTGACCAATACTCATGGCACCTGCCGAGGTGCCGATGATGATCGCGTCGATTCCCTGCATCCCAGGCATTTTTGCCATGGCTAAAGCCTCGCGTATGGCAAGAAGCAGCATCTTGGTTCCCCGGTCGATCAGAGCGTCTCGGCGGCGTGGGAGTTTGCTAAACAGTCGCTCGTCAGGCAGATCCACTTGGCAGGCCGTTTTAGCAAAACGCTGGCTGACATCAAACATCGTCACCGGCGTGACATTCATCCGATTGGCCCGAAAAGACGCCTCATTGGCCTGCCAATCCAATCCTAGCGGCGAGACGATGCCTGCCCCAGTGATGAAGATGCGTTTTGAAGATTCAGTAGCCACAAGATGATTGATTTGGAAACGACGGGCACGGCTTCATGGATTCCTGCGCTTGAACACGTTGCTTGAACTTGCCACTATCACGTTCCGCCTTTCTTGGTTTAACGGAGCGCGGCAATGAGTGCAAATGTTTGGTGAACGCTGGCAGCAAATCCTCGAGACACAGGGTGACGAAATCGCCCTGTGGCATTCTGCCGGAGCCGTGTCCTACCGTGAGTTGCAAAAACTAGCTTGCGGTCTGGTTCCGCAGATCTGCCCGAAGCTCGGCCGATTCTACTTGGCTCAGGGAGATGGCCTGCAAATCACGGTTGCGCTGCTGGCAGGTTTTCTCACTGATCTACCGGTGCAAGTGGTGGAAAAGGATCGTCAGCGCCGTATTCCCGTCATTTCAGCGCCTGCGGGTACGGCTTTGATTAAACAAACCGTGGGCAGCTCGGGTGTTCGACGCTGTCAGTTTTTCAGTTTTGCGCAAATCGCCGCAGACGTGGACCGATTGCACGCGGCACTGGGATTGACTGCCTGTGATGCAGCCCTAGCACCTCTGAGTGTGGCGCATTCCTTCGGTCTCACGACCACGGTATTGCAAACACTGCTGCATGGCCTGCCAACTCACTGGCTGCCCACGCCTTTTCCCGTGGGCATGAAAGAAGCGCTGGCAGATAAAAAGAGAGTCTTTCTTCCCGGTGTCCCCGCCATGTGGAAGGCCTGGCTCATTGCTGGACTCGATCTTAGCCGTGTTCATTTGGCTGTTTCGGCAGGATCCATGCTCACGCTCGAGCTAGAATCTCGTGTGCGAGAATCTTCGGGCCTGAAGCTACACAATCTTTATGGCACCAGCGAATGCGGGGCAATCAGCTATGACTCAACGTCGTCACCGCGCTGCCTAGCTTCTGATTTAGGCACGCTTCTGCCAGGAGTCAGCGGTCATTTGAGCCACGAAGATCGCCTTATGGTGCAGAGTGACGCTGTCGGACTCGGCTACGATGAAACGCTGTCTGGCGAGCTATTTACCCCACCCGATCATCTCACCTCAGATGTGATTCGTCTTGATGGTGACCGACTGCATTATGAGCATTGTCTGGGTAAAGGGATCAATGTCGCGAGCCGGAAGCTCAGCCCTAGTGAAATCGCCGCCAAGATCAGTCAAAGTATCGGCGGTCTCAATGTTGCTGTCTTCGGAGCACCCAGTCGAGACCCTGAGCGTGTGCAAGACATCGTCTGTCATCTGCTTCTGCCACCGGAAAAACTGACCCAAGATTTCAAAGCCAACATCTGTGCTGCACTGGCCCCATGGGAAGTCCCAAGGCGCTGGATAGCTTTATCGGATGATTCAGTCTCAGCCTAATCGAGTCCCACTTTCCAGTGGATGTCCCCGCAAGAAATCGGCGGCGGAGAGGCGCTTTCCGCCCTCAGCCTGCACTTCTTCCAGTCGCAGGAAACCATGGCCACAATTTACGATAAGACCCAATTTTGGATCGGCTGAAACGAGCGTGCCTGGCAGCGGACAGGCATCAGCAGCTTCGACGATGCTGGCCCTATGCACTTTGAGCGGTTTTCCATCTGGCAAGAGACAACTCGTGCCTGGCCAAGGATTGTAAGCTGAGATCAGGCGCTCCAATTCCACGGCCTGGCGCGACCAATCCAGGCGTCCGTCCTCACGCTTCAGCTTTCCACAGTGAGACGACAGTGCATGCTCTTGTGCTCGGCGCGGTGGATTGCCTGCGGCAATGAGATCCAGCGCCTTCTCCAGACTGACAGGTGCTGCAACAGCTAACTTATCATGCAGGATGCCACCCGTATCCGATGGCAAAATAGGCATCACGTCCATGAGCAAAATATCGCCAGTATCCAAGCCCTCATCCATGAACATGATCGTCACGCCCGTCTCGGTATCCCCAGATCGGATCGCTGCCTGAATCGGCGAAGCACCGCGATATTTTGGCAGCAGAGACGCATGAATGTTTAAGCAAGCGAGACGGGGGACATCCAGAACACTGCGGGGTAAAAGTTGACCATAGGCCACTACGACCGCCACATCTGCGTTAAAGGCCTTTAACTCATCCACAATGAGCCGGATCTTTGGAGGCTGCAGCACCGTCAGACCTGCTGCCAGTGCTCGCACTTTCACCTCGGGCGGTGTCAGTACCAGCTTACGTCCCGCCGGTTTATCCGGCTGAGTGACCACACCCACGACCTCATGCTTGGGCGTGTTTAAAAGCCATTCCAACGAAGGAAGCCCGATGTCGCCAGTGCCGATGAAAAGAATACGCATAGAAACGAATAGCTGACAGCAGCGTGATTCACACCTGCTACTTTCGGCCACTTAGATCTTCATTTTTTCAAGATCATGCCAGGCATCCAGTTTCATGATACTGCCCAGAATATCATAGAGCACCTTGGCTGGCGGCTGGCTGGCATCAATGTCCACAATACGATCATCTGAATAGTATTCCAGAATAGGCTTGGTCTCTGCCTCGTAAGTGGCAAAGCGCTGCTGAATCACTGCCTCATTGGCATCATCAAATCGATTGTCCTTCAGCGCGCGTTTGCGTAGGCGCCGAGCCAGTTCCGTGCGGTCCGGGCAGCTCAAATGAAAGACCTTGAGCACCTCAATGTCCTTCTCCATGTATTTCGCCTGCTCGACATTTCTTGGGATGCCATCAAGCACCAAGAAGTCGATCTCTGGCTTGAAGACATGGCCATCCACGCGCTGATTGATATTAGCGCGCCATAATTGCACCGTCAGATCATCAGGTACCAACTCGCCACGACTCGAGTACTCGACAAATTTTTGACCTAAAGCTGTACGTGTGTCCAGTGAGCGAAAGACATCGCCACAAGCCAGATGATGAAAGCGTGGAATCGATCCTAGCACCTTGCCCTGAGTGCCCTTGCCGCTGCCAGGGGCGCCAAGAATCAAGAAAGTACGAAAGCGTGGGAATTCAGACATAAAGAAAAAGTCATAGCACGTCCCTGAGCCTAGGCCAGAAGTAAAACAGCCTCACGAACGGTCTCTAGACTGATGCCTGCCATCTCACCCTCGGGAGCTTGCAAGATCTGAACCGTCGGCTGTGGCGGCGCCCAGGTGGCAGGATCAGTCGGGCCAAAAAGCAGCAGGCTCGGCACTCCACACGCTGAAGCCAAGTGAGAAATGCCGCTGTCATGGCCCAAAAAGAGACTGCAACGGCCAAGGCGAGACGCCAACTCCACCAGTGGCAGCGCATGCCAGCGCTCAATACTCGGATGAATCTCAGCGGCAGCGACGGTGCCTCTTGCCTCTTCCGCCTCCCCGGTGATGCAGACGATCTGAGTGTTGGGTCGTTTGTCTTGCAGATCCCGAATGAGTTGGCCCCAACGATCCATGGGCCAGTTCTTTAACTCCGATCCACTGCCCAGATGGATGGCGATTTTTGATGCCTTCACGCTCGCCGGGAAAATCGGCAAACGCCACTGGGGCTCTTCTAAAAACAAGGCCAGCTTTTGCAAAGGGCGCGCCAACTGCTCGGTGGCATGACCCGCGCCATGAGCCAGTTTTTGCGGCATATCAATCAACGCATTGACGCCAAGACGCTCTAAATTCCCGCGCAAAATCGCATCAGGATCATAGAGGTAGCTCACGATCAAATTGAAGCTGGTAAAGTAAGCAACGAGTTCTGCATCCATCGTAGCCCCACGAGCAAACAGCAGGGCCATGCGCGGATCGTTCAAAGATCTCGTGCCATCGGCCAAGCCCGCTGAAACAGCCAAGTCAGCAATGCCTGGATAACCCAGAACCTCGAGATGACAGGAGGCTAGATTTTCCCTCAATAACCGAATCGCGGGAAGTGTCAGAATAAAGTCGCCAATGGCACCGCCACGAATGACGAGAACCCGTGGCTGAGTGTGACTCATGACAAACGCCCAGCTTTGGCTAATAAGTCAACAGCGCCAGCACCAGAAGTGCCAGACCATAGCCAATGCCACTGAACACCGCCAGATTCCAGCGGCCCTCTTTAGCCAGCAGCCAAGTAATTCCGTCACGCATCAGGTAGGGCATGCCGACAAAAAACATGCCTGAGATGATCCAGGCATAGGCTAGAATCGGCAGCAATAAACGTGTCATCTGCGGCTGGAGAAAAGCCGAGGCCAAAACGGGTCCAGACACCAGTAGCATTAGGCTTCCTAAAGCACGCACGGAAAGAAACTCCTTCACATAAGTCAGCACCAGGAAATAACCAATCGGCACTAAGGTCAGAAACCACTTTCGCAGGAAGAAAAACTCACCCATATCCATATTGTCCAGCACCAGCATGGCCCAGGCAAAGTCGATGGTTAGGATCAGCGCACCCCAGCCATAATGACGTGGGAAAGCCCGCAGAAACGCCTTGGTTTTGTGGCCATTCTTCAAAGCCCAAAGGTGTGCGCCGAGCAAAGCCACCCCCAACAGGATGCCAACGGGCTTCATCGGCAATCCACCCGTGGGAGCCAGGTGGTAAAGGTAGTCGTGGAAATCTTTAAACATGCGTTTGGGGACAGAAGAGCGCCCAGATTGGCGCAGAGCCTTGTCTTGCGCAAGCTCACGTTAGTTTGCGATTCGCTAACCTAATTTAACTGCCGAATTACCCTGAGAGTCCGTTGATTTTGAAAGCTCGTTCCTTCATAAATCCACTCGCAGCATGAATTCGTCGTAATTTTTGCGTTGTTGAGACCACCAGCCGGCAACGGCGGAAGGGTTGCTGAATTGCGGGACTTCACCGCCGCCAGGAATTAACCAAGCTTGGACTTCCCGCAGAATGCGGGCGCTGCGGGCGGGTTCGGTGGTTTTGAGCATTTGATTGATCATGGACTCAAAAAGAGCGCGTCCGGGTTGGCGGCCCATTTCACTAAAGACCTCCTCCATGACTTGCGGGCTGCCTTTGGCTAAAGCCTCACCATACACCATTGCGCGATTCTCCTCAGGATGGGGTGCGACTAGGCTCCAGGTCATTTCACGAACGTCGGATTGGTCATTGATTGATGAGGCACGATAAACCTCGCAGGCCTCGAGAGGCGTGAGCGAGGCAGAATACTCCACCGCAGAAACGCGCAGCTTCACATCAGGATCGCGCAGGGCATCGACCAGCATGGCTGGATTCCGCGCATGGCCCAGGGCCATGAAGCGGCTTATGATATCGGCGCGTTCCTCGGAGGTTTTGGCGGCGCGCAGTCTATCCACAGGATCGCCTTTAGGGTAGCTGGGAGTATCTTGTACGGGCGTAGTCTTTGTCAGGGAAGGGGACTTAGCTGGACTGACGGCAACACCGCTACCACCGGCTAAACGCCAAGCCGCTGTCGCCAGCAAGAGGGCTAAGACAACGATGGATAGGAAGATATAGGTGAGCTTACGAGGTGCCATGAGAGAGGTTACAACAGACAGCTCCAGAGGCAATCGTCCAAGATGATTGAATCTGGCCTCACTTTCTGCTTCCCCAAAGCCGATTCCCGCGCCATCTCTCTGCCGTTCGAAAATCGAGCATCCATGGAAGCCGTAAATATACAGTTTGCCCCTGAAACAGGGACCGAGGAAGAATGGAACGAGGCGTACGCACGCCTCGCTGATTACTTTCGTTCTTACCAACTCCACAACCGTATCCGCCGCACGCAGCTGATCCTAGAGACACTGCGGCGCGCAGCAGCTGCTCACAAGCTGGATACGAAAAAGACACCCACAGCGCACAGCATCGAGCAGGCGCGCTTCATGCTGAAGGAGTGGTTGGGCGCAATCTATAGCGACATGAATCTCAACGAATCTCAGCTGGAAGCAGGCGGCAGGCTGGGCTTTCACCTCAGCGGTGGCCCGGCACGCTGGCCAAACTTTTTCTTGGATAAGGAAAATCTGCCTCAGGATATGATCGAGGCCATGCGCAGCGCAGTGCGAGCCTCAGGTCCAGGCATGCAGGTGAGTAAAATGACTCCGCGTGACATTGACCTGGGTCGTGTTTCCGAAGTGGCTGAAGACACCTTTGATACCTTGGGCCGACATCCGATCCTGCGTTATTCCATTCTCATTGGCATCGTGGGTGCCGTCTTAACCTACCTTTATCTTCTCTTCCGATGAGCATGCCTGCAGCCCCAGCGGCCACGACTCCGATCAGCACTGGCATGCCGCCCCAGCGCATCGCCCGCATGAGACGGGCCACGTTTTTTTCCTTTGTCGGACTGGGCACCATCGTGGGCACTTGGCTCATGTATGTTTACCTTTCAGAGCGCGGGATGCGCTGGTCTGAGTGGGGGCTGTTAGCAGTCTTTACGCCACTTTATTACCAGCTAAATGTCGGTTTCTGGACGGCACTCTTTGGCCTTTGGCTGATGAACCGTCCTGGTCATGACACGCTAGATCTCTGGCGCACGCTAAAGCCGGAGGATCACGATGAGGAGATCACCGCCAGCACGGCCATCATCATGCCGGTCTTCAATGAAGATGTGACGCGTGTCTTTGAGGGCTTGCGATCGATCTATCTTTCGCTTGAACAAACCGGCCATTCGAAAAACTTCGACTTTTTCATCCTCAGCGACTCGAATCAAACCAGCCAATGGATCGAGGAAGAGGCTGCCTGGTTAGAGCTCTGTCGTCAGCTGAATGCCTTTGGTCGAATCTTCTACCGCAAACGCCGGAAGCCGATTAACCGGAAGAGCGGTAATGTAAGCGACTTCTGCCGCCGCTGGGGTAAGCGCTATCGCTACATGCTTGTGCTGGACGCTGACAGCCTCATGTCTGGTGGGCTGATCACCAGCATGACCCGCATCATGGAAAAGAATACCGGCATCGGCATTCTACAAACCTTTCCCAAACAGATCGGTGCTGAAACCTTGTTAGGCCGGGTGATGCAGTTTGCTCAGGCTCTCTATGGTCCGCCTTTCATGGCTGGTCTGGATTACTGGCAGTGTGGCGAGGCTAATTTCTGGGGCCACAATGCCATCATCCGCCTGGAGCCCTTCATCAAGTTCTGCGCGCTTCCAGCTTTGCCCGGTAAAGAACCTTTTGGTGGTCACATCCTGAGTCATGACTTTGTGGAAGCTGCACTCATGCGCAAAGCTGGCTGGGCGGTCCGCCTACTGCCAACCAATCGTGGCAGCTACGAAGAAGGACCACCGACCCTGGTGGACATGCTGAAACGTGATCGCCGTTGGTGTCAGGGAAACATGCAGCATTTCTGGCTCGTCTTTGCCAAGGGTTGGCATCCCATGAGCCGCGTCAATTTCGTGCATGGCATTCTTAGTTATGCCAGCAGTCTGCTTTGGTTCTTCTTCCTGCTGTTTACCACCTTTTTAGCAGCCACACCTGTGCCGCAGCTTGATCCGCAGGCCATACAGGCGCAGCAGATCCTGTTGGGCCTCACCGCCACGCTCATCTTCCTGCCAAAGACCGCCACACTGTTGGACGAGGTCTTCACCGGGCGCCTCTTTAAACCTCTTAAAATGCGACTGCTCACCTTCATGAGTAGCATGGCAGATACCGTGGTCTTTACGCTCATGGCTCCCGTGTTGATGATCTTCCACTCGCAGTTCGTCGTTTATACCGTGCTCGGCAAAGGTGTGCGCTGGGTGACGCAGCGCCGCAAAGCCGAAGGTGTGGACTGGGCAGAAGTCTTCTTCACCTTCTGGGTCGTCAGTCTCATCGGCATCGTCTGGGCCATTCTTGGATGGTTCGTTTCACACGCCTTCTTGCTGTGGATCAGTCCGATTCTCATCGCTCTTTTCCTCGCTATCCCTATGGCCATCGTCGTCTCGGGCCGGCGTTCAGGACACCGCTTTGGCTTCTTCCTGACCACGGAAGAAACGGAGCCCCCGAGTGTGCTAGCCACGATGAATGATAACTTGGCTGAAATCAAAGGACGTATCCATCTTCCACCTGAGCTGGAAAAACATCATGGTCTCATGCAGGTCTGTTTGGACCCCTATGTGAATGGACTGCACGTCAGTCTGCTGCGCCGTCGCAAGAGCATCGACGTCTCCCGCTCCTACCTCAACGAGATCGCGCAGCGCATGATTCAACTAGGGCCTCAATCGCTCAATGCCCAAGAGATTAAGGCCATGATTCATGATACCGAAACCGTGACCGACCTACATTATCGCCTCTGGTCTGCCCGAGATCATGAGCTGGCTCCCTTCTGGGCAACCGCCATCCGCCAATACAACTTGGCTGCCAGCAGTCCCTTCACGCACACTTTGGCTCAGAGAGAATTGGCTTTGTGAAAATAAGCTCAGTTTGCTGTTAGTCAGCGCCTCTGAAAGGCGTTCACTGTTTTTGTCATGATTTCACGTCGTCATTTCCTCTCCACTAGCTTAGCTGCACTGAGTGCCACCACTCTTCCTGGCATTGAGCCCATCAGCCGTGCTGGCAAAAGCCGGATGCAGCTCGGTGTCGCCGCTTACAGCTTCCGCGAGCACTTTCAGTGGATGCGGGATAAGGAGCAGAAGCCCAAAGGTGACCAGAAGCCTTGGAGTATTCTCGATTTCATCGACTGGTGCGCTGACAACAACGTCCCTGGCGCTGAGGTCACCAGCTACTTCTTCCCGCCTGATGTGGATGAGAAATTCCTGCTCGAGGTCAAACGTCACGCCTATCTGCGCGGTGTGCAGTTAGCTGGCACTGCCATCGGAAACAACTTTGCTCTGCCTAAAGGTGAAAAGTTGGATGAACAGATCGCCTACACGAAGAAATGGATCGACTACGCAGCGCTGATGAATGCACCGCACATTCGAGTGTTTGCTGGTCCGCAGCCCAAGGGCCTCAGTGAGGAACAAGCCGTCGCCAATTGTCTGGAAGCCTATCAGGAGTGCCTGGACTACGCCGCCAAAAAAGGCGTGTTCCTTGGCCTCGAAAATCATGGGGGCATCGTCGCCGAGCCTGACAACCTGATCAAGATGGTCAAAGCCGCCAATAGCCCCTGGGCAGGCATCAACTGGGACAGCGGTAACTTCCACACAGAAGATCCCTATGGTGACCTCACCAAGATCGCACCCTACGCCATCAATGTTCAGCTCAAGATGGAAATGAGCCCCAAAGGTAGCAAAAAAGGCGAAGGCCAGCCCGCCGACGTCCCGCGCCTGTTGAAGATCCTGCGTGACGCCAATTACCAAGGTTGGTTCACCCTTGAATACGAAGTCGCCGCTGATCCCTTTGGTGAAGTGCCGAAGATTCTGGAGATGCTCCGGCCTCTGTTGGGATGAATGGGTGAGGGAGCCGTTTACTGTCGTTTACAGTGGTTGACGATTGTTTACGATAGTTGGCTGATTCCTTTGCAGCTAAGCAGTTACCGCGAAACCATCGTAAACCGCTCACGTCAAGTAACCATAAAGTCTATGAGAAAGCAGTTCCCGTTTGAGAAGCTTGAAGTCTGGCAGGAGGCTCGAAAACTGGTCGTAGAAGTTTACCAATGCACCCGGAGATTCCCCAATGAAGAACAATTTGGTTTAACAAGTCAGCTGACTCGTGCGGCAGTCTCAGTGGCAAACAACTTGGCTGAAGGCTCTGGAAGATCGAGTCTGAAAGATCAGGCTTATTTCACCAATCTCGCTCACGGATCTTTGATGGAAACTGCTTCAGACTTGATTATCGCAACCGATCTTGAGTTTATTAACGCCCAAGAAACCGATCCCATTCTTCATCAAGCTTATGATCTCGCCGTCCGTATTCACAACCTCCGTGACTCCCAAATCCGTCGTGCGCAGGAACTCTAAAAACCACTGTCAACAACCGTAAACAATTGTAAACAACTGCAAACCCTTCTGTAACTCCCCATGCCCACACCCAAATTCACCACAACCACTTGGCTGATCATCGTCATCGCCAGCATCGGCTTTCTTTTCGATACCTATGAGCTGCTAATGACACCGTTGGTCGCAGCACCAGCGATTGCGGAGCTTTTGAAAGTGCCACTGAACAATCCGATGGTCACGGATTGGGTGGGTAAGCTGCTCTGGATCGCAGCGCTTTGTGGCGGCGTGTTTGGTCTGCTGGGCGGTTGGCTCGTGGATCGTTTTGGTCGGAAGAAGATCATGGCAGCCAGTATCTTCATGTACTCGCTTTCGCCTTTTTGCGCAGCCTTTGCCACCACGCTGCCGATGTTCATCTTCTTCCGCAGCACCACCTTCATCGGCGTGTGTGTTGAGTTCGTAGCCGCCATCACTTGGCTGGCCGAAGTTTTCCAGGATAAAAAAGAGAAAGAAAAATGGCTGGGTATCACCCAGGCCTTTGCCTCATTGGGCGGTCTGCTTGTCACGGGCGTGAGTGTTTGGATCAGTTCTCATGGCGCGGATCTGCCGCATTGGGGGCTGCCGATCAGCCTCGGTGCCACTGATCCAGGTTCCTGGCGCTATTTGCTGATGACCGGCATTCTGCCAGCCATCCCAATTGCTCTGCTGCTGCCGTTTGTGCCTGAGAGCCAAGTTTGGATTGATCGCCGTGCCGCGGGTTCGCTGAAACGCCCCAGCTTTGGAGCTCTCTTTTCCCCGGAGCTTCGGAGGGTCACTCTTGTTACCGCCGCCCTTTCTGCCTGTGCTTATGGCATCGCCTTTGGGGCGCTACAGGTCACGGTGGCACGTGTCACGCCTGGTCTGCCTGAGCTGAGAGCCGAGTCCAAAGAGTTGGCTCCATTGCGTAAAGAAGCCGAAGGCCTGAATCTGGAACTCAATAAACTGGCTCCAACCGATCCAGCGCGAAAAGAACTCATCGGCAAAATCAAAGAGAACTTTGTGAAGTCCAAGCCACTCAACGAAAAGATCAAAAGCATGGGCGACAAAGTACAGCTCCATCAAGAGTTAGGCGGCCTCGTCGGTCGCATTATTCTCGCTGTGCTGCTCATCTGGGGCATCAGCCGCGTCAAACTGCTGAAAATTTTCCAGATCCCAGCCCTGGTGCTTCTGCCGCTGACGTACTTCAAATTATTCGAGCAAGGCGGCCCCGCTTTCCTCTGGGCCTATGGTATTTGCGGACTGCTAACGGTGGCTCAGTTCAGCTACTTTGGTGAATACCTGCCTAAAGTCTTCCCTATGCATCTGCGTGGCACTGGTGGCAGTTTCGCCACCAATGTCGGAGGCCGCATGATCGGCACTAGCATGGCCTTCGTCACGACCAGTTTCGTGGCTCCCATGCTCGCTGGCAAAGGTCCGCTTCTCCCCTCCCACGTCGCTATGGCTGCTGGTTATGTCGGTACTGCCATCGCCCTGATCAGCTTCATCGTCGGTTTCCTGCTGCCAGAGCCCAAAACAGAGGAGTAACACATTTACTTGTATCGTCTCAGATTGTTGCAGAGTCGCATCAGTTGAAACCATTGTCTCACCGCTGAATCCATATGGATTCCGTGTTACTCTGCAGCATTCGTGGTCTCTGCGGACTGCGCCTGTTTCGCGGGAAAGAAGAGCTGAACGGCGCGGCGCAGTTCTGAAGAGTGGCGGCTGGCGCCGTAGATCGCATTGGGGACGCCTCGGTTTTTGGCAAAGAGATGGTAGGCACCGAGGGCCTCAAAGCCGGCATTGAGGGACCCGTTCATGGGCAGGTAGCCGCTGCAATTCACGGGCACGGTTTCCACCATGCCCCATGGGGGAAAGAGTTTGGCTTTCTCTAGCCGACGCAGCAGTGCATAGGTCTTGGGCGGCTCGGTCAGGGCAGCTGACATGAGGATGTAATGGGGATGCAATACGGCCTGATCGGGTAGATCCACTCCGCCCACATAATAGCTATTGCCTGTCGGTCCTTCGCCAGCGGAGAGTCCATAGATACCTAGCTTTGCAGCCATGCTGCCGGGCCAAGTACGGGTTACATAATCACGCTGAGCATCTAACATGCGGTGACGTGACAGGGCCCACTTAACGCCGTCCAAGGCATCAGGCTCATCACTGTCAAAGTCAGGATAGAAGAGACTCTGCAATTCAGGAATGAAGCCAGAGCCCTGCCAGGCCTGCCCTGGACGCTCCATCTTATGGCGTGGTGCGTTTTCATTGACGATGTTTTGCAGCATCATGACGAGCGCAGTTTCGCCACCCCAGTCCTTCCAGCCATGAGTTAATAGCGTACGTCCATCGTCTTTGATGCCATGACTGATGACTCCGTTGGGTAGGCGCAGTTTATCAAAGTCGATCTGATCCACGGCAGAGACCACTTCATCTTTCAAGTTGTGATCCTGCAAGATCTCGGCTCCGAGCATGAGGCTGTGATAAAAGATAGCCGTGTCCACGGTGCTGAATTCTGTGCCGGGATGGATGGCATAGGCCATGGCGGTGCGACGTACGAAATGCGGCAGCACTCCGAGAGGTCGATCCAGAGCTTTCACGGCCTGATAAATCTTGTTCAGCGTCTTTTGCGCCCGTTCAGGACTGACAATCTCAAGGGGTGGCTGGGAGACTGCCACGGTTGCCAGTGCAAACATGCCCGTCGAGGCTAAAGACTCAAAGGCCCCGTCCTCAAGATGGGCGCGATCTTTGACAAAGCCGGAATCGGCATCAAAGCAGCGCGCCAGCTTAGCATAAGATGTGGCGGTGACATACTCATCAAAGGGGACATCCGGTGCTTCTACGCCGAGGAACAGGCCATCGACGGTGATTTCAGACCCAGGTTCAGCGATCCAGTTGATCAGTTTTGCCTTGGTGCAGGTCAGCGGTGAGACCGGAAAGATGCGGGTGCTGCCTGGAGCGGATGGCACGGTCAGAGCGACGGACCAGAGCATCTGCTGGTTATCAGATTTGATCTCTAGCCGTATCCGCCCATAGCCATGAGCATCCAGGCGGACACTGGAAATGCGTGTTTGATATTTTGACTGGATCAGGTCTGGCCAAGCAGCGGTGAAATCCAGTGATTTTTGGGGTTCGCGCGCAAGGCCTGCCAAGCTGTGCCACATGCCAGCCCAGGCATCGGGCTCCTGACCTAGATGGGGGAAAACCTCGTCTTTGATCCACTCGATGTCGTGCTCAGCCGGGCCCATGAAACCAAAGTCCGTTCCCAAGTGTGTGTAGGCCGTGAAAGAGTTCAGGCGTCGAGTGCCAGAGATCGGCATGGCTTCTTTGCCCGGCTCCTGATGAATGAAGTATTCCTGCACAGGCTGCCAGATCAGACGCGGCGCGTTCTGACCTGAGCTGGGTAGGAGCATCCCAAAGAGGGCTGCGCTGGCTGGCAAAAGGCGCATTAAACTGGAGAAAAAGAACTTATCGGAGATACGCCTCCTCTGGCAACCACGTTTATGTTTGTTTGCCAATTCACGGTTGATGCCATCACCAGCCGCGCGGCCCATTTTCCACAGGATCAGGGTTTGGCGGCGTGGGGCCCAGGTCGGGCCTATTTAAGATCGTGGCAAATTCAAAGTCGATGAGGCAAAAGCGTCCCTGCTTGGAATCGTAGGTGACATTGCGAGTGTAGGGGTCTTCATGGCGCACGCCATATTGCTCCAGTTCAGCGTAGATCTGCCGGAGTTTATCTTCGGTGAGCCGGTCCACGCGTTGGCCACAATTGCTAGTCACCAGGTAAAGTTTCTCATCATCGGTCTCCAGCACGCGCGGCACGAACTTGCAGCCTTGTTTTTCCAGATATTTCAAAACGCGCACTTCATGGTCAAAACGCTCTTTGGCCAGACTGCCACGAAAGGTCTTATAGACGCGACCATCGTAGCCTAGTCGGACGAGTGATCTGGCGGTGTTTTTGGCTTCTTGCATCTTAACTCGACCATCCGCCCAGACCGCCAGCGGGGCAAGTCACGAAAACTATGACTCGATGACAGCTTTAGACTGGCATTACGTTCTGTTTGTCTCAAAATAACGCGTCTTAAATCAATCAACCCATGACCACGTCCACTACTCGCCGTTCCTTTTTGCGCCAGACAGCTCTGGCCACGACAGCCCTTTCCGCTAGCCGCGTGATGGGTGCCAATGATAAAATCCGCATTGCAGGTATCGGCCTCGGCGGCCAAGGCACTGGCAATATCGGACGCATGGCCAAAGTGCCAGGGGTGGAAATCGCTTACCTCTGTGACGCAGATACGGTAGTTTTGGATCGCCTCAAACAGAAATACCCGACCGCAAAAACGACTCAAGATCTTCGGAAGGTCATGGAGGACCCGAGTATCGATGCCGTGGTCGTCTCCACAGGCAATCACTGGCATGTGCTGGCCAGCATCTGGGCCATCCAGGCCGGCAAGGATGTGTATGTGGAAAAGCCCATCTCCCACAATATCTGGGAAGGCCGTCAGCTCGTCAAAGCAGCGCGCAAATACAATCGCATCGTCCAAGGCGGCACCCAGCAGCGCAGTGACCCTTTTCATGATGAACTGAAGGCTTATCTAGATACGGGCACGCTGGGTAAAATCAAGTATGTGCGCTGCAATCACTACGGTATGCGGGCCAGTATCGGCAAGATGGACAAGCCGATCACGCCGCCGACAACCGTCGATTACAATCTCTGGTTGGGCCCAGCGCAGGACATTCCGATCCTACGGAAAAGATTCCATTATGACTGGCACTGGAATTGGAACACCGGCAATGGGGAGCTGGGTAACTGGGGACCTCACATCCTCGATGACCTGCGCAGCGTCGTCTTCCGCGACAAGATTGCCCTACCGAAGCGTGTGATCGCGGGTGGCGGCCGTTTTGGCTGGGATGATGCAGGTGAAACGCCGAACACGCATTTCATGTACATTGATACCGGAGATGTGCCTGTCATCATGGACGTACACAATCTTCCCCGAGTCAAAGGCATGAAAGCCGGAGACGTTTATCGCCGCCGCCGCACCAGCGCTTTCATGGTGATCGAATGCGAAGGAGGCTATTACGAAGGCGGACGCGGTGGCGGTTCTGCTCATGATGCAGCCGGGAAAGTCATCCAGAAATTCAAAGGCGACGGCGGAGCGACTCATGCCGCAAACTTCATCGCCGCGATCCGCAGCCGTAAGAGCGAGGATCTGAAGGGCGAGATCGAAAAAATCCACTACTCCAGCGCCTGGTGCCATCTTGGCAACATGTCCTGGCGTCTTGGGCAAGCCGGCGACTACGATCTGGCCAAAGCTCAGCTCAAGGACTTCCAGCCTTGGCAGGAAGTCATCGAAGATACGCCAGCCCACCTCACCGCCAACGAAATCACTCTTAAATCAGGTGAATTGCGTGTTGGCACGATGCTGGAGATTGACTCTGAAAAAGAAACCCTCGTCGGCCCCACCGCCACGCCTGAGGCCCTGGCGATGCTCAAACGCGAGTATCGCGCAGGCTTTGAGGTGCCGGAAATGGTCTAAGCGGCGTAATGATCCTGGGTGCAGAGAAGAAATTCTTTTGCACCCAGGCTGCATCGCCAGCATAGCTTCACCTTTCCAATCCCCCATTTGATCCGATCACGCCATGCCTACCTACGACTACGAATGCCAGACCTGCGGTCACCACTTCGAAGCCAAGCAGTCCATGAAGGACTCGCATCTGACCGATTGCCCTAAAGAAGAGTGCGCCGGTCCCGTGAAGCGTCTCATTGGTCTAGGATCAGGCTTCATCTTCAAAGGCAACGGTTTCTACATCACCGACTACCGCAGCGACTCCTATAAAGCCGCTGCCAAAAAAGACTCTGACAGCTCGTCTTCCGCCAGTACGCCTGCGCCAGCCAAGCCTGCCGCCCCCAGCCCTGCGGCCACGCCTTGAGTGGGTTCAGTTTACTCCGCCGACAAAGCCTTGCCTGACCTTTATCGTTGCCTCGTTGCCTGCCACGTTGTTACTTCAGCGACATGAAGTTTTCTGAAACGCCAGCCTGGTATGTCATCCATTCGCGACCGAAGTGTGAGCACATCGCGGCAGGGCTGATGCAGGGATTGCCGGATGTGGAGACTTACTGCCCGCGCATCAAATTTCAGCGAAATACCAAGCGTGGCAAAGTTTGGTTCATCGAGGCGCTGTTTCCGAGTTACTTTTTCGCCCGATTTATTCCTGCGAACTCGATCCGAGCCGTCAATCACTCGCAAAGTGTGATTCGCATCGTGGATTTTGGCGGTCAGATGACTCCGGTGGCAGATGACATTATTCAGGCTATCCGCGATGAGATGGACGGTCAGGTGATCCGAGAAATCAATGTCGGTCTGAAAGTGGGTGATACGGTGGAACTCACGGAGGGGGCAATGAAAGGACTCAAAGGCATTGTGAATAGCATCCACAGTGGTGAAGAGCGCGTGAAGATCCTGATGGAGTTCCTGGGTAGAGAAAGCCTGATCGAAGTGAATGCCTCCAAGCTGCTTAGCGACTATTCAGCCCGCGAAGTTTTGGCAGGGACGGCCCGTTAGAAATCAGCTCTTGGGTCCAGCGGTATCCCAGGCGTCCTCGTTGTCGAGATGTTGACGCTTCATGTCCTCACGCAGCAGAGATTCAAGATTCTGGATGTGCTGGCGGGCGATGGAAATGTAGGCGGATTGATCTCCACCATAATGTTTGGCCAGCTCCCGCACGCTTTCCTCTTCGTAGCATTTAAAGGTCTGCACGGTGCGTAGAGCTCGATGCGCTCGGTAGCCCAAAGCACGCAAGATGTCGGCCCCGAGATCCACGGCGCTCCCCAATGTATCGCGCCGAAAGTCCATGACGCCTCGTTTGATCAGCTCATAGGCATGACTGCGACTGACCGCACGGGCTAGGATGCGTAGATGTGGAAATTCCTGCTGAACGAGGTCGATCACTTCCAGAGACTTCTCTTCGCTATCAATGGCACAGACAAAGAGCTTGGCTTTTGCCGCACCAGCTGAGGCGAGAAGATCGGCCCGGGAGGCATCGCCATAAAAAGCCTTCATGCCAAAACGTCCCAGCAATTCGACCTGATCAGGATCATTGTCCAGAACGGTAACGCCAAAGCCACTGTTCTCGAGTAAACGCCCAATGATGTGACCAAAACGTCCGAAGCCGGCGAGGATGACCGGATGATCATGAGACTCCACGGCATCATGCTCACGCTCCGCTTTCAGTTTGGCGAAGCGTGGCTGGATGACACGATCATTCAAGATCAGCATCAGGGGAGTCAAGGCCATGCTTAGTGCAATCGCCGCACTCAGCGGGCCAGCTGTATCGCTCGACACCAGACCCTGCTGGCCCGCCATGCCGAGTAGAACAAAACAAAACTCGCCTCCCTGAGCCAAGGCGCAGGCAAAGAGAAAAGATGACCCCCAGCCTAAGCGGAAGGCCGAGCCGATACCCAGGAGGATAACAAACTTCAATCCAATGAGTCCAATCGTCAGCGCTGCAATCAAACCAGGCTGAGCTAAGACTAGGCTGAGATTTAAGCCCGCCCCGACAGCAATGAAAAACAGCCCGAGCAGCAGCCCTTTGAAAGGCTCCACGTCCGCTTCTAATTGATGCCGATATTCACTCTCTGCCAAAACCACACCCGCGATGAAGGTGCCCAGCGCGGCAGAGAGTCCGACGAGCTGCATCATATACGCCACGCCTGCGACCACGAGTAAAGCAACGGCTGTGAAGAGTTCACGCAGCTTGGCTGCTGCAACATAACGGAAAACATAGCGCAGGAAATAATGCGCTACGATGACCACTGCCACCACCGCACCCAGTGTGATCAGGCTTTGTGCCCAAGGCGGGAAATGCGCCAAGGCTGATTCATGACTATGACCCGTTGGCTGGCTTATTTGGGAACCGTTTGCCCGTGCCAACCAAGGCAGAAGCGCCAAGATCGGAATCACGGCGATGTCCTGAAAAAGCAGCACCGAAAAGCAGGCCTGGCCACCACGCGTGTTCAGTACATTCCGCTCCGCCAAAGACTGGATCACAATCGCCGTCGAAGACATGGCCAAAGTCAGGCCGATGGTCACAGCGACCGGCCAAGTCTGGCCAGATATCAGTGCCACACCACTGGCCGCTGCCGCCGTCAGTATGACCTGGGCGCTGCCAGTGCCGAGAATCGGGCCCCGCAGACGCCAGAGCAAGCTTGGACGCAATTCCAACCCCACCACAAACAGCATCATCACGACGCCAAACTCGGCAAAGTGCTGCACATCTTCCACCTGACCGACGAGATTGAAAAGACTGGGGCCAATCACCACGCCTGCGATCAAATAACCAAGCACGGAACCTAGCCCAAACCGTTTGGCCACTGGGACCGCAACCACTGCGGCCAGGAGATAAATGACGGCTTGAAAGAGAAAATGGGAAGTCATGTTGAGCTGCGTTCCAAAAGCAATGGATTGGATTACATCAGTGCGAGGATGCGCTCGCGATATCGCTGAGCCGCGGCTTCGATCTCAGGCTGGGTGTAGCGATTGACCGCATGAAGAATGAAGGGCTCCAGGTAAGTCATGCCGCACAAATGGGACGTTTGATCAAAGGGCGCCAGCAGCTCGCGCATGGTGAATCGGTTCTGTCCGTCGTGCTGATAGGCTTCTTCTGGACCACCCGTGGTCAGAGCGCTCAGCAGCTTCTTGCCGTGGAGGGCCTTTCCTTCATCGCCATAGGCAAAGCCATGCTCCAGCACCACATCCTGCCATTCCTTCATCAAAGCCGGCGCTGAATACCAGTAAAAAGGATGCTGCCAGACGATCACTTCATGCTCTAACAGCAGCTTTTGCTCAGCATCCACTTCGATATGATAATCAGGATACTCCTCATAGAGATCGTGAAAGGTCACGCCCGACAGGTCCTGAACAGCCCCCATCATGGCCGCATTCATCCGAGAGCGATGCAGCGCCGGATGCGCAAAGAGGATCAAAACTCGATTCATCGTTGGGCAGATTCTCTTGATGGATGCACGCGCTATTCGTGCCAAGTCCGCGCCACACGCTCGATTTTTTGAGCTTTTCCTGTGGCTGGGTCCAGCGTCACCAGCGTCCCGTTGATCCGCACGGCGCCACGGCCAACTCCAAACTTGGTGGGTAAGGCCGTATAAAAACGATTCAACACCGGCTCGATCTGACTGCCGATCACTGAGTCCATGGGGCCGCACATGCCAGCGTCGCATTGGAAAGCCGTACCTTTGGGCAAAATTCGCTCATCCGCTGTGGGCACATGGGTGTGGGTGCCGACAACAGCAGACACCAGACCATCGAGATGCCAGCCCATGGCCACCTTTTCACTCGTCGCCTCCGCATGGAAATCGACAAAAATGACCGGCGTTTCTTCGCGCATCTCCGTCACGCATTTGAGCACGGCAGGGAAGGGGTTCTCCATGCCCTCTTTCATGAAGGTGCGTCCTTGCAGATTGATCACGCCGACTTTGCACTTTTTGGTCTGTAAAACCAGGGTGCCCTGTCCAGGTGCGCCTTCTGGATAGTTGATCGGGCGTAGCAGTCTTGGCTCTTCCTGCATAAATGAAACGATCTCTTTCTGATCCCAAATATGATCTCCCGTGGTGATGACCGCCGCGCCAGCTCGCATCAGGCTGATCGCGATCTTCGGGGTGATTCCGCGGCCGCCCGCGGCGTTTTCGCCATTCACGATGATGAAATCCACCTGCAATTCCTCCTTTAGCAAAGGCAAAAGAGTCGTCACAGCCTTACGGCCCGGCTCCCCCACCACGTCCCCGAGGAAAAGGATACGAAAAGTTTCAGGAATGGGTTCCGCTGCGTCATCGGGAGTCATTTTTTAATCTGGCAGAAGGCAGCCCAGAGGCAAGTCACTCCTTGGCGGATGATCACCAGCTTCAGCCGTTACCGAAAAGCGACCTTTCTCGCGGGTTGCTTTCCCCTTTCTCTGTGCTTGGATGGAATTCTCTTAAACGCTCATCATGTCTGCACATTCCCCCCATTCCGAATCCTCTGACAAGTCTATCTGGTCGGTCTTGAATATCTTCATCGCCATCGCAGTCGCAGGTTTTGCTCTCTTCTGGAGTTCTGCCTTTATCCTTGGCAGCTACAATCAAAGCTCTGGCGCAGCCAAAGCCCAAGCTGCTGCTCCAGCGGCACCCGCCGCTGCTGAGTCAGCGCCTGCGGCATCCGCTCCCGCCCCAGCGGCCACCGCTGCTCCTGCGGCCGCTCCAGCAGCACCTGCTGCTGCGCTCGAAATCACCATCAAGCCTGACCTCGCTAACCCGCTGGCCTACGACACCAAGGAATTCAAAGTCAAAGCTGGTCAAAAAGTGAAGCTGACCTTCAATAACACCCACCCAGCTGTCCCACAGCCGCACAACATCGTCATCGCCAAGCCAGGCACCAAAGACAAGCTACTCGGTCTTGCCATGGCCATGGCCGCAGCTCCCGATGGCATGGCCAAAGGTTTCATTCCAGACTCGACGGACATTTTGTTCAAGACCAAGCTGCTCCAGCCAAACACGAGTGAAGTCATCGAGTTCACCGCTCCTGCCGCTGGTGACTACCCTTACCTCTGCACCTTCCCCGGTCATGGCATGCTCATGAACGGCATCATGAAGGTCGAGTAATTGGATCTGAATCCGTTTCATTGAAGCCCGAGGATCTCCTCGGGCTTTTTTGTGGTTTAGACAAAATCCAAGCCCAGATCTAGGGCGCGGGAAGAGTGCGTCAGGGCACCCACCGAGATGGCATTGACGCCCGTCGCAGCCACGTCACGGATCGTCTCCAGCGTGATTCCGCCGCTGGCTTCCAGCCAGAGCCTGCCTGCATTCATTTGCACTGCTTGGCGCAATTTTTCGCAGCCCATGTTATCCATTAGGAGCATGTCCACACCACGCAATTTTAGAAAACGCTCCATCTGCTCCAGGGTGTCACATTCCAGCTGAATGCGCGTGCCTGGGCGCTCGGCGCGGACGTGATCAATCGCTGACTGCAATTCCTCCGAGGAGCCATTGGCCGCGATGTGATTGTCTTTCACCATGACATGATCATAGAGTCCCATGCGATGATTCGTGCCACCACCAGCCTTCACAGCGGCTTTTTCAAGTAACCGCCAACCTGGAGTCGTCTTTCGAGTATCCCAGATCTGCACAGGATGCGGTTTGACTGCTTCGACATGTCTCCGCGTCTGTGCCGCCACGCCACAGAGCCGTTGAAGAAAATTCAGTGCCGTGCGCTCGCCAGTCAAAATGCCGCGAGTCGGCCCGCTGATTTCTAAAACCACCTCCCCTTTGCTGAACGGCTCGCCGTCCTGCTTCAGCGCACGCGTTTCCAGTCGCTCATCCACCAGCCCAAAAACCCGCTGAGCGATCTCCATGCCAGCCATGACCCCAGGCTCCCGCGCCACAATGACGGCCTTTGATCTCAAGCCCTCCGGCACAAAATAAGTCGCCGTGACATCGCCAGGACCAACGTCTTCGGCGAGTGCGGCTTGGATGAGTGTTTCAGTGGTGGGTTCCATCACAGAGAATCAGAGATCGTCCTCATCCTGCAAGCTTAAAAGAAGCTGAAGTCAGCGAACTCAATACCTCAATACTGCCGCGCGCCGGAGCGTGAATGTGTCGATTTCATCTTCCCACATCTTGATGATCATTCGCCAGTCCTTGCCTGTGCGGATCAGCTCCAGCAGTTTGTTGTGATTCAGCAGCGTGTTCACTTTTTCCAGAGCGAACTCCTTTGGGTAAAGTCGATGCAATGTTGCCGCGATGGCGATGCCTGTCGCGACGGGTTTTAAAGCCTCGAGATCGGTGATGATGAGGCGCACGCCGCCACAGAGTTCATTTTTGAAAACACTGGCCGTGGGCGTAAATCGCACGGGCAAGAAACGCAGGCCGGGCAGTCCAAGTTTGTTCAATTCGTAGTTCAGTCGAAGGTCATCCACATAAGGAGCACCGAGCACCTGGAAAGGCGTGTCCGTGCCGCGTCCGACGCTGATGCTGAACTCCAATAAACCCACGCCCGGATAAAGCAGCGCCGCTTCCAGGGAACGCATGTTCGGGGACGGATTCTGCCAGGGCAGGCCCGTCTGATCGAAGAGTTGGTCACGCCGCCAGCCTTCCACGGGGATGATTTGTAGGTCTGCGCCGATCTTGCGTTCTGCATTCATCATCTGTGCTAGTTCACCGACGGTCATTCCATGGCGAATCGGGATCGGGTGAGTGGCTGTAAACGTCTCTTTGTCGACGATACAGGGACCTTCCACTTGGATTCCACCTATCGGATTGACCCGATCCAGAACGATGAACTTTTTGCCCGCCTTAGCCGCTGCTTCCAGACATAAGCGCAAGGTTGAAATATAAGTGTAAAAGCGGCAGCCGATGTCTTGAATGTCGAACACCAGTGCATCCAGTTCGGTGAGTTGTTCAGGTTTCGGTGCACGTGACTCACCGTATAAACTGAAGACAGGTAATCCCGTTTTGGCGTCTTTGGTGTCTGAGATTTTCTCCTGATCCTGTTCACCACGGATGCCATGCTCAGGACTGAAGAGGGCGCGCAATTGCAGGACTTTCGATTCATGAAGGAGATCAATCGAGCTGCGTCGCTCAGCATTCATGCCTGTGTGGTTAGTGATCAGTCCGATTCGCAATCCTTTCAGCGAAGCAAATCCATCTCGTTGCAGCACATCAATGCCATTGAGGACCGTTGGCACTTCATTCGTTTCACGCTTGGTTAAAGCGCCATTCACGTTCTGAAAATCAAATCCAGGGATGCATTTGCCGGCGGCTGTTCCGACGAGCTCGTAAAGATCACGTACGCTGCCGCCGCCGTCAGGATGCAGGCGAGAACTGAGGAAAATCACAAAACTCTGAGATGCTGGATCAATCCATAAACTCGTGCCCGTGAATCCTGTGTGGCCGAACGAACCAAGTGGGAAAAGGCTGCCGCGCGGGCGACTGTAAGTTGAGTCGATATCCCAGCCAAGTCCGCGCCTTTCCAGCACCGTTGCGGCCGACTGCACCTGACTCATGAGCTTTATGGTTTCAGCTTTTAACACACGTGCCCCGCCCAGTTCACCACCGCTCAGAATCATGCGTGCGTATTGTGCCAAATCTGCGGCAGTGGTGAACAGACCTGCATGGCCCGTGACTCCACCCATGCGGCGAGAAGTGGGATCATGAACCACGCCTTGCAGCATGGCCCCAAGTTCATCACGCTCGGTGGCCGCAATGCGTGACCGCCAATCGACTGGTGGCGTGAAGCGCGTCGAAGTCATTTTGAGCGGCAGGAAAACATGCTTATGCGCAAAAACATCCAACGTCTCCCCACTCACTCGGCGAACGATCTCACCGAGCAGGATGAAATTGATATCACTATAACGAAAGAAACTATCCGGCGCTGCCTGAGGGACACTTGTGACCGCACGGCGGATGCCTTCCTGATAACCCACCCAAGTCGGCAGGCTGGGAATGCCAGGACTCAATCCGGAAGTGTGAGTCAGCAGATGACGCAGACGGATCAGCTCGCGACCATCTCCCTCAAATTCCGGTAAATACTGTGATACAGGTGCCTCTAGTTTCAGCTTCCCCTGATCCATGAGCACCAGGATGGATGGAGTCGTGGCGATCACCTTCGTCAGTGAGGCTACGTCAAAAAGGGTATCCAGTATCATGGCTTCCCGCACAGGCACCAGTTCACGATCACCTTTGACCACCGTATGAGACTGGCCTTGGTGCTCTAGCCAAACGACAGCGCCAGGCGGATTTTTTTTCGCCACAGCCTGCTCAACGATTTGTTCCAATGCTTTTAATCCAGCTGCATCAAAAGCCGTCTGCGCTGCTAGCGAAGCATTCAGGGTGAGAAAGATGAGAACTCGTAGCATAAGCAGTACCTAACGAGCAGAGCCACTAGGCTGCAACCTCCGGTTTATGGGAGTGACGGATTCTGTTATCCATGAGCTTTTGGCTATCCTAAACCAGGAATCTGCCAGCCATCGCGATAAGGGCGCTTCACCAACTGATTCGCCGCTTCATGATTGCTGATTTGGCAGGCTTCCCGGTCAAACTCCAGCCACTGACCCGGAAAGCGGTCGGTGAGAGTGCCCACAAGTACGGATTCAGTGAGGGGACCGCCATGGCTAAAGTCGGCGCAACTTTTTTCACCATGGAGGATGGCATTCACCCAATCATGATAGTGATCCTGCCCTTTAAGACTTTTCGGGTATTTCTCTGCTGGGAAGGTCTCCTCGGGTAAAACGAAGGGTCGCAGGCCATAAGGTTTAAAAATAGCTCCCTCGGTGCCGAGGAAGAAAGTGCCTGAGGCTGGAAATTTAGTCAGTGCTTTAGGCATCTTCACTTTGCTCATGTCAGGTTCAGCGCCGCCATCATTCCAGGTGATGCGCACCTGATCATCCGCCGTGAATTCGCTGCCAAGGAAATCTAATTCCACGATGCGGCTGGCACCCCAGAGGGCACCACTGCTGCCGCCATACGTCAGGCGTGCACGAGTCGGTGCGGTGAGTTTTAGGGCGTCAAAGGTCGTGTCAAAATGATGGCAGCCCATGTCCCCCATTTCGCCACAGCCAAAATCAAACCAAGCGCGCCAGCTTTGTGGATGATAGGTGTCTGCTAGGTAAGGGACTGGACTGCGCACGCCACACCAGAGATCCCAGTCGAGTCCTTTGGGTAAGGCGTCGGCCTGCGGACGAAGCGTGGTGTTTTTAGGCCACCAATTCAGCGGTTTATTTTCCCACATGATCACCTCTTTTACTTTGCCAATGGCGCCATTGCGGAGAATCTCCACCGTCATGCGTGCCTCAATGCTGGAGCGGCCCTGATTGCCTAACTGGGTGACGACGCCCGCGTTTTTAGCTTCCTCAGTGATCACTCGGCATTCATGCAGAGTTGGTGCCATGGGCTTTTGAAGATAGACGTGCTTTTTCGCTCGCAGTGCCGTCACACATGGCCCCGCGTGGCTGTGATCAGGGGTGCCGATGGTGATCGCATCAAAGCTGTCACCATGCTTTGCCAGGAGCTCTCGCCAATCCCGGTGTTGACTGGCTTCAGGGAAATCCTTTGCCGCCATTGCCATGTGCTTGGTATCGACATCGCAGAGCGCGACGATCTTTACCTTGGGGTG
>JAIXOU010000083.1 GCA_027486585.1 Verrucomicrobiaceae bacterium | reverse complement strand
TTTGGCATGTAATTCTCAAAATTGCGACTCGAAACCAAATTTCATCTCATTCCTGAAAAGCCAAAAACGATAAAGAGCCTCTCAAAACCGATTCGATCTCACAAACGAAACTCTCACTCTCAAAAACGATGAACACTCAAACCACTTCCTTCACCACCAATTCTTCCTCACGCATTCAAGCTGGTGACCTGAATTTGGGTTGGAATGCGATGCCAGCCTTCAAGTTGGCTGAAAAAGAAATGACTCTTGGTTGGGACGCAATGCCTGCTTTTGGCCAGTCCGGTAAGGGTGCTAGCAACGCTGAATTTGTGGCTCAATTCCTCAGCGAATCAGCCCGCTCAGAAGCCCAACAAAGTCTGCGCCCTTCGTTCTGGAGCATGATCCGTCTTTGATCCATCTGCCGAGAATTGATGGTAAGCCGAATCTTTGACTGCCTAATGATTAAGGCAAATCGCAGGGAGCACATCTGAGCTCGATTTCGTCAAATCAATCCTATTTACTCTTTGATTTCGGGGGATATTTTGCCATATCCACATCTGATTCTTTATTTTGTGGCTATTCTGAGAAAGTATTTTCAATGAAACAAGTTTAACACCCTAGCGTTAAATGGGGGTTACAAAAAAAGATAAACGAACCAACTGAGCGAAAAAAAAGCATGGAGGCTTAAATTATCCTCCATGCAATTCACTAGAGTGTCGTGTAACCCCAATTCCTGATTTACCATGGCTTTACACAAACTCTCAGCAGCAGAACAGACCGCAGCACACCTGAAAGATTGGCTGTTAAACAAGAACGCCACGAATCAGATCCCTGGCGTGGATCGACTTTCCTTAGAATTGGGTGTCTCTCGCGACACCGTTCGTCGCGCGCTGGTTCTATTAGAGAAAAGCGGCCTCATCCGCAGCGGTGGTAAGGGCAAACCCCGCGTCATTGTCAATGATTCAGCTATCGACGGTGAACAGCCAACCAAGTCTAAGGCTCTTCGCGTGAATATTTTCCCAGACATGAATATGGAGCACTTTGCCTCATACCTTGTCACTCACGCTTTGCAATTGCAGCGGCAATTGACCGATGCAGGCTGCAATTGCCAATTTACTGACCGTACACTCGCGGATTTCGACCATCAACCGCAGCGAATTTCACGCTACGTCGCAGCCAATGAAGCCGATGTTTGGATCGTCATGGCAGCATCCAGTGATGTCCTAGAGTGGTTTGAACAACAGTCTTTTGTCACCGTTGCTTGGGGCGGAAGACATCGTCATCTAAGCCTGCCAGGCTCTGGGACCAACCTCGTTCCTGCGATCCGTGAGGCCACTCGGCACCTGATCTCCTTGGGGCATCGGCGTATCGCCTACCTCGCGCCGCCGATTATTCGCCAGCCTAGTATCAGCACCTCGGGTCAGGCTTTTTTAGAGGAGTTAAACACGCGCGGCGTGTCAGCCGCCTCGTCTTATCATCTCCCGGAATTTTCCTCTGACCCTCATGGCATTGAGGTTGCCCTTAAAGAAATGTTCCGTGTCACTCCGCCGACAGCCCTGATCGTGGGCATGCACTCCTATCACTTGACGGTGCTTAGCTTTTTGCGGCAGAACAATCTACGCGTTCCAGAAGATGTCTCCATTGTCGCCGGTTACATGGATGCAAAGTTAGACTGGATGATCCCACGCCAAGCCCACTTTCATCTTCAGATGGATAAAATTATCCGCCGAATCGTTAAGTGGGTCGAAGATGTCATTCGCGGTAAGCGCCCTGATGGCTGTGCCATCTACGACGCAGCCTACTTTTCCGGTCCCAGCGTGGGACCGGTGCCACGCTAAATCTTCAAGTGTGCTTGAATCTAGGTTAGACCAAGATCCCGAGCACGCAGCGCTACAGTGGTGCGGTCAGGAGCATCAAATTTCTCCAAAATACTTGTCATATGATTTTTCACCGTTCCTTCGGTAAGAAAAAGGGCCACGGCGATTTCTTTGTTGCTCATGCCACGAGCTAGCAGTCGAACGATATCGGCTTCCCTGGTCGAAAGCTGATGCAACAAAGGGTCTGCGTGATGAATGGACGGAGCGGCCTTTGACAACCGCTTAAACTCAGCCACCACTCGGCCAGCTACTGAAGGCTGAAGATAAGCATGCCCTGCATTCACAACTTTAATGGCCTCCACCAATTGCGCCGAAGGACTATCTTTGAGGATGTAACCCGCAGCACCCGCCCGCAGCACATCAAAAACCTCTTCTTCAAGATCAAAGGTCGTCAAAACCAGCACACGCATTCCAGGATGAGCTGCGCGCAGGCGGCGTGTTGCCTCCACTCCATCCATCACCGGCATTCGTAGATCCATCAAGACGACTTGAGGCTGCGACTTTGCAGCAAGCTGAAGTGCCTCCACACCATTGCCGGCTTCACCTACGATCTCGATGCTTGAATCAAGTGAAAGCAGCGTGGAAATGGCCTCACGGAAGAGCACTTGGTCATCCACCAGCAAAGTTTTAATAGGAGCGCTCATGGTAAAATCAGGCTGGGATCTCCAGGCAGCACCAGCCACCACCATGATCACCTCTGCCAAAACGAAACTCACCATGAAGTAAGTTGGCCCGCTCTTGCAAGCCTTTCAAACCATGGCCCATGCTAACATGGTTATCAAAACCAGGCCCATCATCTTTGATCTCGATCTTCACGGAGGCATGAGCTGAAAAGTCCACACTGACGATCACAAAATGGGCATCCGCATGACGACAGGCATTGGTCAGTCCCTCCTGCGCACAGCGATACAGCGCTAACTCAACCAAAGCTGGCAGCGGGCGGCTCACTCCATGCTGTTTGAGTTGGATCTTAAAATCCCCCCGCTCCACTCCTGAGATTAAGACAGGTAGCGACTCCATGAGCGAGCCTTTTTCCATTGGAGTCGCTCTGAGTGCAGAGACCGATCTGCGGATCTCCTCAAGACCAATCTGGCTGGAATGATGCGCTTTTTTCACAGCCGCGAGCGCACGCTCAGGAAACTGTATTAGCAGAGCTTCCGCAGCAGCCAGTTGGGCACCGACCACCGTTAAGCTATGCCCCACAGAGTCATGAATCTCCCGCGCTAGGCGATTTCTTTCCTGTGCCACAGCCAGCACCGAAGCCTGATCGACCTGCTTTTCCAGCTGGCTGTTAGAATCCCGCAGTTCCAGAGCCATCCTAAAAATCTGTGTGCGCTGCCGCGCCGAGTGCTGTGCCACAAACAAGCAGGTGACATAGAAAACGCTGATAGATCCCTGCGCTAAAAACCAAACCAAACCCCAGTTCGGACTGAACATCATTCCCACGCAAATCATCGGCACCAAATGCCCCATAAATAGAGCCAGCCAAATCCACTTCCCCCTCAGCAATAATACCGAAAAGCCACAAACTGGAAACCATAAAAACTGCTGGATGCCATGTGGATCACGCCCATCTGCTAGAATCATGCTGATCAAAGCGCAGAGCAGTAGTCCAAAAATATACACCGCCTTCCAAAGCCCTGAAAACTCATCGAGAGAAGATTCCTTCACAATCTCATAGCGTAGCTCTCGAAGAGCAGGTCGCACCCCTAAGAGTGACCAGCCACAATAAATTACCGCCATCAGGCCAAACCAAAAAGCTCGGCGATTTAACCTGTCATCTATCAAATCCGAAGTGATCCACAAAGACGGAGCCAAGACCATCCAAGCAACAAAGCCATAGCCAATCCAGTACACCCAACGTAACTCTGAACCGCTTACGGGAGCTACCTCCCGACGATCTTCCCCATCTGCCAGAGATACGGTGGGGCTAGAGACTAAATTCATAAGCTTGATTGTCGTTCATGCGATGCCCATTTCCAGCATGGGTTTTGGGTTTACCTAGAAAAATGAAAAGTCATGACAGGCCATGACCTCAAATCATGACCAAAGACTAAACGCAACAGGCACGAAGTATGGCTAAAGTGAATCCCATGATTTCAATCCAAGACACTACCTCTTCTGAGTGAGCCGCACTTGCCTCGGGCACGACCCCGCGTCATGATGCTGATCATTGCCACCGCATGAAACGCCTCTACCGCCACGCCCTGATCGCTTCTGAAGATTCACCAAAACTCCTCAATGCTGACGTCCTCGTCGAGGCCGGTCGCATCATCGGTGTCGCCCCAGAGATCACAGGAGTTACTGATTGTGAAATCATCGACTGCACGGGTCGTATTCTATTGCCCTCTCTTTTTGATATCCATGTCCATGCGCGTGAGCCTGGGCAGGAGGACAAAGAAAACATTGCCAGTTGTGCCGAAGCCGCGATCAATGGTGGCGTCACAGGCTTTGTCATGATGCCCAACACCTCGCCTGCCATCGACAATGCAGGTGTCGTCCGCACCGTCCTGGAAAGTGCCCGCCGCACCCGCATCGGGACCACTCTTTTCACCACCGGAGCCATCACCAAGGGCCGCAAGGGTGAAGATCTCGCAGGCATCGCTGCGATGAAGTCTGCTGGAGCCGTCATGCTTTCTGACGACGGTTTCCCCGTGGACAATCCCCAGGTCCTGCGCCGCGCCATGGAGTATGCCCGCGACTATGATCTGCCAATCGCCAGTCACTGCGAGGTGAAGGAACTCAGCGGAAAAGGCTGCATGCATGAGGGCAAGATCAGCTATTCTCTGGGTCTCCCAGGCATCCCGAGCATCAGCGAAGAAATTGGTATCTCACGCGACATCCGCCTAGCCGAGTTCACCGGCGTTCACCTGAATATCCAACATGTCACCACTGCTGAGGGTATGAAGACGATCAAGCGCGCCAAGGATCGTGGGATCCGTGTCACTTGCGAGATCGCCCCACACCACCTCATGTTCAGTCAGGAGGACATCGGTGATTACGACACCAACTATAAAATGAACCCGCCCCTGCGCACCAAGGAAGACAACGCGCTCCTCCTTCAGGGCCTCATCGATGGATGGTTTGACGTCATTGCCACCGACCACGCACCTCATACGCCCTTTGAAAAACGCCAGGACTTTGCCAGCGCGCCCTTTGGCATCACAGGATTAGAGACCGCGCTCGTTTCTCTCTACGATCGTTTCATTTCCAAAGGCACCTTCGGCTGGGACCTCATCGTGAAACGCTATTCTGCTGAGCCACGCCGGATCATGAAATTGCAGCCAGTGCCAATTATCGAGGGCGGCATCGCTGACTTCATCCTCTTTAACCCAGCCCGCAGCACCACCTTCAGCCGGGATTTCATGAAGTCCAAGAGTATCAACACCCCTTTCATCGACCAAACCCTTCAGGGAATGGTCGAGCGCGTCATGTATCGCGGGGAAGAGCTACTCGTGCGCTGAGTTCACTCCGAAAATCCGGAACGAGCGGGGAAACGATTCGGAAGGCATTCTGAAAACCCGGAATGACTTCATTAGATGTTGGGTCATCATTCTGGAAATCAGAATGACTTAACGACTCATTGGATGGTCACTCTAGGAATTCGGAACTCCCTTATTACGTTTTGGGTAGTCATTCTGGAAATCAGAACGCCTTAATGATGCGTTGGATGGTCGCTCCGAAAATCCAGAACGACTTAACTAGGCTTCGGATGGACATTCCCAAAACACGGAGCGATCAAAAAAACGTTATTTACCTCAAATATGACAATCTTCGGACGATTCAAAACGCAGTGAAAGCAATGTTCGCCTGAAATTTGCAAACTTTCGATTGTGAATAGATCCAAATCGTGCAAATTAGCCTCCGAAACTGCAATTTTCAACCATCACCCACATGAGCACACCTAAAATGGACGGCGCGCAGGCGCTTATTAAAACTCTCGGCGACCTCGGCATCGAGTACGTCTTCGGTTACTCCGGCGGAGCCGCGATTCCGATTTTCGATGCCCTGCAAACCGTGAAGACGGACATGAAGTTCATTCTCGTCCGCCACGAGCAAGGCGCTGTGCACATGGCTGACGGTTACGCCCGCGCCACAGGCAAGCCTGCTGTTGTTCTCGTAACTTCCGGCCCTGGCGCTGGCAATACCGTGACCGGCATCATGACGGCCCAGATGGACAGCGTGCCAATGATCATCCTTTGCGGACAACAGGTCACCTGGATGCTCGGTAAGGACGCTTTCCAGGAAGCCGACATTTTTAATATCACGGCCCCCGTCGTGAAGCACAACTTTCTGGTGAAGAGCTCGAATGCCCTGCCCCGCGTTGCCAGAGAGGCTTACCACATCGCCACCACTGGTCGCCCAGGTCCCGTTCTGATCGACATTCCAAAAGACATCAGCCAAGGCGCCTTTACCGGCACCTTTGATGAGCCGATGGATCTTCCTGGCTACCATCCCGAAGAAAACTTCAAGATTGATCAGGTTGGCATCAAAGAAGCCGCCCGTTTGCTCTCAGGTGCTAAGCGCCCAGTCATCCTCGCTGGCCAAGGTGCCATGATCGCCCGTGCTGACAAGGAACTTCTCACGCTGGCTGAAACGCTCGGCTGCCCAGTCGTCACAACCCTTCTTGGCAAAGGTGTCTTCCCAGAAACCCATGCCCTTTCCCTCGGCATGCTCGGCATGCACGGCACCGCCTATGCTAACAAGGCCATCTGCGAAGCCGATCTGATCTTCAACGTCGGCTCCCGCTTCGATGACCGCATCATCGGCAAACCGCACATGTTTGGCCGCAACGCCAAGCTCATCCACATCGACATTGATGCGGCCGAGTTTAACAAGATGATCAAAGTAGACGTCATGATCAAAGGAGATGCAAAGGCCGCTCTCAGAGATCTGCTTCCACATGTGGAGAAACTGCCCACGGAAGACTGGCTGATTCACCTCGACGGCTACAAAAAGAAATTCCCGCTCACCTACAAGAAGCAGGGCGGTCTGCGCATGCAGCAGGTCATTGATGAACTGTATCATCTCAGCAAAGGTAAGGCCATCATCTCTACCGATGTGGGGCAGCACCAAATGTGGGCCGCTCAGTTCTATAAGAACGACGAGAGCTACCACTGGCTCAGCTCCGGCGGCGCAGGCACCATGGGCTTCGGTTTCCCAGCAGCTATCGGTGCGCAGCTCGCCTGCCCTGACAAGCTCGTCGTTTCCATCTCGGGTGACGGCGGTTTCCAGATGACCTTGTTTGAGCTGGCCACGGCTGCCATCCACAAACTTCCGATCAAGATCCTCATCCTGAACAACAGCTATCTCGGCATGGTGCGTCAGTGGCAGGAATTGTTCTTTGAAAACCGCGAAAGCGGTGTGGACCTCATCGGTAACCCCGACTTCGTCAAGCTCGGTGAAGCTTACGGCATCAAAGGCTGGCACATCCGCCGCCCTGCAGATGTCGAGCGTGTCCTGCAACAGGCTCTCGATTACAACGACGGCCCCTGCATCATCGAGGCTGAGTGCATCAAGTACGAGAACGTCTTCCCGATGATCCCTGCAGGTGCCGCGCTCGAAGACATGCTCACCGAAGCTCCGAAGCATAAAATGGAAAAACCCACCGGTTCGACCTAACCGAAGGGAGCGCGGACACCCCTGTCCGCCTCTTTGCATGGCCCGATGAAAACCAACTGTATCATCCAAGGCGATGCCTTCACCGAGCTGCAAAAGCTTCCTGATCGCATCGCTCAAGCCATCATCGCCGATCCGCCTTACTTCAATGTTCTCGAAAATGAAGCCTGGGATACTCAATGGAAAACCGCTGAAGACTACCTCACTTGGTGTGAGGCCTGGGTCGGCGAATCCATGCGTGTCCTACGCGATGACGGTCTCTGCTTCATCTTCGGCCAGCTAGGCAAACGCGAGCACGCCTTTCTCCACCTCATGTCCCGTCTCACCCTCCAACATCAATTTCACGATCTCATCATCTGGGACCGTGCGGTTGGCTACGATGAGCGCCGGGATAGCTTCACGCCCCAATATGAAATGGTCCTGGTGATGCGTAAGAGTGACAAAGTGAAGTTTAACAAAGAGGCTGTTCGTATCCCCTATGACGCCAAGACCATTGAGACTTACCTCAAAGACAAGCGCTACAAAGACATGGATGCCCGCCGTGCCCATCTGGATGCCGGCAAGTTCGCCACCAACATCCTCCGCGTCCCGAGTCTGAAAGGCATCTCCAAGGAAAAGTGCGGCCATCCCTCCCAGAAGCCCATCGATCTCATCGAGAAACTCGTCGCCTGTTCCAGCGACGCTAACGACCTCGTCATTGACCCGTTTCTCGGCTCTGGCACCACTGCCGCAGCTGCCCAGCGTCTGGGCCGTCGTTGGCTCGGCATCGAAAAAGATTCCAACTACATCCAGATCGCTCAAAAACGCCTGAAACGCCAAGACTGATCTTTCTCCATCCCTTTCAATCAAACATCGTAAATCATCCATCCCATGAGCGACCGCATCCCCGCCACCACCGATATCAAGCCAGCTCCCCAAGCTGACATCATCAACATCCACACGCTCAGCGTCATGGTGAACAACCAGCCTGGCGTCCTCGGCCGCATCTGCGCTGTCTTCAGCCGTCGCGGATTTAACATTGAGTCTCTGGTCGTCTCCCAGACTCGTGATCCACGCTTCAGCCGCATGACCATTGGCATCAGCGGTCATCCAGAAGGCCTGCACCAGATCATCATGCAGGTGAATAAGCTCATCGACGTCATTCATTGCATCGAGCACACCGATCGTGACGCCGTTTCCAAAGAACTCGTCCTCGTCAAAGTCGCCGCCAGCGCAGCCGAACGTACCGAGATCCTGCAAATCATCGAGCATTACAACGGTAAGACCGTCGATCTGCAAGAAGACAGCCTCATCGCTCTCATCGCTGGAAACACCGACAAGCTAGACGCCGCCGTCCGCCTGCTCAGCAAGTTCAACATCGTGGAAACCGTCCGCACCGGTAAAGTCGTCATGGCCCGCGGCTTGGAGACGACCTAATTTCATCTAACTCCGCATCGCGGTTTGTTTTTTCCCGTTCGCTGGGCGATGGGTGGAGGCCTTTGAGACTTTCACCCACCGCCAAACCTACCAGCACAGAAATCGCCCCCGACATCCGACTGGATTCAAGACGCGCCCTCATTCATGTCAAAGAGGGCTGGATGGCTGTGGCTGACTTACACTACGGCTACGAACTCCGCCGCCAACTCCATGGCGACCTCTTGCCTGATTGGGGTATGGAAATTTGCGAGCAGACACTCGTCTCTCTCATCCACGATCACCGCCCCAAGCGCCTCATTTTAGTCGGCGACATCATGGACGGCAAAAGCAGCGCTGAAGAGACACACGCCTTCCTAGAACGCATCCAGGAAGAGGTCCCTGAACTCATCAGCATCCAGGGAAACCATGATCGCCCCCCATTGCGGAAAAGCTGGAATCTCGTGGAAACGCATCATGAAGGCGAGTTCACCTTCACCCATGGCCATCGCTGGACCCAGGAGCAGACTTCAGACGTGGATGTCTATACCCATTCCGCTGCCGGCACCACCATCACCCATTCCAAGACCATCCACATCACCGGTCACGAGCACCCCGCCGTGCATTTAAAAGATGGCGCCGGATTGAAACTCAAGCTAGCAGCCTTGGTCCAAGAACAAATCACCCCACGCCAACAGCGCTGGATCCTGCCCGCCTTTTCCCCCTGGGCCATGGGCGGCGAATACACCTCCTCCCACACCCGCCTAGCCACCTGGCTCTGCGCCCCCACCCGCGTCTGGCGACTGCCTTGAGCAGCTAGTCTTCCTTACTTTTGCTCGGATCAAAGAAGATCTTCACGTCGGCTTCCGTGGTGCCGAGGATCTCTTGGGCGCGTTTTAAAGCGTTGCGCGTGGCCACATTGGGATTGCTGGGGCTGGCTGGAAAAATGTTTTCTTTGCCAATGATATCCACGACACCAGAATCACGAAGCACTTTATAAACATCCTTCATCACACCGCTGATCAGCAAATCACGACCATCGCGGCGCAGCAACGCTACAAGCTCTTCCAGCGCGATGACGCTGGTGGCATCCATGTGCCGTGCGTTTTTTAAGCGTAAGATGATGATGCGTAGATTTGGATCACCACAAGTGCGCTGAATCTGGGTGCGGAAAAGATCGGCTGCCCCAAAGAAGAGCTCCCCCTCCACATGCACGATCGAAACCGATGGCGTCTGACGGACCCCAGCCTTGGCCGCTTCTGCTAAATGCCCTTCTTGATTGAACTCATACTCCACCAAAGAGGGCTGGCTAGCTTTTCTCAGATACAGCATCACCGAGATGCCGACGCCTGTAAAAATAGCGACATGCAAGGGCACCATCAAGGTAGCCGCAAGGGTGACCAGAAAGACCAGCGCATCAGAACCGGTGGCGCTCAAACAGATGCGAATGTTGCGCTGCTGAATCAGTGATCCAGCCACACAGATGATGAGCACAGCTAAGGAGGCACGTGGAATAAAACCCACTAGGTGACCCAAGCTTAAGGCCCCAATCAAACAAAAGAGGCCATTAAACAGGGCAGCAAAGGGTGTGCGTGCGCCGCTTTGCTGATTGAGTGCGCTGCGTGTCAGTGATCCAGAGCTTGGCATTCCGCTAAGATACGCGCAGCTCAAATTGGCCATGCCTAGACTGAACATATCCTGATTGGCATCCACACGCTGCCCACTCACACTGGCCAAAGTTTTAGCCATCGACGAGCTTTCAATCGTGGCCAAAAAGGCAAGCGCTAGAGCCAGTCCAAAAAGTCGGCTGAAATCCGAAAGAAAGCGTGGCGAAACAAAGTCGGGAAATGGCGGCAGTAGATCCAAGATCCCAAAGCGAGCATTCGCATAGGTTGGCACCTCAATCCCTATGCTAGCAAGCACCAGACATCCCACAGACGCAAGAATGAGGGCCAAGGCGAGCGCGGGCCACGCGGGACGAAAACGCCGGAACGCAAAGTAAATCATCGCTGTTCCTGTAGCGACGCCAAGACTCTGCCAGTGTGCCTGCGGGATCGATTTCACCAAATGAATGACGATACCGGGCAACGTACGCGCTTGAAAACTGGAACCATCCTCCAAAAGCACCATCATTGGCACCCCCATCACATGGGCCAACTGATTGGCCATGATCAACAGCGCCGCACCCGTCACATAGGCGACGATGACCGTACGACTGATGTATTGAGCAAGCTCTGCGACACGCAAAAAAGAACCGAACAACAAAAGGGCACCCACCATGAAGACCAGCAAAGGCATCAGGCTCACTCGATCCAAGGCAGGCTCAGCTGCAAAGTAGGAAAAGATCATGAAGGCCGTCGCGTTCGTTGGCCCGAGCACGGTGAATCGTGAACTGCCAAAAAGCGACCCCACGATGCCAGAAACCGCGCTGCACATGGTCCCAAACTGCAAAGGCAAACCCGCGACGGCGGCATACGCCATCCCCTGAGGCAAATCCAACATGGTGACTGAAAACCCAGCTTTTAAGTCAGCTTTAAGCCTTTTGGGACCATAGCCCTGTAACCATTTACGAATCGGGAACGGATCCAAGGTATTGCTGGCCACCATGTCCTTTAACCAATGTCGCGCCTGTTTGAATAGACTACGCGCCAAATGCCACATGGATTGGTGAGATGGGGCAGACACAAGACAGTTTAAAATGGTGAAGGAACTTCAGTGGAGATAGCAGCCCCCTGCTCGCGCTTTACAAGCGTATAACGCACCGATGCTAACACTAAGGGCAACCACAGGATGAGTGTTTCAAAGCGTGGAACACTCAGCAAAGCAAAAGCGCTATCGCCATCAAAAACAAGACCAGCAACCCCAAAACTGGCCAACATGATCCAGATCTCTTCCCCTCTCTTAGCCAGCCACCAAGCACGATAGAGCCCCCAAACAAGAACGCCTAGAAGACAAGCCAGAGCATGGACACCACCACGCACCAACGCATCGACAAAAATACTGTGCAGATGCTCCGGGTTCCAAGGCAACGAGCATGACCAGCAATCATTCGCAGCCCAGAGCCCCTTCCCTATGAGCCAGTCGCTGGTTGTTGTGATGCTGCTAAAGCCTGCGGCATAGATCGAGAAGCGATGCGTGTCTCCACGCGTAATCAGTCGCTTAGCTGGATTTGAAGCAACCACCCCATCCGCGGTCATGGCCTCTGTCAGTTTCGGTGCACCCAAACGTTCAGACAAATCCCGTACACCCATCTTGGTGATTTGCGGAGCCAACCCCTGAAAACACCCCAAGCAGGCGAGTAGCAACAACACTGGACGAAGTGAAAACCGCCAGCCCCGACTCAAAACCAAAGCCAAATGTCCAGCTATCATAGCCAAGAGTGCTCCGCGACTCATCGTTAATAACGTGGCCCAAACCAAAAAAATTGAAATCCCAAGAAAACAGGCTTTTTCCAAGCGCTTTAGAGCGTGATGCCAACGATGGATCGACCAGACTGCAGCAAACCCAAAGGTCATTCCTGTGCAGACGGAATTCCATCCACCATAAATGAACCAATTGGTTAGGCGCTGCCCAAACACGGCCCGCTCATCCAGAAAATAAAACACCGCCATGCTGCCAAAGGCAGCCACCGAAGCTGAGGCCGCCAGCGCGGCACTGAGGATACGTGCGGACTGGGCGATTGTCCCGACCTGCCAAAAAACGGTCATCACAATCATCAACAATCCGCTGCTCATCCAGCCAAACCAGAGCTCCCGAATCCCCATTCCTGGAGACCCGAAAATGGAGGATCGAATCATCATGGCAAAAACCATACCCATGGCACAGCGTAGCCAGAGATCGTAACTCAACCCGACAAAAAGCTGCTGCATACCGCCAAACAGAAGCCAGATCGCAGTCATGCAAATGAACCAAGCCATCTGAAACCAATGATTTGGCATGGCATAGTAGCCCATTAAAAAACCACAGACGTTCACCAAAAGCAGTGCCCTTGTCACACTTCTCTCAGCCATGACGACTCCAGAGTCAGACTCAAGAGGAGCCCAATTCAGGCGGACGGCAGAAGTTGAATTCGGGTCTGACATTGAAAAGAAAGGCGGAGAATACATCAAACTCCTGCTTTGTCATGAGTAGGATCAGCCTATCTTGCCGACTCACCTACGACGATCATTTCCCTCGCTCATAGACAGCTAAAAACGAATGTTGCGTATTTAGCGCTGTAAAAAATAGATTAATTGCGGTTTATTCAAACGATGAACCGGATCATTCAACTTCTTTTATTAGCGTTAAGTTTTGGACCTATCTGTATTGAGCAGTCTCAAGCAGCAGATTCAAAAGTCTATGAACTCCGCATCTATGTCACCAATGAAGGCAAACTTGATGCTCTTCTGGCTAGGTTTCGAGATCACACTTGCAAGCTCTTGGAGAAGCATGGGATCGAGAACATCGGATACTGGACTCCCATAGAAGAAGCGGATGGATCCAAGAACACACTCATCTATGTCGTTGCCCATCAAAGCCGTGAATCTGCCGCAGCCGGTTGGAAATCATTCAGCGGTGATCCAGAATGGCAGGCAGCTCGGAAAGCCAGTGAGGTCGCAGGTAAAATCCTAGCCAAGCCGCCAGAATCAATCTTTATGGCGGCCACAGAGTATTCACCTCTGCCAAAACTAGCGATCTCTGACACACCATGTGTGTTCGAACTGCGGACCTACAACACCGAGCCAGGCAAACTGGAATCTCTGCATCAGCGCTTCAAGATGCACACCATGGCACTCTTTTCCAAACATGGCATGAGTCATCTTGCCTATTGGACTCCATTGGATGAAGCAAAGGGCGCAGACACTAAACTCATCTACATCTTGTCACACCCTAGTAAAGAAGCTGGAATGGCCGCTTTTGCTGCCTTCAGAAAGGATCCCGAATGGATCGCAGCCAAAGAGGCGTCCGAGAAAAATGGTCCCTTAACCCTCTCCCAGCCAGAAGGTGTCAAGAGTGTTTATCTAAAAGCGGTCGACTTCTCCCCTATTCGTTAAAGATCAGACTGAATGACTTTTTCAATTCTGGCAGGATTGATGCTTGTCAATAAGATCGTCCTCCACTATTTAATTGGAATATTCCCTTATGCTCCATCCCAACAGGCAAACGTTATCAGCAATTATCTTAGTCTTCACTTGTGCAGCAAGTGTTAGCTGTGGAAAAAAAGGACAGATCGAATATGAAACAGCCCAATTGAAACTTACCCTGGGAGAGCAGACTGCGATTTTAAAAAAGCTACAGGCTGAATCGCTTGCCATTGGGCATTTAGGTTACTACAACAATCCTGAACCAGGCCACATCAAACAACTCAAAGACAGGCTTAAATCCATGCGTGAGGAAACGGCGACACTCACAGCCGACCGCGACAAAAAAGCCAAAGAAGTGGAAATCATGAAGAAAGAGTTGGAAACCTATCGCAGCCGTTACCTCTAAACCTCAACTAACTACACTTTATGGACGGCAAAATCATAGTCTATGCGATAGCGCTATTCGCCCTGCTTGCTGGGGTATCGGGTTTCTATTACACCGTTGATGTCGATGAGGCTCAAAAGGAATTCATTTTGACTCAACAAGAACTCGGCAACATTCAAGAATCGATCAAAGGAGCCCAGAAATTGACCGAGATAAGAAAGGAAACTGCCGCGCTCATTACGGCTGCTCATATCATCGAATCAGAAAATGAAGCCATCCGCACAGAGGCTAAGAAATTCAGTGATGCGCGAGACTACGAGGCAAGAGCCTTTATTTCGGTGATTCAAAAAGTGCGCGAGGAAACCGTTGGAATGAACTTTCCAAGCATTCCACTAAGCAACGGCACCGTCCTGAAAAATGCTAAAATCCAAGCTGTCGATGAAAACCTGACGGTGATTCAGCACTCTGAAGGTGTCTCTAAAATAGCCACAGAATTCTTATCACCCGAGCTTCATGATCGCTTACGTTTTGGCTTTGTTCCAGGAGGAGCAGGCAGCGCCACCAATGAGTCCTCGACCGAGTACAATCCCAGTAAAAAATCAAGCCAGAGCAGCTATGCTCCACGCCCTAAAGAAGTCAGAAGTGAAACAAGTGATTTTTTAGTACGCTCAGGTGCGAACCAAATCCAAAACAAACAAGCAGCCCCAAAACCACAAGCAACAGTTTCAAACCGAAATGATGCCAAAGTCAACGGTGACCCAGGTCTCTGGAACGGTGTCGAGCGCTTTTCAATCGGGAGAGCCTACGTTCCGGGTCAAGGATGGCTCAAGGTTGGCCCCAAAGGCCCCATTCCAGGATCAGGACGTAAGTAAATGAAGATCCGTTTTCAAAACAAAGCGCCCGCCGAGACCGGATGCGTTCATTGAAGCAGCTCGGCTTGCAAAATCGGAGCAGCGCCTGAGATCCCAGTGGGATAAGTAGCCATGAAGAAAGGCTCCATGAAACACATCTCCGCAGCCTGTACTATCGATCGTTTTTACTGCCGGATAAGCAGGTTGATGAAACATCTCTGCATCTACGCCCTGAATGTAGCTGCCCCTGAGCCCATCGGTGATTACAGCTACCTTTGCCACTCCGCTCAATAAGTGGGACATCATGGCGGAAATATCCGCTAGACCCGTAAAACGCATGGCAAAGTCCTTGGAAAACAAACGCAAGTGACTAGCCTCGACAAAATCCCGGATCGAATCTCGGTAACGCCCAGCGCCACCGTCGAAAGAAATCAGAACGTCTGACTGTTGAGCGATCTCAACACAAGCACGTGCAGTGGATTCATGCCGACCGTTGAGATGCAGTAACTGAGCACGGCGAATCATTTCCGCCATCTTGGCAGTTACGATTGGTTCCGCAGCAGAAGATGGCTGATACACGATTTGACGCGCTCCATCACCCGCACGCACTAGAATGACAGCACTCGCCGAAGATTTGTCTGGAATGCATTGAATCCCCTCCGTGTTCACGCCTTCAGCGATCAAACCAGACAATATCTCACGGCCAGTAGGATCATCTCCACAACGATCAAGAAGGGCCGTTTGATGGCCAAGACGCGACAAAACACACAATGATGTGGCTACGGGACCACCACCCATGCGGCTATGGCCAAGAGCCTGATGCACGCGCTCCTCTGACCGGAAATCTTCAACAAGCCAGAGATCGTCCAAAGTGGCGGCACCGACACCCACCACCTGAACGATATCAGCATCGCGACCGAGCGAAGAGCGCAACATTCAGCGAGCTGACCGTTAGATCATTGAACAGCTGGTTTTACAAACCCGCTCCACCACTTTTGGTGATGAAGTTCAGGGCTAGCGCAGCTGCTGCAAGAAGGAAAACAAGAAGGGCGATTGGCATAGGAGTCAAAAAGTCTGTTTAATCTATTCTGTATCAATCAGAATCAATTACTGTGGAATGTCAGGAAGGGCACGATTGAAGCCATTTGTCCATGTGCGATCCTCATTACGAGTCTCCCACTTCACAGGCACAGGAGCTGGCACCATGATCGGGGAATCATCACTCGTCGAGATACGATCACTGCCAAACATCTGGACGACTAGCAAAACGGCGGACAGAAGGAAGCAGACAACGGAAAGAGGTACCAATCCCTCTTCTGGATCCTTCTCCTCATTGTAGAATTGCTCAGCGTCCTGATTAGCCGTGCGCTTCACCGGTGCGCTTGGAGGAGCAGAAACACTTGGACGAGCCATTGGCTGTGTCTGCTGAAGCTTGACGGTTGCTTTAGGCAGGCCTGGAGCACCACCAGGTGCGGAAACCATTGGGCCAGTGCCAGTCCCAGGAGCACGCGGCGCTGCCGGACGGACAGGCATGGTCTTTGCCAGCGGTGCGGTCATGGCACCAGTTTCGACTTTAGGCGGAGCACCAGGGGCCACTGGAGCCATCGGGCGCGGGGCACCGCCAGGAGCTGCTGGTGGAGCCACAGGACGAGGAGCACTAGCGACCGGGGGCGCGCCAGGAGCGGTCGGTGTAGGCGGACGTGGCGCGCCAGGAGCCATAGGTGCCGTAGGGCGGGCCATTGGGATGGTTGCTGCGGGCGGCGGCGGTGCAGACGGAGCTGAAGGCGCGGGCGGACGAACTACAGAAGGAGGCACCGGCAGTGAGGGTGCTGGTGGCATCATTGAAGAAGGAGCCGGTGGCAGCTTCACGGGAGAGGTCGCAGCCTTGGCTGCTGGCGGTGGAAGGGGGGCTGAAGGCAATTGGATAGGAGCCGTGGCTCTTTTCGGGGCAATGGTAACGCCAGAAGTCACTGGATTCACTGGCGATGTTGCCTCGCGAGGCTGAGTAGCACCTTCACCTGGACGAGCGCGCAAGGTGATGCGCACAGTTTCCTTTTTCAACGGCACGGCTGATGTCTTTGGAGTGCTCGGTGGTGGTGGTGTCGGCTGGTTTTCGGAATCGCTCATGTCAGGTGGGGGAAATTAATTCGTGGAATAATCTCTATTTAGCGGGAATCACCATTTAGCGTCAATCCCTTTCTCCATATATGCGTTGCTTCGCTCATTTTTATGGGACAACTTGCTAATCGTTATGGAAAACATACCGCAGCCTCCCTCCACTCAAGGATCCACTCAAATCCCTGAGACAGAGCCCTCCAAGGAAGCACGCACCTGGGCGATGGCCTCCCATTTACTGCCACTTACAGGTTTCCTCCTACCTGCCGTTCCCGTTATTAACATCGTAGCGCCGCTGGTCCTTTGGCTGATCAAAAAAGATGAACTGCCGTTTTTAAACGACCAAGGTAAAGAAGTTCTGAATTTTCAAATCACTCTCAGTCTCCTGATATTTGCCTGCTTCATGACCTTTTGGCTGATCATTCCGATCGTGATCGCCTTTATCGCCTGCCTCGCCAGCCTCATTTTCATGATCATTGGCGCTATCCAAGCCAATGATGGAAAGCCCTACCGCTACCCCTTTAGCCTTCGTTTGATCAAATAGAATGAATCAAAACGAACCTTCTCCTCAGCAGTCATCTAACCTATGGTCAGAGATGCGCGCAGTCATGGATCTAGTCCTAGACTTCTCCTTTCAGCATTTCGTGACCCCACGACTCATTCGAGTCCTTTATGCTTTGAGCCTGCTGGCTGCAACCCTGGCGACGGTCACATGGATGTTCAGCGGCTTTGGAAGCGGTCTTCTAAATGGCGTATTCACCTTTGTTACGGGACCTGTCGCCTTCCTCATCTACATCCTTTGCGCCCGCGTCGTGATGGAAGTCATCTTGGCTATTTTTCAAATCGCCGAAAAGCTAAAGAATCAGTGACCTCTGCAAGGATGTCAGAATTGCCTATCACCTGCATCGCCCGAAATTAACGCTTCTGGCTAGTCGTGGAAAAGCACCATCAAATCGAAGGGCTGTTGCTCTCTATATCTTGCCCTTTGGCAGCAGCCATTAGCTTGTCCCTCTAGGCGGCAGGCAAACCAAAAACAGCCTGCATTTTTATCAAATTCGATAATCCAAGGCGCACGAAAGTGAAAATATTCGCAGATAATTAAAATCCCTGCTTTAATTTTTAAGCGCTCGCAATATTTTCAATAGTTAATTCTGTATTGCAGAAAAACCAATTTCCTAACAGTGGCCAATACCGACCATTCACCCCACACCACCCTGGTGGACGCTCACTCTTCTAAACAGGAGATTGAGAATCCATTCCACAACAGCGTGTGCCGCACCCCCTGGGATATGGATGGCTCTGTGGAAGGACTCAATGCTGAAGTCTTAGACCAATTGATCGAAGGCGTAGGAGTGAAGTCAGGAGGCCCGCTAATTATGCTCACGGCACCTCGTGCTGGTTATGGAAAAACTCACCTGTTAGGGCGGGTGGCAGCTGCTGCTGCCGATCAGGCCATCATGGTGCCTTTGGCTTTCCGTTCTGGTGACGCATTGACATTAACGACACTCAACCGTCGCGGTCTCGAGTCTCTTCATCAAGCTAACTCAGAGATTCCTGGTTGGTCACGCTTGAGGGAATCCAGCGGGCACATTGTCGCCACTCTCATGCATCGGCTGATTCAAGGTGGCCAACTTCCCTGTGCCAATCCAGCTCAGGCGCTCGGCGTATTGGCGGGGCCTGTAGAGGCCATTTTTGAGCCTGCCGGCAAGGCACGCATGATCGGAGAATGGATCAGCAAAAACCGTGAAAGCCTACGCGGCGCGCTTGCCATCTTAGCTTCGAAGGAACTTCCTCTACAAGTGGCCACTCTGGATGCTTGGTTAGGCGCTCTTTTAGAGCAAAGCTTAGACGGTGGTCATGCAGGCTTAGCAGACATGCAGGCGCTTTGCGCAGGCGACAAAGATACCGGCATACCAGCTTGGCTGCGTCTCCTAGCCATCTGGCGACCCGTCGTCCTTTTAGTGGATCATTTAGACGGGTTTTACCGCAACGCACAGGCAGGTGTGGACATCGCCACACTACTCATGGACCTCGTGGACTTTCATCAAGTCCATGTGCTCTTAAGCTTAAACCAAGACGTCTGGCAGGCCACCTTCGGACATCACCTACCGAGTGCCCTGGAAGACCGCCTCACCAGCAGTCAGGTTCTCCTGCGTGGTCTAACTGAAAATGATGCAGCCTCATTATTGCGCTTACGATTACAAAAAGCTGGGCTAAGCGCCGAAAGGCAATTCGAATTCGAAGCCTTTGTCAGCGTCAACCGCCATTTCCTGGGACGTCCTATTGGCTCAGTTTCAGCGCGCGCGTTCCTGCGCCATTGCGCGCGCCAGTGGGAAATCTTCCAGACGGCACCACCCTCCACTGAGAACGAGATCTCCGAGATCCTTCCGGCTCTAAAAAACACTCAGATTAGCGAAAGTGACTTGGGTATCATCCCACTTAAAACCGAGACCTTATCGCAGCAGCCCCCTAGCTTAACTGAGTGCACCATCCTGCCCACACTGTTTGATACTGACACTCAGAGTGAAGTGCAATTGATGGCCGAAAGCTTGTCCGAGCCACGACCAGCGATCCCTCAGGATGAACCAGCGGATATCGTCTCCCCACCTGAACTTCCTCCCAAAATCGAGACTGAGATTTTGAACTCAGACAGCACACTGCTCAAGGACGACGATGAGGATGATGTTGGCAGCGACCAATGGAATAGCACTCCTGGAATCACCAACGTGCAACCTCAAGGCTCAGCTCCCTCAGCCGATGCTTTTGTTAAACTGCGTGAGATGCTGGCTAGACTGCGGAAACCAGGATCCACGATCGCTGCCACAACGATTGCTGCCAGCCCCTTCAAACTCGCCGAGGCAACTGAGAAAGTCAGCACACCGGCTCCAAGTGCCCTTGTTCAGGCAGCTCCTATCGTAGAGAATCCTGCACCCAAAGAAACCGACCTCCTGCAACAGCGGTTTCAATCGTTGAGACAGCAGCTGAATCAAGAGGTCGCTATGCAGCCGCTGGACCATGCCAAACTCGCCGAACTCATTCGTCTGGCAGGCCGCAGATTTCCACTCGTTAGATTTAGCGAGCATGAACTACCTGGGTTAACAGGGCGCTATGCCATGTATTGGGCACTGCAAGGGGTTGAGATTCTCTTTGGACTCACCACTTTCTCCGATGCTGCCTATTGGCGGACTCTGAGTGGCTTTGCCGCAGGCCGTCTAACCGACCTCGCCGCGCAAGCGGAGCGTGAGGGCACCCAACCGACCAAGCTGAAACTCGTCACCTTCAAAACAGAGCGCGATCAGTTTGCTTGGCAGAATCTGCTCAACAGCCACACCATCGCCGAGCCACTCGCTGGCATCACCGATGCCGTCCATCTCGATACCGGAAACGTGGCCACTCTCTATGCCATGCAGCGTATCATCAAAGAATCCGAAGCAGGCATTCTGCCGGCAGAGCCCACTCAGGTCATGACCGTCCTCGCGCGTGAGCTTGATTTCTTCTGGAAGCGCATCACTCGCGTCGCTTAGCCTTCGGTTAGATTTTTGCGATCATCCTCGGAATGTGTGCATTCCGTGCTTGCCATCCCCGTGCTGACTCCCTAGCCTCCGCGCTCATGTCCGACCAAAAATCACCCGTCGATTGGGAACGCCTCGAAGCGAAGCCTGAATTCCGTGCCCTCATCAGGAAAAAGGCACGCTTCATCATTGGTGCCACGATCTTCTTCATGGCCTATTACTTGGCCCTGCCGATCCTGGTTGGTTACTTCCCCGATCTGATGAAACAGAAAGTCTGGGGTGAGGTGAACATCGCCTACGTCTTCGCGTTGTCGCAGTTCTTCATGGCTTGGATCATGGCCTTTGTGTACGTTCGTGTCGCCACCGCCTGGGATAAATCGGCGGCCAGCGTCATCAGTGATCAGCGCTAATCCACCACGCCTCGTTTTTCTCTCCCCTTTCCTCTCATGTCCATCTCTCTCATCATGTTCCTCGGCTTCGTGGCCTTCACGTTGCTCATCACCTTTTGGGCCGCTAAGCGTAACACAGGCGCCAGCGCCTACTTCGCCGCCGGTCGTAACATCACAGGCTGGCAGAATGGCCTAGCCGTCGCGGGCGACTACATGAGCGCGGCCTCATTCCTCGGCATCTCGGGCATGATTTGTTTTTATGGGTACGACGGCTTCATGTATTCCGTGGGCTTCCTCGTCGCCTACATCACCGTCCTGCTCATCGTTGCAGAGCCGCTGAGAAATGCGGGTAAATACACCATGGCCGATCTTCTGGCCTATCGCTTGAAACCCCGCCCCGTGCGTGCCATGGCGTCGCTCAGCACGCTTACGGTTTCCACCTTTTACATGATCGCCCAGATGGTCGGTGCAGGCAGCATCATCAAAGGCCTCATCGGCATCGACTTCGAACCTGCCGTGATTGGCGTTGGCGTGCTCATGCTCGTGTATGTGGTCTTTGGCGGCATGCTTGCCACCACCTGGGTGCAGATCATCAAGGCCCTCCTGCTCATCGCTGGTGCGCTCCTGCTCAGCTTCCTCGTCCTGAAATACCACGACTTCAGCTTCACGACCTTCTTCAATTCAGTCTCCAAAGCTGACTTTGCTGGCACTGCCGAACCCAAAAACCTCTTGGAACCCGGACTCAAATTCGGCGTCGCCGCAGCAGGTCCCTGGGGTCCTCTGGATCTCGTTTCTCTGGGCCTGGGTTTAGTGCTTGGCACAGCCGGTCTTCCACACATCCTCGTGCGCTTCTACACCGTGCCTGATGCTAAAACAGCCCGCTCTTCCGTGGTTTGGGCCATGGCCATCATCGGTGTCTTTTACATCATGACCACCTTCTTCGGATTTGGCGCTGCCACCATTCTGAAAAAAGCCCTCATCATGACAGCAGAGGGTAAGCCCAATCCCAACATGGTCGCTCCCTTCCTTGCTCAGGAACTTGGCGGCGAGCTGTTCTTTGCCTTCATCAGCGCCGTGGCTTTTGCCACCATCCTTGCCGTTGTCGCCGGACTCACCATGAGTGCTTCGGCCTCGTTTGCGCATGACTTCTATTCAAACGTCCTCCATCACGGCAAAGAAAACCGTCCAGGTCAGGAAATCAAAGTCGCCCGCATCACTGCTTTTGTCGTGGGAGCGGTCAGCATTGGTCTCGCCATCTTCCTTGGCCCAGGCGTCAATGCCGCCTTCCTCGTCGGCCTCGCCTTTGCCGTTGCGGCCAGTGCCAATCTACCGGTCATCATCTTCAGCGTCTTTTGGAAGCGCTTCAACACCTCGGGTGCCGTTGCCAGTCTCGCCACCGGTTTGATTTCCGCCATCGGCCTCATCTTGATCAGCCCGAACGGTATCTTTGGCAAAGCCGGAGCTCTCTTCCCCTTGGAAAACCCCGGCATCGTCAGCATCCCGCTGGGTTTCCTGGCAGGTTATCTCGGCACCATCCTGACGCCTCGCGACCCTGAGGCCGAGGCCAAGTTTGCCGAGCTCACCGTCCGTGCTCACACAGGCTTGGGCGCTGAAAAAGCCACCTCGCATTGATCAGCGGTCCCGCAGGCGGTTTCCCTAACCGGGAAACCGCGATATCAGGTTTGGTGATGCTACGACTCTGGTCGAACGAACCATGGACCGCAAAGCACCCAAAGACCACCTGTTACAGGAGGACAGGATGATCACGATTGACAGGTCAGAATCCATTCCTGTGAATCCTGTTTTCTTGTCAATCCTGTGATCAACATCCCGCGTGACCAAGAGGCTGTTTTAACTCACGGCCTATTGAACTACCAGAAACTCAAAACAGTGGTCAGCCATTCCCTGTTTCTACGTTAAGACTCCCCGGATTCAGCCGCGCCTGATTCACTGGGTCTTGCCGCATCCGTCTCACTTGGCTTGGGCTTCAGCTTCAGCACCGGAGGCTGCTTCTTGCCGCCAGGAATGAAGCCACCGCCTCCACCACCCCAGCCCTTGGTCGAGCTTTGATTCTTGAAGGGGCGCGGTGAGCGATTGGATATTTTTTGACTCCTCATGGTGGGCGATTCAACGGGACTGCGAGCGCATGAAATCAGCGTGGCGGGATCTGTCAAATCACGGAACCCTGGTTTTGGCAAAGCAAAATCCAACTTTGATGCAGGGATTCCTCCACCTGGAATAAGAATCAGCCGTCATTGATTCATGACTCATCGTGCGACAGGCTGACGAGTGAACCCTTTCCCTGCCCCCCGAACGCCCGTACTTCCTGCGACTTGGATCTCGCCGACGCATCGCAAGACCTTTGAGGAGGCTGGCACCACAGCCCATCGACTCGCCTCAGGCGCTGGCGGCTGGGCAGAGCGGCTCGGAGATGACGCCATGATCTCGCATAAAAACGATCAGGCTCTGCGGGAGCTCATCGCCGGTCTGGAAGCCTGGTCCGCAGAGTCCGGTTGGACGCCGAACCGCATCTTCACCCGCTTTCTACCTCTCAAGAATGATGAACGGATCTGCCCCGTGCTGCACAGCGGCGATGTCACCCTGCCCCTGACCACTGTGGTCACCGAGTCTGGCGTTCGCTACGGCTTGGACTTTGCCGCCGGCTACAGCCATGGCCTGTTTCTCGATCAACGCCAGAACCGGGCCCGCGTGCGGGCTCTGAAACCGAAACGCGTGCTCAATACCTTTGCCTACACCTGCAGCTTCAGCGTGGTCGGTGCCCTCGCGGGTGCAGAGACCGTCAGCGTGGACTTGTCGCGCAAATCCCTGGATCGCGGGAAAGAGAACTTTGCCCTCAATGGCATCGCCGACAAAGGCCATCGCTTCATTGCCGATGACACCCTGGAATTACTGCCCAAGTTCGACAGCAAGGGCGAGCGCTTTGACCTCATCATTCTGGATCCGCCGACTTTTTCACGCGGGAACAACGGCCGCCGTTGGCAGGTCGAGCAGCATTTTGAGGATCTCCTCTGCGCAGCGCTGGAAGTGGCCATGCCCAAGTGCGCCATCCTCCTGTCCACCAACTGCACCAAGCTCAACCCAGTCGCCCTTGAGCACATGGCCCGACTCTGCGTCAAAGGCAAACGCCGCACCGCCGACTACCCGCGTTCCCTGCCCCCGGTCGATTTCCCCGCAGGCCACGGCTCCAGCACTCTCTGGGTCATGGTGCGCTAACTTGATTTGGCTTTTGCCAAACTCATTACCACGCGCTACGCCAACAGCAGAGCCCGTCACCACGGTGCCCAAGATAAAAAACGGAGCGTCGCCTCGGTCGGGGCAGTCCATTTTACAGGATGACAGGATTATCAAGATTATCAGGTCTGAATCCATTCCTGTGAATCCTGTTTTCTTGTCAATCCTGTGATCAAAGTCTCACGTCACGGACAGTCTCTTTTAACTCACGGCATATCGAACAAGTATGTCACACAAGAGTCCATCGTTTCTGGGCACCTGATGAATTCCACGATGCCTGGGATAAAAAACGGAGAGTCACAACGGTCGGCTCAGCCCATGTTACAGGATGACAGGATGATCAAGATTAACAGGTCTGAATCCATTCCTGTGAATCCTGTTTTCTTGTCAATCCTGTGATCATAGCCTCGCGTCACGAACAGTCTCTTTTAACTCAGAGCATATCGAACAAATGTAACACAAGAGGCCATCGTTCTGGGAACCTGAAGAATCCATGTGTGGGCGGAACCTCAGTTTCACCCAACCTGAGGCCGACAGGTGCGTTAGTTTGATTTGGCCTTCGCCAAGCTCACCCACACGCGATATCCCAGCAGCAAGGCCGTCAGCACGGCAAAGAACAAGGGATACGTGATGTCGGACTTCACGATCAGGTAGTAGTGGATGACGCCACCGATCGTGATCAGATAGGTCAGCCGATGCAGTTGCGCCCAGCGCTTGCCGCCCATGCGTTTGATCATCGCATTTGTCGAGGTCACCGCCAGGGGCACCATCAGCAGAAAGCTGAGCATGCCCACCGCAATGAAGGGCCGCTTCACCACATCTGCCGCCACCGTCAGGATCTGCCAATCGCGATCCCCGACCAGATAGGTCAGCAGATGCGCCACGCTGTAGTAAAACGCATACAGCCCGATCAGCCGACGCTGTTTCAGCAGCCAGTTCCAGCCCATCAGCTTGCGCAGCGGTGTCACCAGCAGCGTCAGCACCAGAAAGACCAGCGTCAGCACCCCCGTGGCACGCGTGACAAACTCCACTGGATTCGCGCCCAGCTTGCCGCGCCAGCCATCCACTGCCATGAGCAGCGACGGTAGCAGTCCATTGAAGACAATGAGTTGTCGATGAAATCGTGAGTCAGCCGTGAAAGTCATATCCAATTAAAAATGGGTTCGTAGATCCATACCCGCATACAGGCTGGCCACCTGCTCAGCGTAGCCATTGAACATGAAGGTTTCCCGCGTGCCACTCTCGCCGATCCGGCGCTCCCGCGCCTGCGACCAGCGAGGATGATCCACCGTCGGATTCACATTCGAGTAAAAGCCGTACTCGCGCGGATTTGCCAGGTTCCAGGTCGTGGGCGGTTCTTTGTCCGTCAGGGTGATCTTCACCACCGACTTGATGCTCTTGAAGCCATACTTCCACGGCACCACCAGACGTATCGGAGCCCCGTTTTGATTTGGCAGAGTTTTGCCATACAGACCCGTCGCCATCAGCGTCAGCGGATGCATGGCCTCATCCAGACGCAGGCCCTCCACATACGGCAGATCAATGCCTGCCGAGCCCGCATCAGGCATCTGCTTCAGATCATAGTAGGTCTCAAAGGCCACATGCGTCGCCTGACTCATCGGCTGCACCTTCGCCAACAGCTTGGCCAATGGGAAACCCACCCAGGGAATCACCATCGACCAACCTTCCACACAGCGGAAACGATAGGTGCGCTCCACCGACTCCATCTTGAGCAGCTCCTCCAAGTCAAAGGTGCGGGGCGACTGCACCAGTCCGCCGACTTCCACCGCCCAAGGATTCGTGACAAAATTCCGCGCCTTGTCCGCCACTTCCGATTTGTCCGTCGAGAACTCGTAGTAGTTGTTGTAGCCCGCGATCTCCCCAAAGCTGTTGATCTTTTCATCCGCCGCCAGCACCGATTGCACCGCCGGCTCAGCCACCGACGTGATCACCGACCCCACGCTCGCCACCTCAGGTCGCGGCGCAAAGGCCCGATAAAGACCCGCTGTGGCTACAGACGACCCCGCCCAAATCGCCGACTTCATGAAGAAGCGACGATTGAGAAACGTCTCCTCGGGCGTGATCTCACTGCTAGGAATTTTGGAACTACCACTCATGAGAAGGATTATTCAGACTCAGGTGAGAGACGCAAGCGCCAAAGAGATTCCGGGCTTTATGCGGAGCAGAAGAAGAGAGGTCAGACGTGTCCTCCGAAGCTCCACGAGCGAAGGAGGAAGGTCAGAGAACAGTAAACAAAGCCTATTCGCAGTATTGAGCGAAGCCCGACTGAGCGACGGCTTCGAGGAAGTCAACCCGATGAACGACGCATTCATCAAGGCATCACGCAGGTTGCTGGCGAAGCCGTAGGACACTTCGCCGAAACGTTTAATTCACTTTGCCGCCAAATGCATAGAGGCTGCAGTGCGCCTAAAAAAATTCAGAGAAAAGGGATGAAACGGGCTGGAATCGGGGATCTCGAGACTTCTGAATCCAAGCATCGCCATCTTGCGCAAAAGCAAACCTCGCGTCGTTTACAAACTTATCGAAGGGCATTTCTTCCGTCGGACGCACTGCGTATTTGAATCGACCATCGGTCGAACACAGGAAAATGGAGCCCAGCGGCGTTTGTTGCCGCACATGGAGCGTGTTTACTTCGCCCGGAGCCTCCAACCGGAAGTTTGCACATTGCGGGGGCGTAACCGCTGGTGCGCCGTGTTCCGCTGAAAGAAGGTGCAGCCATTCCCGCGTCGATTCTGACACGGAGGCTGAAAGTGCTTCGACAGTGGCCGAGTCCAACAATGCGTTACGAATCCTAGAGACGCTTGCGGACGGATTGGTTACGAAACGGCTCAATTCGACGGCTGCCGCGCGTGATCTGACACCTGCCAAAAAGACTTTGACAGCAGCTTCACTTGGCAAGCCGAGTTCGACTAGAAGACCTACCTTGGCGAGTGCTTCAATACGATTTTCCTCGGACAGCTTATCGAGCTTTTGGGCAACTGAGTGGAAAAGCCACGGAAGCTGATAGCCGTAGAGCTCAGTGCAAATATCCGTGGATTCATCTCCACACGTTACGATGATCTTTCGTAGCGAGGTGCCCTCAAGCCATTGTGGGCGTATTTTGTCCAACGTCACCTGTTCCGGAATCTCCTCAACGATGGTCTTTGCGTGCTGACGTCCCCAAGTCTCGAACTCCAAAACCAGAACGCCAAGTGCCGCCTCAGTCTGTTCTGAAGCCAAATATCGATCCACCATTCCCCTGAACACATCCAATTGATCGAACGCAAGAACGCCGACTGACAATGGAAGGCCGGACGCGATAACAGCTCTCCGGGACTCAGAAGTTGGCACCTTGAGCAAAACGCCTTTAACTCGGGCCTTCAAGAAGCCCAGCAGTTGGCCCTCATGGCCTGCTGCTTGTTTTGCTCTTTCCTGAATGGCCGCAAGTGAGTCTCGAAATGCATCATCCACCCAGTCGATATTCATCGCAGGATCATCTCCTTTGTAGGCGACGTGCAGCGCCAACAATTGGTCGTCAACCCAGTCTACAAAGTTCAACACTTCATCCTTTTTGACGCCACAGCGATCAAAGTTGTCGTTCGCTGCCAACTCCAGCAGGGCTTCGAAGGATATACCTACTTCACCTGCAATTTTGTGGAGCTGGCCAACCACATAGAGCAGGCCGCTGTCGACTTTATCTAGGAGAGCTGCATTAAAATATTCTTTCGCTGCTGCCTTCGCATTCGTCACTTGCCAAGGCTTACCCGTCATATCAATCGCAAACAGAATCTTGCCTTCGCCATCAACAAAAGCGCGCCCAGCGCGGCCACAAATGTTCCAGAAATCACGCTTACTGATCTTTGCTGACGCTCCTATTGAGGTTGTAGCAACGATCACCGATGCGATTCCAATATTCACGCCTTGTCCAAGCGTCGTGGTCGCCACGATTATTCGTGGCGGATACTTTGCGATTGGCTTTTCAATGGCGATACGAACCTGAGGAGGCAATTTGTTGCTGTGGCTGATTACCCCAACCCTTGCAGCAGCGAGTTCGTAACAATCAGCGCCGAGTTCTTCCTTAGCGACCGCCTCAAGAATCCGCCACTCTGTTTCTGGCCACGGGTGGATAGGCGCATCTGAGCCTAGGGCTTCGATCACCGCTTCCACCATTGACGAAACCCATTGTGCTTGGCCTGCGAAGATTAAAACGGGGCCAAGTTCTGATAGCCGAGATGCCGTTGCCGCTACGGCTTCCGTTTTTTTCTTGGGAAAGGCGCGCGACTTGACCTTTCCTTTGGGCGTCACGTAAGGCACTTGTTTGAAGCGGACGAAATCTGGATTGAAACAACGTTGATTCCCCAACCAGTCATCGTCTCTCAACCATTCGATAGAGACACCGGATTGCTGCCATTGCAGAATTCCTCTTCGTTCAGCCGATGGTTTCCAATTCGACTTCACCAGCGCATCAACTCCGCCACCAACCCAAGCGGCCAAGTCCTCCGCATTCGGAAGGACCGCCGATAGCAGCAGCATCCTTGCGCCACGTTGGCGAGCCAGCAGTCGCAAGTGTTCAAGAAACATTTCGTTTCGGACATTGCGTTCATTTCCTCCGAGAAGATGGCCTTCATCGATCACGAAAAGCTTAACTGCCTCGAAAAGTTCTGGTGCAGCCCGTAGCATCGCTTTCGCCTTTTCAGGAGTTGCGATGGTGATGCGACCTTCATTGAATATCTCGCGGTCAACGACGCTGAAACGCGATCCACCGTAAAGGTGTGACACGGAGTATCCCAGCGGTGCCAAAGTTTTGGCAAAAGTTCTCTCCAGTTCGAAGGCAAGTGAACGGAACGGTGCAAGGTAGAGAACCTTTGCGCTTGGGTCGGTCCTGAGCGTGTGGAGAATCGCCAGTTCTGCGACTCTAGTTTTTCCTGCGCTAGTTCGGAGATTGATTACGCCCCCTTTGTTCTGCGGATTTAGGGCAAGCTGCAAAGCGGCAGTCTGAGACTGCCACAGTTCCACCACTGGTGGATTCAGAAAGGCAAGCAGCTTCACGTAGCTGTCCACATGCACGGTTCCATCAGGCCCGAAGAAAGGCGGCAGCACAGACCACAACGAACCATTGCCGTAGTCCTTCAGCATCAGCCGCAACAGGCGCGCCATCCACCAAAACGCAGGATGGGAAGCTCCTTCACTAATCGTCATTGCATCGCGGAGGACGATGTCGGCGTTCTCGAGAAGTTCCGGTTCCCCGGAAATGGCGTGTTCGGTGGCGAACGCCACCGATCTCGCCACACAGACTGTTAGCGCCCAATCGTCAAATAGACGGGACTCATCGAATGAGGGAGTTGCAGCCAGGAGAACCGCGTTGAGTTTGGAAATCAGAAGCTGTCTATCCTTCCGCAAGAACGAAGCAACAATTCCAGCCGAAGGAGTGGCTTCTTCAACCCTTCCAATCAGCACGAACGCCCGCGAATACTGGCCGCAAGCATAGAACGCCATTGCACCAATCAAGCAATGCAGGGCACTGGTCTGATGTTTCGCAACTTCGGTTCGATGCGCCGACTCAAGAATATCGGCTGCTGCGTGCAGTTCTGCCTGACCTTCGCTGATTTGGCCCAGTTCGATCAGGCTGCAAGCTGCGGCTAATAGACCGTAGGCAGCAAAAGTAACGCGATCATCAAGCTCCGGGTCAAAATTCGGGAAGTTTGCCGGGATTTCGCGAACCTCCCTCAACACCTGCTTCGCCTTGGACTGTGCAATGAGATTTCGTAATCCAGGTGAACGCATTGTTTGCACCAATCGACGGGCGCTTTCGATCGGGATACTCATACAAGCACTCCTGCGTTTGCAAATGAGGCAGTTACAAGCTTCGAAGGGTCCGAAAGACCAAGAGAAATTACAGCCAAGCGGCGGATGCTGGCCTTTGCGTTATCATGGACATACTGATGAGCAGTTTTCTTGCTAACAAGTAGGCCCACATAATCCAGGCGAAGTCGCCCTTGTGCAAAGAGTGTATTGCATGCCGCCACCTTTTCGCCCAGTTCATTCTTTCCGGATATAAATAGCTGATTTGCGACAAACTGAAGCGACGCGGGAATATTTCCAGAGTGGGACTTTACCAAAGCGCCAACAAGGGATTCGACCACATCTTTGGTTGGCGCGGAACGGAATTTTGCTTCGCCGACTAATACTCGAACAGGGTCTGAGTCGAGGTCGAATGCGAGCACATCGTCCCCTTTCATGGATTGGTCCACGTTGGTGTTATATCGAAGTCGATAGACGGGAAGCTGAGCACCGCATGAGGCGGCAACATATTCTGCCAACAATATCTCCGCCCAGTTTCCTTTCTGAGTCTTATCAGAAGTCGGAAGGCTTGAGGGAGTGGGATCAGACAGCCCTTGTCTCGCCAACGCTTCACGGCGAATTCGATCGCGTTCGATAGCTTCCGGCATCACATGATGCGTCACAATCCATTTTGCCATAGAGCTAACAAAGGCATCTTTTTGCAGCGGCGAATCGTCAAGCTTACGATGCGGAAGCTTGTGTGCGGTGGTTTGGTCCTCAGCGGCGAAGTGAATGCCTAGCGGGTGCGATGCGTTAGGATGAAGACCAATGATTTGTTCTACTTTCATTAGTTACTAGAGTAAAGGAGGTCGAAGGGCACTTTCTTCCTCGAATCTGAGCGCTGTAGAAAATCTGGACAGAGAGTGAAACAATTTCGACCTTCTCTAAGGACCTGCGAAATGCCTGCGGATGTGTTTTTTGGACTATCGCGCAGGGCAGACTTGGGCGGTATCGACTCAATGCCATTCATTCGGCGACCAACCTCAAAACCTACATCGGCGATGGGATTTTCGGAGGTTTGGGAGCGGGAGGGGTGGCGGGGCATTCGGGTTTCACCTGATGCAAGCTTAGGATTGCATGGATGTAAACGCTAAAGGTTAAGAATGGGTTAAGAAATGGGTTACAATCAAAGCCCCTCGTGCTTGGTGCTTGGTGCTTGGTGCTTGGTGCTTCGCTCTAGGAACCACTGGCTTGTCTAAGAGCGCTGGCTGATTTACCGAAACCGGTCGCACCTTCAGTCAAAGCTCTGACAAGGATGACGGCTCCGTGGCTCCGTCCCTTATCGCCTCAACGCGTTGATCAGTTCATCGACCTTGTTGAGGAGATCTTGGATCTGCTAGGGGTAAGAGAAGGTCCCCCAACCTTGGAAAACTCTTGTCTGAAGGGGGCCCCAAGTACCGCCCCCTTGGAAAACCCTTTTCTGAAGGGAACCCGAAGTGCCAACCCCTTGGAAAACTCTTGTCTGAAAGGAACCCCAAGTGCTGACCCCGTGGAAAACTCTTTTCTGAAGTGAACCCCAAGTGCCGACCCCTTGGAAAAGGCTTGTTTGAAGGGTCGCCAAAAGGCCGCCCCCCTGGAAAACTCTTTTCTGAAGGGAACCCCAAGTGCTGACCCCTTGGAAAAGGCTTGTTTGAAGGGTCGCCAAAAGACCGCCCCCCTGGAAAACTCTTTTTTGGAGGGCACTCCAAATGCTGCCCCCGTGGAAAACGCTTGTCTGAGCATCGGGTAGCTTACCTTGAGTCCAGAAAAGAGTTTTCTAATGCCTCGCACGTCCATTGAGTCTCCGGAAAAGGGCTGTGACTGAGCTGCCTGGATCAGCGCCGTCATCCGCCGAAGTCCGAACCGTCGGACCCTCCGTGAATCAGGATAGGACGGGGGGGAGGCAGGGGGTAGGCTCGACGGAGAGGCTTGACGAACGGGAAAGATAAACGCCGTTGGCCCGAACCTCTGACGCTAAGTCACCGGCCACACGAGCGACGATTCTCTCGACCTCGGCAGCGCCAGCCTTGCGAGCGAAACACTCAAAAGTGAAGTCTGGAGTCGCAGGCTGCTGATCGCCGACGGCCCAAAATGCGAAAGGCTGAAAGGTCGAAATTGAATTCTGCCGGTGCGTTTGCGCGGTGATTGACTGAGTCCGAGCGCAGAGTTGATGAAATGCGGCAGGCGAGGTGCAATTCAGAGCTTCAAGCAACAAGCCTGCAGTGAGGCTGTCTTTTTTACCAGATTCTTCAACGATGCCTCGTTCATCCAAGCCTGGCAGTACGGCCCAGGCAAAGGTTTCCACCGACTTTTCAGCACCCCATGGGTAGGAGGTGCAAGCACCAGCCTCTTTTTGACCATTAGCGCTGTCGAGGTCGTCTTTGATGCCAGCCAGGATGGTCACCTGTATGCGCTCTGCGCTGTAGGGCACTAGGCCGCATAGCAGATCACGGTGAGCCGAACGCCACTGGTAGTGAAGGCCAACATTAAGGCTGTCGAGCCACTGGCGGCCAACTTCGCGTAGGCTGGCGATCTTCAAGCGGCCTTTCAACGGGCTGCCAACGAAGGATTGGCGGCGCTGCGCGAGTGGAGACCCCAAATGGGCAGGGGCCAGCATGACGATGCGTTTAACCGGGCAGAGATCCAGACGCTCTGCGGACTGCAAGTAGTAACGCGCAATCCAGCACCGGATGATCAGCCCGCCCGTCGAGTGAACCAGAACATTGAGATCCACCAAAGGATTGCCCTCAGCGTCGATGAACTTCTGTTCGATGAACTGGCCGTTCAGCCAGTGGGCAAAATCATCAAAGCTGAGCTTGTCTTGACGGGATTTCTCGTCCGCATACGAGAGGGTGCAGACGTTGGAAACGCCGCTGGCTTCGAGGTGTTGCTTAAGGCTAACGAACGAGTCCGAACGATCGGACCAGCCATGGATAATCACAGTATGGGTGGCAGGCATGAGGTTAGGTTAGCTGGGGGCGGAGGACTGACAGGAAAGGCAAAAATCCATTCATCGGCAACTCTGGCGCTGAGCCACAGGTCATGCGCGAGACGTCAAGCTTCGTCTGAGGCGGGAGGATGCGGGAGATGAACCCGGTTCGTTCACCGAGCGGCTTGACCACTTTTATTGCCCTCAAGCTAGGCCCGCCCGGAATGACTTTTGTTTCGCCCATGACAGCGACCTCAAAACCCAAGGTGGCGTTCGAGTTTCCTGCATTGAGCTTTCTGGATCTTAGGCGGATCATTCGGGCGTTCCGCCTACGTATGCTAATTACGCCGTAAACCGCAACACAAAAGATTAATATCGGGTTAAGAAATGGGTTAGGTTGAGAAGTGCCTGTGCTGGGTTCTTGGTGGTTGGTTCTTTCTACTCCCTCCTTCGCTCTTTGAGCTACGGAGGACACGCCCTCATTCTTCGCTCTTTGAGCTTTCATCCTTCCTCCTTCGCTCTTTGAGCTACGAAGGACACGTCTGCCCTCTACCCTCTACCCTCTACCCTCTACCCTCTACCCTCCCTCCCCTTCACTTTCCTTCCCAGAGCCTGATGTGATCGATCTGGCAGGTGCCGAGGTCAAGGGCTTTGAAATCGATCTGGGCTTGGCCGGTCATGTCGATGTTGGCGCTCTCAAAGCGATGCTTCTTACCGTCGATGCTGAGGATGAGGCTGCCTTTCTTGAGTTCGATGGCGACATCATGCCATTCATTGAGAGAAAACAGGGGGGCGTCGATCACCCGCTTTTCGACGTCTTTTTTGAGCGTCAGGGTGGTGGCTTTTTCACTGAAGGTGAGCGTGTGAATGTGATGCCCGAGATCGATGAGCGGAAAGCCTTTACCGTAAGCCGCGCCATCATAACGCAGGCGCAGGGTGCAGACGAAGTTTTCAGGCACTTTTTTCAGCCAGATCACCGGCTTAAAGCCAGCATGAGCTTTGTCACCCTTGGCGACCATTTTTTCTTGAAACTCTTTCGAGGATTGGCTGCCTGTCAGAACCCCATCCTTGATGACCCAAGTGCTGCTCTGGCGGACCTCCCAGAATTCTGCCTTCAAAGGTCCCTCAAAGGTATCTTCATAGACCAGCTTGGTGCTTTGAAACAATTCTGACTGATAGGCAGGAGTCTCAGCCTGAAGCAGTGACTTCAAACTGAGCGCAAATAGGAGGAACGAGAGAGGAACGAAGCTAGGAGACGATTTCATGATGGCGCCATGGAAACGGCGTCTCAGCGCGCGTCTTTCGCGGCTATTCATTGAGGAGATGACGAAAAATAGTTCACTTCCTTCCTTCATTCTTGCTGAGTCATGCTATTCTGGGGGGCGTCTTTCCCCGCACACTCATGAAACTTATTTCACGCTTCGGGCTCATCACAGCCCTGTGTTTGGCAGCATTCCTGCCTTTGTCTCTATCCACGGCTGCGCCTGCCAAAACCAAGGCTGTAGCAGTTCCAGTCAAAGCGGAACCCCTGCTCGAGGCAGCGTTCACCATGAACCCACCTGAGCTTTCACCGGCTAGCACGATCGAGATCGTCTTCCCGACCCCGATGATCACCAAGGATCGTGTCGGCACGACGGAGGCGGAATCTCCCCTCAGAGTGGGACCGGCACTGAAAGGGAGCTTTCAATGGGTCAGCACTCGCAGTGGCCATTTCAAATTGGACGAGGCACCGAAGTTCAATGCCAGCTACGAGTTCCATCTGCGCAAAGATTTGAAGGACCTAGAAGGCAGATCCCTCTCGACCGAAGTGCTCGACTCCGTGAACAGCGCGCAGTTTCGGGTAATCGATCAGTCGCCCAAATGGTTCGATAGCGATGAAGCGCAGCGCAGCCCGAAGTTCATGTTTGAGTTCAATGACAACGTCGCGCTCAGCAGCGCCACGAGCAGCATGGTGTTCATCTCGGAGCAACCCGTGCTGAAGGTGGCTGCCAAAGTGCGTCATGCGATTGGCAAGGACTTTGGCCGCAATGGCACGCCACAGGCCACCTGGGCCGAGGAGATTGCCAAAGTGAAACCCTCCATCACAGAAGAGGCGACGCGCCTGAGTGCCATCGTCGTTGAACCGGAGTCTCCGCTGCCTGTGGCAGAGAAATGGCACCTGCAGATCGCGACCACGCTGACGAATGCCTCAGGGCATGACGCCATTGCTCAGGGAGATGACATCGCTCTGGGAGATGTGCGGCCGTTTAATGTCCGGCAGATCGGTGGCCACACGCCTTTTGATGATAGCTACTACCTGGACGTCGATTTCAATAAACAGCTCGTCCCTGCACGCGACGAAGCCTGGAAAGACGAGGAACTGAAAGCCCTGGCTCAAAAAGTCGCTGCGAGTGTGCACGTGGAGCCCCAGGTGCAAATGCAGGCAGAAATCTTCAACCGCACACTGCGTCTGCGCGGAAAATTCGAGCTCCAAAAAGCCTACCGCGTGGTCGTCGAGCCTAACCTCGTTTCTGGCGATGGACTGTCCCTTGAAAAGGTCAGTGAACAAGAAATCACTTTCATCCCAAACCCACCCTATGTCGCCGCGCCAACGTTTGTGAGAGCGCAATTGGCCAAAGGTTCCGGCAGCTTTGAAATCTCTGCGGCCAACGTTCGTGAGGTTCGTGTGCGAGTAAAAAAACTCACGGGTCCCGAGCTGCTTCAGGCCGTGGATAAATACAAAGACTACCGCAACAAATTCTACGAAGACGAAAAGAAAAAGGCTGGCTACATGCCCGCCTCAATTGATCAATATTCCGGCACGCAGATCTTTGACCGCACCTTCCCGGTGCAAAAGCCGCTGGATCAGAGTGAGATGATCCAGCTAAACTGGAAAGAAATCCTGGCAGGTGCACCCGCAGCCCCTTTGTTCATCGAGATCGAAGGCCGTGCAGCCGATGGTATCACTCAAAAAGGCGTCATCACGCAAACGCTCGTTCAGTTCACCGATCTGGGCTTGATGCAGAAAAGCAATGGTCGTGAGTCCATCGTCTTCATCACATCTCTGGCCACAGGCAAGCCAGTGCCCGGCGTTCGCCTAACCATGGTCGATGATGAGCAAAAGCTCATTGGCTATGCTGACACCGACGCCAATGGCATCGCCACCCTGAAGGGGAACAACCCAGCGCTCGTGCTGGCTGAAAAGGACGGAGACTGCACGGCCATCCAAACCAACGAAACCGGCATCAACGGCGTCATCCCCTACGATATCCCGACTGCCTGGGAAGATGTCTGGAAGGCCAATCGCCAAACCTTCGTCTTTGCAGATCGCCCTCTCTATCGACCCGGAGACACGGCTCATTTTAAAGCCCACACGCGCAATCGAATCGCCGATGATTTACTGCTGGATACAGAGCCCAAGAAAGCCCGCCTGACTCTGCGTGATCCACGCTACCGCACCATCCTGGATAAAGAGATCACCTTTACTGCAAGCGGCTCATGGGCAGATGACCTAAAGCTTCCTGAGAGCCCTCTCGGCTGGTATCATTTGGCCATCCAGTTCTCCAAGGAGAACAGTGAAGATGGCGGCGAACAAAGTGGTGAATACAGCTTCCGTATTGATGATTACAAGCCCAACACCTTTGAAGTGAAGCTAGACACCAGCAAGCTGGCCATGGAAACCGACCGCATGAAGCTGCCGCTTAGCGCCAATTACTTCATGGGCAAAACACTCAGCCGCGCCAAGGTCAGTTGGACAGCTTCCTCTCAGAACGAGTTTTCAGCACCCACAGGCTTTGATGACTACCACTTCGGTGAGGCTCCAAAATGGGCGCATTACGGCAAAGATCGCGATGCTGACGGCTACTACGACGACAGCAATGATGAAGCCGAAGGTGAATGGTGGGTGACTGGAGACCTTTCCATCGACGATGACGGCAGTGCCATTTTAGAATTGCCCATGCCACCACCTGACCGCGCCGCCCTGCCGCAGCAGGTGCGCGTCAGTGCCGAAGTCACCGACATCAATCAGCAGACCATCAGCACCGCCACAGAATTCGAAGTGCCTGGTGCTGACTACATTCTCGGGATCAAAGGGCCTCAATTCTTCAGCACTGCGGGCAAAGACACCGCTCTAGAAATCATCAGCATCGACAGCAAAGGCAAGCCTGCCGCAGAGGCCGTGCATGTGGATCTGAAGATCGAACGTCAGGAATATCACACCCTGAAAATCGCCACCGCAGGAGGCGGATCAACGACCAAGGATCAAGTCATCCTGCGTGAAGAACTGAAGCAGGTCCTCGATCTGAAGCCCGCCACTGCTGGCAGTGCCCCCAGCAGTATGGTCACCTTCAAGCCAGCACGTGCCGGCATCTATTTTGTCACCGCAGAAGCCACCGATGCCAAAGGCAGGAAGCTGCTCTCACGCCTGCCCGTTTATGTCATCGGCGGAGACGAATTCCCCTGGGCCATGGAAGATGGAGCACGGATCAATCTGCAACCTGAGAAGAAAAAGCTCAAGCCAGGTGAAGAGGCTGTCATTGTCGTCAAGACACCCATCTCAGGCACCGCGCTTGTCAGCGTCGAACGGAATAAAGTGCACCGTCACTTCATCACCCAAATCTCTCCAGAAAACCCCATCATACGCCTTCCCGTGCAAGAAGCTGAAGCACCGAATGTTTTCGTTTCAGTCATCCTCGTGCGTGGCAGTGATGCCAGCCCGAAGAAGGATAAGATGCCCGAATACAAACTGGGTTACTGCCAGTTAGAGGTCGAGTCACATGCCAAGGAACTGACGGTCACCATCAATTCCTCCAAGCCCGAAGTGAAGCCCGCCGAGTCCTTCGCCGTTGCGGCTACGATCACGGATTACAAAGGCAAAGCTGTCGCGGGTAGTGAGGTCTCCCTTTATGCTGTGGATGAAGGTGTGCTCAGCCTGATGGGCCACAAGACGCCGAATCCAAGCGAGTTCTTCCATGCGCCCATGCCGCTGGCGATCAACAACTACACCTCCTACGATGAACTGCTCCCAGAGGAAATCGCCGTGCGTGAACGCGGCAATAAAGGCTTCGTCATCGGTGGTGGTGGTGAGGAAAACGATGCGCTCATGGCCGTGAGAAAGAATTTTATCGCCACGCCCCTCTGGCTAGCCACCGCCATGACCGACGCTGAAGGTAAGATCACCGCCAACATTACCGCTCCAGACAATCTCACCCGCTATCGCCTCATGGCTGTCGCCGTCAGTGGTGCCGACCTCTTTGGCAGTGGCGAGTCCTCCTTCACCATCAATAAGCCCCTCATGGTCGAGCCCGTCATCCCGCGCTTTGCCAGATTGGGAGACGAGACCTTGCTGAAAGCCGTGCTGCATAACACCACGCCCAACACAGGTGAAGTGGAGGTCACCCTGGAACTCGATGCCACAGCCGAGTTCATCCGCGAAGAACGCTTCTTCATCCCAGCCTCGATTAAAGCTCCTGAAGACCCCAAAATCTGGAAACAAAAAGTCAGCCTCAAGGCCAACGAAACTACTGCTGTTGCTTACCCCGTTGCCTTTACCAAGCTCGGCACCGCCAAATGGAAATGGAGCAGCCGCACCGTCAGCTGGAGCGGCCCCGCCTTAAGCGATGCGACTGAATCCACACTCGAGGTCACCCACCCCGTCCCCGAATTCCGCGAAGTTCGTTATTCTCGTCTCGGCACGGAGCCGATTGAAAACCTCGCCGCCACGATAAACCCGACCTTACTTGAAGGAGAAGGCGTCATGTCCGTGGGTGTCAGCACCTCCCGACTCTATGAGGCCCGGGATGCCCTGGAATACATCCTCGATTATCCCTATGGCTGCGTCGAGCAGAGCACCTCTGCCACCATCCCCTGGTTAGCTCTGGGTGGATATCAATCCCTCTTCCCAGAGTTACTGAGCACCGAAAAAACCAAGGCCGCCGTGCAAAAAGGCGTGGATCGTCTGCTGGCCATGACCACGGATGAAGGCGGACTCTCCTATTGGCCCGGCGGCACCGAAAGCAGCTACTGGGGCAGTGCTTATGGCGGTCTCATGCTCATGCGCGCCCGTGATTCTGGCGCTAGTGTGCCACCGGAAGTCATCGACAAACTCCTGGCCTATCTCTCCAAAAAACTGCGTGGTTTAGAAGAAGAAAAAGATCTCTACAACATCACCGACAGCGCCATGGCCCTCTACACACTGGCCAAAGGCAAGAAGGCCGAGCCTGCCTACCAAAATTTACTGCATAGCAAGCGCGACCGCTTACCCGAAGCCGCCCGCCTTTACACAGCCCTAGCCATGTGCCTGAGCGACACCCCCGAGCTACAAATCAAAGAGATGCTTGGCTGGAAGCCCCCTGCCCCACCTGAGCCAGCCAAAAAAGTCGCCAGTAAAGCCAGTGCCAAAAAGCCCGCCAGCAAACCTGCCGCCAAACCAGCGCCTACCCCTGCCCCGGTCTGGTCACACTGGGCTGGCAATGGAGCCAATCGTGGCCTGCGCCTCATCGCTTACACCCACCTCGGCCTTACCACGGATGCCGAATCACTTGCTAAAACGATCCTGCAATCGCGCAATGGTCGCGGCGAATGGGGAAACACCTTTGCCAATGCCTGGACCCTCACTGGACTCGCCGCTTATGAGCGCAGCCTGAAAAAAACCTCAGAACCACTCGTCGCCAAAGTCCTCTGGGACGCTCAACAAGCCGAGCTCACGGTGCCTGCGCACCCCGGCAGTGCCAAGATCTCCTTTGAGCTGAATGAGAACCTATCCACCGCCCCGCTGAAGATTGAGCTTCCCGCTGGCCGCGAGGCCTTCTCCCGTCTCGAAGCCCATAGCTTCCCTCAGGATCGCGAGTTCAAAGGCGAGAACAAAGGCTACGGCATCGAGCGTCAGTATGAGAAGCTTCTCCCTGACGGTTCCACAGCTGAAGCCAACGATCTCCGCGTCGGTGACATGGTCGTCATTTCTCTCAACATCCAGATCACTGGTGGTGACCGCTACCTTGCCATCAATGATCCTCTTCCCAGCGTGCTTGAGGCCATCAACCCTGAGTTTGGCACGCAAAACGAGCGCGCCAGTGATCAGCTCCCTGAAGGCATTGAAGCCTGGTTCTGCGATCACCGCGAAATCCGTGCTGACCGCGCCCTCTTCTTCACTGACTACGCACCGCAGAAAGGCAAGTTCCAGCTCCGCTACCTGGCCCGAGTCATTGCCGAGGGCGACACCATCGCTCCACCCGCCCGGATCGAAGCCATGTATCAGCCCGACAAATACGGTCTGACCCCTACCCAACACCTCCGCACACTGCCGAGTGGTGGTGGCCAAGTGGCCGGCAAGTAACATTGGCTTTCTAGCCCGTATTTGCATCGCAGGGCGGTCAGTGACCGCCATGAAAGATGCGCTTAACCTCTCAGGCGAGAGCGCCAATCGTCTTTCAGCCAATCTGAGTTTAGATAGCTACCAGTGGTACTATTGACGATAAACAACGACGACGTTAGCGCCGGGGGCGTTGGGAGCACTGTCGAAACCGAAGCCGACGGTTTGAAGACGGGCAGCTTCGACACCACTTTCGATGAGGTATTGGCGCGCGGCCTGGGCACGGCGTTCAGAGAGGGCGCGGGCGAAGTCTTCAGGCAGGCCGGGAGGGGCATAGCCGGCGATGAGATAACGATCTTTCTTGGTAGCAGGATCTGCAGCTAAGGGCGCAAGCTGACGGCGGTGAACCCCCGTGAGATCGAAGCTGATGCCGGTAAACTCTAGCGCGGAACAGGCGGGTTTTAAAGCTCCAGCCAACGGACTGGTGAACCCATCCCGAGAACCAAGGGCATAGACCACCTCAGCCGCAGGTTCTGAATTGAGTCCGGGCAACTGGCTGCAACTGGACAAAAGCGACTGAGCAGCAATAAAGACGGAAAATGAGAGGAAAAAGCGGTTCATTTCATCCAGCGCGGTTCAGTGATCTGGCCATGGCCGCTGAGTATGGCGCGGCGTTGACCAGTTGAGAGATGATGCAAATACAGAGTTCCGCTTTGGCTGTAGCAGAGGTATTGGCCATCGGGGCTCCATGAAGGGTGACTTGCTCCGCCTTTTTGAATGACTCGGGAGGAGCCTCTAGGCCAACTTTTCACAACAACAGCTAACTCGCCACTAACACGTGCGGTGAAGGCAACACTGTCGGCATTGGGGGAAAACTCAGGATCGGCGCAAAAGGAGTAACCAGTGCGCCAACGGATCAGCTTGGCCTCGGCTTCATTAGACTTTGGCACCTCGGTGACATAGAGACGAGGACCGTCTCCGCGATCATCGGCAAAGATGACCTGCTGACCATCGGGATGCCAAGCGGGACTTGATGGGGCACCCGTGCTGTCGCTGATGCAGGCGGCACTGTTGGCGTTCAAATCGGTGACGAAGATCTCTGGATTACCGAGAAAACTCATGACGACGGCGAGTCTCTCACCATCTGGCGCGAAAGAGGCTCCAAAGCTACTGCCGGGGGTATCCGTAACGGTGCGTTCCCAGCCCTGACCGAGATCAAGCACTTGGACAACGGGGAAGCCGTTGGCGTAACTGGTGTAGGCGATGGTGGTGCCGTCCATGCTTAGCGTTGGGGACACACAACCATGACCATGATGCGTGACTTGTTGAAGGTCCTGCCCATTGGAGTCACAGAGATAGATCTGCTTTGTTCCGGTTTTATCGCTGACAAAAACGATATGACTGGTGGCAAGACCAGGTTTTCCAGTCACCGCAAAGATGAGGTCATCGGCAAAGGCTTTGAGGTTTTCATCCAATCCCGGAGCTGCATAAGTGCGGTCAAGCATCTCCTTCCCAGTGCGATCCACGAGCCTTCCGTTCACACGCCCCCCGACGGAATTGGCGGTCACAGTAAAGTCAGGATCGACATTGGTCAGCCTAAATTGGCGGGTAGAGTTAAGCTCCTTCACCAGCGAGTGCCGTGCGCTTTCGCCAGTGCCACCGGTAAATGCTCCGAGGGTTAGACTTGGAATGGGCTTCAATGCCGACTGTGCATCTTTGCCTTTCCAAAATTTCAGCCAAGCAGGAAGAGTGGCCGCTGAGGCCGGCAAAAAAGCGACGCTGAAGCAGAGAAGCAGGAAAATGAGGCGAAGGGTGGACATCTATTCGATCTGAAAATTAACACGCAACTCATAGCGCTCTTTGGGAAAATTCGAAGGAAGAGTCACGGGGATTTTTTTGAGCCGATCTGCAGCCCGTCGAATGGAGGCGTTCAGAAGACTGGAACCAGAAGCCGTTTTTATAGAAGCATCGGCGATCGTGCCATCGCGTAATATGACTATTTCCATGATGGCACGGCGTTGTGAAGGCGGCACAGCTTGGGCCGAGGGAGCGGTCCATTCTTTGAGGATGGCCTGCTGCAGAGCTTTTTCCACATCACCCATATCGGCACCTCCTGCTTCCGCAACCTCAGCACGTTCGTTGGCATTGATGTTGGCGATGTCCAAAAGAGTGAGGTAACGCTTATTTTCTCTCGGCTTCGCAGATGCCTTACCTGGAGGCAAAATGGCTGAGAGGGTGATGTATTTATTTGCCTCTTTTTGATCCCCCTGAATCATCGGACCTGTGGTCACGGGTGATGATGGGTTTTCAATAACGGCAGGAGGTGGAACGGGAGCTGCCGGAATAGCAGGTGGCGCAGATGACACAGCCTTGGACGGAGTTGCTAAATCAGGCATGACATTTACCCCAGGAGCCACTAAGGGCGCAGCTGAATTGATCGTCAGCATGGCTTGGAGCCCGACTAAACCAGAACTTGAGGATTGAGGCAACAGACCACGATTCGCCTGCAAGACATCCGCCAGAGATTTTTCTGGTAACTTCATGGGAGCTGGAATAGCTGCCCCTAGGGCCGAGGGCGGTTTAAGTTCCTGGCGCTCAGTCACCGCCGGAGATGCAGCAACTGAAGGAACTGGAACTGAAGGCATGACAGTCGCAGTCTTAGGCACTGCCGACTCTGCAATCTTTAGAGGTTTCGGCGCTGGCCTAAATGCAGCCGGATCGACATCAACCTTTTTATCGAAAAGGAAATCCGCTGGGGCGCACCAGACGAGTTTTGACGCAGTCTTAGCGACCGCTTTCTGATGAACCTCTGGAAGGATCTTTAGAAAGATGAATCCTACCAAGAGATGAAACAGTCCAACCCCCACCAGCGCTGCGGCCAAAGGCTCCAGAGATTGGCGGATGCGGACACTGGCAGACATGCGTTAGGATTTGGAAGAAGTCCCCACCAGAACGGCGGTCCGCTTGACGCCAGCGGTATGGAGAGCTTGCATGATTTCCAGTAACCGAGGAGCTGACAAAGTGGGCGGCACTCGCGTCACGACACCGAGGAGAGGATCAGCTATCATGCGCTGCTTGAGATCAGCGATCAGGACATTGGCTTCGATCCCTTGACCATCAAGATTTAAACTGAGGTCCTCACTGACGATGAGCTCGATGCTTCTACCTGGAGGCGTAAAATCTGACAATTCAGCCAGAGCAGCATCTTCAGGACCGCCCTGCAAAATCGGGACAAGAACGACAACCGTCAAAAGCAGCAGCAGCATAAGGTCGAGCAAAGGCGTTACTTGTATGTCACTGACCATGCGCGGCAAATGCTGATTGGAGAGACGCTTCATGCTCGAGGTGAGATACGGCCAGCAATAGTCGTCACCGCACTGGGCACAGGCATTGCAGGTGCGCCCATGGTGCCAAGACTTGGCAGACTTTCAGCGACTTTTCGATGATCCACAAATTGACGTTCAAAAATGCCGCTGAGTTCCGAAGCAAAGTTGTCCATCCGGACGATGATCATGCGGATGCGATTCACGAGAACATTGTAACCGATGAGGCTGGGCAAGACCACGAGTAGGGCGGCAATGGTGGTGACAAGTGCGGCGCTCACTCCAGGGGCCAGAGTGGATTTATCCCGCACACCCAAGGCAGCAAAGACATCCAACAAACCAACAACCGTCCCCAAGATCCCCAACAGGGGCGCAGCGCTGATGATTGTGGCGACAAAACTCAAGCGAGACTCAAGCTTCACCGAAGCGGTGCCAATAGCACGTTCCATGGCATTTTGCACGGTGCTCATCTGACTAGGCGTGATGCGACCAGCCCCCTGCAAGCGAACGGAAAAATTACGACCAGGCTCCTCATCCCCCACCAAATGAAAAGCCATATCACGAGCAGCTGAGTGATAAACAAAATAGAGGGGCGACATTTCAGTCTGATCCTTGGTCAAGTATAAAGCCAGAGGATGAGGCGAATCATGAAAAAGATCCATGAAACGGCGGTTAGCCTGCTCGGTATGACGCAACAGAAACCACTTCATGAGAAGAATGGCTAAGCTGACCGTCGAAAGTAATCCGAGAACAACAATCACACCCCAAGCGAATGGAGTGAGATGATCGACGCCGAATTGCAGACCGGAGATAACTAACAGAAAGGGGGCAGACATCACAATGAAACTTAAGCGGTAGTTAATCGACCTTGATTGTCTGGCGTCAACCTTGGATTGCCTAACTCATTGTAAATCTGCTTCTGCCGACAAGACTCTAACCCAACCTATTCAGGAAAGCCGTCACGAGACGCCGCGAAAGCTCACAGTGGCAGCCGCAGCCAAGCGAAGACAGACAGCAAAGCACAGGCTGCCCGAAGGGTGCCGCAGGCATCGATGCGGCTGCCGTTTTGAAAGACGGAGTGCATCGGTCGATCCTCGACGGCTTTCAAAACAAGCCCAACGCCGCCAAAAGAGGCTAGCAGCAAGTCGCAGTAGAGTTTAGTGAATAGGTCAGGCTAGATCTTCTTGATTAGCGTTTGTGCTGCCACAGCCGCGGGCACTTTCATCAAAGCGGGGTCGTCAATAATCTGATGTAGGATTTGGGTAGCACGGTCTTTTTTGCCTTCACGCAGATAGAGCTCCGCTAAGTAGAGTAAAGCACGCACTTTATCCGCAGCTAGGACATAGAGAGACTCCGCATGCTCTAGCAGCTCAATGGCTTCTAGATTCTTTCCTTCGCTGGCTGAAAGCATGGCTGTGAGCTCAAGAAGGTGCGGTTTGCTGCGGCTCTCAGCCATCTCGGCGAGTGTCTTTTTCAATTCACGACTGTCTGTGCCAGGAAAACGTCGAGTAGTGCCTTGATACAAAGCATAATCCCGTGCCCGCCCTTCACCCATGGATGAACCCGGCCCCTTGGCATAAGGGCGGTAGAGCGGATCACCGCAGACGACATTCATCCATGACAGCACGGGTGTGGCGTTCCAAGAGGCTTCCACAAGAGAGTAGCCTTCCAGCAGTCGCTTATTTAAGACATCAAAATGCACTGTGAGACTCAAGTAAGGCTCAAAGACATTACCCAAAGCCGCAGCCGCGCCCTGGTGCAAGAGGGGCCCGACCCAATGCTGATCTGGGGCGCGAATCGCGGCACCACTGAAACTGTGCAGGTGACAAGCGATGGCCCCAGGCATGAAGCGAAATGAGGGACTAGCCACAGCACCGCTCACAGTCGATGCATACCAACCGAAATAGAGCGCGGTGTCAGGCAAGGGCCAGTGATCGGCAATTAAAGGCTCATCCTTATCGATAAAAACGGGAATGCCCTGCTCGCGAAAAAGAATGGCGCTACGCGTCAGCCAGTCTTCACCTTCCTGATAGGCCCCAGTTTTTTGAGCCATGTCAATGACCGCACGACCACGCAGTCCTAGCTTCTCAGTGCTGATGGCATCATCGATCATTCGCTTCACTGTATCCGCGTCTGGGGCATCCAAACGACCTACCAACATCAATCCAGGCGTGCCTTGATACATCTGAAAACGCATGCCCTGATCAAAGTAAGGATTCCGCAAAGCTCCTGCCAAAGTCTGCCGAGCTAGGCCGAGCAGACAAAGTTCGCTGTCCACGCTGGCCTCATCCTCTTTGGCGTTTTGCGGATTTTGAGCATCTCGTCGAATTTGGAATGGAATCCCGCGCATCAAAGCAATCACCCGCACGCTGGACTCCTCCACCACCATGGCAGGAAAGTCTTTTCCAGTTTGCTGATCCTTCACCTCTTTCTGAGTCAATTTCCACCACCCGCGACGAACAAAGGTTTCAAAGAGCGGCTTTCGGATCATTTGATCGTATTGCTGTCGTGACATCGAATCATCAATCGGACAATCCAGCCCGATCAAATGGTCCGCAGAGATGCCACGCTTTTCCGCATAGTACTGCGCTAAGTCACGCGACTGAGCATAGTCAGGATTATAAATGACCACCGTCTCACCTGACAGGTCCAGAGCTGGCACCTCAACTTCCTGAGAAGCACCTGAGATCAAACCACTCATAAAACAAACCAGTCCCAGCAGCAGCTGAGTCGTCATTGTAGAAAGGTTCGTTTTTTGAAGCTTCAATCCCATGTCAGTTCCAATCCATCGTAAGCGATCTTCACCCCATTTGGCAACAAGGGCTCATCTCGGGCATGACTAATCTCACATTGAATGTGGGTAAAGAAAGTGCGCCGAGGCTTGATCAAGGCCTGCACGGCCAAAGCCTCTGTAAAATTCATGTGAGTGGGATGCTCCGTATGACGCAAGGCATCCATGATTAAAGTATCCACTCCGACCAATGCCTGAATTGATTCAGGATGGATGATCTTAACATCGGGAATATAAGCACACAGCTTCCGACCATGGCGCGTGAAGAGATAGCCGATGCAATCCACCTTGCCATGCTGAACCGGAAGAGGAGTCACCAAGGTATCTCCCAACAGGAAGGGCCCCTCAATGGGCCGCGGATCGGGCTTCAAATAACCGCGATAGCGATTCTGACCATTAAAAGCATAATCAAACATGCGCGCCAAAACTTCCAAACAAGACGGCAATGCATAGACTGGCATGGTGACCTCTGCGGGAATGGTGAAGCGGCGCAGTTCATCAAAGCCCGTCACATGATCCATGTGCGGATGTGTGAACAAAGCCGCATCCAGATGACGAATGCCCGCGCGCAGGCACTGAGTGCGGAAGTCCGGCCCAGTATCAACGACCCAACTCAGCTCAGGCGTGCGGATCCAAACGCTGGAACGCAAGCGATTATCCCTTGGATCCTTGCTGCGACATACCTCGCAGTCACAGCCAATCATTGGGATGCCGACAGAAGTGCCGGAACCAATAAAGGTCAGAGTGAAATCGGATGAGGAAGAGTGAGACACAAGTCAGGAAAGAGTAGATTGCAGTCGTTAGCGATGGTTGGCAATTGTTTCCCCACCCAAGGGGAAGTTTACAGTTGTTAACGATGGCTTCCCAATTACCCCTAACCGGCTCCCCCAACCAACCCATGACAGAATCTTATCTCCAGCGCTTCGGCGGCATTTCCCGCCTTTACGGAGCTGATGCCCTGCCCCGATTGCATGCAGCCCACGTGGCCATCATCGGCGTCGGCGGGGTCGGCTCATGGGTTGTCGAAGCGCTTGCCCGCAGTGGCATCGGCGCACTGACCTTGATCGACATGGATGATGTCTGCATCACCAACACGAATCGCCAACTGCCAGCGCTGGCTCACACGATTGGCAAAACCAAAGTTCAGGTGTTGGCTGACAGAGTCCACGAGATCAATCCCGAATGCGCCATCACTGCCGTTCCGGAATTCCTCCTTGCCAGCAATGCTGACCGCTTACTCGCAGATCAATTTGACCTGATTGTCGATGCCGTGGACAGCACTGGCATTAAAGCGCTCATCATTGCCAAAGCGCGAGAATTAAAAATTCCCGTCATCGTTTCAGGCAGTGCTGGAGGACGCCGGGACCCGACGATGATCAAAGCTTCCGACCTCGGACTCGCTGGCGCAGATGAGCTCATCAAGCAACTACGCCGCCGACTCAGGGACGAGTACGCTTTCCCAAAAAGCCCAGACGGCCTAGCCATGAACTGGGGTATTCAGTGTGTCTATTCCACCGAACCCGCCATCTACCCACAGGCCGACGGCTCCTGCTCTATCGAGCGCGAAGCCAACGCCGAGCCCGGCCAACGACTCGACTGCGCCGCCGGTTTTGGTGCTTCTACCATGGTGACTGGGGCCTTCGGGTTCACGCTCGCAGGGCTTGCCATCAAACAGTTGATCCCCCTTTCAAAGACAAGGGAATAGCATTCGCACAGGGCCTCAAGCGGTCCACGAAGCAACGTCTCCCGCTTAGCTCAGCACTTCGAAACCATGTTTGAAAGGACGCAAGCCGCGTATAGATGCTGACTGGTTCAAGGCTCAGTTCTTGACTTCACCCGTGCTCTGAAACTGCTGCCAATCCGCCGCATAGTTGGCATTGAGCAGCCAAGAAGCGGTGGACTTGTCTTCGGTGAAAGCGGTGAAAGGCGCGGTGATGAGCTTTTGATAGCCGCCGGGCTTCGTCTGCCAGTTTTGGCCGAGGTGACCGCTTTCAAGGGTGAGGGCGTTGAGCTTCACGGGGCCGTTTTTGGCATCGGCATCAGCGGGGACGCGGGCGGTGAAGGTGTGGCGCAGGAAACTGAACACGAGCGGCCAGGTTTTCTCGCCGGGGCCGTGGCCGGTCTTGGGCTCGACGGCAATGTTCCAGATGGCGCGATGGTTTTTCCGCAGGGCGGGCACGACGGCGAGGTTCTCCTCTTTGGAGGGGCGCGCGAGGAAGGGATCGTCCTCGCCGAAGATGACGAGGCCGGGGACTTGTGCGGCTCCGGGCTGATACACCTGAAACGTCGTGCCTGGACGCATCGAAACCCAACCCCAGACGCGATCCGGCACATACGAGGTGAAAATGGCGGAGAAGCCGGTGCCGTTCGAGTGGCCGTAGAGAAAGAGCGGCGCGTGCTGAAGCTCGGGATGGCCGCTTTTTTCGCCAAACTGCCGCAAGTGCTCGAAAAGCAGGCTTTGAGGCCAGAAGCCGCGCTGCATCGGATTCCCGGTGAACTTGAACAAGGCGAGACCCAGCTCCTGCGCGAGCGCACGCATGTCAGCACGCTTGAAGAGACCTTCGCCGCTGCCGTGACCGGACATCACGACGATGCCGCGAGCCGCTTGGAGGTCCTTCGGCAGCCAAAGATCGAATCGCACCTCCTCGCGCCGTCCCTCGCCTTTTTGCTTCACGGCCTCGCGCCACTGCGCCTCGCTCACTTTCCAGTCCCAATTACGGCTCACCACCTGCTGAGTATCAGGCGTGCCCCACTTCGCTTCATCAAGCACGCCGTTCCAGCTCTTCGTATCCTTCGTCTGCACGTTCGCACTAACCCAGCCGAGGTTGTGGCATTCGGGAAGCTGCGCAAAATCACTCCACTCGGTACCATCGTTCGTTTGGCGAGGCTCGGTCCATTGCTTGGCGAGCCATGGCAGCACCTTTTCGGCCCATTTCGCGCCATGAACGCGCAAACCCTCGCCGCTAAAGTGAACGCCTTGGCCGTCGCGCTCGCGGAGTTTGCCTTTCAGCGCATCCGAGTCGGGACCTTCGAATGCGAGGCCGTCGCGCCACAGAGAGGCCTGCGCGGCGCGGATGTCGCCGCTGCCTTCATCGCCCGGCACGTGATAACTCGCCTGCGCCACAAACCACGGCGCGGTCCAGCCGATGTCGCGTCTCGAATCGCGGATGATTTTCTCCAAGCACTCGCGGTAAAGCTTTCCCGAAAACGTGCGCGTCGTGTCCTTCTGATTCGCATCGCTCTCGCCCTGATGCCAGAGCACCGCGCGAAAGCCCTGCGGCCCCACGGACTTCATCCGCGCGATGAAAGCCTCATACGCCGCGCCCTTGCTGGCCCACTGGCCATTCGGCAGTTGCTCCACGCGACTCACGAGCGTCGGCGGATTCGGAAACGTCGCACCTTTCGGCAACCACTCGCGCACGCTCGTCGCACCAATGCCACACGCGAGAATGCCGACGGGCACGTTTTCCTTCTCCACCACCGCATCCGCGAACGCCGGCACCAAACTGCCACCACCTCCGCTCGCCCCCGGCTGTGGATCATCCGCGATGCGCCAAGCCTTACCATCGAACGACGCCACGCGCCGTGTCTTCGTCGTCTGTTTCTCTTGGCCATGGTTCGCCGAGTTCGACTGCCCCGCGATCACAAACACCTCGCCAATGCCCACATGCGCCACGCTGCCGAGCGCGAGTTGTTTTCCACCTTGCGACACACGCACCTCCAGCCGCCACCAACCACCCGCTGGCGCCTCGACAGCACCCGACAGCTTCTTCCCAGCAACCGAGCCCCCCACACGCTGCCACGAGGTTTGATCCTTCTCACCCACCACACGCGCTTCCATCGCCACATCAGGCAAAGACACCGCCTCCGACAACTCACCCGCAATGCGCAACAACCCTTTCCCCGGACTGCTGCGCTGCACGACCTGAAAATCGACAGGTGAGGTCAAAGTCAAATCAAGCGCATGAAGGCTGGTGACAGCAAAGAGGATAAAGGAGAGAAGACGTTTCATTGGATAGAAAGACAAGGGAATAGGTACAAAGAAATTAGATTTGGGTTTTCATTCCTTGACCAGAAAAACCAGTTTCACTACCACGTACTGAAGCTGGATGTCGAGGCAGACAGTCCGGCAGTATTCACACGGCTCGTCTTTGGGTCATCTTTCCAGGCGTAGTGTCTTGTCGATTCCGGCGAGCTCGGGCTGATCCAGTTTTGGATCGATGAGCGAGCCAGCTGATACGCTAGCAGGAGCCACAATGCTTCAACGGCAGAAGAAAGTGGCTCATTTCCCCCAAAGCTTCGCGAACTTCTCCAGCACATAGAACTCATCCTTCCCAGTCGGTGAGTAAGCCGTGCGTTCGATGTCACCACTGCACACGCGCTGACGGCAGAGGTTGAAGTGCCAGGGGAAGAGGTCTTTGGGGCGGTCGCCGTCGATGCCTTTGAGGGCGTCGAGCATACTGGCACCGTCGCCAACAATCGGGAGGCGCATCTCGATGCTCCATTGCTTGTCACCGCGATGGACGGCGATTTGGGCGGTGGAGGTCCACTTGAGGCCTGCGCCGTTTTCGCCGTGATCGATGTCGAGGACGGCTCCGGCGGGGTTGATGGCGATCTCGTAGTAGCTGCGGTTCGGCGTTTCGATGAGCAGAGTGATGTGGTCGCCGGTAAGGAGCATTGGATCGTCGTTGGCGGTGGTGGCGATGTTAAGGCCGCGCATGTCGGGCTCTTCGCAAACGATGCCAATGTGTAGGATACCGCCGTCGCGTTGAATCTGGAAGTGCCCACCAGCCTTGGGTTGCGGGGCGTCGGGCTTGAGCTTCACGAGCGGTGCAGAGCGCACATCGGTCCAGTAATCTTTGGGCACTTGTCCATCGAGTGGCTTGCTGGCGAGAGGTTTGCCACCGGTGTTTTCGGTGAGCAGCACGCGATAGGAGAGATCGGTTTCGCGCTTGCGACTGAGCTGCTGCTTGAGCGCGTGCAGCGGCTTCATGAGGTCGGCGATCTTTTGCAAACGCTTGCCTGGGGCGCTGGCAGGATCAGCGACGGCTTGTGCTTTGGCGAACAGATCGAGCGCCTGGCCGATCTTCTCGGCGTCTTGGCCCATGTGCATCCAGTTGGCCTCGCTGTAGGTGACGAAGGCTTTCATCGACACGGCAGCGGGGCCGTAGTAGCTGGTGAAATAGTCATCGAGCAGTGTGTCCACATCTTGATCCGCATCCCACCAGAGGCGCGTGACGAGGTAGAGATTCAGATGCTCGATGGCGAAGGGATCGTAGCCGAGCTTCGCGGCATCGGCGGGCGTGTGATCGTAGATCTCGATCATCTCGCCGAGCGTGTGGCCTTTCAGTTCGCGCAGATCGCTGGCAGCGAGGTGTGGGTAATACACGGGGCGACCTGCCTGCTCGGGTCGAGCATTGGTGCTATAGTCCCAGGTGAGGTATTTGCCTGAGCTGAGCTTTTGCATCCAAGCGGCCCACAACTCGCGATTCTCCTTCCGTAGCGTTTCATCCCAGAAGGCCTGGCGCTGACGTGTCTCGATGAGCGCGAGGTTCGGGCTCATCTTGTCGATCTTCGCCGGCGGCGCGGAGTAGGCCGCATAGGCGAGGCCGCTGACGAGTCGATCTGGATGCGACTTGTTCAACTCCAGCGCGACACGATTCAAATAACCCCACACATGATCCGACATCGTGCCGCGCCAACCGCGCTCCGGTGTCTGCTGTGCCAGCCACTGTGGATCATCTGACGTGAGTCCGCCGTAGCCATCGACGAGATCAATGCTGATCATCGGCTCATGGAAGTGATCAAACATGGTGCGCGCGTAGTGCACCTGCTTCTCGAAGAGCAAGGGCGAGAGCAGGTTCGGCACGCCGCTGCCTTTGTGCGTGGTGTCGCGTTTGCCATCAATGCTCAGATACATCTCCGGGTGCGCCTTCTTCATCTCCTCGCGCATGATGACGAACTTCATCCCGTGGCAGATCTGCGTGATGCCGCCGATCTTGTGCCCGTTGTTCAAACCCAGACGCAGTGTCCAGATGGCCTTCTCTCCGAGGCCGAGATGATCCGTGTAAAACATGAAGCGCCTCATGCCGAAGTCGGGCTTCACCAACTTGTTCACGCTCGGAAGCACTAGGCTCGTCTGCTGCGGCACCACCTCGCCGAGATCGCCCGGCGCGAACCATCGCACACCGAGCCCGCGCAGGAACTCATTCACCGCATTGAAGGTGCCTGCATCGTCGTAGTCCCACACATCGAGATCCGCATAGTAGCGCGCATACATCTGCCGACTGTAGTTCCAAAATGTGTCGCCCGTGAGCTGATCAAACGCCACATTCACGCGCTCTGTCTCCTCCTTCGAACGATTCCGTCCCCAAGGTTCGATCGGCACATAATCCTCATCCGGCCCCAGCAAGGCTAGCCAGTCCGGACCCGATGCCATGCGAAACGCACCGTTCTCCAAACCATCAGTGCCGAGTTTCAACTCCTCCGTGTACCGACTCTTCCCCACAAACACATGCGCCTTCCCTTCATGCGGCTGCGTCACGATCTCCAGCTTCGCACCGCTGATCTTCTCCAAGTAAGTCTGCAACTCCTTCGCCGCTAGCTTGGCCATGCGTGCAGGCTTCTCGGCGATGATGATCTCCGCGCGAGCCTTGCCGCGTTCGACGAGGAAGGTGTCCGCAGCTTGAACGGCAACTACCGATGAAAGTAGAAATGCAGTGACGATGAGCGTGCGTGTGTATTTCATTGTGATCTTCATTTCTTCAAACGTTCCACGTCGATATAGAGCGAATTGATCCGAGCCAGGGTACCGGGGATCTGACCGTCGTGCATGTAGAGAAGGCGACCGGGGCTGATTTCGCGAATGGCGGTGTAGTTGAAGTTCGCGCGGTCGGAGATGACGCGGTGATCGTGCCAAGCGTGGCCGCCATCAAGGCTGAACATGAGATTGGAAACAGGGCGTCCGTAGCTGCAAGCGAGCACCCCGTTGCTCATGAGCACGAGGTCGGGCATGACACTGCCTTCTTCGAGTGTGCGCTCGAACTTCCAGGTCTTACCGCCATCGAGTGAGCGATGCTGAAGGAGGTTCGACATGTGCGCATCAGGCCGCGTGACGGCAAGCCATTCGCTATCGCTGAGACGCACAACGGAGGGTTCGCCACCGAGACCAACGTGCGTGAGGTGGGTCCAAGTTTTGCCAAGATCAGCGCTACGCAGCAAATGCGTATGGCGTGTGACGAGGAAGCGCTTTTGAGCATCGCGTTGATTCGTGCGGCTCCAGGCCACTGCAGTGATGCTGCCATCTTTCTCGGCCCAGATGTGGCGTTCAAAGATGAGCACTTCACCAGTCTTCATGGGCATGAACTCCTTCGGAAGAGTGATGGTGCTGTCGTGCATGGCGAGAGTCTCCGCCTTGGCATCAAGAATCGTGGTCTTACCCGTTAGCGAGCCATCCGGCTGCAAGTGTGTCCAACGCGATGGCCCGAGGATACGTCCATCGGCGAGGCGCACAAGCTCCTGCGGCGAATCGATGTTTTGTTCGGTGCCCGACACTGCCTGCCACGTCTTCCCCGCATCCGTGCTGCGGCGCACGATGTAAGGCTCCAGTAAGGCATCGCTACCTTGTGGATTGCTGGTCAAAAGCAGGCCCTGGCCCATGTCGTAGAGGTAGGGACGCGACTCGGTGTTCTTCTTCTCCACATTGAGCGGCCAGGGCTCGCTGATGGTGATCCTCAGCGGCGACTTCTCGACAGCCGCACTCGTTGCAGGCCTCAAACCGAGCCGCACAAACTCCCACTTCGCTTCGCCCTTGAACGGTTTGGATGTAGAGCCAAAACGGATGAACTTGCGAGGCGATGTCGCGGGTCGCCAGAATGCATCTCGGCCTTCAATGATGAGTTTGCCATCCATCTCGACGGCCATGTCCTCACCACGAATGATGAGCCGATACGTGTGGAATTCGTCGCTTGTGCTCGCTTGTGCAAAATGATCCGTCAGCGTGCGCACATAACCTTTTGCGGCCACGACGTGCTTATCTTGCGCTGGCGTGAGCAAAATGCCCTCCTCGTGCTTCCCATCGCACACCTGAACGCAAATCGGTGCCCCATCCCGCTGCGGCCAAGTCGCGGTCGGGGAGTCACGATGACCCACCATGCTCACCAATTTCACGCGTGCCTCCACGATGATCTCCTTGCCCTCGAGATCGCCAGTCCACTCAGCTTCAAAGGCTCCCATGTCGTCCTTGGAATCCTCATTGAGACTCAACGAGCCATTCTCGATTTTCGCGTTCGGTTTGCCGATGGTTATCCACGGCATGACGGGCAAAGTCTTGCCATCGTATTTGACGAGCCACTTGATGTTGTCGTCGGAGGCGGCGTGTAGCGTTGGCCGCATTGACAGCAACAGGGCTGTAAGGACTGAGAGGCTGAGTGTCATGATTGGGGCTTTCATTATTTCAGTGATCGAATCGTCTGAAGCCCTTGCTCGGCGGTTTTGCGGGAACGGTCGTCGCTGAGCCATTCGAGGGCCTGGGTGAGGTCTGACTCGGCTTTTTTGGGGTTCTTGGCAATAAGGTGAGCTCGGCCTCTGATGAGATAGCCGTCGCCGCGTTTCCAGAAGGGCCACTTGGTGAGGTCTTCAGTGGCGAACTCGGTGATGACTTGGGGCACTTTGGATTGGGCGAGGAGGACTTGCATCAGAGCGGTCTTTTGCACGGCGGGGATCGGGATGCGGGCGGCGATGAACTCGGCTTGGGCGAAGTCTTTGAGCGCAGCGGCTGATACGGCGGCTTGTTCTAGTGCGATGGACTTTTGAAAGTCAGTAGGCTTGCCTTCGGCCAGAGCGAGATGGGCGGGGAGCGACTCGGCGGGCTGGCGGAGTTTAGCGGCTTCGCGCAGAGCGAGAACGAAGTCGGTGACGGTGGGATCAGCATCGAACTGATGCGAACGACCATCGAAGAAATACGCGAACTTCATGGGCTCGTGGAAAGTTGCGGTGCCAGTGGGCGAGAGGGCACTGAGTTCGGTGCCGTCTTCGCGTATGCGCTGGCGGCAGAGATTGATATGCCAGGGCAGGCTCTGCATGGGCTTGCGACCGATGACTTGATGCAGCGGGTCGTTCTCATCTTGCGTGACGGGGATGCGGATCTCGATGTCCCAATGGCCATCCTTGATGTGCGTGGCGACTTCGGCTTTCGCATCCCAGCCAAACCACTGGCCGCGCGGTGCGCCGCGATCGAGATCGACGACGGCACCGGAGGGACTGATGGCGATGCTATAATAGGAATGAGTTTCGGTAGCGATCTCGATCTCCACGGCATCGCCATACCAGATCGCTTGATCGCCGTTTTTCGTGACGGTGTTGTTGGGCTTTTCACCAGGGTGCTCATCGCAACGAATGGCAAAGCACACACTGCTTTCCTGCCATCCGGCCTTGTAGCTCGTGCCGAAGATGGGCTGGCGACCGGTCTGCAATTCGCGGAATTTGCCTGTGGCGGCAGCGGGGCATTTTTGCCAATATGCGTCATCGAGCTTGCCATCAATGACGATGCCCTTCGCATCGCCCACGAGTCGCACGGCGGGCAGTGGACCGCGCTTCTGGCCGAGCTGCTGGGACTTCATGCGCATGCCTTTGAGGAAGTCGTCGATGAGGGCGATGCGTTTGCCATAATCGCTCGCGGCATTGGCTTTTGACTGCGCTTTGGCGAAGAGATCAAGCACGGTGTCGGCCTTCGTTTTGTCTTCATCCATCGCGGTCCAGTTCGACTCGCAGTAGGTGAAGAAGTCGAGCATCTCCTGCTCGGCTGGGCCGTAAAACAGGTGGCAATACTCGCGAAACATCGCGTCCACATCTGCGTCCTTGCCGCCCCAATAACTGCGCGCGGTGAAGTAAACGAGGAAGTGATTGAAGCCGATGCCTACCTTGTCGAAATCATTGCGAACGGTGAGCCAGATGTCTTCGCCGAGAGCCTTGCCTTTGATGGCGTTCACGCTGTCGCCAATCGCGTGCGGTGCGAAGGAAGGCAGATACCAACCGCGATCGGTGAAGGGATAGTTTTCGAAGTTGAGGATGGGATTGCCCGTTTTCTTCATCCATGCGGCGCGCAGAGCCTCGGGTGCCGCTTCACCCTCGGCTTTGCTACCACCCTTGTTCATCGGCCTGCGTCCACCGACGATGCCAACGATCACATTGGGCTCCAGTTTATCGATCTTCAGTGGTGGCAGAGTGTAGACACCATACGCGCAGTTCAGAACCTTCGCATGCGGATGCGTCTTGCCGACTTCCTTCGCCACGCGATTGACGAAGTCCCACACATAATCGCTGAGCAGTCCGCGGTCATTGCGCTCGGGCGAGTCTTTACCTTTGCACTTCTCGCACTGGCAGATGGAGGTGTAGCCGTCCGGCGGCATGATAGAGACGCTTTCCAAGTGGAATGTATCGAGCTGCGCACGCGCATAGCGCACGGTCTCGCGGAAAAGTTCATCATTCGAATAGCAAAGCTGATTCTTGCTAGAGCCGGGCGTGTAGTTGCGCTTGCCGCCGTAGATCGCAAACCACTCGGGATGCGCGGCGAAGGTGACGTCGTTGCCAGTCATCGTCGCCATGCCATGAGCGATTTGCAGCTTCTCATTGTTGCGGATGCCGAGGCGCATGGCCCACTTCGAGGTGTCAGGACCGGCCGTGGCGAAGCGGATGTTGAACTGCCGCAACGCGAAGTCCGGGCGGACAGTTTCATCGAGCTTCGGCAAAGGGATGGTCTTCATCGAAGGCAGCACCTCGCCCAACTCGCCAGGTAAATACCAACGCAAGCCGAGCTTATGCAGAAAGCCGCACACCGCATTGAAGCTTCCGCGTTCATCAAGGCCCCAGACATCGAGCGTTTCATTCTTCGCCGTGACAGCTCCCTCCGGCTTGCCGATGTCACCGGCCATTTTGAGCCGATACTTATACAAGCCCGGACCTGGCATCCCCCAATGCGAGTCCGTGAGCTTTTCCCACTCCGCCTGAGCGCGCTTGATGTCGCCATTGTTCTGCGCAAAGGGAGCGATGGGCTCGAAGTCGCTGTCATCACCGATCAGCGCCATCCAATCTTCACCCGTCGCCATGCGATACGCGCCATATTGCAAACCCTCCGCTTTGACTGGCGACTGCGCGCTGGCCCCGACGAAGATCTTCACGGCTTTACCCGTTGGCTCCGTAACGATGGGCAACCTCGCGCCACTGATCTTCACAATCTGATCCTGCAACTCCTGCGCCGCCAGTCTTGTGGAGCGCTGTGGTTTGTCGCTGATGACAATTTCAGCGCGCGGCTGACCGTCCTCGACGAGGAAGATGTCGGCGGCGTGAACGGAGCTGACGCAATCCGATAGGACGGCCGCAGCGAGTAGGAGGAGGGCTTTGGTGGACATGAGGGTTGAAATGGAAAAGACCAATCAGGGAAAGAACGGGAACAGCACTTTGATCTCTTCCGGCTTTGGCTGGCGTCCGTATTCGCAAATTTCAAAGGCCTCGGCGAACTTTACGGCAGCGCCTTTCTCGGGGCCATACCATTTGATGAGGCTATCACGAAACTGGTTCGCCTCACCACCCTGACGCCTGACCCAGCGCTCGCGCAGCCATGCCTTGCGGGCTGCTTCATCGGTGGACGGCGGGACTTTGGCTACATGCTGTTCGCTGCCGCTGGCTCCACCTTCGTAGTGCTGCGAAGGCATCTCATGAATAGCGGTGAGCTTTTGATCAAAGACATCATCCACCGAGACGATGATGTCTGCCTTAAAGGGATAGGGCTTCTGGAAGCCGTCGCTCGAATAGAGAAAGAGCGGGTTCTTCTTCAAGGGTGGCACATCGCTGCACACATAGGGCACGGTGACCATGAAAGCCGCATCCTGGATGAGCACGCCGACATAGCGATGGTCAGGATGATAGTCCCACGGACGATGCGCGATGACAATGTCCGCCCGCCACTCGCGGATGATGCGAATGATCTTCTGCCGGTTCTCCAGCGAAGGCATCAGTTCGCCATCGTGAATGTCGAGCACCTGCGTCTCTGCGCCGATAAGGGCATCCGCTTTCTTCACTTCTGCGAGCCGCCGCTGCGCGAGCGGTCCACCCGCCGACTGCCAATGACCGATGTCGCCATTGGTCACAGACACAAGCTTCACGTGGTGGCCGAGTTTGATCCACTT
>JAIXOU010000117.1 GCA_027486585.1 Verrucomicrobiaceae bacterium | reverse complement strand
TCCAGCACTGCTGAGTATCAGAACTCTTTGGTGAGCGTTGCATTACCTGCACTCCACCATTTGGAAAGTCGGCCTTCCGGCACTCCAGGAATCTGATCGTGATCGTAATGGGAGGTGTCGTTAAAGAGGGTGAGACGAGCGCGGACAGGGCTTTTGAAATCAACAATGTTCAAAGCCGCTGGATTCTGATCCAAATTATCCCGGTAACGACGCGGATCAAAGCCGAGTAGAGAGCTCAGCAGCAGACGGATGGTCGCCTTATGTGAGACTACGGCGACGGTCTGGCCTGGATGTGCACGCACGATGTCCATCAGCACTGGCAAGGAGCGTGCCGTGACTGCCAGTCCGCTTTCCCCGCCCTGAGGCGCAAAGGTGTACGGATCTTCTTCCCATGCAGCAGCCTCCTCTGGGAAAAGGGCATCCACTTCGGCACGCGTGTGCTGCTCCCAGCGGCCATGGGAGATTTCTTTCAGTCCGTCTCTGGGCAGTATCTCTAACTCGTGGGGTGCGGCGAGAATACGCGCCGTTTCCATGGTTCGGTCCAGAGGCGAAGCATAGACGGCTGCGATCTTTTCGCCCGCGAGACGTTCAGAGAGTTTGCCAGCCTGACGTCGACCTTCATCGGAAAGGGCCACGTTGGTAGCCCCTGCAAAGCGATCCTCCGCAGTCAAAACGGTGGCTCCATGGCGGATGAGAAAAAGACGAGTGGTCATGCGGGCAATGTGGGAATCAAAAGCACAGGTGCAAGCGCTTCGAATCGATTTGAAGGAACAGTGTCAGGACTGGCACGCTGTCTGCGACTTTCCGAATTACCCCATTGAAACTAAGTGATCCGTCCGCATTCATCTCATTTACCACCATGCCCACTATCCAGCCACGCCGCGCAGGCATTCTTGTTCCTGTTTTTGCCATCCGCACTGACGATGATCTAGGAATCGGCGATACGGGCGGTGTTTGTGAGATGATCGACTGGGCTGCTGAAACCGGCCTGGGATTCTTGCAATTTCTGCCCATCAATGCGACTGGCGGCGACAGCAGTCCTTACAATGCGATTAGCTCGATTGCGCTCGATTACCTCACCTTGGAGATCACGCCCACGGTTGTGCCCGAGCTTGAAGACAAGTTTTTCCGCACGACCACACGCTTCCTCGGCGGAGATGCCCTGAGAGAGGGACCCGTGCAGTATGAAAAGGTGCGGAAACTAAAAAATGCACTTTTGCGTCATGCCTTTGGTCGCCTAGCGACACTTCCGCAACGTTCGTCCGAATTTGCTGCTTTTTGCGCTGCGGAAGGCCCCTGGCTGGAGGAATTCTGTCTCTTCCGCGTGCTGATGGATCTCCACGGACATGAAGACTGGCCGAACTGGCCACAAGAGATCAATAGCGGTGCCAAAGCAAAAGCTTGGCTGGTGGAGCAGCGCAGTCTTCACGCGACGGAGATCGCGGAAAAGCTGCAATTTCATGCTTACGTACAGTGGCTTTGCTTCAGTCAATGGCGTGCCGTGAGGGCCTATGCCGCAGAGAAAAAAGTGAAGCTCATGGGAGATGTGCCCTTTGGTATTTCCTGGTGCAGTGCGGATGTGTTCTTCCAGCCGGAACAGTTTAATTTAGAGTGGTGTGGTGGTGCTCCACCCGAGACCTATTTTAAAGACGACTACTTTGTGCAGCGTTGGGGACAGAACTGGGGCATTCCACTCTACCGCTGGGATGTGATGGAGGCCGATGGCTTCGGCTGGTGGCAGCGCCGAGTGCAGAAGCTGACCGAAGTTTTTGATGTCTTCCGCATCGATCACGTTCTCGGTTTTTACCGCATCTACAGCTTTCCTTGGCGGCCACAGCGGAATGGCGAATTTCTGCACCTCAGTGACGACGAAGCCCGTGCGTTCACTGGCGGGCGCTTGCCGCACTACATCGAGCACGCCGACGACACACCTGAGCATAAAGCCGCCAACTGCGCCGCAGGCGACAAATATCTGCGCATGATCGTGGCCGCCGCTTCTCCACATGAAGTCGTCGCCGAGGATCTAGGCACAGTGCCAGACTATGTGCGTCCGCATTTGCTGGGATTGGATGTTCCAGGCTTCAAAGTCAGCCATTGGGAGGAGGATGGCCACGGACACGTTCAGCAGGGACGGGATTATGATAACTGTGCCTTCACGACCTATGCCACGCACGATCATGAACCGATGAAGACGCATTGGGAACATCGCCGCCGCGACAGCCAGAGTCACGATGAAGGTGACCGCTATCTCGGCAATAAAGAGCTGCGTTTTCTCTCCGAATTCGCGGGGCTACCTGTGCAAGAAGGCCATTGGCCAGCCTACGATGATCATGTCCGTCATGCTTTGATCGAGGCGCTCCTGGCCAGCAATGCGCGCTACGCCGCTTTCATGTTACCGGACCTCTTTGCGTTGGAAGACCGATTCAATGTCCCAGGTATCGCCAGCGGACAGAACTGGAGCGCTCGGATGCCTGTTACAGTGGAGCAAATGCGACAGGAAGGATTCTGGAAACAGGAGTCTGCTTGGCTTGCTGAGGCCGTTAAGCGCACCGGACGATCATTAGATTCTTGAAGTTCAGAGATTTACATCATCGGTCAGCGGCTGATGGGCATTCCCACTCGATCTGCCTTCATTGCACTTGCCGCCCTACCCGAATGTGGTGCATGATGACCATCTTGTGAAATTTCTCCTGAACCTTCTACTCATGACCGCGCTCAGCGCTTTGGCGGGTGCTGCTTGGGTAGCTCATCGCCCGAGGGCGCTGCTGACAGTCCTTCCGAAAGATCATGGAAAGGCTGTGGATATGACGGATGAAATCAAGCAGGCCGTGATTAAAGGCAGTGCAGAGATCGAGATCAGCGAGTCTGAGATCAATCGCCATCTGGAAAAGGTCTTGAGCGCGCGGATGGCGGCCAGTCTTGAGAAATCCGTACGCTTTGAAAAAGTCCACTTCGATCTCGATCCAGGCATTGCTCATGCAACCTTGGCCTGGGACATCGCCGGGCAGCGCCAGACCGCAACGGTGGATTTAGCTGTCACTCATTTAGATAAAGTCTTTCGGGTGGAAGTCGTCGGCGGAGCCTATGGGCATCTGCAAGTGCCACGCGGTCTCGTGCGGCCACTCAGACCCGCCTTGATCAATCTAAGTGCGGTGCTGAAAGAAGAAGTTCAGGCACTTTTTCAAATGAACCAGGTGCGTATTGCCGAAGGTAAATTATCACTCGATCCCCGCTTCCCCTAGGGGGCACTTTCATGTCTGCCATGTTCCGTCAATCCGTCATTCTTTCCTGTTTCCTCGTTGGTCTATCGTTTTTGCAGGCCCAGCAGTCCGCGCCCGTTGATTCCGTAGCTCGGGAGGCAGCTGCTAAGATTGAAGCTCCTCTCTTGCCTTCCACACCACCGACAGTGCCTGCCAGTGCCACGCCAGTTGCGCCCGTGTCACCACCCATGCCGGGGCAGCTCAATGCCGCTCCTAAGTCTGCGCAGCCACCCGTGGTGGCACCTGCAGTCAGCCGCATTCCCGACATGCCAGCACCAGAAGTTTCCAGGGTGCCGACGACGCCGCTCACCAAGAACAAGGTGATCTCCTCCACCAGCAGCAGCGGACAATTCATCGTTCATGGCAATGATCTTTCCCTGCGCAGTGCCTTTTCCTCCCGCTGTGAAGAAATCAGTGGTGAGCTCAATCAAATGCTGCGTGACAAACATGCTTGGGCCTCTCCCATTGTCGTGCTGTTGAATTCGGGTGATGCTGCCAAAAAGGATGGCAAAGCCGCCAGCATGGCTGTCTCTCAGATCACGCATGGCGGATTTCATCTGCAAGTGACCATCAACTTGCGGCCTGATTTAAGGCCCACCGATGTGCGGGCTGAGATCATCCGCGCTCTATTGGCCGAGCGTATTTTGAAGGATCAAAAAGAGCTCAAAACTCAACGCACCCTACTTCTACCAGACTGGCTCTTCACAGGCATCGTCGAAGCCCTGGATTATCGCAAGCAAGCCCGCCCTAGCACTCTGTTTGCCGTCATCTTTAAATCTGGGAAAATCTTTGGCATCGAAGAGATCATCGAAGCCTCTCCTGTGGACATGGACGCCCTGTCCAAGACCATTTACAAGACCTCCTGCTGCGCCCTTGTCCTTGCACTGCTGGATCAACCCGAAGGCGGCATCCGCCTGAATCGTTTCCTGGCCTCGCTTTCCGCTGACACACGTCCAGAGCGAGAACTTTTAAATCAGGCCTTTCCCGGCTTTGCCAGCACGCCTGCCAGCCTCAATAAATGGTGGGCCTTGCAACTGGCTAACCTCTCTAGCCCCGGCGTCTCAGAACCGCTCAGCATCACCGACACGCTGGCTGCTTTGAATGAAGCGCTCACCATTCGTTATCAGGCCAAAGTTAGTGAAATTCCAAAGCCGCGTCCTGTTTCAGCCCCCATCATCGCACCGCCGGAACTAGAGACCGTAACGCCGCAAGCGCCCCTTGCTACGGAGGATCGAACCTCAGCGAAACCGGAGACCGCGTCAGCAGACGCGAAGCCTTCCGAGAAAGAGACGAAGGAAAGACGCTCATTTTTCAGCCGCTTAAATCCCTTTTCCTCTCGAAAATCCAAGAATGAAGACGTCATCGCCGCTGCCATTGATGAAGCGGCTAAAGAAGAGGCCCAGTCACGCAAGACTTCTGAGCAAGCAGACGCTCCTGAGCCAGAGGAAACTCAAGAGTCGGAAAAGGATGAAGCTTCTGTCGCTACGAAGTCGCCCACTCAAAAAGGCCCCAAGCCATTGTTTGAACGTTGGTTCGGCAGTGATTCCAAGCCCAAAAAAGAAGAGGCTGAAATCGAAAGTCCCCAAGCTGAAACCAGCCCGCCAGCGCCTAAGCTAGCTCCAGCCCCAACGGAAAAAGACGAGATCAAACCGATCAAAAAACCTTCCCTGCTGAACCCATTGAATTGGTTCCGAGACAGCCAACCTAAGACCGAAAAATCCGAAGACTTCAGCACCCCGGAAAAGCCAGCTCCCATCCAGCCAAGTGCGCCCGAGAAAGACAAGGATGTTCCTAAAACCAGCCTGCTCTTGGACTGGCAGATGCTGAACGCTCCACTGGTCGCCGCCATTTATCAGGAAGCTGCCGTCGAAGAACCAGCGAAAGAAAAGAAGCGTTTCTTTGGACTCTTTGGCGGCAAGAAAAAGGCCGAAGAAAAGCCAGAGACTCAGCCAGAAGCTAAACCCAAAGAGAAGCAGGAAGCACCTACTCCAGCCAAAGAGGAGCCCAAGCGTACTCCCATTCGCATCCAACCCCTCTTTGGAAAGGGCGATTCCAAAATCGGAGAGTCTGCTAAGGAACCAGAAGAAAAGGCTGAAGTCGAAGCCGCCTCGGTCAAGCCAACGCAGCCAAAAACGGAGCCTGCAGAAGCCGCCCCTGAGGCAGTCAAAGAAATGCCGGTTGAGCTCACCGTTGAAAAGCCTTCGTCGCCACCCGCGCCCCAAAGCAAAACAGAAACCCAAACGGAATCTCAAGAGCCCATGGCCGCCGCTGTCATCCCTATCGACGACTATGCAGCCATCATGAAGCGCTCGGATCGAAAAGAAATTCTGCAATACAATCTCATCGCTCTCAGTGCACTCCAGCAACGCTGCGCCATTCTTTTTCGTCCCATCGTCGCTGACTACACAGCTTTGCTGAGCGAGTTGCGCGACGGCAAAGCCAAAGACGTCGAAGCCCGGCTGAAAAAACTGCGTAACCGCACCCAAATCGCCGTCGATCAAAGCAAGTCCGTCAGAGACCTGCTAGATACCCACGAAGCCAATAGCACGCCCGCCATGTCAGGCCTCTTTGACGAATACCTCCGCCTGCCCGAGACCCTCAAAAAAGAACTCCCCGACCGCAAAGACCCCATCTCCATCTACCTCGACGCTCTGGATCGGGAGTTCTC
>JAIXOU010000144.1 GCA_027486585.1 Verrucomicrobiaceae bacterium | reverse complement strand
GGTCGGGTCGGCGCTGAGTTTTTGACCCGATTTCAAGACGAGCGGGCCATTGAGGTAATAGGGCTGCGCTCGTGCGGGAATGTGCAGCGTTCCTTGGGCGTCCAGCGTCGCTTGCATGGCCTGCGTCCACACTTCGGCGGTTACGTTGCGCGTTTCGGCTTTGCCGGAAGCGTCAGGCCATTTCTCGGTCCAGGTTTCGGTGCGGACGAGTGGCTGGAAATCGGACAGCTTTTTGGCGACCGGTGTTGGCAGCTTGTCCGATGGTTTGAGATAGCCCAGCGACACGAAGAAGGCGTCCAGCTCGCGAATGGTGCTGTGGAAGCATCGAGTGGCTTCCTCGCGTGGCTCGCCCTTGCCGCGCCCAGGATTGAAGAAGCCGTGCGGCTGGCCTTCGTAGGCTTTCAGTTCGCAGCGGTTGCCGGCGGCAGTCATGGCCTTGGCAAAGAGTTCCACCGTGGGGAATGGCACCGCCTCATCCTTCGTGCCGTGGAAGAGAATACTCGGAGGCAATCCAGCGCGCACGAAATGATAAGGCGAGATCTCCTGCGGACGGCCATCGCAGCGGGCGCTGATGTCGGTGAATTTTTCGTCAGAAAGCAGCCCTAGATGACCATCCACCGGAGACAGCACAACGGCTGGATTAAACAACGCGAGAGCGTTCGGCATGAAGCTGACTTCGGAGTGGGCTCCGTCCTCGAAGCCCGGCACCAACGCCACCGCAGCGGCTAGATGACCACCGGCGGATTCACCTCCGGCCACGATGCGGTCGGGGTCGATGCCGAGACGGGCGGCATTGGCACGAGCCCAACGAATCGCCGCCTTCGCATCGAGCAGGCAATCCTGCGGGATGACACCGTGGCGGCTCGATACTCGATAATCGCACGGGATCGCGACCATGCCGCGCTGTGCGAGGTAAAGCGACTGCGGGAGGAATTGCCCTGGCGTTCCACCTTTCCATCCACCGCCAAAGAAAAACAAAACCGCCGGACGTCGATCCGACACTCGATGACCCGGCGGCGTGAAGATGTAGGCATTGAGCTTCACACCGTTCACCTCCCGATAAACCTCCACACTCGCCCCCGGCATCTCCGGCGGGTATTTCCAACTCACAGGCGGCTCGGGAAGATCATCAGCGGCGTGAAGTGTGGCCAGTGGCGCGAGCAGCAGGGTGGTGAGCAGGAGACGACAAAAAGATGCGTGGCAGAAAAATGGGCTCCGGGTCTTCGATTTTTTGCCGGACATTTTTCTGTCGGTCATAGAGGTGTCATTGGCGCGGTGTTTCATATAAGGTGGTCACTTCATCGCCTTCGACATCGCATCCACCTCGCTCATCTTGAAGCGCACGCTGACGATGGAGCAGCCGATGTCTTCCTTGCGATAGTTCGCATACGTCGTGGCGACGATGGTGCCGTCGGGGAGCAAGTGCAGGCCGGGGTAAAAGCCGTCTTTGAAGGTCTTCAACAGGCTCACGCGATACTGACCAGGCTTGCCTTGTTTGATGTCATCGTAAGTGCCTACCCAGGTAATGAAGCCGGCTTTGTCTTTCGATTGCGGCGAGGCGTTGCGGAAGACGATGACCATGCGGCCATCGGGCAAGGTGATGCCGTGGTGGCGATCTCCCGTGAGGCCCCACGGGGCGTCCACGGCTTGCGACCATGTTTTGCCCTCGTCGCGGCTGAACATGACGAGGCTGGTGCCGCTGCGCTTGTTCTCGCGCATGAGGCAGCAGAGTTCATCGCCATCAGGAGAGCGGAAGACATAGGGCTCGCAGGGATGCTTGCCGTCGAGCTTCGTGCCATCGCTGGCCATCACGGGTTCCGACCAAGTGAATCCGCCGTCACGCGTGATGGATTGCAGCACTTGCAGCGTGCCGCCTTCGCCGATGCCGGAACCGCGATGGAAAAGGCCGAGATGCGAGCCGTCCTTCAGCCGCACGATGCTGGAGAAAGTCATGATGCAGCGAAACGGGTCATCCTTGCTGATCGGCCCGCCGATGGGCGGTAGCTCGCGCCAGGTCTTGCCGTCGTCCTCGCTGACGATGCGCGGCATGTAGCCCTCGTGACGGCCTGCGATGAGCTTGGGGTCCTCCTTTTCGGTCAAGGTGCGTGCGGCGAAGACCCACAGGCGCTCTTTGCCCTGCGGATCAGTGATGCGATAGATGCTGGGGCAGTTCTTGAAGTTGACGTAGTTCGGCGGCAGCGCGTCGTCCATGCGCGTCCACGTCAGCCCCGCGTCCTCGCTACGAGCCATTGGTCCCGCGTGTCCGCCGTGGCCGAGGTTCCAGACGCAAAACATCGTCTGGTTGTCGGCGAGCATCGCCGTTGTCGGATGCGCGTGATACTCGTCCGGCTTCGGCGAACCTCGGGCGATGACGATCTGTCGCTGCGTGTCATCGGAGAGGTCGATATGGATCAACGCATCGCGCTGCCGCTGCCACAGCGCCTTCGTTTCAGCAGGCGCAGATTCCCAGGCGCGTTTCGCGGCTTTGGTGGCGTTCGCGACTTCGGGCTTCGCTTGGGCGAAGGCGACCAGCGGCGCAAGCAGCAGGGCGGTGAGGAGGAGGTTGAGGATGGTGTTCATGGCTTCAACGTGTAAAGAGGTTGATGGATTGAGCGTTTCATGAAAAGACAGGTCACAACGCCATCTCGACGCCGCCGATGAAAACGCGGCGCACGCCGAGCTTTTGGTTCAAAAGCACCACATCGGCATTTTTGCCCGCTTCGAGGCTTCCGGTGTGTTTGGCGATGCCGGTGAGTTCGGCTGGGGTGAGGCTGGCCATGCGCACGACCTCCGGCAGCGTGGCAGAGGTGTCTCGTTTCATCTGCCGCACCATGTGATCCATGCCCACGATGCTGCTGGCGAGACTCGTGCGGCCCGGTGCCCAGCCTACGCGGCCATCGCTCTCGAACCACGAGCCGTTCTTCGCTGAGCCGAAGCGATAGTTCCCCGGCGGCAGGTCCAGCGCACGATTGGCATCCGTCACGAGGCACAGCTTGTGCGATCCTTTGAGGCGAAACGCGAAATCCAGCAATTCAGGAGCAAGGTGGCAACCATCCGCGATCACTTCCGTGCTCATCTCCGCAGTGCCGAGCACGAACTCGAGCATGCTCCCACGCATTGGCACGCCGAGGCGTGAGCGCACAGACGACACGTTGCTCATCGCGCACCAAAAGTGGTCCACATGCCGCATCCCGGCTTTGAAGGCCGCCGCCATCTCCGGCCAGCTCGCGTTCGAGTGCCCGCAGGTGATGAGGCAGCGCCGTTTCTTCGCCTCGCGATAAAACTCGACCGCACCCGGCAACTCTGCCGCGCAGGTGGCGATGCGCACGAGCCCGGTTCCAAAGTAGGCGCGATACTCCGCCGCTGTCGGCTCCCTCCGACCCTCCACGGAATGGCAGCCCACCTTATCCTCCGCGAAGAACGGCCCGTAAAGATGCACACCCGCGATTTGTGCACCGTTTTCGACGTGTCGCTCGGATTGCACCGCCTTCACCGCATCCAGCATGGCATGAATCTGCTCCGGCGAGCCCGTGGTGGTGGTCGGAAAGATCGTCGTCGTCCCATGCCGTGCATGCGCTCGGCAAGCCACACGCACCGCCTCGCTCGTCCCATCCATGAAATCCGCCCCATTGCCGCCATGCACATGAATGTCGATGAACCCAGGCGAAAGATACCCGCCGCGCCCATCCACGATCTGCGTCTCCGCCGTTGCTTTCGGTTTCTTCGTCGTGATCGACACAATCTTGCCTTTCTCACAAAGCACCCAAGCATCCTCGACGAGGCGTTGAGGAAGAATAGCAGTGACGTGGGTGAAAAGCAGATTCATGGCTGTGTGGTGATTCACTTCTTCGGCTGAGGCGGCAGGGCTTTGATCCACGCGAGGTTGAAGGCGTAGTGATCCTTGCTGGTGATGAGCTGGATGTTTCCGTCTCGGGTTTGGGTGATGGCGAGGTAGCCGTTGATGTCGGCGGTGGTTTTGCCTTCGGGGGCGATGAGGCGGCGGTCGGGCCAGGTATTGCCTTCGTCGTAGCTGACGGCGGTGAAGAGCCCGATGCCGGTGTAGTCGCCACCAGTGGATTTGAAGGTTAGACCGATGCGCTCGTTTTTTGGCGTGCGGGCCTGATCGGTGAAGGAACAGAGCACGATGGGGCCTTCTTTGAGACGCAGCATGGCGGGGCGCTGGGTGTTGCTGACCACGGGGAACTCGCTGATGTCCCACTTCCATGTCTCACCGAGGTCGCTGGAATAGCTGACGGGCATTTTGAGGTCGAAACGCTTTTGCGCGGGCTCCTCCGCCGAGAGGCGACCGAAGGCCATGAGGCGTCCGTCAGCGAGTTCGACGATGGGGGAGTGAATGCCCGCGATGAAAGGACCTTTGCCTCCGGGCTGAATGTCCTCCGAGCCGCGCCGATGCCGCCCGGTCTCGCTCCAGCTCTTGCCGTTGTCGCGGCTGATGGACAGGCCAGCGGAGTCGAACGGGATCGCGATGACGCCTTCCTTCGTGCGGATGGGATTGCTGGCCGACTCCCCGTGTGCCCGCATCACTTCGGCCTTCGACCAGATCACGCCATTGTCAGTGGAGCGGCGGATTACGATGTCGCCATGCTGCCGACCTTCGACGATGTGGAAGATCGTGTTGTCGCCATCCCACCAGATTTTCGGTGCGTGGTCGTTCACGTCCATCGCATCCCAGAAAGATGAGGCGGCTTCCCACTCCTTGGCACCGAAGCGCAGTCGCGAGCCGGCGTTGGACGTGGTGAGATCGGTTTCGCCGAGGGTGGAGAACCAAACGGCGAGCAAATCGCCATTCGGGCACTCGGTGATGGACGGGCTGTGATTCTGACTGATGAACACGGGGCCGACCGCGCCCTCGGGGATGCGAACGAAGGGCTTCGGACCATCAAAGAAGGGCGCGTCCGCTGGCTGTGGCGTGATAGTCGGCACGGTCTGGCTCACGTTCTGCGCGTTGAGCGGCGGCGCGGCTATGGGCAGCAGTTTTCCCTTCGGAAGCTCACCCTGCACCACGCGGAAGCCGATGCGTTCGCTTGCGGAGTTCGTCACCCACGAGCCGCGATTCGCCGAGCGCAGGAAGCGGATCATCGAGGAATGAAATCCACCGCGAAAGACGCGGCAGTCGCCATCCGCTCGGCCCAGCGGGTCCGTCTTTGCACCGCTCTCATGCGGCCCATACCAATCGCTGCACCATTCGGCCACGTTGCCGTGCATGTCATGCAGGCCCCAGGCATTCGGCTTCTTCTGCGCCACACGGAAGGAACCCGTGCCACCTGCCTTGGATTCCTCCACCGGGTGAGTGAGGCCGATGATCTGCCCCTGCTTCAAGCTCGCTGCGGGCTTCCCAACATTCCGCCAGTCATACTCACGCGGCATCGGTCCCGACGGGAAATACACGCCGCGAAAGTTTCCCTCACCGAACCACTTCTGATGGCCATCCGCTAACGTGTCGCCCGTGTGAAAAAGCGTCGTCGAGCCCGCACGGCAAGCATACTCCCACTCCGCTTCGGTGGGCAGACGATACGTCTTGCCTTCCTTCTTCGAGAGCCACTCGCAAAACGCCACCGCCTTATCCCACGTCACACCGGTTACCGCATCGTCGTCGGCAGGCTTCGACTTCGGATCGTTCTTTTTGAACTCGGGATCAAACTGCCGATACTGCGCCACCGTGACCTCGGTGACGCCCATGAAGAATGGCTGCGTGATGGTGACCTTATGGGCGGGCTTCTCATCGAAGTCGATCCGGTCGATGTCCTTGTGCATCTCTCCAAACCGCTTCTGCCGCAGGTAATCCTCCATCGGCGGACCATCCTGGCCCATCGTGAACGTGCCGGGCTGGATGGGCATGAGCTTCATGCCGATGGAGTTGGTGATGGACTCGGCGGCGTGCAACGCGGCCAGCGGCGTCAGCAGCAGGGCGGCGATGAAGATGAGCGTTGATTTCATGGCTTGAGCTTTGGGGCGTTCGATATTGCGAGCTATTGAGCGAGTTGCTTCAGCGCCCACGCTTTGACGTCGGCATTAAACTTCACCGGCATGTCGTGACCGGTGTCTTTCATCACGAGGCCGGTGGTGTTGAGTTGATAGGCGGCGATGGCGTCTTCGAGCTTTTTGACGGCCTTCGGCAAATCCTCGCGCATCTTTTTGCCCAACCAGTCATTTTGCCCAGCGTAGTCGCCGTGAAGATAGAGGATGCCTTTGCCTTTGTAGCGGTCGAAGGTCTTGATCGAATACCAGCCGCCCTCGATGAGCACGAGGTTCTGGAAGGTGCTCATCAGATAGGCATCACCCTGCTCAAACATCGCGACGATGGAGTGCGCGCCGTTCGACATGCCGCCGATGATGTTGTGCGCGGTGTCAATGTTTGGGATGGTGGCATAGACCTTCTTCAGCATCGCGGTGTAAGCCCGGCAGATGGTCTCGCCGTCTTGCTCGGTGGTGATGAGCAGTCCTTTGAACGGGCCTGAGGGGTCGATCTTCTTTTTGAAGAGTGGCAGGTTCACGAAGATGCAGTCCTTGTTCTCCATGATCTGTTGGCCACGTCCCGGGCCGGCACCTGGGCCGCCATGACCGCCGTAGAGGAAGACAAATAACGGAAACTTCCGCTCCGGCGAGTAGTTCTCCGGCAGCGCGAGATACGCCTGCGTCACCGCCTCCTCTCCTGACTGCATCGCATAGAGTGTCTGCGGCAGTTCCGGGAACTTCAGGATGATCCTCGTGCCTGGATTCAGATCGGGCGCGGGCGCATCAACGGCATGCATCGATGCCAGGGGAACAAGCAGCACGGCGGTGAGGATTGTGAGTGTGTGTTTCATCACAAATCGCATCACGGTTGGAACTCGATCCAGTTCAGGCCGAGTTCGGTGTTTTTGTCGGCGCAGCGGGCGACGACGCAGACGTCGGTGAGGCCGGTGGCGTTCGTGAGCGTGGCGGGAAGAGAGAGGAACTCGCCTGAGTCGGCTTGGCCGGAGGGCTTCACTTCGACGCTGGCCAGCACGGGGCCGGTGGGTGAGTCGCTGCGGAGTTCGAGGGTGCCGCCCTGGGTGTCAAAGCAACCGGCGCGGACGGTGATGCGCGAGATGCCGGTGAGGTTCAGATCACGCCAGAGGATGTGGGTGCCGTCTTTGAAGTGGCCGACGATGGCCTTCTCTCCGTAGGCGTGCTCGACGTAGGCCATGCCGTGGTTCTCATCATAGAGCGCGGCTTTTTTGCGGCGGGAATGCAGCACCACGGTGCCTTCACCACGCAAGCGCGGCATGGTGGCCTGCTTGCCATCATCGGTGTAAGCGGCGGTGAGGATGAGCACGCCTTCGTCCACGCGTGTGCCTTTCTCGGGCTTCTTCGGCGCGGTGAAGGTGCCGCTGGCTCCGGACTGCGGCGGGCTGGCGGGATCGTCCTTGAGCGAGAGCACCCAGGCGACCATGCGGCGGAGTTGCTCAATGCTGTGCTGCGGATGTGGCGGCATGGGAAGCTGCCCCCACACGCCAGTGCCGCCGCTGAGAACTTTCTGCGCGAGACGTTCGGCAGCAGCGGGGTCGTCCTTGTATTTCAAAGCGACGGTTTTGTAAGGCGGACCGGCGGAAGGCGTGTCGGCCATGTGGCAGGCGAAGCAGGTGCTGGCGCGCATCATGGCGAGTCCGGGATCGAGCACATCCTTGTCACCCTCGCTGGCAAAACGGCGTCCGCGAAACTCGCCCTGCACGGTTGCGAGATTGGTCTGCACCGCGTCGCCATCGTTTTCGGTGACGGACACCTTGAAAGGAATCTTGGAATCCCAATCAAAGAACGAACCATGCGCTGGCGACTCGAAGCGCACGATGGGCCGACCATTGCCGACATGAATCATCTCCTTCGCCGTGCTCTTCGCGCCGCTGCTGTCGAGTGCAGTGACGCTGACTTCATAGCTGCCGGGTTGATCAAAAGTGTGTGCGAACTTCGCACCTTCGCCGGTCTGTTCTTTGCCCGCGATGTTCCAGACATACTTCAGCGCATCACGATCGGGATCGCTCGATGCAGCCGCATCAAAGGTAAGCGCGAGCGGTTGTTTTCCCGCTGTTTCACTCGCGCTGAGGCGTGCCACAGGCGCACGATTACCGCGACGGTAAACGACGCGCACGATGCGGCTGTCGTTGTTCTCCCACCACTGGTCGCCATACTCGATCATGTAAAGCGCACCATCGGAGCCGATCTTCATGTCGATTGGGCGGCGCAGATTCCAGGATGGCACGAAGGGCTCGATCTCTGGCCCTGGAGTGCCGAGCTTCACGGTCTGAATCCAGTTGCGCATCCACTCGTAGATGAAGAGGCGACCATCGAGTGCCTCGGGAAGCTTGATGGGAGAAGGATTCGCCGCGTCGTAGCGATACACTGGGCCAGCCATGATGGAACGTCCGCCGCTGCCGACGGTGGGAAACTCTTTCGAAGGCAGGCTCGAATACCAGATGACCGCGGGCTTCGCGGGTGGCAGTTTTTGAATGCCCGTGTTGCGCGGCGATAAATTCTCCGGTGACTGCGGGTCGTAGCGTTTGCCCTCCTTGTTCGCGGCGAAATCATAGAGTGGCAGCGCTTCATTCGGCCCGACAAAGAGCGGCCAGCCGAAATTTCCTGCGGTCTGCGTGGCATTGAGTTCCTCGTAGCCATCCGGCTTCACGCCGAGCACCGGCATGATGTTCGGGCCGACATCAGCGAAGTAAAGCGTGCTCGTCTTGTCATCCACGGAAAGGCGGAAGGGATTGCGCACGCCCATGGCGAAGACCTCCGGCCTGCCGTCCTTGCCATCGGCAAAGAGATTGCCCTCGGGGATGGAGTAGCCGCCCTCCGGCTTCGGGTGAATGCGCAGCACCTTGCCGCGCAGGTCGCGCGAGTTGGCGGCAGAGCGGAAGGCGTCCCAGTTTTTGCGCTCCGGCCGCGTGTCCTGCGGCAAGCCCGGATCATAGTGACAGTTGTCGCCATTGCCGATGTAGAGATCGCCTTTTCCATCCATCCACATCGCGCCGCCCATGTGGAAGACGTGCTCGGTATCATAAGGCCAGGAAAGCAGTACCAGCTCCGATTCCGCCGGCATCCTGCCGTCTTTTACCGTGAAGCGGCTTACCCGCACGGTGCCGAGTTTCGCCGTCGGCGCGAACAAGGCATACACATGCCCGCTCTGCTCAAAATCCCGCGCCACCGCCATGCCGAGCAGTCCGATCTCGCCCTTCGCATAAGTCGGCACCGAACCAAGAATGCTCACACCACCTGACTTCGCGTCCCAACGTTTAATCGTGCCCCAGAACTCGGCAAAGATGACATCGCCACCGGGCAGCACTTCCATCTGGATCGCATCACGCGCCGCCGGCACGAGGATTTCCTTTTCAAAGCGGTTCGGATCAACCGACTCGGCGGCGCGGAGTGCTGATAGCGAGGCGAGAACTAGGGCAGTGATGAAAAGGCAAAAAGATTGAGGCAAAAAAATTGGCCTGAATCTTTTTGCCATCATCTTTTTGCCATTGCTCAGGGTGAGGTCGTTGTGGTTCATGGCTGTGGTGAGTTGGAAGGGATGCTGAACTTCTCGCCGGGATCGAGGAGTTGGATGATGTGTCTCACCTCGTAGGGGCGGGTGACGAGTCCGGTGGCTCCGGCGCTGTGCCACTGCATCATGCAGACGTGGTTGGAAGTGCCGAGGATGACGGGTGCGCCTTCGGCTTCGTTGAGGAAGGCGGATTTGTCGGCGAGGATCTGCTGTGCGTTCTCGGGCTTCTGGATGTTGTAAACGCCACCGGAGCCGCAGCAGTCCTTGGCCTTGGGCGCGAGTTCCCAGCGGTAGCCGGTGGCATCGAGCACATTCGCGGGGATGCCTGCGGCCTTCTGTCCATGCACCAGATGGCAGGGCAGATCGACATAGACTCGCGTGCCATCATTGTGGCCACGTTGGCGACGCACGGGGCTGAGTTCACCGAGGAAGCCGAGCACATCACGCACTTGTTTGCCGGGCTGCAATGTCTTGCCCAAAGCGTAACCGCAGCCGGACGAGTTGCTGACGATGGCATCGACATCGAGCGGGCCAAACGCTCGTCGATTCTGATCACGAAGCGCTTCGACACCATCGAGGCCGGTGTGCTCCTGGAACGCGCCGCAGCAGCCCTGGCCCTCGGGGATGATGACTCGCACGTTGTTCTCAATGAGCACGCGCACCGTGGCGAAGTTAATCTCGCGGAACATGGCTTCCATCAAGCAACCAGTGAGAAAAGCCACACGCGGTCCGGTGGGGCGATGCCGTTGCATGAGTTCGTCTGCATAGGCAGCGGTGCTTTTCAGAACCGAGGGACTGCCAGGGAAAAGAAAACGATGCACGCTGAGCCCGGCGCTTCGCAGGAGCCGCGCTGGCAGCATGGCGAGATTGAGCAATATCGGACGCGTGACCGCCGCCGCTGCCAGTCGGAGCGCGAGCTTTGGCTTGAAGCGATGCGAGGCAACGTGCTCATGACGAACATGCTCGAAGATCTCACCATACGGCACTGTCGCCGGGCAGGCAGTTTCACAGGCGAGACAACCGACACATTCAGCGGTGTAAAAGTCCGTCCACTTGTCCTGAGGCAGCCGTCCCGCAGCTTCCTCACTCCACAAGCGCAATCGCCCACGCGGTGAGTTGTTCTCATCGCCCGTGAGTTTGTAAGTTGGGCACACGGCAAGGCAGAAGCCGCAGTGGGTGCAGTTGGAAAAGTAGTCTGGAGTCATTGCTTCAGTGCTCATGAATGGCTTCCTCCAGCGTGTTGAGCCACGCAGACTCGGTGATCGTTGGCGGTGTTGCAGGCAGCCAGCGTGAGTGCCAGTCGCCGCCGAGGGTGTGGAGTTCTGCTGTGTAAGGTTGGACGAGCGCTTGAATACGCTCGGTGAGGTCATAGCTGTCGTTCATGTAAACGTGGACGACACCGCTGTAACACAGCGCCACACAACGAAGCGTAAAGTCCGCGAGTTCTGAGGCAAGATTGATGACTCGATCCGGCGTCGTTTTGATAACCAAGTCCGGCAAACCGTCGAGAGGTGGAGACGTGTTGTTTTGCAGCGTCAGTTGCGTGCACGTCGATGCAGCGAGGTGTTCGAGTTGTTGTTCGAAGATAGAAGCTTCCTCCGGCACACAATGGATCATCACCCGCACGAACGATGCACCGCCTTCCGTGACGAAATCCACAGCATCCCACCAGTGCATCCAGCCACTGTGAAGAAGGTTTGAGACACAGGAATGCAAAGCCTTGGTGTCTCCATCGAAGCGGGCGATGGCCGTGAATCCGCAATCAGGCCGCAACCGCAAAACGTAGTCCAAAGGCTCGCCGTAGCGTGAACCGCTGTGTAGCAGGAAGCGGAGCCAATCATAGCCGGTCGTAGTTTTGACCACACGCTCGCCGATGCGGGCGATGCGTCCACTCGGAAGCCGCCAGTTCATGCCGAGGATGTTGTCGCAATAGGGTCCGAAGCGGCAAGACGCTGGCGCATGAGTGGTGGCCGTGATTTGTGAGCGTAAATCCAGATATGCATCCAAGATTAGTGGAAAGCGCAAGCGATGCGCGCGAGCTTGCGAATGAATATCAGCCGCTGTCGCATTCGCGGGCAGGCACAGTGTGCCATCCACTTCATCAAGGAAAGGAACAAAGAGCCGCTCGTTCAGCATGGGTGGAAAGACGTTCATGCGACGAAGCGACGATTGTCGAAAACCTTGAGCGGATTCATTTGATGCGCGGGATTGAATGCTGCTGGCACGGAGAGTTGGAGACGCATGGAGTCCGGCCCGAAGACCAGTGGCATGTAGGCGGACTTGTCATTGCCGATGCCGTGCTCACCGCTGAGCGTGCCGCCGACGTCGATGACCCGCTGCATGAGACGCTTGCTGATGAGTTCCACCTTCTCCAGTTCGCCTGGCACCCGCGAATCGAAGAGGAAGTTCGGATGCAGATTGCCATCGCCTGCGTGGAAGACATTCACTGCGCGGATGTTTGCGGCATCGGCTTCATCATAGACAAGCTGAAGCACCTCGGCCAGGGCACGCTTCGGTATCACCGCGTCCTGCACGACGTAACTGGGGCTCAACTGGCCGAGCAGACCACCGGAGGCTTTGCGGGCTTTCCAGAGCTTTTGGCGAAGAGCCTCTTCATCGCTGAACATCACATCATTCGAGCCTGCCTGACGCAAAAGCTCGGCGACGGACTGCACGCGAGCATTGACCAGCGCCTCAGGGCCATCAATCTCCACCAGCAGCATGAACGAACCCTCAGGCAATCCGCAAGCCATCTGACTGCTCTCCACCATCGCCACGCCACGCGGGTCAAGCATCTCGATCGCCGCTGGATACGACGAGTGCGCCACCAAAGCATGGATCGCCGCTTCCGTGGTTTTCATGTCGGGATAGGTAGCACGGAAGGTCCACACTTTCTCCGGCAGCGGCAGCAGTCTCAGCCAGAAACGCGTGAAAGCCGCCAGAGTGCCTTCGGAGCCGATCATGAAGCGTTTCCAATCCTCGCGCCAAGGTCCGCGACCACCCGCAGGCCCGCCAAAGCGATGCACGCTGCCATCCAGCAAAATCGCCTCAACACCGAGCACGTAATTGCTCGTCACGCCGTAGCGAAAGCAGTGCGCGCCACCCGCGTTCGAAGCCACATTACCCCCAAGCGTGCATACCGGACCACTCGATGGATCGGGCGGATAGAACACGCCATGCGGCTTCAGCGCTGCATCGAGATCATTGAGTCCCACACCGCATTCGACTTCACACCAGAAGCCCTCGGTATTGATGTCCCGAATCTTCTTCAACGCCGATGTGTGAACGATCACACCACCCTGCGCCGCCACCGGTCCACCCGAAAGCGAAGTGCCCGCTCCACGCATCACCACCGGCACACCCAGCGACTTCGCCCCACGCATAAAGCCAGCAAGCTCCTCCGCATCCGCCGGAATCACCACCGCATCCGGCAAGTGATTCTTATAACCCAGGCCATCCGCGCCATAGCCCGCCAACTGAGCCGCCGAAGTCAGCACACGCCCGCGCGGCAGCAACGCTTTGAGTTGATGTTCGAGAGAGGATTTCACAGGTGAGGTCATTGAATCAACATGCCACCCCCGTGAACGCTCGCGCCACCTGACGTGATTCACCGAGTCCGGCGATACCTAGTTCCACCACATCGCCGGGTTTCAGGAAGACAGGCTCAGGTTTCAAACCAAGCCCCACGCCTGGTGGTGTGCCCGTGCTGATCACATCGCCGGGCAGCAGCGTCATGAACTGGCTGATGTAGCTCACCAGCTTCGGCACACCGAAGATCATCTGCGCAGTGTTGCTGTTCTGCCGTGTCACACCATTCACCTTCAACCACAGCGGCAGGCTATGCGGGTCAGGAATCTCATCTGCCGTCGCTAGGAAAGGCCCCAGTGGCGCAAAGGTGTCGCAACTCTTGCCCTTCACCCATTGACCGCCCCGCTCAAGCTGCCACTCGCGCTCACTGTAATCATTGTGCAGCGTGTAGCCAGCCACATGCTGCATCGCATCCTCCTCGCTGACATACTGTGCCTTTTTGCCGATGATGATCGCAAGCTCCACTTCCCAGTCTGTTTTCTTGGAGTCCCGAGGGATCACCACATCATCGTTGGGTCCGACGATCGACGACGTGCTCTTGAAAAACAAAATCGGCTCCGCAGGGATCGGCATTCCCGATTCCTTCGCATGATCCGTGTAGTTCAGACCCACACACACGATCTTGCTCGGACGCGCGATACAAGGCCCCAGCCGCACGCTCGCATCCACCGTCGGAGCCGATGCCGCATTCACCTTCACCCAAGTCGCCAGCCGCTCCAGCCCATCACCGCCGAAGAATCGCTCATCGTAATCCGAGCCAAACCCCGAGACATCAATGCTGCGTCCATCGTCGAGGAGGACACCGGGTTTTTCGTGATCAGGTGAGCCGAAGCGAATGAGTTTCATAAAAGTAAAAAAGGTTAGAGGTAGGAGGTCATACCAGTTACGGCGACCGGGCTTTGTAACTATCAATTTTTGTCAATAACTCGAGCCGTGATCGACTTCCAATCCGGCGAGAGTCCCTCAAGATCAAGTGGCTTCAAAATGGCGATTGTGGTGAGTGGATAGCAAAACATTCATCTGAATTTTTTGGTCATCATCTTTTTGCCAACAAAAAGGCTTTTACCTCAGGAGAGGATGTCTTTCACGACATGACCATGCACATCCGTGAGGCGGCGTTCGATGCCGTTGTTGTAGAAGCTAAGGCGCTCGTGATTGAGCCCCAGGAGGTGGAGCATCGTGGCGTGGAGATCGTAGATGGTGGTGATGTTTTCAACGGCCTGATAGCCAAAGTCATCGGTGGCACCGTGGCTGTAGGCACGCTTCACTCCAGCGCCCGAGAGCCAGACGGTAAAGCCTTTGGGATTGTGATCGCGGCCATTGGCACCTTTTTGGAAAGTGGGCATGCGGCCAAACTCGGTGACGAAGACGACAAGCGTATCTTTCAAGAGTCCGCGTGCTTTCATGTCCTTCAGCAGCGCGGCGCAGGGCTGATCGAGGATGGGTGCGTGGACGGCATATTGATCGTGGATCTTTTTGTGGCCGTCCCAGTTACCCACGCCTTCACCCATGGCGTAGGAGCCGTTGAAGAGCTGCACGAAGCGAACGCCGCGCTCGATGAGGCGTCGCGCGAGGATGCAGTTCTTGGCAAAGCCGGCTTTGTTCGTGTTGGTATCGTCGGTGCCGTAGAGAGCACGCGTGGCGGGGCTTTCGGTGCTGAGGTCATTGATCTCAACGGCGGCGAGCTGCATGCGGGCGGCGAGTTCATAGGATGAAATACGGGCGGCGAGATCGCTATCGCCGGGGTTCTGTTCGAGGTGGCGATCGTTGAGACGTTTGAGGAAGTCGCGAGTGTCACGTTCGGCTTTGTCGCTGATGGAATCAGGCCGTGCGAGATTGGGAATCGGTTTGTTGGCGTTGAAAGCGGTGCCTTGGAAAGAAGCAGGCAAAAACGCGCTGCCCCAATGACGCGGACCGATCTGCGGCACGCCACGCGGATCGGGAATGGCGACGAAGGCCGGGAAGTTTTGATTCTCGGAGCCAAGCGCATACGTTACCCATGCGCCAGCGCTGGGGAAGCCATCGAGGATGTAACCGGTGCCCATCTGGTTTTCCGCAGGACCGTGCGTGTTCGACTTTGCAGTCATCGAGTGGATGAAGCACATGTCATCGGCCATCTCGGCTAGGTTTGGCAGCAAGTCGGAGATCATCTTGCCCGACTGGCCACGCGGTTTGAAATCGCGAATCGGTTTGATGAGGTTGCCTTGCTCACCTTGGAATGTGATGAGATTTCCGGAACCTGGCATCGGTGTGTCGTGACGTTTGAAGAGTTCGGGCTTGTAATCCCAAGTGTCCACGTGGCTCATGGCTCCTGAGCAGAAGATCATGAGCACCTGCTTCGCCTTCGGCTCAAAGTGCGGTGGACGCGGTGCATACGGATGTGAAGGATCAATCAGCGGACGGATCGGCGACTCGCTAGCGAGCAGGCCGTTGTCTTTGAGTAATGACGCAAGCGCGATGCTGCTCAAACCGGTGACGCTGCGATTGAGAAAGTGGCGGCGATTGAGGAGGTGATTCATTTTGATGAAGGGGCTTCCCTCAGATTCAGGGACGGCCTCAGATTGTTTTGGTGAGATCAAATCTGAGGTGGTTCGTCACTCTGCGGTAGAAGTGGTTTGGAGTGTCTTGTTGTGGGTCGATTGACGATGCGGAGGTCAGCCTGCTCGCGCCCGAAATGAAAAGCGATGCCCCAAGGAAGATCGAGCCAGCGGAGATAGGTCTGCAAAGTAGCGCGATCAGCGGCGGAGACATCGTGACCAAGCGCGGTAATCGTCACTGCACATTGGTTTTCAATCACGAGGCAGCGAAAAGAGGCGCTACCAAGCTTTGGTATGTCGGCTGACGGATTGATGCCGAAACTCAGACCTTCTGCTTTCAAGGCTGCTCCCACCAAGCCGATCCATGTCGTCTCACGATAGCCGAGGCCGATCTCAGTCAGGCAGGTAGAGGCCAAGCACAAGACCTGCTCAGCCAGAGTCTTGTTGGGCACAAAACCAGGAATCACTGGACGCGAGAATGATGCTGCACTGGATGTGTAGATTGTGCGTTTTTTGATGAGGCTGGATTTGCCAAAATCGATCAAAAGCCCACCGCGAATGCGCCAGAACTTATTGTAGCTGAATAACTGGGTGAAATGCTCGCCTGCAAAGCCGGCACGGAGAGCTTTGAGTTCGGCTATGACTTGATTCTCGATAACAATGTCAGCCTCGAAAGTGTCGGCGATGTGTCCTCGGTAAATTAAGTCACGTCGTGGTTTGGACAGATGCGAAATACCATCTTGCCGAAGTCTGGAAACGAAATCCTGGTGATAATACTCTTCATCCATTCCAGGACCAAGGGCACAATGAGTCTTCATCGCATGTCCGATGAGTGCGTGTGTGACAGGATCTTTATACATGTTTGGTGAAGTTGGTTTCCGCAGATTCAGGGACGTCCTCAGATTGATTTTTTCGTACATTAAAATCTGAGGCTGTTCCTGAATCTGTGGGAATACTGTATTTCAATTCAGGCGGATGAACTCATTGGAGTTGAAAAGGGCGCGGCAGAGGGCTGGCAGGCCGTGAGATTTGGCGAGGGTGAGCGCGTCGGTTTGTTCGTCGGATGTCGGAGAGCGCTGAAAGATGAGTTCGAAGGTGCGGCGGATTTGTTTGGCTAAGTCAGGACCGGATTCTTTGATGGCGCGCTGGGCGAATGCTTCGGCCTGCTGCATGGCGAAGTTGCTATTGAGGAGATTCAGGGCTTGCAGCGGTGTCGTGGAACTTGTGCGCTTTGGTGCGGGCTGACCGGCGTCGGGACAGTCGAAGGCACCGAAGAAGTCATCAAGCATGGTGCGTGGTTTGCTTTGATAAACCATTCGACGAAACTCGACGGGGCCGTAGTCGGTCTTGGTCTGGTAAACTTTCACGTAGTTATCATTCGGCTCAAAGAGATCGAAGCCGGGACCGCCCATTTTGAGATCGAGCTGGCCGCTGGTCACGAGCATGGCATCGCGCACAGCTTCGGCTTCGAGACGGCGCGGCGGGAAGCGCCAGAGGAAGCGCGCGTTGGAGTCTGCTTTATAGGCAACTTCATTCATCGCGCTGCTTTGCTGGAAGGTCTTCGACATCAAGATAAGCTTGTGGATGTGCTTGAGGCTCCACTTGTGGGCGATGAGTTCGCTGGCGAGGAAATCGAGCAACTCGGGATGCGTGGGACGGGCACCGTTGATGCCGAAATCGCTGGGTGTATCGACCAGACCAGTGCCGAAGTGGTAATGCCAAAGGCGATTGACGATGACACGCGCCGTTAGCGGATTTGCGGAATCAGCAATCCAGTTTGCGAGCGCGAGACGGCGCTCCTGCTCGGGCGTATCAGCGGGCAGTGAGAGTGGTTTACCGATCTGTTTCAGCGTGCCTGGCGCAATGACTTCGCGTGGCTGAGTGGGATCGCCGCGATGCATGCGGTTCGTGGGACCTGGCTGCGAGAAGTTGCCGGCATAGACCATGGGGAGAGCGGAGAGCTTTTGAATCTCATTTGCGAGGCGTGCGCGCTGCTGTGTGAGCGTAGCGACCTCAGCCGCTTTCTGATTGGGCACACCGCTCAGCGTAGGAATGGTGGTGATGCGTTTGCGATAGCTGTCGGCAAGGCGATCTGAACTTGAGGCGACGGGCTTCCATGTTTTACCATCGCTTGAGACTTCAACGCGGTAGCCGAGCACGAGGCGATCCTCGAAATGCTTGCCTTTGCCAGTGCTGCGATCTCGGCTCCAGACGACGCGGTTGATATGCTCAGTTTTGGCGAACTCAAGTTGTGCCCAGCCCGTTTTTTCCTTCGAGATCCAACTGCGTGCGTTGCCATACTGGCCATCGTTCAGGTGCTCGCGCTTGTGGTTGGTGTTCGTGCCATCTGCGTAGGTTCCAGAGACGGTCACCTTGGCTGAGCGAGCTATGTTTTGCCCTTTGGGCGTGAAGACTTCGAGTTCATCGATGCAGGGTTCACCACTGCTCGCTGCGGTAATGGTGAAGCGGAGGAATTTGGCTTCGATGGAATCAAAATTGTCCTCGGTAGCGAGATGGGAGACAGGTGCGCGGAGGTGTGGGACCGTGGGAGCTGTGGTATTCTTTTCTTTCGGCAAAAAAATGGGGGCAAGAAGATTGGCATCCAATTTTTTTTCCTGAATCTTTTTGCCTGAATCATCGGTCACTTCTTCAAAGGCGACCACATCAGCGACGGTGGGGCCACCTTTGTCGCCACTGCGGAGGATGACGATGCTTTTGTCGGTGATCTGGTAAATGCCCGCATTCTTGAGACCACTCCAACGTCGTTGCTCGGGAATCGCAGGCTTTCCGTCGGCAAAAAGACGTTGATTGATATTTGCGATTTCCGTTTGGTCGCTCATCGTTTTGAGGTCGCCGTCTCTGTCTAGAATGTAGCGCGCGTCTTGGGCGTGAGTGGTCCAGACGCCCCAGGAAAGCCAGATGCGGAAGTATCCGCTGGTGTTCGGGTCCCAGGTGAAGAAGTCCTCGTGTTTGCTGACTTCAGCAGACCAGTAGCGATAGCTTTCTCCGAGGTTTGGCAGGCGTGTGGAATCACCGGGATCTTCGGCAGCACCTTTCTCACGACCTGGCGAATAAGTGATTGGCTTGCCGTTGGTAGGCTGCTCGATGGCGGTGGTTTGCGTGCTGGTGTCATCAATCAAGATGACTCGCCCGAGATGTGCGCGTGGCTGGAAGACGGCGAGCTTGGCATCGAGCGGTGCAAGTTCACTGCGGAGTTTGGTGAGACGCTTATCTTTGTCGGCCAAGTTGGCGGAGCGCATGGGGCGCTCGCCGTGTTGCACACCTTGGAGCATGGCGACCATGGAGTAGTAGTCCTCCTGGGCGATGGGGTCGAATTTGTGATAGTGGCAACGAGCGCAGTTCACCGTGAGGCCGAGGAACGTGGCGGCGGTGGTGCTAACCATGTCGTGCAATTCGTCAGCGCGTTGATTAGCGGTGAGCACCGGATCTTTGGACCCAACGCGATCTTTGCCTCCGCCGACAAGGAAGGCGGTAGCGGCATCGGCGTTGAGTGAGTCGCCTGCTAACTGCTCGCGGATGAACTGGTCATAGGGTTTGTCATTGTTGAACGACTCGATGACGTAGTCACGATACGGCCAAGCGTTGTCGCGAGCTCGATTGGTCTCAAAGCCATCGCTCTCGGCGAAGCGCACGACATCAAGCCAGTGACGAGCCCATTTTTCGCCGAAGCGTGGGCTGGCTAAGAGTGCGTCAACTTGCGACTCATAGGAGAAAAGAGACTGCGGGGTGGAGATGAAGCGCTCAACATCTTCGGGGGATGGCGGCAGACCGATGACGTCTAAATAGAGGCGGCGTAGCAGTGTGCGAGGATCGGCGGGTGAGTTGAGTGCAAGTTTATTTTCGGCGAGCTTTTTCTGGATGCTGGAGTCGAGGGTATCGCCCGGGTTCGGCTTTGCCAGGGGCTGAAAAGACCAATGCTGAAGGCGTTTGTCGGTTGCCGCCGTTTTGTCATAAGCGGTTTCGGGCCACTCTGCACCCGAGTCGATCCATTGTTTGAAGAGGGCTATTTGTGCCGGTGTGAGTGGATCATTTTTGGGAGGCATTCTTTCATCTTCATCTGTGGCGGTGATGCGTGAGAAGAGGCTGCTTTTTGCACTGTCTCCAGGCACGATGGCGGGTCCAGATTCGCCACCCTTGAAGGCGTGAATCTTGGCATCGAGACGGAGATCAGCCTTGTTCTTTTTTTCGCCATGGCACTCGATGCAGCGCTCCTGTAGCAAAGGGCGTATTTCGGCGTCAAAGTCCACCGCGAAAGCGGAGGTCGTGAGAAGTAGGAACAGTGTGGGTTTCATCACAATCTATTCAAGATAGAGCAGCTCATTGGCATTGAGTAGGGCGCGGCAGAAAGCCTCGGTACCGTGCATGCTGATGAGTTGGGTGGCTGCTTGGTGTTCCTTGGTGGTGGGGTTGCGTTGGAAGGCGAGTTGATAAGCCTGCGTCACGGGATCATTGGATTGAATACGGGTGGACAGAGACTTGGCCATGTCGAGCGTGAAGCTGTGATTAAGCAGCGTTAGAGCTTGCAACGGGGTGGTGGTGTTGGCACGTTTAGGAGCGGAGAATGCGATATCAGGGAGATCAAAGTCATTCAGAACGTCGACGACGCTGGCTCGGGCGTTCTGATGATAGACGGCGCGGCGATAAGTCTCGTGGCCGTGGGTGTCGAAAGGGACATAGGTCGAGACATTGTTAGCAAGATAACGATAGAGCCGGAAGCCGGGACCCCCCATAGGCTCGAGCTTCATTGGACCTGCGACAGTGAGCATGGTGTCGCGCAATTCTTCTGCACTGAGGCGGCGCGGCGTGAAGCGCCAGAGCAGGCGGGCGGATTTGTCCTCTTTCGCGGCAGTTTCGTTATAGGTAGCGCTCTGCTGATAAGTTTTGGAGAGCATGATCTCTCGATGAAGGTCTTTGAGTTTCCAACCGTTCGCCACGAGCTTTGCGGCGAGGTAATCGAGTAACTCGGGATGCGTGGGCTTGCTGCCAAGAAAACCGAAGTCACTGGGAGTATCGACAATGCCGGTGCCGAAGTGATGCTGCCAGACGCGATTAGCGAGCACTCGGGCGGTGAGTGGGTTATCGTTGCTGGTGATCCATTGGGCCAGAGCCAAGCGGCGTTGGCCTTCATCAATATCTGACTTTAGCTCATAAGGCTTGGTGACTTGATTGAGGACAGCGAGACTGGCAGGGACAACGAGAGCGCCAGGCTTCATGGGATCGCCACCTTTATGGACGGTGGTGGGCCCAGTAGGTTGCTTGTGCGTGCCAACCCACATTTGCGGCAGAGGAGGAACGGCGCTTATTTTTGCCTGAGTTTTAGCAATGTCGCGATCGAGTGCGGTGAGGCGAGTTTGTTCATCGGCTGTGATGACTTGGCTGCGGGCTTTGGCGATGCCGTGGGCAGGTGTCCAGGGTTCGCGGCCTTTGTCAGTAGCAACAGTTTTCCAAGTGATGCCATCAAGGCTGACTCGGACTTCATATTCGGTGGGCGTGGCTCCGCGGACCTTGCTATCATCCGTGTCGCGATCCCCGCGTGCATTGATGAAGGTGATGCGCTGAATGATTTCTGGCTTAGCGAAAGTGAGCCTCAGCTCAGGCGGATTGCCAATGAACCAAGCCTCTCCGCGTTGACCGTCGATGCAGTATTGCGGCCCATAAGCTTCAGGGAAGTCCTCGGCTGTAGCTGACTTGGCTCCGTCAGCCTGCGTACCGTTGCTAGCGAGGGCAACATTTCGGTTGTCGCTACTCCAGACTTGGAACTCGGTAAGCTTACCTCCACCTGCTCTTGCAAGCTTACCTTGGTAGTCGTTGGTGAAGCTTTGGATAACGAACTTGACGTATTTGGCTTCGATGGGTGGGAAATTTTCGTCGGTGCCGAATTGATCTATTTTTGGTCGATCAAACTTCATCTTCGCCACGGCTGCTTTGGCTCGAATTTCGATATCAGCATCGATTTTTTCGCGTTCGCCTTGCAGGCGTTTTAGCTCTGCATTGAGCGGCTTCAAGGCAGCAGCATGGGCGCTGCGTTGCTGTGGCGTAGCGACGATTCGCCGACCATGCGTGACGCCTTCAAAGGCGGCACGAAGCCGATAGTAATCCTCAGTCGGAATCGGATCAAATTTGTGATCGTGGCAACGCGCACAGTTAATGGTGAGTCCAAGGAAAGCACCGCTGGCAGCGGTAATCATATCATCAATGGTGGCTGCGCGTATGTTGGCCTGCGCAACTTTGTCCTGATTACCCACATCATCATAAGGCCCGGCGACAAGGAAGGCGCTACCGACTTCGATTTCTGGTTTGTCTTTACCAATGACATCCCCCGCGAGATGCTCGGTGATGAATTGGTTGAAAGGCTTGTCGTCATTGATTGATTTGATGACGTAATCGCGGAAAGGATACAGATCGTCGATGATGAAGTTACGCTCAAAGCCATTGGATTCGCCAAAGCGGACGACATCCAGCCAATGACGCCCCCAGCGCTCTCCGTAGCGGGGACTGGCGAGGAGTCGGTCAATGAGATCTGAATAGGTCTTACTGAACCTATCCGACCTATAGGCCTCAACGAATTTAGCGACTTCCTCAGCCGTTGGCGGCAACCCCGTGAGGTCATAAGTCACTCGGCGAATGAGCGTGCGTGGATCAGCAGGCGGACTGAAATCGAGGCCTTTTTCTTTGAGCTTCGCAGCAATGAAGTCGTCGATGCTGCCAGCAGTATTAAGGTCAGTTTGGTTGGGCTGTAGGGACCACCAGGTTTTGTCACCGCGCTTCGCCTCGATCTTGGCCCCATCGCGTGGATCAGGTGCTCCCATTTTGACCCATGTGACGAGATCTGCGATGACGGATTCAGGCAGTTTGGGCTTCTTGGGCGGCATTTCCATATCCGCTTCCAAATGCTGCACACTACGGATGAGCAAACTGAGCTCAGGCTGGCCAGGAACGATGATCGGATCGCCACTGTCACCACCTTTTTCCCATCCTGCTTTCGAATCGAGGTAGAGGTTGCCTTTGAGCTTCTTTGCCTCAGCGCTGTGACAAGAATAACAGTGCTCCACCAGCACAGGTCGCACCTTTTGTTCAAAAAAAGCGATGCCCGCTGGATCGGCAACGAGGACGCTGGGGGAGAAAAGGAGGGTGAGAGCAAGGGCTTTCATGAAATGCAAAAACCAGTTGGGTGAAAAATAGAGCAGTTTAATGTGGGGTATGCGATCACACACGACAGCAGAACGAATCGAGAGCCTGATGAACGAACTGGGAAAGGCCGTGCGCTCCACAGGGCGCATCTATTTCACCGGTGGCGTCTCTGCGGTACTGCTGGGCTGGCGCGAGATGACCATCGACGTGGACCTGAAGGCCGACCCGGAACCAATGGGGTTTTTCGAGTGTCTTCCGGCTCTGAAGGATAGACTCGATTTGAATATTGAACTGGCGTCGCCCGATCAATTTGTTCCAGCACTGCCCAGTTGGCAGGAGCGGAGTCGCTTCATTGCTCAGCATGGGTTGCTGGCCTTTTATCACTATGACTTCTACGGACAGGCGCTGTCTAAGATCGAACGGGACCATCCGCGAGACAGGCATGATGTAGGATGCATGCTGCGAGACGGATTGGTGATGAGGGATAGACTGAAGGAACTTTTTTTGTCGGTCGAAGTTCAAGTACTTCGGTATCCTGCGATTGATGCTCCAACGCTGAAGCAACGCGTGTTGGACGTGTGCGCTGAATGATGCTAAGTTTGACTCATGCCTCCTAAGCTTTTCAACTTCGACGATCTTCCCGGCGCTCACTTGATTCGTGAGGGCCTGGACGACCTCGCGGTTAGCCGACAAAGCACGGCAGCATTTTTGGTGCAGATTGGCAGCCCTAAATTGAATCGCTGTGGTGTCCCTGTAGAGGTGACTGCGGAGGATGCGTTGGGTGCGGATCATGGACTTTACCAATGGTTGGCTCGCGACCACGGAAACGAGGCTCATGGGCGCTACAACGCACTGCTGAGGGAATTGGTCAGCTTTGAACGTGCGCTGGAGCAGCGCGTGTCTCGGACGGCACGTCTCGGGGACACAGCATGATGAACGGTAGATCATGGCTCAGGTAAGTATATTCTGAATCACATGCCCATGCACGTCGGTGAGGCGGCGGTTGGCGCCGTTGTGATAATAGGTGAGCTTTTCGTGATCGAGTCCGAGCAGGTGCAGGACGGTGGCGTAGAAATCATAAACGGTAGCTACATCGACGGCAGCGCGGCGACCAAACTCATCGGTCTCACCATAACTCACGCCGCCCTTGACTCCAGCTCCCATCATCCATGTGGTGAATGCATCGGGGTTGTGATCACGTCCGCTGGTGCCGTCTTGATGCGTGGGCATGCGGCCAAATTCGGTGCACCAAATGATCAGCACGTCGTTCAACATGCCTCGCTGTTTCATGTCAGTGAGCAGTGCAGCGGTGGGCTGATCAAAGATGGGACAATGACGCTCATAGTCAGCCTTCAGCGTTTTATGCGCGTCCCAATTCAAGAGGCCATCAACAGCACTGGCACGAGAGGCGCAATAGAGCGAAACATAGCGCACGCCTTGCTCTAGAAAGCGACGTGCAAGCAGGCAATTCTTGGCATACGCGGCCTTGAGTTTGTTGCTGTCATTGGTGCCGTAGAGATCTTGAATGTGCTGGGGCTCACGAGATAGATCGCTCACCTCAGGAGCAGTAAGCTGCATTTTGGCGGCAAGTTCATAAGCCGCCATGCGAGCACGCAATTCATCATTTTCAGCATGAGCAGCAGCGTGCTCGGTATTGATGAAGTTTAAAAAATCACGCGTGGCTTTTTCGGTGCCTAACGGGATCGAAGTCGGACGTGCGAGATTGCGGAGCGGCTGCTGAGCAGCCATCGAGATGCCTTGATACTCGGCGGAAAGAAAGCCATTATTCCAGTTGGCTTTGCCGTTGGGCGGCTCTCCGCGAACGTCTTGAATGGAGATATAGGTTGGAAGGTTATCATTAAGACTACCGAGGCCATAACTGACCCAAGAACCAGCGCTTGGGAAGCCATCCCGAGTGAAACAGGAGTTCATATTCACGCAGCCCGGACCATGCGTATTCGTGCGGCTAGTCATGCTATGGATGAAGGCCATGTCATCCGCATGACGCGCCATGTTCGGCAGCATTGAGGTGATCATTTTGCCACTCTTACCCGCAGGCACAAAGTCCCATGGAGAGCGCATCAGGTTACCGTTCTTACCCTGGAAAGTGACCTCAGCGGCACCTGGAAGAGGTGTGCCGTGATACTTTTCCAACATGGGTTTATGATCCCAGAGATCCACATGCGATGCCGCGCCAGGACAAAAGATTTGCAGCACCTGCTTAGCCTTCGGTGCAAAGTGCGGCTGGTGTTTCGGTGCATCCGCCATGAGACGCGAAAGCGCCACACCCGTAAGACCGGTGGACATTTGGCTGAGAAATTGACGGCGCTGGAGAAGGTTCATGGTGGAGCGAGTTTGCGATTCTTAAGAGTCAAATCGTTGCGGGCATTGAGCAGATGTTTCCTCATCGCATCAGCAGCAGCGTTGCCATTGTGAGCCATGATGGCCATAAAAATCTTGTAGTGGTCAGCGACCGCTTTGTCCTTCGTGACAAGGCGATAGCCATGACTGAGGCTGCTTTGCAATAGATCTGAAAGCGACTGCATAAGCAGCGCGCCGATCTTGTTTCCGGAGGCTTCGGCGATGAGGCAATGGAACTCCATGTCTGCAAGAACTTGGGTTTCGAAGTCCCGGCAATTCATGAGTCGCTCATGCGCGCCGCGGAGCTTCTTCAAAATGGAAGGCTTCGCGCGTTCCGCTGCCAGCCGAGCATTCTCAGGCTCTAGGGCCAATCTCACTTCTGTGAGTTGATAAAGACGCTGCTTTTCATCAGGCACCAGCATGTTGACGGCGCTGCTAAGAGGCTTGTGCAGCTTGTCCACGACCTTCATGCCGCTGCCTTGGCGAATCTCCAGCAAGCCCTGAAGCTCGAGACGTTTTGCAGCTTCCCTCACCACCCCTCGACTAACACCAAACTTCGCAGACATATCCCGTTCTGTCGGCAAGCGATCACTGGAATGATGGCGTGCCAGCGTAATGATTCGGCGGGAGACGGTTTCGACGAGAGAAAGTGACATACTTGAATTGGTCCGACCAATTGGATCTGAAACAAATACAGTGGTCTTCATTTTGATCTATCTTCAAATTTCAACGGAAGCCAAAAGCATCGGCGAGTGCCAAACATTCGCGCACGGATTTCATGCCGCCAGAAGGTGTGGGGTGGGAAAGAGAAGCAGCGGCTGTGCAGACGGCGAGTCGGAGGCGATCTGCTAAGGACCAGCCTTCATGCAGGGCGAAGAGCAGACCTGCAGCAAAGGCATCCCCTGCCCCCGTGGCGCCTTGGCTGTAGCCGGCGGGAAGCAGCAGTGACGGCTGAAAGTGCTCGTCTTTTTCATGCGTGCAGGCAGCGGCTCCGTGCTCGGTGTGAATGGTAACGGTTTGACGAACGCCCAGCGCCAGAAGATCTTGCGAGGCTTCAAGAAGCGCGGAACCATCGCTTGAGGAAAGGGTGCGATTCAGCACACGCGCGGCTTCGATCTCATTGATGATAAGATGATCGGTGTGAGGCATGGCACTAAGAGCGATCTCTCGAAATTGCGGGTGCTCAGTGCTCACCATGTCCACGCTGGTTTGCAAACCCGCTTCACTCGCGGCAGCTAGCAAGTGGGCCGCGTGGGTGCGACCATCGGCGGCAAAGCTGTCCATGTGGTCAAGCAGCATCAAGTAGCCGAGATGCAGAATGCGCGCGGTTGTTTTACTAACATCACAATGGCTCTCGTTGAAGAGGGCATTGGCTCCGCGCTGATGAAAAAAGGTTCTTCTGCCAGTGCTCTGCACAGTCATGGCATCGGTGTAGGAGGTGGAGCGTTCCTGAGTGCGATGAAGTTGAGTGGCATTGATGCCATGCGCCACACAGTCCTCATATATCCAACGCCCATTAGCGTCATCGCCAACGAGTCCGCAAGCAGCGAGCGGAAAGCCTGCCTGCATGGCAGACAGGTCTTTGAGCACGTTGTAAGGACCGCCACCATTGGCTTGCGACTCGCTCAAGATGCTGGCCAGCATGTCCTGCTCGGGATACGCGTCGATGATCTTCACGTAATCCACGATGAAGTTGCCAGCGGCGAGAATGCCTGAGCGTTGGGTGCTCATGATCGTTAGAGAGTGACGACGGAACCTGCGCGCTGAGACTCCAAAGCGGCAGCAAAAATTTCATGGGTGGCGACGGCCTCTTCAGGTGTGGCGCAGCCAAAGCGGCCACCAAGTTCACCTTTGCGCTCCATGAGATAAGCCGCCCACATTTGCTGGATCACATCAGGGAAACCCGGCTCGAAGATGCCTCCGGTCACTGTTTTGAAGGGTGTACCGAAACCAAGCTCGGTGCGCTTCCACCACTGCTCTTTTCCGCGTTCAAAGATCCAAAGGGTCTTGGGTTCCGCGGTGCTGAAACGCACGCCACCGTCTGTGCCGAGGATCTCGATGTACCAAGTATTTGTTGCTCCCGGTGCCAGGCGTTTCATTTCCAGACGCAGCGGCACTTCATGATCGGCGATGGTGGTCCACGTGTGTAGCATCGCGTTATCCCAGGTATCACATTGGGTGATGCCGCCTTTACCATCGGGGCGCTGTGGATAGCCTTTTTGGAGTTGGGCAAAGAGACGGGTCGGTTTCCAGCCAAGACGCAAAGGCACATGGCAAGCATGCATACCGAGATCATTCAGCGCGCCGCCTTCTCCGCAGGTGGCATTGAGACGCTTCCAGTTAGCCGCCTTGATGGGGTCAAGATCGCTGCTGTGATGGAAGCCGGAAACGACTTCCAAAACGCGACCTATTTCACCTTTGCTGGCAATTTCATAAGCCCGCTGAGCCCCAGGGAAGAAGGGCATCTCCGAGCTGCAACGCACAAAGCGACCACTGGACTTCACCGCATCCAGAATGCGGCGAGCTGAAGGCAGATCAATGCCGAAGGGCTTCTCAGCGAAGAGGTCTTTCCCTGCAGCCAGCACGTCGAGATAGAGCTTCTCGTGCAGATTGTGCGGCACTGCGACATAGACGACATCGACCTCAGGATTGGCGAGCAATTCTTTGTAGTCAGTGGTCTTTTGCGTGCAGGAGGGGATGCAATCAAACCATGAAAGCGTGGCTGGATTTAAATCCGCAACGGAGACAAGAACAGGCCGCACGGTGACATCCACAAGAGCACACCAACGCGCAAACGCGCTAGCCATTTCGCGGCCCATGAGACCGCCACCGATAATGCCGATACGAATGTCTTTCATTAGGCGATGAGATTGAGGGCTGCATCCACGCTGACACCTTCATGCACCATCGCCATCAGAGCGCGGGTGATGCCTTTTGGATTCGGGTGTTGGATGACATTGCGACCATAGACGATGCCCGCTGCACCTTGAGCCAGGAGGCCTTGGGTGCGCTCGAGAATTTCTTTGTCGCTCACACGACCACCACCACGCACGAGCACTGGAATGCCAGAGGCTGCGGCGATGACTTTGTGATAAATGCTCACATCATCCGTTGGATCCGCTTTCACGATGTCCGCACCAAGTTCCACAGCCTGACGCACGAGATAGGTGATGGCCGTTTCATCTCCATTCACCATGTAACCGCCGGCTTGTTCATTGGGCTGAAACACGAGCGGCTCGATCATCATCGGCATCCCGTAGTAGTCGGCCTGAGGCTTGAGGCGGAGGATGTTTCCCACGCACTGCTCATGCACTTCGGGTGCTCCAGGAATCTGAAAAAGGTTCACGCAGACGCAGGCTGCGTCATAGCGCACGGCTTGCAGCATCGTCTCCTCAATCATCAGACTGAAGCGGCTTTCGGGAAGCTCCTTGCCGTAGATGTTGGCAACGTCAGTGCGGAGAACGAGACTCGGTTTGAAGCGGCCTGGAATCTCTTGGAGATGACGCGCCATGCCCAGCGTGAGCTGGATGGCATCTGGCGCTGCTTCCACCAACGTTTTGACCACACTGCGCATGTCTTCGATGCCAGTCAGGAATCCGGGCTGATTGAAGAAGCCATGATCGACGGCGACGTCGAAACAGCGATTGGACTTGGCGTTAAAGAGACGGTTGAGACGAAATTGTTTCATGAGAGTCGGATCTTTAAAGGCTTACTTGATGCCCATCAAGTGTTTGAGGATGTAGAGTTCCAAGGCTTCGTAGTCGCGAGCGTCACGGAATTGCTGAACGAGCTTTTCGTCAGTGCTGCGAACTTTTTCCACGAGATGCAGGAAGATCTCGCGGCTGCCAGTCAGGTGAGAGGTCACGCACTTGCCCTTCTGGGTGCGCATGGCTTTCACATCGAGGCCAATGAACTCGCCTTTTTTACCATAGCCAGCTTCTTCGAGAACACGCACCTGATTGTAAGCCGTGCGTAGATTGGCGGCACCGAAGTTTTTGTCCTGATCATACTTGAGGCCATTTTGGTCATTGAGATGAACGCTGCCGAGCTTGTCGTGAGCGAGCGCAAAGGCCATTTCATCACTCGGATCGAGTCCTGCGAGCAGAGCATGGGCAGTCTCGATGAGACCCTTCACACGCTTCGGATCGCTGGAGGCGTAAGCTAAAGCGACCGTGTGTCCAATGGTCGGCACATAGGCCATGTCGGTCGGCTCATTCGGCTTCGGCTCGATCCAGATCTCGATGTCTTTGTCATGCGCAAGCATGGCATTGATCGTCTCAAGAATCCGTTGATAGGCGAGACGTGCATTTTTGCTCTCACGAATGTAGCTGCCCTCACGTGCCAGCCAGAGCACCACGGCCTTGCTGCCAATCTCACGAGCGATGTCGATCGTCCGCAGCGTGCGGTCGAGCGCATACTTGCGGTCTTTGGCGCTGTTTGAAGTGTAGCCACCATCCACCGTCTGCGGTGCGAACCAGAGGCGAGGCGCGACGAACTCAGGAGTCAGCCCTTGATTATCGAGCATCTTTTTCACCTTCGCACACTGCTTGGAAATTTGCGCAGAATTCAATTCGTCGATGCCTGGAACGACGTCATCATCGTGGAACTGCACACCATCAAAACCCATGGGCTTGTAAAGGGCGTACTTCTTTTCATGCGGAAAGGCAGGACGGACTTCGGGTCCGAAAGGGTCAGCGCCCTCACTGATGTTCCAGGGGCCGAATGAAAAACGATAGGTGGTTGGTTTGCTCATGCTGTTTTGAATTACTCGCTCGATCTTCAATCCTCTACGCCTCCAGTCTCTAGACATGAGACTATTATCTCACATCTAGACTTCAATAAGCAATTCCATCGAGATGAATACCTCAGTAGTGCTTGATTGAAAAGAAGACTCACCAGAAGTCGCTATTTCATTTCTTTGATGCCTGTTGGCTTCTTTTGGCTAATGGTGGACCGCCAATCGCCCAGACATGACCGCTACGATCACGAACATCTCCTGCTATAAGTTTGCCACACTCACAGACCTGAAGTCTCTGCGGGAACGGCTCACGATGCTCTGCAAAGAGTGGGGACTGAAGGGGACCATTTTACTGAGCACCGAAGGGATCAATCTCTTTATCGCAGGTCCAAGGGACTTGGTGGATCAACTTGTGGCCGAGATCCGAAGTGTTCCCGGATTAGAAGGTCTGGCACCGAAATACAGTGACAGCGAGCACCAGCCCTTCAATCGCATGTTGGTCCGCATCAAGAAGGAGATCATCGCTTTTGGTGTCGAAGGGATTGAGCCTGGAAAATACACCTCACCGCGAATCGAAGCCAAAACACTGAAACAGTGGCTGGATGAAGGCAGACCTGTGACGCTGCTGGATACCCGCAATGATTACGAGGTGAAGCTGGGCACCTTCAAAGGTGCGACGGTGATCGGCGTGAATCAGTTCCGCAACTTTCCAGAAGCCGTGAGAAATCTGCCCGAAGAGCTCAAGAAGCAGCCCATCGTAACCTTCTGCACGGGCGGTATCCGCTGTGAAAAAGCAGCCCCGTTCATGGAGCGTGAAGGCTTTGAGCAGATTTGGCAGCTCGAAGGTGGCATCTTAAAGTACTTCGAGGAAGTCGGCGGAGATCACTATGAGGGCGAGTGTTTTGTCTTTGATCAGCGTGTGGGTGTCGATCCCGGACTGGAGGAAACACAGTCCACACAGTGCTACATGTGTCAGTCGCCACTCTCGGATGCGGATCAGGCTGATATGCGTTTTGTTGAAAACGTGTCCTGTCCCTATTGCTTCAAATCGACCGAGCAGCAGATGCAGGAAAGCATGGTCAAAAGACACGCAGCGATCCAGCGTTTGACGACGCCCCTGCCAGGAAGTGCACCCTATGATAACTATCGCCCACTGTCTGTGCCGAAGACTTGCGATGGCATGACTTTGCTGGAAACGCTGGTCACGATCCTGCCTGTCGTGCCACGTGAGGAGTGGCTGTCTCGCTTTGAAAATCAGCGACTGTTAGGCATGGAATCACACATTCCAGCCTCAGCCGATCAGATCGTCAGAGCCGGAGAACGCTTTGTCCAACTCATCGCTGCCAACGTGGAGCCTGATGTGAATGCGGACATCCGTTTGTTGCATGAAGACCAGGCCATCGTGGTCTTGGAGAAGCCCGCGCCATTGCCCATGCATCCTGGCGGCAGATTCAATCGCAATACGCTGCAATATATCTTAGATGAAGTCTATCACCCCCATAAGTTACGCGCTTGCCATCGCCTGGATGCCAACACCACAGGCCTAGTCGTAGTGGCAAGAACGCGGCATTTTGCCGGACTGGTGCAGCCACAGTTTGCGCGTGGCGAGGTGGAGAAACTGTATCTAGCGCGAGTGCAAGGCCATCCCCCTGAAGATAGCTTCGCCTGTGATGCTGCGATCAGTTCAGAAGCTGGCGCTCTCGGCAGTCGTGAGGTCGATGAAGAAGACGGAGATGCCTCCCGCACGGAGTTCCGCGTGTTGAGCCGTGACGCCGATGGCACCGCCCTGCTCGAAGCACGTCCGCTTACGGGTCGCACAAATCAGATCCGCATTCATCTCTGGCAGCTTGGTTTTCCGATTGTCGGAGATCCGGTCTATCTCCTTGGCGGAACCAAAGGAGACACTCAGACCCTGGATAAACTGGACGCGCCGATGTGTCTCCACGCACAACGCATCAGCTTCATTCATCCGCTGAGCAAAGAGCGTGTCGTCTTTGAATCATCCCCAGTTTGGCGTTAAGCCAGGCCAATGGCAGCTCGGGGATTTGTCTCCAGCAACAGCTGAAGATCTTCAGTGCTCAATCCTAATTCACGCATCCCATTATCCAGAATTCGTGGCACGGTCACTGTGCTGCCGACGAAGTGTGAGCCATCTGGACTGCGGGCGACGAGATCTTCACCGATGACGATGTCCCAGCCCGCGAGCGTGAACTTGCCTGGCCCGAGGCGGGCAGCGGATATGGCATCGGTCACAAAGATCGTTTTCTTGAGACCCGCCACACGCAGGTAGTTCCGCAGGGCGAAAAAGTCGATATGAACGCCATCAGGGATGAAGCAGAGCCAGAGTTTATCTCGCAGAGAGAGTGCCCGGTGAATGATGTTGTCATGACGATGCATCAGCATCGGGCAGCCATTGCCGACATGGGTGAACATTTTTAAACCATGATCCGCCGCAGCATGCAGCGTCTCCAGACTCGGATTGCAATGACCCGCTGAAACTGTGATGCCCTCATTGGCCAAAAACTCGGTCACTTGAAAACGATCATCCTTTTCAGGAGCTAAGGTGATGATCTTCGTGAGCCCACCTGCCGCTCCCAACAGACGTTTGGCATCTTCCAGATTGGCAGGCCGCACACAGTGGGCCGGATGCGCCCCCACATAACCCTTTTCAGGATTGATGAATGGCCCTTCGATGTGAATCCCAGCGATCACACTTTGGGCCAGCGGATCAGCCGCGCGGAGTTTCACCAGCGTGCTCATTCGGCGTTCCAGCGCAGCCATTTCATCCGTGATAAACGTGGCTAAAATTTGATCACAGCCGTCTTCGCGCAGTGCCAAGCAAGCATGATGCAAGGCCTCCGCAGAGAGGTCATCGCGATTAAAGTCGGTGCCAGCGTAGCCATTCACCTGAAGATCGAGCGGTTTCATGTCTTAATCGATAAACGATTCCGCCATCTCTGTCAGCAGGCAGATATGCTCAGCCTTGGTGCTTTTGTGTCAGTCATCAGCATCCATGGCCGCGACAAGTGCCAGACGAATGGCTGAAATTTGGGCCTGAGGAATGAGCGCTGAACTGGTGATGGCGACGTGCATGATGCCCAGCCGTGTGGCACAGGGGATCACGGCGAGGTGCCGACCAGTGGCCAATGTTTGGCGCAGTGGCTCTACTGTTTCATAAGCAGCCAAAGCACTCATGCGGGAGGCTGCGCCCCAAGCCATGATGGCTGACAGCACCAACCCTGAGCTAGCTGGACTACCCCAATGAAGGTCACCCTGATCATCGACGATAAAAATTTCCGAATCAACAAGAGCGGGCTTTGCCCAATCGATAAAGGCCGCCAAGCGGTCTGGAATTGCGCCAGCCTGAGGATCAAAGGACGGCAATTCTACCTCAGGTGCCGTAATCACAGGCATCTTGGCGGGGATCAATCCTGCCTGAATAGCACGATCACGAATGGCCTGCAGCCGTGCACGGAAATCGTTCAAAGCAGGCTGTGGTTCCTCTCCAACAAAGACTTCAGCCATCGGTTCAGTCAGATCCTCTGGTGCATCAGGAAAAACAAAGGATGTGGCATCATCGATCAGAGGCGCGGGGCCCATGTCGGCGGCAGGAGTTGGCGAGTTTACAGCTGGCCCCTGGCGCAATCCCTCCGCTAAAGCTGTGACCTGATCAGCGTCAATCCAGGAGACTTGCATGACTTTCTGTGGATTCACGTTCTTGGGCTAAGCCTGCTCTTTGTTCGAGTTCCGCGGCGAGCTGATCAAAAATCAGGGCCTCGGGCGGCGGGTTCTTTTTCAATAAGGCAACAGGTACACCCATGGCACTGGCTTCTAAAAAGGAATTCATGCGCGGCACGACCTGATCAAACATCATGTCGCCTGGGAGCATGGCGCGAAGCTCAGCGACGACCTTTTGACTGATCTGACTTTCGCCCAGGACCATCGTCATGAGAATGCCGGCTACTTTGACTCCAGCGCCTTCAGTGCGGAATCGTGACAAGGTCTCTAACATGTGCGGCACGCTACGGACGGCGAGCGGCTCCGCCTGCTGCGGCAGGATCACATAATCACAGGCTTTCACGACGGATTCACTCATGCCATTCAGTCCAGCCGCCGTATCCATGATCACACAGTCCACGCCGCGCAGTTCGGCAGCGCGTAACAAATCGGCGAGGCGCACAGGCACTTCCTGAGCAGACCACCCGCGGCGTGCGCACTGATCATACTGACCTGTCGGTAGAATTTGCAGCTCGGGAAGGCGCGTGGGTAAGACGAGTTTATTGAAATCACGTTCTCCGCTGAGAAAATCATAGAACCCTTGTTTCGTGCGCGTGGAGCGGGCAAGAGAGAGACCGACTCCGCCCTGAGGATCAGTATCCACGAGCAGAGTCGTCCACCCGCGTCTGGCGAGGGAATAAGCAAGATTGATGCAAAGGGTGGTTTTTCCCACGCCTCCTTTTTGGCTGGCCGTAGCAATGGCGATCACGGCGCGGATGCTAAGCGGCGTCTGCCAAGAGGCAAGCTGAGGCTGAATTAGTTCGGAAACTTCTCGCGGAGTTGTTTTGCCGCTGCTTGCTGCAAATCGGCCTGTTTGGGATCATCGGCATGGTTTTTGAGTTCGGCAGGATCTTGTTCCGTCAGATACAGTTCACGAGCCGTGACCTCCTTCGTGACCCAGTCACGCCATTCAGTGTAACGCACTTTTTCCGTTCGGATGCTGTAGCCCATGGCTTTGGGTTGCTTGCTGGGCTCGCGATCATAATAAGCCGGGCGCGGATGCTGCGTGAAGGCGGCTTGTTTGACCGATTGATTGGGGTCCTTCAAAATGGGCACCAAACTCTCGCCATCGAGACTTGTTGGCTTTGGCAGGCCACAGAGGTCCACCAGCGTCGGAAATAAGTCCACCAGCTCAGCTAAAGCGCTGGTTTTTTTACCGCGATTCTCAGGACGCAAATCACTGATCATCAGAGGCACGTGGGCATCGAATTCAAAATCAGACGTCTTCCCCCACAGGCTATGCTCGCCGATGTGGTAGCCGTGATCGGCGAAGAAAACGATGATCGTATTGCTAGCAGCTCCACTTTGATCAAGCGCATTCAAGACCTTGCCGATCTGAGCGTCCATGTAGCTGATATTGGCAAAGTAGCCGTGACGCATCTCCTCTGCCTGCTCGGCTGTGACTGGCGTCTGCTTAGCAGGTGGCCCAAGAATCTCGGTGCTCTGATGAAAGGCAATCTCTGGCGCTCCCTCAGGACGTTGATCATTCAATGCTGGTAACTTGGACCGGTCATAGAGATCCCAGTATTTTTTCGGTGCATTGAAGGGCGCATGAGGCTTCCAGAAACCCACCGCAAGAAAGAAGGGCTCATCCTTCACCTCCTGCAGCACTCGCTGGGCCTCTACAGCCACTCGGCCGTCGTAGTAGGCTTCATCGGGAACATCACGGCACTCACAGATCGATGTTTCGCCGTAAACTCGGGTGCTCAATGTTGCAGAGTTCACTGGCAACTCACCGGCGATCATCGGTTTATCATCGCCATGATTGGCATAATGCAGAAACTCATCCGCGCTCCAAGAACGGCGATCTCCTTTCTCTGCGGTATGCCAGTTATGGAAGATCTTGCCCACGCAACGAGTCTTGTAACCTTGCTCCTTAAACCAAAGCGGCAGCGTTGTCACGTCAGGATTCAGTTCACGAAAATGTTTGCCGTTATTCCAAAGGTGGAGTGTGTCTGGGCGCAATCCTGTAAGCAGTGAGGAACGTGAAGGGTTGCACACCGCCTGCTGACAGTAGGCGCGATCAAACTGCACGCTGCGTGCCGCCAGTTTATCCAGATTCGGCGTGAGTGCCGTAGATCCATATGAGCCAATCTCAGGCCGGAAATCATCCGACATGATGAACAGCACATTCGGCTTTGCTGCCTGAAGGCCTGAAGTGAGCGTTAAAAGGAGAAGCAATTGGCGCATAGGCCCATGCAAACTGATCACTTATCCATTTCTTACGCACAAATTCATCGATCTCGCATTTGGCTAATCGCGACTGCGCAGTTTGGATAGCAGACGGAGCATTTCGATGTAAAGCCAGACGATCGTCACGAGCAACCCCAAGGCCGACTGCCACTCCATGTACTTGGGGGCTCCCTGAGCGACGCCATTTTCGATAAAGTCAAAGTCGAGCACTAGATTAAGCGCAGCGATCACGACCACCACCAGACTGAAACCGATACCAACCAAGCCACTTTGGTGAATCAGTGGAATTTGAATGCCGAAGAAACTCAGCATGATGCTAGCCAGATACACGATGGCGATCCCGCCCGTGGCCGCTACAAGACCGAGTTTAAAGTTCTCCGTGGCTTTGATCAATCGTGACTGATAGGCAAAGAGAAGGGCAAAAAGAATGCCGAGCGTCAACAGGGCCGCTTGCAGGACGATGCCGTCATACAACGCCGAATAGCGCGCAGAAATCACCCCAACGAAAACGCCTTCCACCAGTCCATAAGCAGGTGCGACAACGGGCGACCAGGTCGGCTTGAAAGATGAAGCCATGACCAACACGAATCCAAACAGAGCACTGCCAATACTGAGCATGCCACTTAACTGCGGATTCGCCTGCACAAACTGCCAACTGAAACCGCCTGAAATGACCAGAAGCAGGGCGAGGATAAACGTCTTATTCACTGCGCCCTGAAGCGTCATCACTTGTCCGCCTACTGCGGCTGGAGCATTGGCAAAGACTTGGTCGTTAAGTGTGGGATTAGCAGTTCGCATCATGATGGATACAAGTATCAACGAATCCAGGTTTAAATCAATGTCGGTGTCTTCTCCTTGGAAACCTCATAGCCTGAATCAATGATGAGATCCCCTGATTTAGAAGCAGCCACTGCCAGTTCATCACAGCGATTGTTACCCGCATTGGAAGCATGACCTTTAACCCAGACGAGCTTGACCTTGTGTTTCAAAAGCAACTCCAATGCGCGCGCCCAAAGATCAGCATTCATCGCCGGTTGCTTATCGGCTTTTTTCCAGCCGCGTGCTTTCCAACTTTTGGCCCAGCCTTTCTCGATCGCATCCACCACATAGCGGGAGTCTGAGTAGAGCGTCACGTCACAAGCCCGAGTCAAAATTTGCAGGCCAGCGATCACGGCCATGAGTTCCATGCGGTTGTTCGTGGTCTTACGGTAGCCTTGTGAAAGCTCGCGACTGTGCTTGCCGCTTTGCAGAATGGTGCCGTAACCCCCAGGGCCGGGATTGCCACTGCAGGCACCGTCGGTGTAAATGATAACTTGAGACATGCGTGATGAGCCCCCTGTCATAGAGCCTCACCACGCCGGCAGCCAGTAAATTCAGAAGATCAATCCTGAGTACGACGACGGCGGAAGCCGAGTGCCAACAGGCCAATGAGCATCAGCAGCGCACGCGATGGCTCTGGAACGACGATGACTGCGATAACGCCATGGGAGGTGAAAGCAGAGGTATCCCAGCCAAAGGTCGTCATGGTAAGGTCAGGAAGATCAAGGTCACCATGAATTCCACCCGTAGAGATGCCGACACCCGCACTAAATCCGCCACTGAATGCGCCAAACCAATCGACCAGATTGAAAATCTGACCAGCGGCAAGCGTGCCTGTATTTAAACCATTGGAGAAGATGGAGACAATGCCCTGACCTGCTGCGGCCCCACCACCATTGGTTCCGAGAACGAGAGCACCAGTGCCATTGCTGATATTGATGAAATCTGCCTGGCTGGAGGTGGCTTGATTTGCCCAGGCGGCTGGCGTCGTCAAAGAGGCATCTGAGGTGGAACCTAAGCTGGCGAGATAAGCCGAGGCCGTCATACCGGAAGCAGCAAAGGTTGAGTCCGTTCCAGAGGCTGCCGTAATACCCAGTTGGGTCTGAGATCCTGCGGCAATGGTCAATCCACCCGCTGCGGTGATCGTGAGCTTTGCGTTGGATGTAGCGGTATTGCCATCTCCTGGTGCCAAGATACCTTTGTTCGCTGCATTAGCGATGTCACCAATGACCGTTGCACCTTGAAGGGTTCCAGAGCCAGAAATAATCGGCGCATTTGCAAAAGTGGCACCCGTTTTCACTGCGGTGATCAGCCCTGTGCCAGTTGTGCCGACACCAGCCACACCGACTTGGAGTGTGCCATCAGAGACGTTGGTAGCTCCAGTGTAAGCGTTTCCAGCGCCCATAATGAGCGTGTCTGAGGTGGTTTTAGTCAAAGCCCCGCCTCCATTCAACTGTGCAAGGCCAGCGAGCGAACCAGACTGAGCCACAACAGCCACGGGTGCAGCCAGAGTACCGATGCTATTACCGTTAATATTGAGCGAGCTGCCAGCCAAAGTCAGCGTCGCATTTTCGGTCCCAGCACCACCAGTGCGAATAATGTTTCCGGTCACGGAAACTGCACCACCTGATAAATCAATCGTGGAGGTGACAGTGCGACCCGTACCTGCATTAGCCATGTTGATAGCTGTGCCTGAACCTGTGCCAATGCTGACATTACCACCCGTGACGTTAAGGTCAGCTGTTACGGTACCACCAGCACTGGTGTTCACCGCCATATTGATTGCGCCGATCGTTGTTGTTGGGATACCAATTGCGGCGCTGTCTCCAAGATTGACAACTGCGGTTGCATTACCAGTGCTAGTTAAAGTGCGGCTGGCCATATTCAGGGTGGTAACATCCAGAACACCCTGATCAAAGGTCAGCGTGGAAGTTGAGGCACCAGTGCCAATCGAGCGGTTAGCCATCGTTAAGGTAGAGGCCAATATATCTGTAGTATGCCCAGCTGTATTGAGGATTGAATCCATCGTGCCGGCTGTATTACCTGTAGAGTTAATCATGTTCACGACTGTGCGACTGGTGCCGTTAGATGCACGAACAGTTAGAGCGCCCGTTGTATCGGCACCATCAAAGAGGATTGAACCACCGGAACGAATTCCTGCACCGGCAGACCCGATGTTGATTGTATCTGAATTAATGACGTTCGTGCCATTACCGAGAGTCAGAACATGTGTGTCAGATGGGCCTGTGCCGTCACCAATACGCACACTAGCTGCAGTAATGGTGTTATTGGATGCAAGCTTGAAGGTAGAGGTAGCCGCAGTGCCGGAGGAAGACGAAACATCGCCTATGCGAAGACTGCCCGCTCCGAGATTTGCCGTGAAGTTGGTAAGGCCACTGAAATCCACATCGACTCGATTCTCATTAGTGCCGCCCGTGGCTGCGCCGATCTGAATGCTAGCACCGCCACTATTAACAACCATCGAACCGCCACCTGAGGCTGTTACATTGGTATCACTGTTATCGGCATTGACACCAAAAGTCACTGCGCCGTTGATCGTAAGTGTCTTACCCGTGGTGACGAGAATATTGTTCGTTACTGTATTGCTATTCGTGGTCGCGGCGAGTGAGCCAATGGTCTGATCAAAGCCATTCAGATCAAGTGTGCCAGCCGTTGCGCCAACACCAAGGCGCACAGCTGTGGTGATCGGTAAGGCATTGTTGATACCGATTCTAAGAAGGCCGTCATCGATCTGTGTCCCCCCTGTATAGGTATTGTTTGTACCGTAAACTTCCCAAAGGTTCGTGCCAGACTTAGCCAACGTAATCGTGCCGATACCGTCCGCTACTCCTGAAATACGATTGACCACGGTTGAAGTCGATGTGCCTGACAAAGTAAGAGTCTTGGCACCTGTGCTGTAGCCTGCAGCCCCTCCACTGAAATCAACCGCTCCAGAGCCATTGCCATTGAGGGTAACGCCACCAGTGGTGCCCTGCATGGCAATGATTCGATTAGTGCCGCTGTTGGTGGTACCGATATAATTTAACCCAGTGGTTGCCGTAGTCAGGCCCATCCGAATCGGGGAGGCATCCGTACTTGCTGCGGGGGCCCCCAGTGAACTGGCTGTGCCTGCATTGGCAAGAATGGAAACGGCTACCGTGCCGTTCTGGATTTCGGTTACACCAATATAGGTGTTGGCACCATTCAGAGTCAGGACGTTGGTCTGATTTTTGAAGAGACCGCCCGCGCCCGCCAGGATCGCATTGATTGTGGTATCACCTGTATGGGTAAAATTGAATCCGCCACTCGAAGAAATGGTTCCTGTTCCCGTGATGTTGGGGCTGGCACCAGTGGTGGTAACCGTGTTGTGGGCTATAGATCTCGTGCCAATATCCAAGGTGGCTCCTGCGCCAATAGCGAGTGCACCTCCACCGCCAGTGGCATTGTTGGCAGTGACAGCGAGCGTGCCGCCAGAGACTGTCGTCGTTCCAGTGTAGGTAGATGCCGCGCCCAGAGTTAAAGTGCCCAATCCAGCCTTGGTCAAACCGCCAACACCCGAGCCTACCGAGTTAGCAAGCGTCAGATTGACACTGTTAGTATCAATGATGCCCCCCCCATTGAGGAATGAGATCGTGCGCGTAGAGATATCATCTGTCAGAGCTGAACCCAGGCGAAGTGTGCCGCCGGCGAAGACCAAGGCACCCGTGTTCCCACCGATATTATCGAGGTCGGCGATCTCAAGAATGCCTTCGTTCAGGGTCGTTCTCTTTGAAAGACCACCAGCTGTATTGGAACTAGTTAGAATCAGAGTGCCACGTCCTGACTTGGTCAAATCTGCGGCCGATGACAGCGGGGATGTGACTGTGGCAGTAACAACGCCACCTGCGGCTGCTGAAGTTGGGTTTTGGACAAATAAGACATATTCGTTGGTGGTGCCGACGGTAATTCCACCGTCAAAACCGCCAAGGTTGATACCCATCGCGGGGTTGCCAGTGGTTGCGGCAGTTGCCGTAAAGAGGAAGGTCCCAGAGCTAACGGCCAAAGTCTGTGCAACACCACTTCCGGTGACGCTCACTGTACCCGTTGCAGTATTGCTGTTGTTGACCACCAGGGCATTGATCGTTTGTCCAGCAAGGCCAGTGAGGTCCGCCGCGAGAGATTCTCGGATGTTGTCGGTATTAGCTGTTTTAGTTCCAAAGGTATTGTATTCGGTGGCCAGATCGAGCGGACGAAGTCCAGCGCCGCTTCCCGTGGCTACGGTGTAGGTCAAGAGCGAGTTACCCATGTTTGCATCAACAAGTCCGCCTGTCGTCACTTCCCCCATGCCCCATGGCAAAATGGAGATGTTTTTCGTGCCAGCAGCTCCCCCGCCCCCCACCAGCGCAGCCGCAAAAGCTGTCTCGCTAGCGGTGCCTGAAACAATCCTCACGAAATTACGGTCGCCGGTCGTTGCACCCAAGGCACGGCCACGGGCATTGAAAGTTGAGAAGTTGGAACGGGTGATGTCACTTGTGATGAGGCCTGCTACACCGGTTGTCCCAGAAGCATCTCCACGGAAGTAGCTGGCACCCGAAGCCAAGCTTAGCAATCCGACGGTTTCATTGGTGGTGGCATTCTGATCCGTACGGATCACTAGACCGCTTGGCCGAGTTTCTGAATTCCAAGAACCATCCGCCGAATTGAGAATGATGGGCATGGTGTCCAAGAAGCGTGTTCCTGAGCGGGTGGTACCATTGTTGCTAATGAGGAAAGAACCGCCTTTATTAACGGTGAGACTGGAGGCATTCATCGTTGCCGCCCCCTCAACATACATCAATCCTCCATTTACAACGAGGGCACCAGTGAAACCAGCACCCGAGTTACCCGTTAAGAGTAAGTTACCGACTCCGCTAGAGCCATTTCGAACGATGCTTCCACTTCCAGTGAACACACCTGCATAAGTGCCGTTGGCAGCCGAATTGATGGTCAGTGTATTGGCCCCCAAAGCGACTGTGCCAAAAGTGATGCCGGAAGCCGCATTGCCGCCAGAGAGGTTTCCGATGGTTTCATTGGCCAACAACTCGAAGGTGGAGGCTCGATCATCTGAAAGAACCACTGAAGACGAATTACCGATCGCATTACCGCCAGAGACCTGAAGGGTGCCTGATAAAATCTGCGTCGCTGCGGTATAGTTATTGATCGTGCCATTGATTAGCAAGGTTCCATCTCCAGTTTTAGTAACTGCGTTGTTTAGGCCGATCTGAGACGCAATGGTCAAGGGAACCGCCCCATCATGCGTGACAATGACATCTGCAATTGAAGACGTCAGACGGCCTCCCGTAATCGTAGGAGCGCCTCCGGTTACATTGCTGGTGAGCAAGGCACCACCATTAAACAAATCCAAAGTTGCAGTGTTAGCGACTGTGATCGTGCCGCCTGTAACATGATCAAAGCTAAGGGAGTTGATCGAGCGAAGCCCCGTGGTGCCGGAGAATGACGACCCCGTGTTGGTAACGTTTTGTCCATTTGTCCATGTGCTGGCATCGGCTGCCACTGTAGAAGCGACGGGGATGATGTTGTTCCCGCTCTTGGCGGCGAAGAATGTGCCTGTAGCATCGGTGACGGTGAGGAAGCCCCCCAAGGTGCCAAAAGCATTAACCGCTGTGGTCGTGGTGATGCCATTCGTTGCATCCTGGGTGCCAGTGGGTAAGAACACGCGGAGAGTGCCAGCGGAGGCAGCACGAGTGATGCCACCTAAATTCAGAACCAGCGCTTGACCGGTTCCAGAATTCAGGTCAATGGCGTTAGCACCTCCATTAGCCAAGGTGATGCTTGCGACAGTTTGGGAGGTGGCCGCTGCGTTGTTACCATTAAGCGTCAGTGTGGCTCCACGCATATCGAGGCCAGCGACGGCGCTGATTTTATTATTGTTTTGGGTGGTGTAATCGAGGATGAGGTTACCAGAGTCGATACGAGTGGCGGCCACCGTGCCTGTGAGGCCACTGTTATTGCCCGTAATTGTGACGTCTCCCAGGCCCTGCTTCAAGAAGCTTGCTACACCGGCCAGATTCGCGCCGATGGAGCCGCGGTAGGTGCGAATTCCGAGGGAATAATCGGTAGCAGTGCTGGTGACGGTGATTGTGCCTGTCCCTGTTACATTCCCTTCCAATCCAGTGGCTACGTTTCCGACGAGCAGTCCAGGGGAGGAAATATTGAAGGTATTGGTGTTAAACACACCTACCGCGCCCGGGCCGGAATCTCCAACGTTGATGAAATCGAGGCCACCGCTGTTAGCGACACCAAAAATGTCATTGGCATTCAGGTTGATAACGCCACCAGTACGAGCGTGCAGGCCGCTGCTGGTGCCTGAAACTGTGGTTGCTGTAAGTACTCCCGTGGAATTGAGGTTTAGGACGGCTCCTGTATTCGTGACAACAACATCGTCATTCAGGCTGAAGACCATGTTTTGGAGGTTCAAGACGCCTCCGGTGATATTAAGGTCATCTGCAATGGTCGCATTACCGGCGCTGAGTGTCCAGTTTCCTGAGGAGACATTGAGGTCCGCTGAGGCAGCTCCGGCAGGCTGGGTGATGCCACCCGTAATGAAACCTGCGGTGGTGCTGTCCGTACCTGCCAAGGTGAACGAGTTGTCCACAGCCTGCGTGATGGCACCTGTGTAGGTGATGCTGGCACCACCTGTGCCATTAGCAGAGAACGTCGCGGAGCCCGTCGTGGTAATCGGACGATTGGTGGACTGGCTGGCCGAGCCAATGAAGCGCAGAGTGCCGCCCGACATGGAAATCGCCGCACCGTTGCCCAGGTTGCTGGCTCCCCCGCTGGCGTTTGTGACAGTGCTATATTCCAACACCCCAGCGGCAATCGTCAGCGGTCCAGTGAAGGTGTTCGCGCCTTGGAGAGTCAGCACGCCCGTTCCGGCTTTGGCGAGGGTTCCCGCCGTGCCACTGCCGCCTGTCACATCTTCGATGAGGCCAGTCAACACGGTGTTGCCCGTTCCAGTGAGTGTAAGAGTGCGACCAATGACAGCCGACTCAGAAAGCGCAACAGCCTCTATGGAAAGAGTGCCGGGAGTTAGATTGTTGGTCAGGATGTTGTTTTGGGCATTGTTGACCAGGGTGGTGATCGTGGTATTACCCGTACTTGCACCGGCGATGGTCAGTGTGCGCGCCGCAGCGGCGGCGGGTTCGGCCAAGTTCACCTGATTGAAGAGCAGATTCCCAGCTGTCAGGCTGTTGGTGATGCCTCCTGCACCGATATTGGTGGTGGTGCCACTGAAAGTGATGCTGTTGGCACCGGTGAAGGTGAGGACGGCACTGAGGTTAAGCGCATTGGACCTTGCGTCGAGACCGGTGAGATCCACCAAGCTGTTGAGGATGCTGGCTGCGGTCACCGCTAGAGGTCCGGTGCTGAGAGCGTCCTTGTTTCCTAGAATGAGTGTACCTGAAGCCAGCACGGTGCCACCGGTGTAGGTATTTGCGGCATCCATGCGCACGGTACCATTGGTGACTCCCCACCCGCCAGCGTCGTCGTTGATTGCGAGTGAGTAGTTGTTGCCGCCATCGTTGATCACGCTGGAAATCGTGAGCAATCGGGTAGCGGCGCTGCCGACGGAAATACTGCTATTGCCGCCCAAAGTAACGCCACCACTAAAGTTGACTTTGGAAGAGTCATCCGCCAAAAAGACGCGAACGTTGCCTCCCGTGCCACCGGAACCGAGAGTGATGGCTCCGTTCTGATTTACCAAGAAATCAGAGGTAAGAGTGGCGCTGACGTTATCTACAGAAAATTCACCAATGGCTCCGGCTCCATAGGCGAGAGTGCCGGTTCGGGTGAGCGTCTGGCCATTGACACCTTGCAGTTGGAGTCTTCCGAAGCTATTGAAAGTAACATCGTTGGTGGTGAAGCTCGGGGTTGCGGCCGAGGTGAGCAACGCAGTGCCTCTGTTAAAATGAAAATCACCTATCCAAGAGTTGGCGGCGTTATTTAATGTTAGCAGACCGCCAGTCTGGTTACCGCTAGCGACCGTGTTGTTGCCATCAATGGTCAGATTGCCAGATCCACTGACCGCACCGGAGAGGGTGATGTTGCGGGCGGTGTTGGTGTTTGGGCCATTAGAGTCGGCCAGGTTGATGAACGAGTTACCGCTGACATTGACGGTGCCGCTGTAAGTGTGGTTGCCGCCGCCGCCGGAGAGGCTGCCGCCACCAAGTGTGAGGGCATTGGTCACAGTGCCAGCTGTGGCGTTATTGTAGTAAAAGGCACCACCCGTATTCACGGCGACGTTCGCCCGCTTGCCCGCTACCCCCAGGGCGTCGATGCTCAGAATTTCCAAATTGCCACCGTTGATAGTGAAGTCGGCGGTGTTGCCACTGTTGAAGGTGTTATCAGCGACGATCGAGACAGTTACTTTACCGCTTCCCGTTTTGGTCACGTCTTTTTCACCCTGCAATCCACCAGAGAGGGTGAGGACGGAAGCCGCGTCGGCGACATTCCAAGTTTGTGAGGCAGCAATACCTCCCAGACGAAGCGGCGCGGAAATGGTGACAGCAGCAGGACCACCAGCAGTGATCTTGATCCCGTCAGTGGCGACCTGAGGCGCGACTTCAAGACGGTTGGTGCTCACCGCACCTGGCGCGATGGTGACCGACGTCGGTGTGGTGGCACCAGCTTCAAAGGTCAAGGAGTTGATCTTGATGTTTTGCTCCAGCGTGGTGATCAGAGGAGCCGCCGCGAGGCCATCATAGGCAAAGACAACGTCGGTGCCGCTACCAGGTATGGAAGCCGCAGGAAGGGTGCCCGCCTTGTCGGTGGACCAGTTATTGGCGTTGGCATTCCAGGTGTTGTCCGTCAAACCCCTCCAATAAGAGCTGCCCGTAATCAGCGTGCCCGTGGTTAGTTGGACGACGTTATCTGTCACCGTCCAGGTAAAGCCGGAGAAGCCGCCAGGCATAGCTCCCTGAATCATATTGCCAGGTCCAAAGGCGTTGATGCCACCGTCCACAAGATTGAGGATGGTATAAGTGGTGAGCGGATTGAGACCGGCATCCGTCAGGTTGAACCTAACGGTGTTTGCCAAGTTTAGTGTGCCGGTCGTGAGGAGCGTGAGTGTGTCCGTATTCAGGAAGTCTCCCACGGCGAGTGAATCACCGACATTGAGATTCAATGTCGCAGTACCTGTTCCTGCACCAAGGTTGAGGTTGGTGAGGCTAGAGATGGCGCTGCCGGCCCCATCCAAAAGACTCAGAGTGGACCCTCCACCGACTTCGATGCTGGCGATAGCCCCTGGAGTGGTTAATCCACCCAGAAGAGCTAGGGTGCTGTTACCCGTCGCGATAAGGCCCGTGGTGCCATTCAGCGCTGAGTTGATAGTGAAAGACCCACCCCCTGTGCTGCTGGTGCTGCCTTGATAGCTCAGCGTCATGCCAGTCGGAAGCGTCAAGGCCGTGTTCCCGGTTTTCTCAATGGAGAGAGCCCCCGCACCCGAGTCAGTGATCGTGCGAGCACCAGTATTGGTGATGCTTACGGTCGAGTTATTCGCGCCGAGGCGAAGGGTAGCGGCTGAGGCTGCGGTATTGTCGATGATTACCGCACCATCGGTAGTGGCTGTGAACGCAGGGATCGTCTGAGTCGTGCCATTGAGGTCGATTCTAGCAGTGTCTGCGGTTGCGAGTTCGGGAGTCAGGGTCACACCGCCACTGCCGCTGAAGGTAAGGCTGGCTCCAGGTGCGACGGCTACCGTTGGAGCTACATTGGTAGTGAATGTCGTTGGACTATCAATGGACACAATCCTCGATCCTGCGGGGACGTTGGTGCCGCTGAAAATCTGTCCCACTACAAGGCCTGCTGTTGAACCCACCGTGTAGGTTGTGCCCCCAATATCGGTGCCCGCAGTCGTCGGTGCCACAGCGGCACTAAAGGTTGTCGGGATAGCATTGTTGGCGGTGAACTTCAGCGTACCGCGATCGACATCGGCGGCTGTAATGCTCTGGTTAAAATTCGAGGCCGCTCCGTTAATGCCCAGAGTCAATGTACCACCACCGTTCACATCGAAACGCACGCCAAAGACTGTCGAGGTCGTGAAGTTCCCATTGATCACCGTTTCACCTGAGCCGTCGATAATCCACGCGCGGTTGGCGCTCATTTCGGTGTTTGTAACACCACCAGCGAAAGTGAGTGTTTTCCCACTGGCGATGTTGTTGTTGGTGGTAACGTTGTTCGCTGACGCACGCAAGTTGAGCGGCTGGTTGAAGGTAAGGCTGTAATCCCCGAGAAATCCGGCGGTGGTGTTGTTGTTGTGGTTCACCGCGTTAGCTAGGGTGCGATCAGCACCATAGGCGAAGATGTTGCCGTTGTTGAAAGCCAAAGTGCCCGTGCCGAGAGCTGCGTTGTCACCAATACCAAGAGCGCCAGCGCTAGCGGTAGTGCCTCCGCTATAGTTGTTTGCGGCGTTGGTCAGTATCCAAGTAGCCCCGCCATCCACGGTGACACTGAGGGCACCGGCTCCATTGTCGGATAACTGACTAGTGATCATGTTACCACCCGCGTTAGTTCCGCGCAATGAGAGGGTCTTGGCCCCAGTCTCCGTGGTGTCGTGAGCTACATTACTGAGGATCAGAGGTCCTGCCCCTTCCGCGTAAATCGCGTTGTTCGCCGTTGTGCCGCGTAAGCGAATCTTTCGGTCGCTAGTTTCACCAGGTCCGACGTACTGGAGGCCACCACCTGTCGTGGTGGTATTTCCGAGGATGATCGCATTGGAGTCACCCATCGTTACCCCGCCCACTCCAACACTGGAAGTTGCCCCGCTTATACTGCTGCCGAGTGAGGAAACCACTAGGGTGCCTGCTTCCACGGTCGTAATACCCGTGTAGCTATTGGCCCCGGTGAGTCGCAAAATACCTGTTCCGATCTTGGTGAGGCTGCCGCCCGCACCCGAGAGGTCGCCGCTCATGGTGGCGTAGTCGGCACCAGTATTGGCATTGTCCAGAACGTTGATCGTGCGTGCCAAGGCTCCCAGATCAATCGCATTTTTGAAGTCCACGGAGGACAGTGCCGTGGTGGAGTTGAGGACCAAGTTTTGGACGGCTCCAGTCCCAACGAAACCACCAGAACCCCAAGTCAGGGCCGTGGGTGAGCCCACACCGCCGATAGCAACTGTAAGCGGAGTCGAGTGCGCCGCGAAACCCACGCCACCCGTGGTACTTGCGGTGGTGCCTCCAAAGGTGACCGTGCCGCTGCCAGCCGTAGCAGTCGCAGCGAGATTGCGCTCAAACGTGCCGCTCATCTGGAGAATGGCAGCCGAGGTGGCTGAAGTAGGTGCCAGCAACAGAGGGCTGTTTGCGGAGAGTGCTCCATTGTTATTCAAGCCCAAAATACCATCGTTGAGAGTAGTGATACCCGTGTAGGTGTTGTTGGAGGCACCAAGGTTCCACTGACCAGCACCAGACTTGGTGGCACCCAACGTAACCCCACCGCCCACTGAACTGTCCACAAGTTGAGGATTGAAGGTGTTATCACCAAGACCAAGCCCGGTGCCAGTGCCAGCAAACGTGAGGGTGGCATTTGCCGTGGTGTTATTAACGATGGCCCCCGTGTTGCTCCAGACGATGGCATTATTATTTGAAGCAGTGCTGGTAAGGGTGGCACCGGTCGCACTGGCAGCCAGCGTGAAAAGACGGTCGGTGGTGGCGGAACGGCTCCCAAGAGTCAGGGCGGTATCGATGATGCTGCCGCGGTAATCAATCCCTGCCGTGGACCCAGTAAACACGAGATTGGCGGCATCACTGCTTGATGCGCCAATGCCGCTCGGTTGGCCGCCAATCGCCATGGTATCGACAGTGAGTAGAGTGGTGCCACCGATGGTGGTCACGCCTGTGTAGGTATTAAGCCCGCTCCAAGTGGCGGCGCCGTTTCCCTTGGTGATATTAAAACCAGTTCCGGAAAAGACACCATTCCATGTACCGGTGCCATTTTGTGTGAAAGTCTGGCCGGAGAGTCCGCTGATAGTCCCAGCACCGTCCAAGTTATTGACCACGGCATTGGCGGCCGTCACACCCGTTAGAAGTTCGAGTGCCGCTCCCTGGCGAACAACCAGCGAGGCAGTGACGGCGGACAAACGGGCCGCAGCACCGTTGAGGCTGACCTTCCCTTCGTTGATCGTCGTTGTTCCTGTTTGTGCATTCGTGCCGAAGACAACTAAAGTTCCCGCCCCATTCTTGGTAAGTCCACCGGTCGTGACATTGGAAATAATCACCGGATTCGTGGCATTTCCGAGGTTCAGCACGTCGGCCAATAAGTTCACACGAATCGCAACGTTTGTGGCTGCCGCTGTACCTTGGATGAGGCGAGCAGTGGCACTGTCGCTCAGGATGGAGGCGGTGCCGCCTGATTGAAGGATACCTCCAGTGGAAACAACTAAATTGCCGCTCAAAGTCAGCGTTTGGTTGTTCGTGAGGAGCGAGGAAACAGTGATGGCACCACTCGAAGTTGGAGCAATCAACCTGTTGTGAGTTGCAGTAACCAAGGCGGGTCCAGCGTCACGGAAATTACCAGCAGCGCCATAAGTGGGAGCAGTCACCACCCCAGAAACGACATCTGCGAAATTGGAACCATTCACATAAAGGTGACCTTGGAAGTTCGCTGTTCCCGGTAGAGTGGTCGCTGTGGCCGCAGTTGCTCCCGTGAGCGTTACCACGCCGCCAAGCGCGCCACTGGTGTCAAAGTTAACACTGGAAGCCGCAGTGGTCGCCCCCAAGGAGGTAAATGTGAGATTGGATGCAAAACCGCCCTGACCAAGAAGCCTTACGGTAGCAGCACCGGCCGTTGGAGTGAGAGCACCGAGAGTTTCCGTTGTGGCCCCAGTGGCTACACCTCTGAACTCCAGAATGCCGCCCGCCGTTTGGGACGTGCCTTGGGCGCTGAAGGTGATAACGTTGGTCGCAGTTTCAAGAATCACATTGGAAGCAGCTGCCGTGGCGCGCAGCTTCAGGGTGCCTCCTTGTATATTGGTGCCACCGGTAAAGAGGTTGGCCGCATTTAGGACCCAAGTCCCCGTGCCAACCTTGGTCAGACCACCTTGGGACGCGGTGGGCGTGGTGGCAGCAGGGAGCGCCACATTGATGATGTTGTCGGCCGTATTCGAACCGCCAAGGTTATAGTTACCGGTCGTGAGGACCGTAGTGATCGCTCCATTGAGAATCACTGGATTGACACCAGCCTGATTCGCATAGATCGCACTTTGTCCAGTTGTGCTATTGAAGACGATTGGCCGACTGGTGGTAAGTCCGGCAACCGTAGGCGTGACGCCCGTGCCACCGATGATGAGACTACCTGCCGTGGTGCCAGCGTTCCCCAAATTCATTGCAGCGGAGGAGGCGGTGCCGAGAGAACGGAAATCGGTGACTGTGATCGCACCGCCTGTAATGCTGACTGCCCCAGCCACAGTCGTTGCAACCCCTTGAATGGTAAGGTTTCCGGCACCCGACTTCGTGAGAGTCTTTCCATTATCGGTCCCTGCAATAATACTGCCCTGAAGAACCGTGTTGCCGACGCCTCCGATCGCCAAGACCCGTGGTCGCGAGGCGGTGCTGCCCTCAGGCATCGTCAAGTTGCCGGTGAAGGTCAGCGGGCCACCCATATTGTTGGTGAGGGTGGTGGTAATGGAGGTGGTGCTGGTGCTGGCATCCGATGCCAGGGTGCTCATGGTCACGCCAAAGCCGTTCCGGCTGTTGAATGTGGTGGTGTTTGTGCCCCCGGTGCCGCTGGAATTTTGATGCAGAGCTCCCAAGGTCGTAGTTCCGTTGATTGCCGCACCGCCAGCTGCCGGGCCGGTGAAAATGATGCCCGTGCTTCGAGTATAAACATTCCTGCCAGACGCGAGAGCTCCAAAATTCAGATCGCCATCAGTGCGGAACTCTAGAGTGCCGCCGTTAAGATCAATGGCAGCGGCGGTCGTGGTCCCGGTGTTAGCTCCAAAGATGCTCGTGCCGCCTACGCTCGCCTGAGTCACCCGCACGCTGCTTTGCTGGCCGATTGAAGAAGCAGAAACGCGTACCGTCCCGCCAAAGCCGACAGTACTGGAGGGATTGAGGAACAAGGTACCAGCACCGGACTTCTCAATGCTTCCAGTCCCAGTGAGAATACCAGTAAGGGCGTAGTCGCCCACGCCTGCGGAGTTCACTCCACCTAGGTTCGTGAACGTGGTGGCTGAGGTGCCGCCTGCGTTGAGCGTCCCTGAGAGCGTCAGTGTTCCATTCACGCTGTTAATACGGCTGTTTCGGAAGCTGGCCGTTGGCGAGAGCGGCAGAGGACTCACTGCCGAAGTCAAAATACCAGAAAGCGTGTTGTTCCCCAGGCTCTGGATAGCAGCGCCACGATCACCAATCGGTCCACGACCTTCAAAATTAACATCCCGCGAAAAAGTGAAGCCACCGGCTGTCCCATCAAGCACCAGTGAACCGCCACCGAAGCCGATCAAATTTGTATTCAACGGGGTGCTGTTATTAGTCCGGATCAGAATGGCAGAAGTATCGGTTCCCAGAACTGCACCGCCACTGATGATGAGCGAACCATTATTCAGAATCGTGCTTCCCGTATAGTCATTTAGCCCGTTCGTCAGCCGGATGGAGCCACCACCGTTTAACTGCAACCCCGTGCCACCCGTGATCAAAGTGGCATTGGTGCTGAACTCCGAAAACTCCTCCGTCAGTGTGTTTGCCTGCAAAGGCTGCCCGATCTGCCAGAGGGCCATGAATACGGCAAGAAAACGGCTGATCCAGAGGCGGTTTTGACGCAAAACTAGGAGGGCTAGGGAGGGCTGGCGGGGCATGATAAGAAAAAGTGGAAAATTGGGCGCGGAACGGAGTCGGAAAGTGAAAAAGGCGGCTTTGGAGAGGCGAAAATCAGGTTTTAGCGAAAAAAGAATTAATTAATCTAAAAATAGAAAAATGAATTTTGAGCGCACCACAAGGGCTGGCTCGGCGATGGCTAAATGAGATGTTAAAGTTGATTAACCGGCTCGTGTAGGCCTGATAAAACAAAGCCAAACATGATTTTTGGTAAGAAATAATGATGCGAAAAAATCATGACCAAACGTGGCCATGACAAAGTTAAAAATGCGTAATTGGTTGAGGACAAAAGATCTGAACAAATTTATGTAAACACAAAGTCACTCCCAGTAACAAGAAAAAAATCATTCAGGCACGGGCAGGCGGATTCAAGGTCGGGCAGGCATGGGATGTTTCGAAATACCCGTTCCGTGCCGTGGACAGAATGTCAGACTCTGCCTAGTTTGGGAGGATGACGACTCGGCTCTTCCCCATTCTTTCCGTAATCCTGCTCACTGTTCTAGGGACTTCCCAATGCACCTACGCACAGGCAGTTTCTCTGACCGGTGCCCAATTGAACCGAGTGGGTCAGAGGATCTGGCAAAATGAGTGCGCTGGTTCAGTGGCAGGTCTGACGAGCTGGAATAACGGGGAGGACTTTGCCTCCTTAGGCATTGGCCATTTCATTTGGTACCCAGCAGGTCGCCGGGGCCCCTTTGAGGAGAGCTTTCCGCCTCTGGCAGTTTTTTTAGAGTCTCAGGGGGTGCCGATGCCAAAGTGGAGCAAAGGCCCCTGCCCATGGACTAGCAAGGCAGCATTTGAGGCAGACAAAGGAGGGGCACGGCAGAAGGAGTTACGGGCGATTTTATCCAAAACCGTCTCTTTCCAGACGGCGTTCATTTTGAATCGATTGAAGGGGGCTCTTCCAAAGATGCTCGCAGCAGCCAAGGCCAGCAAAAAGGTGAAGGCCAACTTCGACGGCCTATCAGCCACCCCTGAGGGCGCTTTCTGCCTGATCGATTATGTGAATTTCAAAGGCGAAGGCACCGCCAAAACGGAGCGCTACAACGGCCAAGGCTGGGGACTGCTGCAAGTACTGGAAAGCATGACTACCGCCAGCCCGTCTGCCTTTGCCTCAGCTTCAAAAGCGGTACTGAGTCGCCGGGTTCAAAACGCACCAGCAGCCCGCAAAGAGCAGCGCTGGCTGGCTGGCTGGCACAACCGCTGCGACGGCTATCTGCGGAAGTTATAGATCTCTGGAACGCTGATTCCCTTGACTCTGTGAGGTTGTGCAGCCAAGATGCGCGCCCTTTTCCACCCCCCTCAACCGAATCTATGGCCCAAGAAACTTCCCTGCTACTCCTGAAACCTGACTGTGTCGCCAAAGGCCTCAATGGCGAGGTGCTGGTACGTCTGGAGGCCAAGGGCTTCCGTGTACGTGGCATCAAGATGATCCAACTGACCGACGAACTGCTCAAGGAACACTATTCCCACATCGCCGATAAGCCGTTCTTCCCTGAAGTCGCAGGCTTTATGAAGAGCAATCCAGTCATCGCTGTGGCTCTGAGCGGTGACAACGTGATCTCAGCTGTGCGTGATCTGCTCGGCCCTACGGATTCCAAAATCGCCCCAAAAGGCACCATCCGTGGTGATTTTGGCAGCGACAAAATGACCAACGTCGTGCACGCCTCCGACAGCCCCGAAGCAGCAGCTGTCGAGCTGAAGCGCTTCTTTAAAGACGGCGAAATTTTCAATTATTAACCCCTCGGGAATGTGAAAGCCTGATTCATCGGTTGACGAACTGAATGAGTCGGCTATTATCGCCCCCCTTTTTTCACCCCAACACACCAGCACCTTATGGCCAAAGTTTGTCAAGTTTCCGGAGTCGGCGTCACACGCGGACATCACATTCATCGTAGCGGTAAAGCCAAGAAAGAAGGCGGTATCGGTAAGCACATCACCAAGCGTGTGAAACGCGTGATCTTCCCGAACCTCCGCACCAAGCGTATTTGGGTGGCCGAGCTCAATAAGTTCGTCACCGTCAAGCTCACCGCTCGTGCTTTGAAGACCGTGAATAAAAACGGTGCTTACAGCGTGCTGAAGACCGCTGGTCTGATCTAATTTCGTTGTTCCTGGTGTTTGAAAGGGCAGGCCTGAAATGGCCTGCCCTTTTTTCGTGAGTTTGCGTCTTTTGTGTCTTTAAAGACCTAGCTTGCGTTTCTAAACCAACGCTGCAAAGGAAGTCTCCCCACCCGCGATATGGCTACGTGCTTCTTTCCGAAAAGCCGCTTTTAATCCCCCCAACCCAACCCATTTGACCCAACAATGAATCTGACAAAAACCGCCTACGGCACCTGGAGTGGTGGCCGCTTCATGCATTATGGTGAGCAGCTGACTGAAGAGCACTACAAAGAACTCATGCGCCTCTCCTTTGAAAAAGGCGTGCGCACCTTTGTCACGGCTGACGTTTATGGCGCAGGCCGTGCCGATGCCCTGCTGGGAGAAGCACTGAAAGGCATTCCTCGGGATGAATACTGCCTGGTCGGCATCATCGGCCATGATTTCTATGATGGCCTGCGCAATGGTTCCCGTGGCTACCCACGCTTCACCGATCCCGCCCTGCGCGGCCCCGAGGGCTATGCGGACTATTTAAAAAGGGCGACTGAGAAGTCTCTGGAGCGCTGCCAGACCTCCAAGTTCGATCTCCTGATGCTGCACAATCCAGATAGCATCGCCTACACGAGTGAGAAAGTTTGGGACGACTTCACCGCCCTCAAAGACGCCGGACTCACGGATCGCCTCGGCATCGCCCCAGGCCCAGCCAATGGCTTCACCTTGGACATGATCGACTGCTTTGAAAAATTCGGTGATCGCATGGACTGGGCCATGATCATCCTGAATCCTTTTGAGCCATGGCCTGGCCAACATGTGCTGGCCGCAGCCGCCAAAAACCAGGTGGACATCATCGCACGAGTCGTGGACTACGGCGGCGTCTTCCACGATGACGTGCGCGCAGGGCATCATTTCCGCGATGGCGACCACCGCACGCACCGCCCAGCCGGCTGGATTGAGCACGCTGTTGAGAAGCTGGAAAAAATTCGCCCGATTGCTGAAAAACATGGCCTGACCATGCTGCAACTGGCCTGCCAGTGGACCTTAGCCAATACAGCCGTGAAATGCGTGGTGCCAACCATGATCCAGGAACATGGCGAAGGCGCCCGCAGCATCGAAAGTAAGCTCGACGATCTCGCCGCGCTACCTGAGCAGTGCCTGACGCCCGAGGAAGTGGAAACCATCCGCCAAGTCGGTGACAATACCGGCTGCATGACTCTCAAAGGAGCCAGCGCACGCCACGCCGGCCAGGAACCACGCCCTGACGAGTGGGCGATGCGTGACGAGCTGCTAGAAACCGCCAAACGCTGGGATCTCACATTGGATTGGTGATCTGATACACCTCCGCTCTTGCCAGCGGCCTTGAGCTTTTCATGGTTTCCACCCCATGAAAGCTCTTGTCCTCACCGCACCCTCCGAATTTAACTACGACCTCGGTTTCCCAGACCCCGTGCCGTCAGCTGGTGAAGTGCTGGTGAAGATCAAGGCCTGCGGTATCTGCGGCAGTGACATTCATGGCATGGACGGCCGCAGCGGTCGCCGTCAAATGCCCATCGTCATGGGTCATGAAGCCGCAGGAGAAATCATCGAAATCGGTGCGGGCGTAACCGAATGGAAGGTCGGTCAGCGGGTCACTTTTGACTCCACTGAATACTGTGGTGAATGCGAAGAATGTGAAGCGGGTTATGTCAATCTTTGCCCGAAACGCAAGGTGCTGGGAGTCTCCCCAGGCGAGTATCGCCGCCACGGCTGCTTTGCCGAAAAGATCGTGCTGCCGACCCGTATCCTGTACTCGATCCCAGACACGCTGAGCTATGAAAAAGCAGCCTTTGCCGAGCCAGTTTCCATCGCACTCCATGCCGTGAATTTAGCGGATGGGATCGAAGTCGGAGAAGCCTTTGATCCAGTTGAAGAAGAACCCGAAGCCGCCGGCTGTGGCCATGGTTGCGAATGCCATGCTGAAGAAACTCGTGGCGGCACGGCTGTAGTCGTCGGTGCAGGTCTGATCGGCCTGCTCGTCGTTCAGGCCCTGAAGGCACGGGGCTGGGAGCGCGTCATCGCCATTGATCTGGATGAAAAACGGCTAACTTTGGCCAAAGAACTGGGTGCCTCTGACGCCTTCCATGCCAAGCAAGAAGGACTGGCCATGCATCTGCGCGAGATCTGCGGCGGCGATGGTGCTGATGCCAGCTTTGAAGTCGTCGGCGCCGCAGCCCCGCTGGATCTGGCAATCCGCTGCGTACGCAAAGGCGGACAGGTCATCCTCATTGGCAATCTTCAACCAAACACACCTTTCCCGCTCCAGGAAGTCGTCACCCGTCAGTTGACCATCCGTGGCTCCTGCTCCTGCGCCGGTGAATACCCTGAAGCGATCCGCCGGATTGAAGACGGCAGCATCCAGGTCGGACCTTTGCTCAGTGCCGTGGCTCCATTGGCAGAAGGCGGAGACTGGTTCAAACGTCTCTATGACAACAAAGAAGGCCTGCTCAAGGTCGTGCTGACGCCGGCT